>DAHVTM010000034.1:0-83655 GCA_027324195.1 Gammaproteobacteria bacterium | reverse complement strand
GCCCGGCCAGCTGGCGCGCCCTCTGTGCCCTCGACGCCGACTCCATCCTCCACGAGCGCGCCCGATACGCACAGGTCGCCGCTCACCTCCCTCCCGGTATCACCCTGCTCGGCGAAACCTCGGCCTGATGCCTCTGCCTGATGCCCCAATCCACCCACCCCAAGCGCAAGCCGCCACTCGGGTGGGCAGTCGGTCGTACCGCCAGAGGATCCGCCGTGACGCTGCGCCACGGACCGGAATTTCATTGAAATTTCGCTCTTACGCTATTGATATTTATTAATTTTATTGAAATTCCGTTCTGTTCATCTCGGCCCGCTGCCCGGGCATCGACACTTACCCTTCGGGCGGTAATTTCCAGGCGGCGTCCGCTTCGAGAATGCGCTGCGCCAGACGCCAGTGAGGCCGATCGATCATCCGCCCATCGAGCACGCTCACCCCGACCCCCGGGGTCGCCTCGAAGGCTGCCACCACCCGCCGTGCCCACTCGAGCTCCTCGGCACTCGGCGTGAACGTCGCATTGATCTGCGCCACCTGACCGGGGTGAATCGCGAGCTTGCCGCTAAAGCCATCCGCGCGCGCCTGCTCGAGTTCGCGCTGCAGTCCCTGCGCGTCGTGCACATCCGCATACACTCCGTCGATGGCCTGAAGACCGAGCGCGGCGGCCGTGAGCAGGCACAGGGTGCGAGCCAGCTCAAATGTCGGTCGCAGCGCACCCGAGGCGTCGTGGCGTACTCGCGCGCCGAGCGATGCCGACAGATCCTCCATGCCCCAGGTGAGCCCCCGTAGGCGCCGCGCGCTCGCCCGATGCACGGCCGCCGCCTGCGGGTACCCCGGCAGCGCAAGCAAGCCCGCCGGCGTCTCACTCCCGATCACCACCAGCGCGGTCGTGCCGACAGCAATCCCGTGACCCGCCTCGATCGCCTCGAGCGTGAGCGCGATGCGCTCAATATCGGCGTAACTGTCGACCTTGGGCAGCACCAGTCCACGCGGCCGCCCGGCGATCACTGCCGTGGCATCCTCGAACAGTCGACCACTCGTGAGCGCATTGACGCGCACCCACAACTGCGCGCGCGCCGAATGCGCCTGTAGGAACTGCAGCACCTGCTCGCGGGCAAGCGGCAGCCGCTCCGGTGCCACCGAGTCCTCCAGATCGAGAATCAGCGCATCGGCACCGCACTCGAGCGCCTTGGCGAGCTTGCGCTCGCTGTCGCCCGGCACGAACAGCCACGAGCGCGGTGCCGCCGCGCTCATACCGGCCTCTTCAGCATCAGCGCCGCGCGGCGGCACGAGGCCACCTCCTCGTCGCGCTGGTTGTACCCGCGGTGCTCGAATACCACGATGCCTGAGTCCGGCCGCGAGCGGCTCTCACGCACCGAATACACGCTCGTCACGGCGCGCAGTGTGTCGCCGATGAGCACCGGTCGGGGAAATTTCACCTCTTCCCAGCCGAGATTGCCGATGGTGGTGCCAAAGGTGGTGTCGTAGACCGACAGCCCGACCAGCAGACCGAGCGTGAACACGCTATTGACGATGCGCTCGCCAAATGGCGTATCGCGACAGTACTCCGCATCCAGATGAATCGCGGCCGGATTCATGGTGAGCGCACTGAAGAGCAGATTGTCGGTTTCGGTGACCGTGCGGCGCACCTGATGCTCGAAGCGCTGTCCCACGGAGAATTGTTCGAAGTAAAGTCCCATCGTGCCTCGCTCCAGCTCGTCCGCCGAGGCGATCATTATCGCATCGGCGGCGCCCGCCTCATAACCGTATGCGCCATCCGCCAAACCACACGGTATTTATCGGCCGCTCGGGCCACGCCTATAGTCCGGCTGCATGTACCGCTATGACGAGATCGATCGGCAGCTGCTCAGGGAGCGCACCGAGCAGTTCCGCGACCAGACGCGCCGCTTCCTCGCCGGCGAGCTCTCCGAAGAGGAGTTTCGCCATCTACGCCTGCGCAATGGCCTGTATCAGCAGCGCCACGCGCCGATGCTGCGCATCTCCGTACCCTACGGGCTGCTCGAGTCGGCGCAGCTGCGCCGCATGGCACAGGTCGTGCGCAAGTACGACAAGGGCTACGGACACTTCACCACGCGACAGAACATCCAGCTCAACTGGCCGCAGCTCGAGCAGGTGCCGGACCTGCTCGCCGAGCTCGCCGAGGTGCAACTGCACAGCATCCAGGCCTGCGGCAACGATACGCGCAACATCACCAGTGACTATCTGGCCGGCGTCGCTGCCGATGAACAGATCGATCCGCGCCCGTACTGCGAGCTGCTGCGCCAGTTCATCACGCTGCACCCGGAATTCTACTGGCTGCCGCGCAAGTTCAAGTTTGCCTTCACGGGCGCATCGGTCGACCGCGCCGCAACCCGCACCAACGATGCGGCCGTGCACGTGCTGCGCCGCGCCGGTGCGGTCGGTTATCGGTTCTTCGTCGGTGGCGGCCTCGGCCGCCAGCCCATGCTCGGGCAGGAAATGAACGGCTTCGTGCCCGAGTCCGACCTGCTGATTTACGCCTGCGCGATCTTGCGCACGTTCAATCGCTTCGGGCGACGCGACAATATCCACAAGGCGCGCATCAAAATCGTGCTGCGCGAGTGGGGCATCGAGCGCTTCCGCGCCGCCCTCGAGCAGGAGTACGCCCGCATCCTCGCAAGCGCCGAAGGTGAACAGCTGAAGCTGCTGCCCGAGGACATCGAACAGATGCGCGCACACTTCAGTGCCCCGGCCTACCGGCCGGCCGCGGAGGTCGGCGCGGACCTCACCGCCGCGGCGAGCCGCGACCCGCGCTTTGCCGCCTGGCTGAAACGCAACGTGCACGCACACAAGGTACCCGGCTATCGCGTGGTATTCGTGTCGCTGAAGTCACCGCAGCAGCCTCCCGGGGACTGCACGGCCGAGCAGTTTGAGGTACTGGCCGAGACGAGCGACACCTACAGCTTCGGGGAGGTGCGCTCGACGTACGATCAGAACCTGGTGCTCGCCGATGTCGCCGAGTGCGATTTGTATGCGCTGTGGGGCAAGCTCGATGCCGCCGGCCTCGCCACACCGAACATCGGCCTGACCACGGACCTGATCGCCTGCCCGGGCCTCGATCTGTGCGGCCTGGCGAACGCCGGCACGACCGGCGTGGTCCGCGAGATTTATCAGCGTTTCGACTCGCTCGATGCGCAGTACGAAATCGGCCCGTTGCGCATCACCATGAGCGGTTGCATGAACGGCTGTGGACATCACAGTGTCGGGCACATCGGCATCCTCGGCGTCGACAAGCACGGTGAGGAGTGGTACCAGGTGACCCTCGGCGGCAGCCCGGGCAACGATGCCACGATCGGCGAGCGGGTTGGACGAGCGCTGGCGAGAACAGAGATTGCCGAGGGCATCGAGCGTCTGATAGAGGCCTATCTCGAGTTGCGCAGCGACGAGGACGAGACCTTCCTCGAGTGCTATCGGCGAGTCGGCATGGGGCCGTTCAAGGCGAGCCTCTATGCGAGCGAGGACGAGTCCGAGGCGGCCGCGGCATGAGCACCGTGATCCTTCGCCAGGGCGTCATCGCCGAGGACGACTGGACGCTTGTCACCGATGGTGCGGGCGAGGTGCCCGCGAGCGCAAAGCTCATCGTACCCCTCGCCCGCTGGCGCACCGAGCGCGCCGCGCTGCTCGCGAGCACCGCGGCGGTCGGCGTGCTGCTACCGAACACCGAGGACATCGAGACGCTCTATCCGCTGATCGCCGATCGGCCGCTGATCGCCCTGCAGTTTCCAACCTTTACCGACGGGCGCGCGCTCACGCAGGCCGTGCTGCTGCGCACCCGGCTCGGGTACTCCGGCGAGCTGCGGGCGCTCGGTGATGTCATCCGCGACTTGGTGTTCTGGCTCGGACGCTGCGGCATCGACAGCATCGTGCCCCGACCCGATCAGAACCTGCAGTCCTGCCAGCAGGCCCTCAGGGAGATTCAGGTGGCCTACCAGGGCGGCGCCGACGAACAAACGCCCGTGTGGGTGCGCAGACGGGCTCGCGCGCGCGCCGCGGCTCAGGCGCGCCCATAACTGCGGATCGCGGTCGCCCAGTGCGCCGCGAGCGACGCCGTCAGCGCCCCGGAGGGTAGCTGCCAGCGCCAGTTTGCCGCACTCTGCGTGCCCGGGGTATTCAGCCGGGCGGCGCTGCCGAGTCCGAGCAGATCCTGCGCCGGAATCACGGCCAGCTGTCCGACGGTCGCGAGCGCCGCATGCACCATGCCTTCGGGCATCGACTCGCGCGTGACGCCCAGCGTCTGATCGACGTAATGACGCGTGTGCTCGTCCAAACTTCGATACCAACCGAGCGTGGTATCGTTGTCGTGCGTCCCGGTATACACCACGCAATCGACCTCGATGTTCGCGGGCAGGTGCGGATTGTCACCCGAGCCGTCGAAGCCGAACTGCAGCACGCGCATGCCTGGCAAGGCGAAGTCCTTGCGCAATGCCGTCACGTCCGCGGTGATCAGACCGAGGTCCTCGGCGACGATCGGCAAGGCGCCGCGCTCGGCACGCAGACGCTCGAGCAGCTCGCGGCCGGGTGTCGGGCACCAGCGTCCGCCGCGCGCATCCGGCGCTGCGGCTGGCACCGCCCAATGGGCGGCAAACGCACGAAAGTGATCGATACGCAGCACATCGAGCCGCTCGAGCTGCGCCCCGAGGCGTGCACGCCAGAAGGCAAATCCATCGCGCTGCATCGCCGGCCAGTCGTAAAGCGGGTTGCCCCAGACCTGACCGTACTCGGAGAAGTAATCGGGCGGCACGCCGGCGACCGCCGCGGGTTGGCCGGTCTGATCCAGCTGGAACTGTCCGCGCTCGGCCCAGGTCTCCGCCGACATCGGACCGACATAAAACGGCAGGTCGCCAAACAGGCGCACCCCGCGTGCGTGCGCGTAACGGCGCAGCCGCCGCCACTGCACAAAGAAGGCAAATTGCTCGCTGCGCACGCGCTCCAGATCCGCCTCGCACGCCCGGCGCTGCATCTGCAGTGCTTCGGGCTCGCGCCCACGCAACGGCTCAGGCCATTGCCACCAGGGCATCCCGGCGCAGCGTGCGCTGATCGACTCGAACAGCGCGTAATCCTCCAGCCAGTGCGCGCTCGCCGCCGCGAAGGCCGAGCGCTCCGCAGCATCTCCCGGCGGCTCGCTCGGATCGAGCAGCAGCGGATTGCCGGCAAAGTCCGAGCGCGCGAAATACGGTGAGCGGTCTGCTCCGGTCGGTCCGATCGGCAAAAACTGCCAGACACTGAAGCCCGCTGCGGCCAGCCAGTCGATGAACGCGCGTCCGCCGCGGCCCAAAGGCGCCTCGAGCGAGGCGAGATGCAACAGCACTCCGGCGCGTCGCCGATCGAACACGGGCAGGCTCTGCTCCATCACAGTGACTCTCCGTCGTCGCAGGCCTGCTCAGTGCTGCGGCAGTGACACTTCGGCGAACACCGCAGCCGACTCTTCGGGCGTCGCCGCCCGATGCGCCCGGTCGATCAGCCGCCGATCCAGATGCGGGGCAAACAGCTGAGCAAACTCATACATGAAGCGGCGCAGCAGCGTGCCGCGGCGGAACCCAATCCAGGTGGTGTGCGCCGGCAGCAAGTGCGAGGCATCAAGCACAGCCAAGTCTTCGGCTCCCTCGGCCACCGCCATCGGTGCAACGATGCCGACACCGAGCCCGAGGCGCACATAGGTGACGATGACATCGGCGTCCTGGGCGGTAATGGCCACGTTCGGGGTCAGTCCCGCCCGGGCGAATGCTTCGTTGAGCGAGGACGGTCCGGTAAAGCTGAACGTGTAGGTGATGATGGGATGGTTCGCAAGCGCGCGGTAGGTCAGCCGATCGAGGCGTGCCAGGGGATGTTCACGCGGCACGATCACCACCCGGCTCCACCGGTAGCATGGCAGGAGCGTCAGGCCCGCAAAGCGCTGCTCCGACCCGGTGGCGATGGCGCAGTCGATCCGGTCCTGCGCCACCATCTCGGCAATCTGCTCCGAGGTGCCCTGATGCAGGTTCAGCCGTACCCCGGGGTAGCGGGCACGGAATTCCTGGATGACCGCCGGCAGCACGTAGCGCGCCTGCGTATGGGTGGTGCCGATCGAGAGACTTCCGCGTCCCTCGTCGCGCAGTTCCGTCGAGAGCCCCCGGATGGCCTGCACCTCCTGCAGCACCCGCAGCGCGCGGTCGACCACCTGTTGCCCGGCCGGGGTGATGCGCGTCAGGGTCCGTCCCTCGCGCACGAAGATCTGAAAACCGAGCTCATCCTCGAGCAGCTTGATCTGCTTGCTCACCCCCGGCTGGGAGGTATGCAGCTTCTGGGCCGCGGCGGTGATGTTCAGGCCGCTCTGGGCTATGGCCGCCAAATAGCGCAGTTGATGCAATTTCATGCGCCGAAGCGTAGCGCAATGACTCGCGCCCATCCATAACCGACGTGCAGCGCCTCAGAAGCAATCATTCCTTCTAGGGGCAGCGGGCGTATCGCTATAGTGCCGCTCGTCATGGTTGAACTGTCAAACCGTATCGAACAGAAGGCACAGGCCGTGCGCGCGGCGCTCACTGAGGCAGTCCGCGCGCACCACAACGTGATCTATGCCAACAGCCTCGGCGCCGAGGCCATGGTGCTCACCGACATCATCTGGACGCAGGTGCCGCAGATCGAGATCTTCAGCATCGATACCGGTCGGCTGCACCAGGAAACCTATGATCTGATGGAAAAGCTCCAGTGGCGTTACCGGCGCACGCTGCGTCTGGTGCATCCGGATGCCACTGCACTTGCGCAGTTGACCGCCGAGCGTGGGGTGAACGGGTTCTATCACAGCCTCGAGGCACGCCTCGAGTGCTGCCAGATCCGTAAGATCGAGCCGTTCAGGCGGGCCATCGCCGGCTTTGGCGCCTGGGTGACGGGCGTGCGGCGCGAGCAATCGGCCGCCCGCGCGCTGGCGCAACCAATCGAGTGGGATGCCCAGCACGGGCTGTACAAGGTCAGTCCCCTGCTTGACTGGAGCGAGGCGGAGATCTGGCAGTATATCCGCACGCACAAGCTGCCCTACAATGTATTGCATGATCGGCAGTTCCCGAGCATCGGCTGTGAACCCTGCACCCGCGCCATCCAGCCCGGGGAGAGCCGCCGCGCCGGGCGCTGGTGGTGGGAGCAGACCGACTCCCGGGAATGCGGCCTGCATCCGCGCGTACGACCCGCCGCAGCTGAAGCCTAAGTAGCGCGCGGCGCGCATGGATCATCTGCCGATCTTCCTGCAGTTGCGAGCGCTGCCCGTCGTCGTGGTCGGCGGCGGACACATTGCGCAGCGCAAGATCGACCTGTTGCTGCGCGTCGGTGCGCAGATCACGGTGGTTGCCCCCCGGCTGTGTGCGGCCCTTGAGCGTCGGGTCGCAGACGGCGAGATCGCGCATCGCGATGCATGCTTCGAGCCGCAGCACCTCGCGGACGCGCGCATCGTGATCGCGGCCACCAACCTCAAAGCACTCAATGCCGAAGTGTCGGCAGCCGCGCGCACCCGCGCCATCCCGGTGAACGTGGTTGACGACGTCGAGCTGTCCACATTTTATTTCCCGGCCATCGTCGACCGCTCGCCACTCATCGTGGCGATCGGCTCGATGGGTGAGTCCCCGGTGCTCGCGCGCTGGGTCCGCGAGCAGATCGAGGCGTTGCTGCCCGGCACGCTCGGGGCGCTCGCACGTTTCATCGGTGCTCGGCGCAAAGCCGTACAGGCGGCGCTGGCGCCCGCCTCGCGCAGGGCGTTCTGGGAGCGGATCGTGCGTGGCGGCGTTGGCACGCGGGTGCTCGCCGGTGATCTCGAGGGCGCCGGGCACGCCTATGAGCGCGAGTTGCGCGCCGCACGCCTGAGCTCGACGAATGGCTGTGGTCCCGGTGCGCTCGGGGAGGTTTATCTCATCGGCGCCGGTCCGGGGGATGCGGACCTGCTGACGCTGCGGGCGCTGCAGTTGCTGCAGCAAGCCGACGTGGTGCTGCATGATCGGCTGGTGCCTGCCGCAGTGCTCGATCGCGCCCGGCGTGACGCGCAGCGTGTGTTTGTCGGCAAGAGTGCCGCATGCGCAGTCGGCGAGGCGCACACCCGCCAGGAGCACATCCACGATCTGATGATCCATTACGCACGCCAGGGTCTGCGCGTGGCGCGCCTCAAGGGCGGAGATCCGTTCGTGTTTGGCCGCGGCGGGGAAGAGGCGCAATGCCTCGCGCGCCATGGAATTCCCTACATCGTCGTGCCCGGCATCACGGCCGCTCTCGGCGCGGCGGCGGCGGCCGGCATTCCGCTGACACATCGGGACCTCTCGCACAGCGTTACGCTGGTCACGGGCCATCCGCTCGAGGACGGCGCGCTCGACTGGAGCGCGCTCGCGCGCCCGCATCAGACCGTGGTCTTCTACATGGGCACCGCATACCTGCAGGGCATCTGCGCGCAGCTGCGCGCCGCGGGCGCCGACCAGGCGCTGCCGGCTGCGCTCATCGAGCGGGCAACCCTGCCCGAACAGCGCATCGTGCCCGGCACGCTCGCCAGCATTGCCGCACTCGGACAGCGCCGAGGTATTGCCGCGCCGGCATTGCTCGTCGTCGGCGAGGTTGCCTCGCTCGCGCAACCCTCTGGCGAGTGCGACACTCTCAAGGAGACGCTCGGCCCGACCAATCGGCACGCGAGCACAACGGAGGACTTACATGAGCATTGCTGAAGGATTTGTGGGCGCGGTCGGCCACACCCCGCTGATCCGCCTCCGTCGCATCAGCGAGGAGACCGGCTGCACGGTGCTCGGCAAGGCGGAGTTCATGAATCCCGGCGGCTCGGTCAAGGACCGGGCCGCGCGCGCCATCGTGCTCGCCGCCGAGCGCAGCGGCGCGCTCGCCCCGGGGGGGACCGTGGTCGAGGGGACGGCGGGCAATACCGGCATCGGACTCGCCCACATGTGCAACGCCCGCGGCTACCGCTGCGTGATCGTCATGCCCGACAACCAGTCGCCGGAAAAGTATCGCCTGCTCGAGACGCTCGGCGCCGAGGTGCACAAGGTACCGGTCGTGCCCTACAGCAACCCGAACCAGTACCAGCGGATTGCCGAGCGGCTGGCGGCGCACCTGCCCAACGCCATCTGGGCCAACCAATTCGACAACACCGTCAACCGCCAGGCGCATATCGACACCACCGGTCCGGAGATCTGGGCGCAGACTGACGGCCGGGTGGACGCTTTCACCTGCGCATCGGGTACGGGCGGCACCTTCGCGGGCATCGCACATTATTTGAAAGCGAAGCGCGCGACGGTGCGCTGCGTACTCGCTGACCCGCCCGGCAGCGCTCTTTACGAATACGTGCGCTGCGGTACGCTGAAGGCCACAGGTTCGGGCTCCATCACCGAGGGAATCGGCATTGGCCGCCTCACGGCCAACATGCAGGATGCGCCCATCGATGATTCGATCCACGTGGAGGATGCCGATACCGTCCGTCACGTCTACCGGCTGCTGCACGAAGAAGGCCTGTTCCTCGGCAGCACCAGCGGGTTGAACGCTGCGGCGGCGGCCCGCCTCGCTCGCGAGCTCGGACCGGGGCACACCGTCGTCACTGTGCTGTGCGACGGTGGGGCCAAGTATCAGTCCCGCCTGTTCAACCGCGACTGGCTCGCGCAGAAGGGACTGGCCGAGCACGCCCTCGGGGCAGCACGCGCCGAGCCACTCGATATCCGCGTCGCGATGCACGGCTAAACGCGCCGCTCAGCGACGGCAAAGCGCCCCATGACCGTTGCGCCGATCGCAATCCCGAGCTGGCTGAGCGCATTCATCCTGCTGGCTGCGGCCCATGTCGCCCCCTGGGCGGCCGCACGAGTGCTGGGTCCGCGCTGGGCCGCCCCCCTCGATGCCGGAGCGACGCTGCGCGATGGGCGCCGATTGTTCGGTGACCACAAGACCTGGCGCGGCGTACTCGCCTCCGGCCTGCTCTGCGCGCTGCTCTCGCCTGCCCTCGGCCACTCCGTGTGGCTGGGCGGGACGTTCGCCGCCCTGGCGATGAGCGCGGATTTGGCTTCAAGCTTCCTCAAACGGCGCCTGAAGCTCGCCCCAGGCCGCGAAGTCCCGGGCCTCGACCAGATCCCGGAGGCGCTCTTGCCATTGCTCGTGCTCGCACCGGCACTGCAGATTCGCCCGCTGACCGCCACAGTGCTGAGTGCTCTGTTTCTCCTGCTCGACCTGGCGGCGATTCCCCTGCGCCATCATCGCAAAAACACTCGTCGCAGCCGCTGAGGTGAGGTCTTGACGGAGCGGTGGCAGGCTAGTACCTTTTTTTGAAAAGGTACTAGCGTCATCAAATGCTGGACGAGCCAAAACTGCAGGCGCTGCGCAAGGGCTTCTTGGAATTTCTGGTGCTGCGCATCATCCAGGGCTCGAGCGTTTACTCGGCGGACATTTTGAAGCGGCTCGCCGGAACCGAGTTCGCCACGCAGGAAGGCACGCTCTATCCGCTGCTCAGCCGTTTGCGCCGCGAGGGACTGCTCGACTATGCGTGGCAGGAATCCGACAGCGGACCACCGCGCAAGTACTACCGTCTGACCGAGGCGGGTGCCAACCGCCTTGCCGAATTCAACGTCTACTGGACTCGCATCCAACAGACAATCTCGTCACTGGGAGGTTGAGTCATGCGACCGGTCATCGCCGTCAGTCTCAACGGCCGCGCGTATCAGCTTGAAGACGAGGCACACCGGGCACTCGCACAGTACCTCGACACGGCGGAGCGAGCGCTCGCGGGCAACCCGGATCGGGTGGAGATCATCGCCGATCTCGAACAGGCCATTGCGGACAAGTGCGACAGATTCCTCAATGCGCACAAGACGGTACTGACGCAGACGGAAATCGCACTGGTGATCGAGCAGATGGGTCCGGTCGAGACCGGAACCGACGGTGCCGCCGCGACGCCCGATCCACAGCAGACCGGCGCGCACAGAGACGGCACGACGCCCGCCCCGCCGAAGCGGCTTTACCAGATCAGCGCGGGGGCGCTGCTGAGCGGGGTCTGCGCGGGGCTCGCGGTGTATTTCGACGTCGACGTGACCCTGGTCCGCCTGCTCTTCGTGATCGCCGCGATCCTCACCGGCGGGCTCGCCGTCTTGGTGTACCTCGCCATGATGTTCATCGTGCCCTACGCCAACACACCGGAGGAGGTAGCCGCCGCCGCCGGCCTGCCCTTCAATGCTCGTGCGCTCATCGAGCAGTGGAAACGCAAGGCGGCCCGATTCGCCGATGCCGCTGCTTATGCCGCCCGCCGGCAGGGCTCGAGCGCCGAGCACGCCCGTTGGCACGCCGAATGGCGCCGCGCACGCGCGCAGTGGCGAAGTGAGTGGCGCAAGAACCGCCCCGAGTGGCACGCCCGCCGGTGGCACAGCTGGAACGCGACCGCCCCGCCGCCACCTCCCCCGCCGCTGCCGCCTGCCGCAGCCTTCCTCTCCGGCCTCGGCTGGGCAGTACTCGGCATTCTCGTCGCGCTCATCACTCTCGCCTGGCTTGTGGCGCTGCTCTCGCTGCTCGCCACGGGTGCGTTGTTCGGCTGGTCACTGCCGCACCTGCCGCTGTGGGCCGCCATCCTCGTGCTGATCGTGCTCTACCAGTTGGTGCTCTCCCCGCTGCGGGCCCTGCGTTACGCGCACTCACCGCACCTCTACGCCTATCGGTACCGCTCACACGCGCTCGCCGACGCGCTGGTCGGCCTTGCCATCCTGGCACTGTTCGTCTGGCTCCTCGATCATCACCTGCCCGCCGTCGAACACGTGCTCAGCGTCCTCAGCGAGCGGCTCTCCTCACTGTGGCGACAGGTTGCCGCACCATCGCGCTGAGTGCGCGGCCTGGCTGAGCCTCACGCCGCATCAACCTGTGCCGATCGCCTGCTCGAGTTCGTGCACCAGCAGATCTGCATGTTCGGGCTCGAAGGTAAGCGGCGGTCGAATCTTAAGCACAGTGCCCCCGCGACCGGTCGCACCGACGAGCACGCCCCGCGCGCGCAGGTCATTGACGACACGCCGCACCTCGGCCGGCGCATCGCCGCCCCGCCCGGCCCGTTCGCGGAACTCTACGCCGATGAACAGTCCGACGCCGCGCACCGCTTCAATCGCCGTGCTGCGGCCGGCGAGCGATCGCAGCTTTGCCATCAGGTAGCGGCCTGTGCGGTGTGCATTTTCCATCAGGGCTTCCTCCCGGATCACGCGCAAGACCGCGCGCGCCGCCGCGCAAGCGACGTTGTTGCCGCCGTAAGTATTGAAATACTGCCGCGTCTGCGCAAAAGCCTCCAACAGCTCGCCGCGCCCGACCAGTGCCGCCACCGGGTAGCCGTTACCCATCGGCTTGCCCAGGGTGATCAGATCCGGCACGAGCCCGTGACGCTCAAATCCCCACATGGTCTCACCCAGGCGCCCAAACCCCGGCTGCACCTCATCAGCAATGAACACCCCGCCCGCGGCGCGAACCTCACGAACCGCATCCTGCAGAAAGCCGCTCGGTTCGGCCACGATGCCGTCGCTCGAGAAGATCGTATCGAGCAGCAAAGCGGCGAGCCGCACCCCCTCTGTGCGCATCTGTTTGATGCACTGGGACACCTGCGCTGCAAATCGCGGCGCATCGGCAGGGTGTCGCGGCGGCTGCACGGCGTACACCCCCGCGCCGAGCGGATTGCCCTCCTCCGGCGACATCCCCGCCAACACCTCCGTCGTGCCGTGGTAAGCACAGTCCGTAATGATGAATCCGCTGCCGCCGGTCACCGCCCGACTCACCTGCACCGCCAGATCGTTCGACTCGCTCCCGGTGCACGTGAACACGACGCGGTCGAGCTCCCCGGGCATCGTTCCAAGGAGTTCTTCGGCGAGCTGCAGCGGCTCCTCAGTGATATACCTCGTGTGCGTGTTGAGGATCCGGGATTGCTCGCAGATCGCATCGACGACCTGCGGATGGCAATGACCCACGATCGGCACGTTGTTGTACGCGTCAAGATAACGCCGACCCTCCCTGTCAAACATCCACACCCCTTCGGCGCGCTCGATCAGCAGGGGCTGCTCGTAGAAATGACGGTAGGTCGGGGCGAGCAGCCGCCCGCGGCGCGCCATGACGGCCTCGTTCGTCCTCGATTCAGTCACGTTCAAACACCCTGCTTCAGTAATTTCAGCGCGAGCTCAACTTGCGCGCACATCACCTGCGGCTCCTGGGCGACAGCATGGCGGCTGCGCGGATTATTGCGCACGTACCACTCGTTCAGCACGACATTCATGAACAGCCTCACCGCCACCAGCACCGGGAGCACCTCGAGCTCCTGTCCGAGCAGCGGCATGTAAGTCTGATAACCGCGCAAAAATGCCTCACAGCAATCCATTGCGTGCGTAATCTCGAAGCACTGCGCTGGCATCAACTCGGCACATCCCACCGCCACATCCGCAATCAGCGCGGTGTAGACCATGTCACCGAAATCGATCACGCCCGTGAGCCGCGACTCATCGGTCGGATCGAGCAGGATGTTGCGGGCATTGAGGTCATTGTGAACGACCTGCTGCCGCGCCCCCTCGAGGGATGCCACGGCCCGAGGAAGCGCAGCGGCGAGAAACGTCCGCGCCAACGACTGACACGGAAACGTGGGCAGATCCTCCAGCATGCCCGGCAGCACGCCGGCATTGCGCAGATCCCAAATGAGCGGGCGCTGCGCACCCGGGTGGCTGAAGGTACTGAGTGCCCGAGCGAGTCGCCCCGCGAGGCGACCGACAGCTTCGCGCTGAGCGTTCGAGGCCACTGTCTCGCACAATAGCCGCCCGGGCAGAAAGCTCAGGACATGCGCCGATCGCGCAGCGCCCCGCGCATCCCGCACGCGGACGCTCACCCCGCCGTCGCGCGTTTTTTGGACCCGTGGACACGGAATGTCCGGGTCGACTGTCGCCAGGTGCAACAGGGTGGCAGTCTGCAGCGCTGTGGCCGCCGGGCTGTCGCGCGCCGCGGCGACCTTCAGAACATACATTCCGCCCGTAGCCGTCGTCAGCTTGAAGTTCTCGTCACGCTCCCCCGTGAGGGGCGACAGCCGCACCGCCAGGCCATAGTGCTCACGGACCAGCGCGACCGCCTGTTCGGCAGTGACGCCGGTCGGCGCGACGATCAGTTGCACCGACAGTGCGTCGCGCTGTTCCGTCATTTCCGCCCCCCTCGCAGCACACGCACCCTGACGGGACGGCCCGGCCGCATCCCCGTTGCGCCCTGCCCCACGCGTCTCACTACGCGTACATCAACACGGGGGTCGCGACTGCAGGATCGGTGAGACTTTCGCGTCCCGTCTCGGCATGGCCTGCGAAACGCCACTCGAACTGCTCGGCGCTCAGCGTCACATCGTACCAATGGTGACTGCGCTGGAATTCCAGGCGCCACTGCTCGGTCGCGCGTGCCGGCACGCGCAGCGTATGCGCGGGCCGACCGTACGCCGCGTCGCGAATCTGCACCGCGAGGGCACGATTGCCACTGTTCTTCAGTCGCAGCGCCATGGTGCCCTGCACGTCGAGCGAAGCTGAAACCTCGAGTGACGTGCTGCCCGCGCCGCGAATCCGGCGCACGAAGCCGTTCGGTCCGTAGACGCTCATGGCGAGGGACTGTCCGTCGGGCAGCGCTACGAAATCCTCTAGCCGGTGACCCGCACCGAGCGTATAGCGGCGCGGCAACGCCTCGCTTCCGTCCCAGAATGCGGTGCAACACACGCCCACCGAAGAGCGGTTGTCGAACTGCAGGTGCACCCCGCCCCGGGCCGCAACCAGATTCAGCTCGAGCGCATAGGGCAACGGGCGCGTCGGGCGCAGGCCAGGCTCCTGAGCAGGCATTGCCATCGGCTGATGTTGCGGCACGGTTGCCGCCGGCAGCTTGGACTCCTGAAAAGACAGGTCCCAGTAGTCAGCGGTACTCGGCAAAACGATCGCAGCGGTCCGATACGACTCGAAATTGAACGCCGAGGTCAGATCGCCGCAGATCGCGCGCCGCCAGGCCGAGATATTCGGCTCCTTTACGCCGAAGCGACTCTCCAGGAAGCGGATCACGGAGGTATGGTCGAATACCTGCGAGCAGACGTATCCGCCCTTACTCCAGGGCGAGATGACGAGCATGGGCACCCTCGGTCCGAGTCCATAGGGAAGCTGATCGGGCGTGTGCGGCGTCGGGTAGTCGGGATTGACGGTGTCGTGGATCTCCCCTTCCGTCGATACCGTAGAAATCCCGGGCAATACCGGAGTCGGCGGCTGCGGTGGAATCACGTGATCGAACAGGCCGTCGTTCTCGTCATAATTGAGGAACAGCACCGTCTTGTTCCAGGTGTCCCGATCGGCCGTCAGCGCCTCGAGCACCCGTGCGATGTAGATCGCGCCATACGCCGGCGGATATGAGGGGTGCTCGGAGAATGCCGCCGGTGTGACGATCCAGGAAACCTGCGGCAGTCGGCCGGCCAGGACGTCGTTGCGCAACTGATCGACGCCGGCCGGCCGCATGGCACGCTGGTGAAGCTCACTGTTTGTCGCAGCGTTGGCAAACGACTCGAAATAGGCGAGCGCATTATCGTCGTAATTCCCGGTCATCGGACTGTGTTCGTTCCATCCCAGTCCTTCCTGATAAACGCGCCACGTGATACCCGCACTCTGCAGCCGCTCGGCGTAGGTCGTCCAGGTGAAGGGCTTCATGCCGGGTGTATAAAGCCAGCATTCGTCGTCGATATACGGTCCACCGCCGCGGCCCTGCGGGTCGATCGATCCGGCCCAGAGCATCACCCGGTTGGGGTTCGTCGGGCCGGCGATCGAGCAGAAGTAGTGATCGCAGACCGTAAACGCATCCGCCAATGCGCAGTGAAACGGCAGGTCCGTGCGCAGGAAATAGCCCATCGTCATATCGGTCTTGTTGAGCGGCCAACCGTCCATCCGCCCACCTGCAAGGGCGCCATGCTGAGAGGCCCAGCCGTGATCAAGGTCCTGCATGAACGCCGCAGAAGTCCGGTGGGTATCGAGGTGAAACGGCAGAATCGTCCGCGCAGGATCTTCCATCCGCGGCTGCAGCCAGACCGGCTTGCCCCCGGGCAGAGACAGCGGAAAGCGGTCGCTGTAGCCGCGCACCCCGGACAGATGCCCGAAATAATGATCGAAGGAGCGGTTCTCCTGCATGAAGATCACGACGTGTTCGACGTCCTCGAGGGTCCCGGAACGGCGTACGCCGGGCAGCGCGGCGGCCCGAGTGATGCTCTTGCGCAGCAACGCAGCAGAAGCCGCATTCAACCCATACTTCAGGAAGTTGCGTCTGTCGATCACCATACCTCCTCGAGCCGAACGATGCGTGGCGCCGCGGCTTCGTAGCCCAACCGCAGCGCCCGGCACAGATGCGCGAGAGCTTTCGGGCGGCTGCGCGGGACGCCGCGCCCATCGGCATAGGCGCTGCCGAGCGCGAACTCCGCTGGCCCATTCGGCTGGCGGACCAGCCGGCGCAATATGCGCACGCTCTGCTCCTCGTAATAGCGAGCCATGCCTGGGTTGCGCGGCATGAAGGCGCCGGCGGCATATTTGGCCGCAAGCGCCGCCGCACTGCCCGCGAGCTGCTTGGGAGCGACGCCCTCACGGAACCAGTACGCCGCGCGCGCCGCGTTGCGCCGCGTGCCGGTGCCGTGCAGATACGCATTCGCGAGTTCTCGCGCGGCACGCATGCTCCCGTGCTGTGCCGCCCAGCGATACCAGCGGACTGCCCGGCGCGGGTCACGCTTCACGCCGAGGCCCTGGCTGTACAGCTGCCCGAGTGCATACGCTGCCCAGGGGTCGCGGTAAGTCGCCACCGCCGCACGCGCGGCCCGGGCGGCCTCGGCATAACGCTTCACGGCAAGCCGTCGCAGGATCCGACGCTGCGCCGCATGAACGAGCGGCAGGCGGGTCAAGGCCCCCCGAGCCTCGCCAGCGCAGCGGCTCTCACCGCCCGCCGCGCCGGCTCTGGCGGCGGGCCCCGGCGGCGCCGCTCGCACCGGTGTCTGCACCAGCAGCGCCACCACCAGCGCACCACCGAACCCCCAATCGCGAAATCGGCCGTTCATCCGCACCGCCCCCGAATCCACACCGCGCACCAAGCACCCGATCCCTCCCGCACCTCACCCGCCACCGCCCGCCCTCCTATCCCCGCGCGGCACCCGCCTCCTTTGCGCGCGAGCCGTGCCGCAATTAATCATAGTGAAAGGTCAGCGATATCACCCGCGGACGCATCGGCGTCTCCGTCAGGATGAACATCGATGAACTCGTGGCCAGACTCTTGTTCACGCCAGTCAGATTCGACCCATCCATGGTCACCGTCCAGTCCCCCTTGGACCCGCCCATCGAGGCATCATAAGTCGTCCAGCCAGGCAGATTGTACGTCGCCAGACACCCTGCCGCCGAGCGCGTGTGCCCCTCGTGCACGAAGCCCACCTGCTCGAACGGGAGGTCATCGCCAAGCATCCACGCATGGCGCATGCGCAGATCGGCCTCAAACGGCGGCGAATACACGAGCGAGCTGCCCCTGGCGCCGTAGACGTTCTGCACCGGTTGCGCCGCTCCCTGCACATAGCGGGTCGTGATCGGTTTGCCGAAATTCGGGCTCGCCAGGTTGTTCTCGATCAGCGCCGCCGAATTGACGAGCGCACTGCTGTTCCAGGCCACCGCGCCCTGCAGAGAGAATCCTGTGAACAGATGAGCTGCGCGCTGCAGCGCCACGCCCCGCACGCGGGACACCGGACCATTGGTGCCGAAGCTGACGTTACCAAAGCCACAGGACGGACAGAACAAGCTCGTTTGCACATTGTCCCAATTGTCCTGGTAGAGCGCTCCATTGATCATCACGTAATGGTTGAGCAGCTCGCTCTTCCAGCCCACCTCGCTGTTGGTCAGCAGATCCGACCCGTAAGCCTGCGGCGTGATGTACTGCGCAATGCCTGCGACATCAGGCAGCAGCGCCACTGCCCCGCGGTTGAACCCACCGGGACGATACCCCTGCGCAGAGGTGTAGTAGATCATCAGAGTCGGCAGCATGTGTCAGCTGCGATCGGCACGGCCGAGGTGCCCAGTCAAGACCGGGCAGTGCGGACTCTGCGCGTCCCGATTCACGCCGTTCAAATACAGGCAGCGGCCGAAATAGCCGTTCGCATCACTTTGCAATGAACCTAGATTATCGGGCCGCCAACTTAGCGCATCAGCCTGGCCGCACGTGAGCGAGATTGTTGCGCACGAACTGGATGTGTTCGCGCAGCTGATAAATCTGCTCGGCATGCGAACCGGGCATCTTGCGCAGGATCACTGCCCGTTCGATCTCGTGCAGTCGATCGAGCAAGGCTGCACGCCGCTCAGGGGTAAGCGGCCCGATCGACTCACGCTCAAGCGCCATCAGTTCCCCGTAACGGCGGTGAATGCGGCTGTTGACGCGCCAGCCGTACAGCTGCGGCAGATAGCGCAGGCCGGGAATAAAGACGACAATGATCGGCAGCAGCACCAGAATCACTCGGTTGACGAAACTCGCGACCCAGAACGGCAGGTAGCGGTAGGTGAAGCTCTGGTCCCCGGTCTTGTAAAAGCGCGCCGCCTCCGAGTCCAGCGGATAGGTGTAGGTCGCGGTATTCGGAAACTCGTGCGCGGCATGCAGCACTGTCGCCCGACCGTAGACCTGCTGCGCGGCCTGGATCAGCAGATCACACAGCGCCGGATGCAGGTTTTCGTGCGCGAGCAGCTCAACCGAAGGACCCAACAGGACGATCGGGTGCTGCGGCAGATTCTCCCCGAGATCGAACGCACCGGCCGGGATGTGCAGCTCGTGCAGGTAGGGGAATCGCCGCACATAGGCATCCGCTTGAGAAAAATCGAAGAGTCGGATACCGGGAGTATGCAGCATCTTGATGATCACCGCCGGCGGCGTCGAATCCCCAGTGAGAAAGATGGCATTGACCCGGCCGCTCAACAGCGCATCGCGCGCCGCAGCACCCTCCAGATCGACGAGCCGGGTCGGACCGCCGGGCACAATGCCATTCGCCTTCAACAGCGCCAGCGCCAGCGTCCGTGTGCCGCTACCGGCCGCACCGATGGCCACGCGCTCCCCGCGCAGCTGTGAGAGCCGCAGCAGGCGCGGGCCACGGTAAAAGATGGTGAGCGGCTGATAGAACATGCTACCGAGTGAGACTATGCCATGCCCATCGTCGTCCTGGTCGTGAGCCGGCGCCGCGCCGAGTCCGCCGAGAACACTGGTGCCCGACTGAACGAGCGCGATCTCGACGTGCGAGTGAGGCCGATTGAGTCGCTCGAGATTCTGCGCGGATCCCTCTGAGGGAAGGATTTTCAACGTGATGCCATTACGGGCCAGGATGGCGCGAAAGCGCTCAGCCGACAGTTCGAACGTGCTGCCTGGCGGCCCGGCGCTGATGGTCAGCGTATGCGGCGGTGCGGGCTGCACGAAATGCAGCGTCAGCCAGATCGCCGCTGCCGAAAGCAGCAAAATCGGGATCAGCGTGTGAGCCAGATCCGACCAAGACACCGTGGTGATCTTCAACGCCGCGGGCCGTCTGCTCGCTGCGGTTGGGCGGGGCTCGTCCGAGGGCACTTCCGGTGGCATACGAGCGCAGTCTACCATTGGTGCTGCCGTCTGACGCCGGGACCAATGCGTGCGCCCGTGCCCGCCCAGAGAGACGTATACTCGTGCGTTCCGCGCCACAGAGCGTCACATGGAGATCCTCAGCATGGCAAAGGTTCTTGTTCTGTATTACTCCTCCTACGGTCACGTCGAGCGTATGGCGCGGGCCGTTGCCGAGGGGGCCGGGTCAGTGCCCGGGACCGCAGTAACCGTCAAACGTGTCCCCGAGATCGTCCCCGCAGAGATCGCCCGCAAGGCCGGTATGAAGATCGAGCAGAACGCACCCATCGCCACCGTCGATGAACTCGCCGACTACGATGCGATCGTGTTCGGCACGCCCACGCGCTTTGGCAACATGGCCGCACAGATGCGCAACTTCCTCGATCAGACCGGTGGTTTGTGGGCCCGAGGCGCACTGGTGGGCAAAGTGGGCAGCGTCTTTGCCTCCACCGCCACTCAGCACGGTGGCCAGGAGACCACCATCACCAGTTTCCACAACACGCTGCTGCACCACGGCATGATCATCGTCGGTCTGCCGTACTCCTTCCCGGGCCTCACCCGCATGGATGAGGTCACCGGGGGCGGTCCGTATGGCGCAACCACCCTCGCCTCCGGCGACGGCTCGCGTCAGCCGAGCGAAAATGAGCTGGCTGGCGCCCACTTCCAGGGACGTCACGTGGCGGAAATCACTGCGCGCCTGACGCGCAGCTGAGCGACCACATCCCGTCATGCCGGCCGCAGGCCGGCATGACGACCGGGAACGGCCGCTCAGCTATCCTTCACCGAGCACCCAGAACCGAGGACCCAGCCGCGCCTCGAGACTCGCGAGCTGTTCGCGATGAATCTCGCGCACGCGCGCCGGCGTAATCGCCTCCGACGGCTCGACCGGCTCAATCTGCACGCTCGTCTTGTCTTCGTAGAGGTGCTCACCGGCGAGCCGTGCTCGCGCATCATAGGGCCAGATGAACGCCTGACGACTTGCGACGTGATACAGCTGCGTCGCACTCGCGACCGGGTATCCGAGCGGCTTCAGATCCGCTCCCCGTGCGAGCTGATGAAACGTAATTTCATCGCAAATTCCCCAATCCGCCACCGCCAGCCGATCCGCCGAGTGCCACAACACCGTCTCCCCGACACTGTTGTAAAAGGCGAGAACCCCGGCTTTTCCCTCGATGACCGCCGGATGCGTCCCCCAACTGACCCGATACACCGGTTGATCGACCATCATGTCAGATGCAACGATCTGCTCGAACAATCCCGCCCCTTCCAGATGCACGTGCCGCCAGAAGTTCAGCAGTATCGCGCGGTGCAGCGGCTTGCGGGTCTCGGCAAGCAGCTGAGCGGTCGGGTTCATACAGTCGCGGACAGCCTGCTCGAATCGGTTCATGACCTGACAACCTCTTCAGAGTGGAGCTCCCGCATGGCCTCGCGCGCGCTCGAGGCGAATTGGAAGCGGCAAGATGCAACCCGAGGCAGTCTAAGGTCGACATCGCTCGCGCGTCAACGCGTCCCCTCGTCGTTTGAAACATTCATCGAGGTGTTGCGCTGACAGTCGAAAATCTTGCGCTCTGGTGTGTGTACCGCAACGCGGCGTGCTGCTAGTCTCGGTCAGGTTGGATTGCGCAATGCGGCGCGCCGTACCGAGGCGCGCATGCGCTACCGCCGCACACGCCACGGTTCGGAGAGTTACTCCCATGTCCTCAGTGCCGCAGACCCCGATCACCGCACCGCCATCGACCGCTTACCGGATCGTGGACGTTCCGGAGATCCACAAAGACGTCATCCGGCGCCACGGACTGCCCGGCACCTTCGTCGGACCCACTGAGCAGGAAAGCCCTTGGGTACCGTTCGGAGACAATGCGGCACTGCGCCATCTCGCGTTCGATCCGCGACACAACATCTTCAGCAACATTCTGTGGGTTAAATCCAAGGGCGTAGTCGGCACACACAAGCACCGCGGCACGGTGGTCATGCTGTGTCTCGAGGGCAGCGTGCGCTACCTCGAGTACGATTGGGTGGCCGGACCCGGGGACTTCATCTACGAGACCCCTGGACTGTGCCACACGCTGGTGAGTGACCATCCACAGGGCGTCAAGCTGTTCGGGTGGTTGCAGGGGCCGATCGAGTTCTACGACGAGCAGGGCAACTTCGCACAGACTCTCGATGTGTGGTGGTTCATCAACCACTACGAGACCTATTGCAACGCGAACGGCATCCCGCTGAACAAACAGCTTTATCTGTGATCGCAGCTCCAAGCCACCCGAACACTGGCGCGGAAGGAGCGCGCCCTTGGGCGAGGCGAGCGGCCGGGTGCGCTCAGGCCACCGGCGCGGGCGGTACGGCGCTCTCGCTGACCATCGTGAGCACATCGTACTGAGCGACGGTCTCGCCGTTCTGATTGGTGATCTGAGTATCCCAGCGAACCTCGCCGTAACCTTGAGCGATGCGCAGCGACTTCTGCTTGCAGGTCAGGCGCACGCGGATGCGATCCCCCGGTTTGACCGGCTGAGTGAAGCGCAGCGCATCGATCCCGTAATTGGCGAGCACCGGTCCGAGCGGCGGATCCACGAACAGTCCCGCTGCGGCTGAAACGAGGAAATAACCGTGCGCCACACGCCCGCCGAACAGCGGATTCGTCCGGGCGGCCGCCTCGTCCATGTGCGCATAGAAGTGATCACCCGACAGGGCTGCAAAGCGCTCGATGTCCTCGACGGTCACGAGGCGCTCGGCGGAGCGAAAGGTATCCCCGATGCGCAGTGCGCCGAATGGCTTACGGAAAGGATGCTCGCCCGGGTCGAGTTCGCGCGAGCCCCGTACCCAGCACCCGGTGACAGCGCTCAACACATCTGGCGTGCCCTGTACTGCGGTGCGCTGCATGTAGTGCAACACACCACGAATGCCACCCATTTCCTCCCCGCCACCGGCGCGGCCCGGGCCGCCGTGCACCAGGTGGGGCAGCGGCGAGCCGTGTCCGGTCGAATCCTCGGCACAATGGCGATTGACCACCAGCACGCGCCCGTGCCAGGGCGCCAGACCGAGCACCAGTTGCGCTGCGATCCGCTCATCGGCACTGAACACCGAACCGACGAGGCTGCCCTCGCCGCGACGTGCCAGCTCGATTGCCTGCTCGAGCGTCCGGTACGGCATGAGCGTACTCACCGGACCAAACGCCTCGATCTCATGCACGGCGCGCGCACTCGCCGGGTCGGTACACTGCAACAGCGTCGGGGCCATGAATGCGCCGCGTTCGCCGTCCGCATCGGCCAGCCGCACCGCATCCTGCCGTCCGCAGACGAGCTGAGTCTCGCGCTGCAGCATCGCCAGCTGCGCGAGCACCTCGCGCCGCTGCGCGAGCGAGGCGAGCGGCCCCATTTGCACCGACGCCTCGCGGGGGTTGCCGATCACCACCTGCGTCAGCGCCGCACGCAGCGCCTCGAGTACCGCCGTGGTCTGGCTGGTCGGTACAATCGCCTTGCGGATGGCTGTGCACTTCTGACCCGCCTTGACGGTCATCTCTCGGACCACCTCGCGCACGAACAGCTCGAATTCCGGCGTACCGGCAACGGCATCCGGCGCGAGGATGCAGGAATTGAGTGAATCGGTCTCCGCGGTGAATCGCACCGCCCGCTCCAGCACGCGTGGGTGCGTGCGCAGCTTGCGCGCCGTGCTCGCCGAGCCGGTGAAGGCAATCACGTCCTGACAGGTCAGATGTTCGAACAGATCACCAACGCCGCCGCAGATCAGCTGCACCGCCCCCTCGGGCAGCAGACCGGACTCGATGATCTGCCGGAAGGCGAGTTCGGTCAGATAGGCCGTGGCGGTCGCCGGCTTGACAATCGCCGGCACCCCGGCGAGCAGCGCCGGAGCGAGCTTCTCCAGCATGCCCCAGACCGGGAAGTTAAAGGCATTGATGTGTAGCGCGGCCCCTTGCAAAGCGACGTAGATGTGCTGGCCGAGAAACGTCCCGCTGCGTGCGAGCGGTTCGAGCGCACCATCGACGTACACGTGGCCGTCAGGCAGCTCCTTCAAGCCCTTGCTCGCGTACACGAACAGCGTGCCGATGCCGCCGTCGATGTCGATCCAGCTGTCCGCCCGCGTTGCGCCCGTGGCGTAGGAGAGCTGATACAGCGCCTCCTTGCGCTCGGCGAGATGGCGGGCGAGTGCCTTGAGGATCGCGGCGCGTTCGTGGAATGTCAGCCGGCGCAGATTCGGGCCGCCGACGCCCCTCGCATAGTGCAGCGCGCCGCCGAAATCGAGCCCCGTGCTCGAGGCGCTGGCAATGACCTCGCCGGTGCTGGCATCGCGCAGCGCAGTCGCTGCGCCGGTGCCACCGACCCAGCGGCCCTGAATGAAGCTTTGCAGAACCATCGCTCGCAAGGCCCGTGGCGTCTATTGACCGATGAAGCGCGGCTCGCGCTTGGCGATGAAGGCCGCGACCCCTTCGGCGTAATCGGCGCTCGCGCCGAGCTCGCGCTGCAGATCCCGCTCCACATCGAGTTGCTCCGCGAGCGTGTGATGCCAGCTGTCCGCAAGCGCCCGTTTGATGTGGCGCACCGCCTGCGCGGGTGCCTCGGCAAGCTGTGCGGCGAGCGTATCGACCTCGGCGGGAAAATCATCGTCGTCGATACAGCGCCAGATCATGCCCCACTCGGCCGCCTGGCTCGCCGGCAGTCTTTCCCCGAGCAGCGCCAGTCCGAGCGCGCGCGCCGGCCCGAGCAGTCGCGGCAGGAACCAGGTGCCACCGCAATCGGGCACCAATCCGACGCGCACGAACGCCTGCACGAAACTCGCCGAGCGGCTCGCCAGCACCAAATCGCAGGCGAGCGCGATGTTGGCACCCGCCCCTGCGGCCACGCCGTTCACCGCGCACAGCACCGGCACCGGCAACCGGCGCAGAGTCAGGATCAACGGTTTGTAATCGCGCTCGATGGTCATGCCCAGGTCGGTCGCCTCGCCCCCCGCCGACGGGGCCCGCTCGGCCAGATCCTGACCCGCGCAAAATCCTCGTCCTGCGCCCGTCAGCACCACCACGCGCACCGTCGAGTCGGCTTCGATGATGCCGAGCGCATGACGCACCTCGGCATGCATCTGCGCGTTGAAACTATTGAGCCGCTCGGGGCGATTGAAGGTCAGACGCGCCACACCGCCGGCAACGCTGTAGAGAATGGTCTGGTAGTTCATGGCATCCTCGCCGCGCCCGTCGCGGCCACGTTATTTCTCATCGTAGTCGAGTTCCAACCCCGCACTGAGGCACTTGGACTGGCAAGCGAGCACATAGCCCTGCTCGAGCTCCCAGTCCTCGAGCGCATAGTTCTGCTCCATACGCACCTCGCCGCGCACGACCTTGGTGCGACAGGTCGAACACACGCCCGAACGGCACGAGTAGGGCAACTCAATCCCCGCGCGCTCAGCAGCCTCGAGTACCGTCTCGGCCGCGATCGCCATGGCAAAGGAGCGCCGCCGTCCATCGAGGATCACGCTGACCTCGGCCATGCCCTCGGCCTGTGCAACCTCAGTCGCGGCGGACTCCGCCCTGGCGGCACCCCCGGCTGCCACACTGAAATGCTCGAGGCGGATGGCGCCGGCCGTCACGCCCAATTCAGCAAGCGCGGCGCACACCTCGCGGTGCATGTCCCCTGGACCGCATACGAAGTACTCGGTGATGGCAGCGGGTGAGAAAAATGCCGCGGCGAGTTCGCGCACCTTTGCGCCATCCAGCCGGCCGTTGTACAGCTCGACCTCCTGCGGCTCACGACTCATGATGAAGTGCAGCGCCAGCCGCTGCGGAAACATATTCTTCAGCGCCTGCAACGCCTCGAGGCCCATCGTGCGCGCCGCACTGCGATTGCCGTAGAAGATCAGCATGCTGCCGCCCGCCTCGAGCACCGCGCGCGTGACCGACAGCACCGGGGTGATGCCACTGCCGGCGGCGAATGCCACCCGCATGCCGGTCCCGAGCGCTGCGGCGTGTGCCGTGAAACTGCCATTCGGCGGCAGTACCTCGATGCTCTCGCCGGCGCGCAGCTGCCGCAAAGCCTCAGACATCCGTCCACCGGACTGCAGCCGCACGAGTAACTGCAGCCGATCTGCACCCGGCGCATTGGTGAGCGAATACGTCCGGCGCAGCTCCTCGCCCGCCTTGCGCACACGCAGCACCACATGCTGTCCGGCGCTGCCGCGGTACTCGGGCAACAGCGCGGCAGGCACCGCCAGCGTAATAGCGAGAGTCTCCTCAGCCTCCGGCCTGACATCCTCGACGCGCAGGGAATGAAACTTCAACATCTTAGAGGCACTTGAACACGTCGAACGGCTCGAGACACTCCAAACAGCGGTAATGCGCCTTGCACGGGGTCGAACCGTATTGGCTCACCCGCTCGAGTCTGCGGCTGGCGCATCGTGGACAGACGGGGCTTTGCGATCCTGTGCCCTCGACGGCGATACCGAATGCCTCGAGCTTTCGCCGTCCCGACTCGCTCAGCCATTCGCTCGACCACGCCGGCCACAGCAGCGTCTCGAGCGCCGCATCGGCGAATCCGTCCTGATCGAGTGCGGCACGGATCATCTGCGTGATCACCTCGGTGGCCGGGCAGCCGGAGTACGTCGGGGTGATACCGACCCGCAGCCGGCCATCCGGACCGACTCGCACCTGCCGTACGATGCCGAGCTCGACGACACTCACCACCGGGATCTCCGGATCCATGACCGACTCGAGCGTCCGCCAGACCCGCCGCTCGAGCGTGGCTGCATCCGCAGCGGCTTGGCTCACCATGTGGCCCCCGGATAGGCGCGCGGCAGGAACTGCATCTCGGCCAGCAGATGTCCCAGGTGCTCGGTATGCTCGCCGCGCTTGCCGTGCCAGCGGTAATGCTGATGCGCCGGCCAGTCGAGCCCCGCCTCAGCGAGCGTTACGCGCAAGCGGCTCTGCCAACGCTCGCGGATCAGCGCCGGGGCGGGCCCGATGCCGCACACCGCCATCCGCGCATCGAGCGCATCGGGGCTCAGCAGCTCATCGGTAAAGCGCCACAGGCTTGCGAGCGCCGCACGCACCCGCGCCTGACTTTCCGCAGTGCCGTCGCCGAGGCGCACGAGCCAACCGGCGCTGAAACGCCAGTGATAGCGACACTCCTTGAGGGCCTTCTCGGCAATGTCGGCAAGTTGCAGGTCGCGCGAGCCGGCCAGACTTTCGTACATCTCGACTTGCCAGGCATCGAGCAGACACTGGCGAACGATCGTCTGCGCGAAATCCCCATTCGGCTGCTCGACCAGCGAGACATTGCGAAACTCCGGCGCATCACGCAGAAACGCGAGCGCATCCTCATCCCGGCCTCGCGCCTCGATTCGTGCGGCGAGTGCGAGCAGCAGACGCGCCTGGCCGATCAGATCGAGCGCGATGTTACCGAGCGCCAGGTCCTCCTCGAGCGCCGGGCCGTGCCCGAGCAGCGCCGCCAGGCGTTGGCCGGCGATGAGACTGGTGTCGGCGAGCCGCAGCACGTACTCGAACCGCTCCTCGGGGCCGGCCTCGATGCCAACGGCTTCAGAGGCGGCGCTCATAGATTCTTCACGTCCTCCGGAATCGCGTAGAACGTCGGGTGGCGGTACACCTTGTCGCGGGCCGGATCGAACAGCGACTCGGCCTCCTGCGGGTCGGAGGCGACGATGTCGCTCGAGCGCACGACCCAGATGCTCACCCCCTCCTGGCGGCGGGTGTAGGTGTCGCGCGCATGCTCGAGAGCCATGCGCGCATCCGCCGCGTGCAGACTGCCGGCGTGTTTGTGCTCAAGTCCCGAGCGGGACCGGATGAACACCTCATACAGCACCCAATCTTCGTTCATGTCGGATACTCCTCAGCGCCAATCCGCGCTGCGCTCAGCAGCGCGGTGTTTCTCGGCGTAGACGGCTGCCGCCTCGCGAACCCAACGTCCCGCCTCGTGCGCGGTGCGGCGCGCCTCGAGGCGCTCGCGGTTGCACGGCCCCTCGCCCTTCAGCACCGCCTGAAACTCGCTCCAGTCGATCGGGCCCGGCACGTAATGATGCGTCGCCTCGTCCCAGCGCAGTTGCGGATCGGGCACGGTGAGCCCGAGGTACTCCGCCTGCGGCACTGTGGCATCGATGAACCGCTGGCGCAGCTCATCGTTGGTGAAGCGTTTGATTTTCCAGCGCAGCGACTGCGCGGTATGCACCGAATGCAGGTCGCTCGGACCAAACATCATCAGCGACGGCCACCACCAGCGCCGTAGCGCCTCCTGCGCCATGGCGCGCTGCGCGGCGCTGCCGCGCGCGAGCGTCAGCATGATCTCGAAGCCCTGACGCTGATGAAAGCTCTCTTCTTTACAGATGCGCACCATCGCGCGCGCGTACGGTCCGTAGGAGCAGCGGCACAGCGGGATCTGATTCATGATCGCCGCGCCGTCGACCAGCCAGCCGATCGCCCCGATGTCGGCCCAACTGAGCGTCGGGTAGTTGAAGATGCTCGAGTACTTGGCCTGACCGGCGAGCAGTTGTGCGGTGAGTTCACCGCGCGAGACCCCGAGCGTCTCGGCGGCGCTGTAGAGGTACATTCCGTGCCCGCCCTCATCCTGCACCTTGGCAATCAGCACCGCCTTGCGGCGCAGCGAGGGCGCCCGAGTGATCCAATTGCCCTCCGGGAGCATGCCGACGATTTCCGAGTGCGCATGCTGGGCGATCTGGCGGATGAGGGTCTGGCGATACGCCTCGGGCATCCAATCCTTCGGCTCGATCTTCTCGTCCCGATCGATGCGCGCCTGAAAGCGCTCGAGGCGCTCGTCCTCATCCGGCGAGCGGGCTGACTCCGCGGGACTATCGAGAGCTTGGGTGTACATGCACGGCCGCCGCCGAAAGATCAATTATGATACAGAAAAACTATAGACCTTCTGATTTTTGTGTCAATAATCCGTGGCAGAATACCGATCCGACCCGTGCCGTCACTTTCCATGGACATCTCCGGCGAGCCGTATCCCGCCGTCGCCGCCGTACTGCAGCGTTTCCGCGCCGAGCGGCCGGTGCGTGGCGGCTCGCTGCTGATGACCATCTTCGGCGATGCCATCGCCCCGCGCGGTGCGCGCGTCAGCCTCGCCAGTCTGATCGGTCTCGCCCGTCCTTTCGGGCTCGCCGAGCGGCTGGTACGCACCAGCGTGGCGCGCCTGGCGAGCGAGGGCTGGCTGACGGCCATGCGACGCGGCCGGGTGAGCGAGTATCGCCTCACCGACACCGGTCGGGGCGTGTTCGCCGAGGCGACCCAACGCATTTATGCGGCAAATCCGTCCGTTTGGCACGGCCATTGGACGCTGCTCGTGGTGCCACCGGGGCGAGGCCCGCGGACGACGCTGCGCGAGCGGCTGCGTTGGCTGGGATTCGGCGAGGCGGCCCCCGGCGTGTTCCTGCACCCCACCTGCACGGTCGCGCAGGCACGCCAGTGGCTTGCGCCTGATGGGCTCGAGGGCGGTTGGCTCTTCAGCAGCGCCAGTGAGGGGTCGGGAACCGACCGCCAGCTGGTCGCGGCGGCCTGGGATCTGCACGACATCGCGCGCCGGTACCAGCGCATGCGCGACGCGTTCGCGCCGCTCGGAGCCGCCGGTGCCGCGACGCACCTGAGGCCGCAGAGCGCCTTCGTCGTGCGCACGCTGCTGATTCATGAGTATCGCAAAATCCATTTGCGCGACCCACTGCTGCCCCCGCCTCTGCTACCCGACGGTTGGATCGGTGCCGAAGCCTATGCTCTGTGCCGACGCCTATACGCCGCCGTGTTCAGCGCTGCCGAAGCGTATCTCTCTCAATACGCCGCAACACTGGACGGCTCGCTGCCGCCGCCGGGTCCGGAAGCGTTTGCCCGTTTCGGTGGACTGCCCCGTCCCTGAGGCAGCGCCGCCTCACCAGGTGTTCGGCTCCCAGTTCTGCTCGCTGCCGTTCGCCAGCTCACCCGCCACGATCGTCTTGGCGTCCTTGTAGTAGTGCGGCGGCACGGGCAGGTTCAGCGGGGCCGGTGATCCATCCATCACGCGCCCGGCCAGGTCGTAGCGCGAACCGTGGCAAGGACAGTAGTACCCGCCCGGCCAGCTCGCCCCGAGCAGAGGATCGCCGACCGTCGGATGCAGCTTCGGCATGCAGCCCAGATGGGTACAGATACCCACCACCACCAGGTATTCCGGGACGATGGAGCGGGAAATCGGGTTCCAGCCGGGGAGGTTCTCCGGCTGCTGGTCCGCCTTGGAGAGCGGGTCTTTCAGCTGGCCGTTGAGCGTGGGCAGCGCCTTCAACTCGGCCTCGGTGCGTCGCAAAACGTAGATCGGCCGGCGACGCCACGAGGCGATCAGCATCTGCTTCGGCTGCAGCTTCGAGATATCGATGGTCACGGGCGCGCCGAGCGCACGGGCGGTCTCGCTCGGCTCCATGGACTCGATGAACGGGGTCGCGGCCAGACCCACGCCGACCGCCCCGACTGCCGCAGTGGCCGCAGTCAACATGCGCCTGCGGGCCAGATCCGGTTCGGACTCATCGCTCGGCGAGCCAGGCAGTGTGGTGGTGCCCTCGGTCATGCTCAAGTCCTCCATTGGAGTGCTACGCGCATGGTAGCCCCGTCGCGCCGTCCCGTCACTATGCGCCATGCCGCAAGCGCCCCCCGGGCGGGCGGGCGCCTGCGCCTCACCCGCCCCAGTCGGCCAGCCGCTCGGCGAATACCTGCATGAAGCGATTGGCGCGCGCACCATCCATGACCCGATGATCGATGGTGAGCGTGGCGTAACAGCGCGGCCGGATCTCGATGCGATCCGCATCGCCGCTCGCAACGACTACGGGGCGCTTCTCGAGCTTGCCGACGCCGAGAATCGCCGCCTGCCCGGGGTACAGAATGATCGGCGTGGCAAACAGGCTGCCGCTCACCCCGTGATTGGAAATCGTGAACGTCCCACCGCGCATATCCTGCGGGGTGAGGCTCCCCTCGCGCGCACGCCGCACCAGCGATTCGATGCCGCGGGCGGTCTGCTCCAGATCGAGCGCCTCGGCGCCGTGCAGCACCGGCGCCACCAGCCCGTCCGGCGCGGCGGTCCCGATCCCGAAATTCACGCGGGTATAGATCTCCAGGGCGTCCTCGGCCCAATGGCTGTTGGCCTCCGGCACCACCGCGATCGCCTCGACCGCCGCGCGCACGAAATACGCACTCAGCGTCAGCGCGACGCCGCGACTGGCGAACTCATCCCGATGCTGGGCTCGATGCGCGAGCACCGCCGTCAGATCCACGTCGAAGACGGTTGTGACGTGCGGTGCGGTGTGCAACAGGCTCTCAACCATGCGCGCGGCAATGCGTTTGCGCACTGCGGTGTGTGGCACGCGACGCATGGCGATTGCGGCATCGCCTGCGCCTGCGAGCGCTGCGGTGTCCTTCGCAACAGGCGCCGGGGCGTGGTTCGAGGGTACATACCGCAGCACATCGTCCACGGTGATCCGGCCGCCCTCCCCGCTTGCGCGTACCTGTGCCGGATCGAGCCCACGTTCGGCGAGCAACCGACGCACCGCCGGTGCCAAGCGCTCCCGATCCACACCGCCGGTACGGCCGGGTACTGCCGCGTGGCTCGGCACGGCAGCGGCGCGGGTCAGCAGATGCGTCTCGGTATCGGCGGGCGTCGCCGGCTCGGTCGCAACCGCTCCAATCCGGCCAAGCACCGCCCCCGGCGCCACCTCCTCGTGCTCGGCCGTGAGGATCTGTTCGAGCACCCCGTCAGCCGGTGAGGGCACCTCGACGGTGACCTTGTCGGTCTCGAGCTCAATCAGCGGCTCATGCGCCCTCACCGCCTCGCCAACGGCCTTCAGCCAGCGCAGGACCTGCAGGCGTGTGCCTTCGGCCTGCTCCTCGGGCGCGCGGATGTCGAGTATGTTTGAGGCCATCGCTACACGCTCGCGAGCGCGCGGATTGCGCGGGTGATTGATTCGACGCCGGGGACGGCTGCCTCGAGCAGCGCCGGCGCATGCGGACTCGGAATGTCGGGCATGGCCAGCCGTTCAATGGGCGCCTCGAGACTGAAGAACGCGTCCCGGGCGAGCACTGCGGCAACTTCGGCACCGAACCCTGCGGTGAGGTTGTCCTCGTGCACGATCAGGCAGCGCCGGGTCTTGCGCACCGACTCGAGCACCGCCTCGCGATCCCACGGCGACACGGTGCGCAGATCCAGAATCTCGGTCTGCACGGCCGAGGCCTGCGCGGCGAGCTCACAGCGCTCAACCATCGCGCCCCAGGTCACGATCGTGAGTTCCTCGCCCTCGCACACCCGGCGAGCCCTGCCAAACGGCACGAGGTAGGCGTCGCCGGGATAAGGCCGGCGTGCCCAGGCACCATCGAGCAGCGCGCGGTGTTCGAAAAATATGGTTGGTTCGTTTCCGCGCAGTGCCGCGCGCAGCAGACCGACGGCATCCTCGGCATTGGACGGCACCGCCACACGCCACCCGATTCCGTGCACCCAGGCGACCTCATTGGTCTGACTGTGCCAGGGATCCCCGCACTTGAAGAATCCGCCCGGCACCCGCACGACCATCGGCGCTGCGAACCGGTTGGCGGTGCGCCAGCGCATCGTGCCGCAGTCGTTGAGCTGTTCGGTCGCCGGATCGGCGTACTTGCGAAACTGGATCTCGGGCACCGGCAGCAGTCCCGCGAGCGCCATGCCGACGGCACGGCCGATGATCCCTTCCTCGGAGAGACTGGTGTCGAATACACGTGCGACACCATGCTTTTCCTGCAAGCCGAGCGTTGCCCCGTGCACGCCGCCCTTCGGTCCGACGTCCTCGCCAAACACCACCATGCGCGGGTTGAGCGTCAGCTCCACATCGAGCGTGCGACGAATCGCAGTCAACATGTTGATGCGATTCAGCTCCGCTGCGCCACCCGCACCCGCCGCGCCGAGCGTCACACCGAGCGGGGCGAGCCCGCCCTGCTCCTGCAGCTCGGGGCGCCCCTCGGCGTCATACTCGGTGAATACGTAACGGGTGAGCCGGGCCGGATCGGGCTCCGCCCGACTCAACGCCCGCTCGATGGCCTGCTCGACCTCGCGGCGCCCCGCCACGCCAATCTGCCGCCATTCGCTCTCGCTCATGCGCTGCGGCACCAGATAACGCTCCAGCCGGCGCAGCGGATCGTTCGCACGTTCGCGGCTGATGAGTTCGGGACTCTTGTACGTCTGGGTATCTTGCCCCGAGTGCCCGCAGAGCCGCGGAACCGTCAGGCGCAACAGCGCCGGGGAACGCCGCTCGCGCACGAAACCAACGGCCGCCGCGATACATCCGGCCGCCTGCTGCGGCTCGGCCCCGTCCCCTTCGAAGATCTCCAGGCCCGAGAACGCACGCAGGTTTGCCGCGATGTTCCCGCCCGGAGTCTGTAGCCGCGAGCCCACCGAGATGCCAAAGCCATTGTCCTCGATACAGATCAGCATCGGCAGCTGCAACGTTGTGGCCATCGTCAGCGCCGACCAGAAGCCAGCGGTCGCCACCGAAGCATCACCGCCGAGCACGACCGCGATGCTGTGCCCGTAACTGGCATCCGCCAGCACGTCGCGATGAAATCCGATGGCCTGTGCCCAGCCGGCCGCCGGAGTGTACTGCGCGCCGACACCGCCGCATGCCGGCAACACGGTCGGCGCACCTCGTCCGGGCCTGTTGAATACCACGCCGATGTCGCGGCCGTCGCTGAAGGCGCCCGCACGCGCCAGCGGTGCCGCCGCGGCCTCCTCCAGCGGCACGCCGAGGGCAAGCATCAGCGGCCGCGAACGGTAGTAGACCGTCACGGCATCGTGCGGATCAGTCAGTTGCAGTCCGAGCAGGATTTGCGCCAGATCGTGCCCGCGCGCAGAGAACTGATACAGCACCTGCCGCGCCGGCAGCAGTCGTGTCTCCTCGATGTCATCGAGCGCGCGAGAGCAGTGCAGCAGATGCGCCACCCGCCGCCAGTCCGGCTGGGGATCGGAGTCTAAATCGTGCCGCGCGTCAGCCGCGCAAGAGGCTGATGCCACCATGGCACCCTCCGCAGGTGGATCGGTAGCGAATCAGCCTATGCGCTTAAGAACGAAATGAGCTTTCGTTTCTTGCTCATTTTTACCACTTAATGGCAATATCATTGCGTATTTCAGCGCTCCGAGGCACGCCCATGACCCGTCCTCTCGACCGACTCGACCGCCGTATCCTCGCGACGCTGCAGCTCGAGGCCCGTATCACGAACCAGGAACTCGCCAACCGCGTCGGTCTCTCCCCGGCCCCCTGCTGGCGGCGGCTGAAGCGGCTGGAAAGCGAAGGGATCATTGCCGGGTATGCCACGCTGCTCAGCGCGCCGGCGATCGGGTTGACGATTCAGGCCTACGCAATGGTATCGCTCGAGAACCACCACGCCGATACCGTTGCGGCCTTCGACCGACTGGTGCGTGACCGCGCCGAGGTGCTCGAGTGTCACTCGATGAGCGGCACCAACGATTACCTGCTGCGCATCGTGGCCGCCAGCATGGAGGCCTACGAGCACTTCCTCTCGACCCACCTTCTGCAGCTTGCAGCGGTCCGCTCGGTCAACACCAGCTTCGTGTTGCGGACCAAGAAGTTCACCACGCAGTTGCCGCTCGCCTGAGGCGCTCGCGCTCTCCCGGGGGCGACGGGCCACGAGCCCCCGGGCACTTCGCCGGGCTCAGAAGACCTCGAAAATACCTGCAGCGCCCATGCCGGTGCCGATGCACATGGTCACCATGCCGTAGCCCTTCTGACCCTTGTGACGCATCCCGTGCACCAGCGTGGCAGTGCGGATCGCGCCGGTCGCCCCAAGCGGATGGCCGAGGGCGATCGCACCGCCGTGCGGATTGACACGCGCCGGATCGAGCTGCAGATCGCGGATCACGGCGAGGGACTGGGCGGCGAAGGCCTCGTTGAGCTCGATCCACTGCAGCGCATCCTGTTTCAGCCCGGCACGCCTCAGCGCCGCCGGCACCGCCTCCTTCGGACCGATACCCATGATCGCCGGAGGCACGCCTTTGACCGCAAAGGTCACGTAGCGCGCCAAGGGTGTCAGGTTGAAACGCTTCAGCGCCGCCGCAGAGACGAGCACCACGGCCGCCGCACCATCGGAGGTCTGCGAGCTGTTGCCGGCCGTCACGCTGCCCTTGGCATCGAAAACCGGCTTCAGCCGTGCGAGCGCCTCGAGCGAAGTGTCCGCGCGCGGCCCCTCATCCTCGGCGAGCCGCTTGCGCAACGTGCGCACCTCGCCCGCGGCCAGATCGGGCGTGCGGTAGGTCACCTCGAGCGGGGCGATCTCCGCGCTGAAGCCACCGCCGGCGCGCGCCGCGAGCGCGCGTCGGTGCGATTCGAGGGCAAACGCATCCTGATCTTCGCGCGAGACATGCCACTGACTGGCGACCTTCTCGGCGGTGATGCCCATGCCGTAGGCGATCGCGTAGTTCTCTTCGTGTTCGAAGACCCGCGGGTTGATCGCGACTTTGTTGCCCATCATGGGCACCATGGACATCGATTCAGCCCCGCCGGCAATCACCACGTCGGCCTCACCGAGACGAATGCGATCGGCCGCAATCTGTACGGCATTCAGCCCCGAGGAGCAGTAGCGGTTCACCGTGACGCCCGGCACCGAGTCGGGCAGTCCGGCGAGCAACGCCGCCACGCGCGCCATGTTCAGTCCCTGCTCGGCCTCGGGGAAGGCACAGCCCACCACGACGTCCTCGATCTGTGCTGGCTCGATCGTCGGTACCTGCGCGAGCGCACTCGAGAGCGCATGCACCAGCAAGTCATCCGGGCGCACCTGGCGCAGCATACCGCGCGGCGCTTTGCCAACCGGCGTGCGAGTTGCCGCTACGATGTAAGCATCTTCAATCTGTTTGGTCATGACGGAAATCTCCCTCGCCGCCTCAATTGCGCAGCGGCTTGCCGGTCTTGAGCGTGTGCGCGATGCGCTCCTGGGTCTTCGGATTGGCGAGCAGCGCGAGGAAGTGCCGCCGCTCGAGCGTCAGGATCCAGGACTCATCGACCTCGGTACCGGCCTCGAGATCACCACCGGTCATCACCTCGGCGATACGCGCGCCGATCTCGAAGTCATAGGCACTGATGAAATGCCCTTCGAGCATGTTCACCAGCTGCGATTTGATCGAGGCTGCCCCGGTGCGCCCGGCGACCGCGAAGCGGGCTCCGGGCAGCGGCGGCCGATAGCCGCTCTCGGCAAGGGCGAGTGCCTGCTGCTTGGCCACGTAGAGCAACTCATCCGGATTGAACACCACCAGGTCGCTGTCGCGCAGATAGCCGATCTGACGCGCCTCGAGCCCGCTGCCGGCCACCTTCGCCGTGGCGACCGCCAGGTAGTAGTCCTTCAGCGCGGCCAGGACATCGCCGCGACTCTCACGCGCGGCGCGCCGCGCCAATTCCTTGCACCCCCCGCCGCCGGGCAGCAAACCGACACCGGCCTCGACCAGACCGATATACGACTCGAGCGCCGCCACGACGCGGTCGCAGTGCATGACGAACTCACAACCACCTCCGAACACATAGCCTTGCGTCGCCGCAACGGTTGGAATGAGGCTGTAGCGCAGCCGCATCGAAGTGCTCTGAAAGCGGGCGATAACCGCCTCGATGGTGGCCCAGTCGCCGGCGGCGACCGCCGGGCGCAGCGCATCGAGGTTGGCGCCGACCGAGAACGGCGGCTCGCTCTGCCAGAGTACGAGCGCCCGGTAGCGCGCCTCGGCGAGATCGATCGACTGATTCAACCCCTCGAGTGCCTCGGGACTGATCGAATGGGCTTTGGTCTTCAGCGAGGCCACCAGCACGCCATCCCCACTGGTGAAGGCCCGCACCGCCGGATTCTCGTACACCGTCTCGCCGAGTTCGTCGCGCTGGGCACCGAGTGCCACCGGCGCCAGCTGGCGCCGATACACCGGCAGCGGCGAGCGCGGCACGAGCACATCGTCGGCCGCGTCATAGGAGCCCTCGGGGAAATGCACTCCGCTGCGTTGCTCGGCATGGACCCATTGCGGCAGCGGCACGCTCGCGAGCGTCTCCCCGGCACGAATGTCCGCCTCGATCCAGCCCGCCACGCGTGTCCAGCCGGCAGCCTGCCACAGCTCAAAAGGCCCGCGCTGCCAGCCAAAACCCCAGCGCATCGCCAGATCGACGTCCCGCGCAGAGTGCGCGACGTCCGCCAGGTGATACGCAATGTAATGAAACGTGTCGCGCAGACACGCCCAGAGGAACTGGCCCTGCGGATGGTTGCTTGCGCGCAGCGCAGCCAGACGCTCCCCGACATCCTTGATGGCCAGGATCTCGAGTACGGCCGCCTCGGCCGGCTGTCCGGCCGGCACGTGCTCACCGCTCAGCGGATCGAGCACCAGCAGGTCGCGGCCCTTTTTCTGGTAGATGCCGCTGCGGCTCTTGGCGCCGAGCGCACCGGCAGCGAGAAGCTTCTCAAGCCATGGCGGGGCGACATACAGCGCCCGCCATGGATCGGCCGGCAGCCCCTCGCGCATCGTGCGCACCACGTGCGCGAAGGTATCGAGACCGACGACATCGGCCGTACGGAACGTGGCGGACTTCGGTCGGCCGAGTTTCGGGCCGGTCAGCTCATCGACCACATCGAAGCGCAGCCCGTACTTGGCCGCGTTGGCCACCGTGGCGAGCATCGAGAACACCCCGATGCGGTTGGCGACGAAGTTCGGCGTGTCCTTGGCGCGGATCACGCCCTTGCCGAGCGTGGTAACGAGAAACGTCTCCAGATGATCAAGTATCGCCGGATCGGAGGCGCCACAGGGAATGAGCTCGGCGAGGCGCATGTAGCGCGGCGGGTTAAAGAAATGCACGCCGCAAAAGCGCCGATGCAGCGCCGAGGGACAGGCTGCTGCCAGCGCCTCGATCGACAGTCCCGAGGTGTTGGTCGCGAGGATGGCGTGCGCGGCCAGTGCCGGGGTGATCTTCTGGTACAACTCGCGCTTCCAGTCGAGCCGCTCGGCGATCGCCTCGATCACCAGGTCGCACTCGGCGAGTCGCCCGAGATCCTGCGCATAGTTGGCCGGTTGGATGAATGACTCGGCACCGAGGCAGGCGAGCGGTGCCGGCTGCTGTTTGCGCAGCGCGGCGAGCGCCTTGTGAACGATACCGCTGCCGCCCTCGGGGTCGGCCAGGTCGTACAGTATCGTCGGCACCTGCGCGTTCACCAGGTGAGCGGCGATCTGCGCACCCATCACGCCCGCCCCGAGCACGGCCACCTTACGGATGTTGAAATTCGTCTCAGACATGACTTCCCCTACTGCTGCGCCCCGCCCCGGGGGCGGCGCACTCATTGCCCGTCCCGATGAGAGCGGCGCACGACGCCCACCACGCCCTCAGGTTGCGGCCGATCTGCCGCCCGGCGCGGCCCTAATGCCCGCCACCACAAACGGCACCAGATGTTTGACGATCAGATCCGGATCGCGTGCCGAGACCGCCGAGCGACCGAAGAGTTTCAGAATGTCGTTGCCGGCGAACGCGTGAAACATCACGCTGAATCCGAGGTGCAGCCGCCAGTCCACCTCCTCGTCCGACAGCCCCGGCAACGCGCGCCCGAGCGCCGCGGTGTAGCGGCTCACCAAGTGACCCCAGTCGCGCGAAAGCGACTCGCGCACCTGCCGGTGGTTCTCGACCAGCACCCGCGAGAACAGACGCACGAACACCGCCCCACCGCGCAACGGATCCTTCGACAGCGCCAACGCCGGGCGCACGTAGCACATGACGACCGCCTCCACGTCGATGTGCGCTTCGCCGCGTGCGATCTGTGCCTCGAGCACATCGAGCTGATGCAGGCATTCGCTCGCCCACGGGGCGAAACGGCGCGCAAACACCGCCTCGAACAAGGCGTCCTTGGAGCGAAAGTGATAATTCACCGCAGCCAGGTTGACCCCGGCCTGCTGGGTGATCAGCCGCAGCGAGGTGGCTTCAAGGCCGAGCTCGACGAACAGCCCCTCGGCCGCATCGAGAATCCGCGTGGCGGTCTCGGAATACTTCGGCTCCCGCGCACTTTCGTCGGTGGACAAGGGCGATGATTTCACCAGCTCCACGCCTCAAACATCTGTTTTAAACGTACATTTATTTTAATTGGCGGTCAAGCCCGCGTCGGCTTACGTCCAACCGCCTCGTCGTGCCGCCTCGATGAGCCGGGCCGCCGGCCGCCACCGCCCACCGTGCGTCGGCGCGAGCCGCTCGAGGGTCGCGATGACGGCATCGAGACCTTCCCGCTCGGCCCAGTACATCGGCCCACCCTTGTAGGCCGGGAAGCCGTAGCCGTGGACGTACACCACATCGATGTCCCCGGCACGAGTGGCGATGCCCTCAGCGAGGATCTTCGCCCCCTCGTTCACGAGCGGGTGCAACAGGCGCGCGAGGATCTCCTCATCCCCTATGATGCGCCGCTCGATGCCGAGTTCACGCGAAACCGACTCAATCAACGCCTGCGCTTCGGGATTGTGCGTCCGTCTGCCGCCTGCGTAGCGATAAAAGCCCTCGCCGCTCTTGCGCCCAAGACGGCCCTGCGCAACCATCCGCTCGAGAATGGGCGAGCAGCGCTCATCCGGCGGTAACGTGCGATTGCGCCGGATCGCCCAGCCGACGTCGTTGCCGGCCAGATCACGCATCGCGAGCGGTCCCATCGCAAAGCCAAAGCGCTCGATAACCTCATCGACCTGCTCGGGGGTGGCGCCCTCCTCGAGCAGCCGCTCGGCCTGTGCCCCGTAGTACTGCAGCATGCGGTTACCGATGAATCCATCGCAGTTGCCCGCGAGCACCGCAACCTTGCCGAGCTGGCGCGCAAGCGCCATCACGGTGGCGAGGGTCTGGGGCGAGCTTCGCTCACCACGCACGTTTTCCATCAGCTTCATCACGTGCGCCGGGCTGAAGAAATGCGTCCCAACCACCTGCTGCGGCCGGCGGGTCGCCGCGGCCAGCCGATCGATGTCGAGCGTGGAGGTGTTGCTGGCAAGAATGGCGTGGGGCGGGGTGCTGCGATCGAGCCGCTCAAACACTTCGCGCTTCAGCGCTGGATCCTCAAACACGGCCTCGATCGCGATGTCGACTTCCCCGAGCGAGCCGTACTCGACCGCAGTGCCGATGCGCTCGAGCGCCGCATCGGCCTGCTCGCGGGTCAGTCGGCCGCGGGCGACACTCTGCGCGTAGTGTTCGCGGATGTGTGCGACCCCACGAGCGAGCGCTGCGTCCGACACATCCAACAGCAAGACCGGAAACCCGGCACTGGCGAAGCACATCGCAATGCCTGCCCCCATGGTTCCGGCCCCGACTACCGCGGCTCGGCGGATCGGCAAGGGGGCGACATCGGCTCCGATGCCGGGAATTTTGCGCGCGGCACGCTCGGCGTGAAACACGTGCATCAGCGCCCTGCTCTGCGAGCTGTCGCGACACTCGAGAAAATACTGGCGCTCCAGGCGAAACGCCTCGGCTGGCACGCGCGTACAAGCCGCCTCGATCGCATCCGCAATGCGCCAAGGGGCAAGCTGGCCGCGAAACCTGCGCGCGTTCGCCGCGCGCCACGATGCGAACAGCGCCGGATCCGCCGACGCGATCTTCTCCTCACGCCCGCTCGCCGGTGCCGGCGTGCCTTCGGCCGCCAGGCGCCGAGCGTAGGCAATGGCTGCCGGCCGCGTATCGGCCGCCAATGCATCGATCAGACCGAGCGCGAGGGCCCGCTCGGCGGGCAGCGCCTCGCCCGAGGTAATGGCCTCGAGCGCCGCCTGCGGACCGGCCAATCGCGTGAAACGCTGCGTGCCACCGGCGCCCGGAATCAGCCCGAGTTTGACTTCCGGCAATCCCACGCACGCCTGCGGCGCCGCGAGCCGTGCGTGGCAGGTGAGCGCAAGCTCGAACCCACCGCCGAGCGCCATGCCCTCGATCGCCGCCACGACCGGCTTGCCGAGCGTCTCGATTTGCGTGAGCACATCGAGCAGGATCGGCGGGGCAAAGCTCGCTCCGGAGGCGATTTCATTGATGTCAGCGCCGGCCGGAAAACGGCCCGCCGCCGCGGCGATGACCACCGCCTTGACGGTCGGATCCTGCGCGGCTCGCGCGAGGCCCGCCGCCAGCGTAACGCGAACCTCTTGGCTGAGCGCGTTGACCGGCGGATGGTCGATCTCGAGCACTGCGACATCCTCGTCGCGCTGGAAATGCGTCGGCACGAACTTCCCCACTGGGCGAATCCGCCGATGTTAGCGCGCCGCAGCGCCGTGATCGAGCCTCGCGCTCAGCGGATGATCTGGCGTGCTGCCAGCGCCTCGAGCACCCGTCGCGCTTCCTCCTCCGGACCGAGTGGGCTCGGCTCGAGCACGATCTCTGCGGCCTCGGGCGCCTCGTACGGCGAGTCAATGCCGGTGAAGTTCTTGATCTTGCCATCCAGTGCGCGGGCGTAGAGCCCCTTCGGATCGCGCCGCTTGCACTCCTCGATCGGAGTATCGACGAATACCTCGATGAACTCGCCCGCCTCGACCAGCTCGCGCACCATGCGCCGCTCGGCGCGAAACGGCGAGATGAACGAGCACAGCACGATCAATCCAGCATCGACGAACAGCTTGGCCACCTCGCCCACCCGGCGGACGTTCTCGACGCGATCGGCATCGGTAAAGCCCAGATCACGATTCAACCCGTGGCGGACGTTGTCGCCGTCGAGGAGGTAGGTGTGCACGCCGCGCGCGTGCAATTCGCGCGCGACGATGTTGGCGATGGTGCTTTTACCCGAGCCGGAAAGACCCGTGAACCACAGGATGGCCGGCCGGTGACCGTTCAAGTGCACCCGCGCGGCTTTGTCGATGAGCAATGCCTGCCGATGGATATTGGTTGCACGGCGCAGCCCGAAGCTGATCATGCCGGCGCCCGCAGTCGCATTCGTGAACCGGTCGATCAGCACGAACGCCCCCGTAGCGCGGTTGTCCACGTACGCATCGAGCGCGACCGGTGTCGCCGTAGAGAGATTGCAGAAACCGATCTCATTCAGGCCGAGCGTCTTCGCCGCGATGTGCTCGAGCGTGTTGACGTCGGTCTTGTGCTTCAGACTCGTCACCCGCGCCGGTACGTAGCGCGTGCCGATGCGCATCAGATACGAGCGTCCCGGCAGCATCGGCTCCTCGATCATCCACAGCACCTCGGCGGCGAACTGATCGACCACCTCGGGCCGTGCATCCGAGTGCGCCAGCACGTCCCCGCGAGCGACATCGACCTCATCGGCGAGTGTCAGAGTTACCGCATCGCCGGCGCGTGCCTCGGGGAGATCCCCATCTGCGGTGACGATGCGCTGCACGGTAGTCTCGCGCCCCGACTCGGACACCGCCACCCGATCGCCCGGACGCACCACGCCTGAGGCCACCGTGCCGGCGAAGCCGCGAAAGTCCAGATTCGGCCGGTTGACCCATTGCACCGGGAAGCGCAGCGGCTTCTCGGAGAGGCCTTCGCTCACATCGAGCGACTCGAGGGACTCGATCAGCGTCGGCCCGTCGTACCAACTGGTGTGCTCGGAGCGGCGGATCACGTTGTCACCGAATCGCGCCGAGAGCGGAATGCTGGTAATGGAGCTGAAATTCAGTGGCGCGGCGAAGCCGAGATAGTCGGCGACGATGTGGTGGAAGCGCTCGCCGGAGAACTCCACCAGATCGATCTTGTTGACCGCCAGCACCACGTGTTTGATGCCGAGCAGCGCACAGATGTAGCTGTGCCGGCGAGTCTGAGTGAGCACGCCCTTGCGTGCGTCGATCAGAATCACCGCCGCGTGACTGTTCGATGCCCCGGTCGCCATGTTGCGCGTGTACTGCTCGTGGCCCGGGGTGTCGGCAACGATGAACGCGCGACGCGGCGTGGAGAAGAATCGATAGGCCACGTCGATCGTGATGCCTTGCTCGCGCTCGGCCTGCAGGCCATCGACGAGCAGGGCGAGGTCGAGGTCCTCGCCCGTAGTGCCGTGCTTGCGGCTGTCGCGCTCAAGCGCAGCGAGCTGGTCCTCGAGCACGAGCTGCGTGTCGTACAGCAGCCGCCCGATCAGGGTCGATTTGCCGTCATCGACCGAGCCGCAGGTGAGAAAGCGCAGGAGCCCCTTGCGCTCGGCCGGGCCGCCCACTGGGGTGTCAGAAATAGCCGTCACGTTTCTTCTTCTCCATGGAGGCCGCCTCGTCGTTGTCGATCAGCCGCCCGGAGCGCTCCGAGGTGCGCGTGGCGAGCATCTCGGCGATGATGTCATCGAGCGTTGCGGCGCGGCTCTCGATCGCAGCCGAGAGCGGATAGCAACCGAGCGAGCGAAAACGCACCATGCGCACCTGCTCGCGCTCGCCGCTCTTGAGCGGCATGCGCTCATCGTCGCGCATGATGAGCTGGCCGTCGCGCTCGAGCACCGGCCGGGGCGCGGCAAAATACAGCGGCACTACCGGAATGTCCTCGGCCCGCGTGTACTGCCAGATATCGAGCTCGGTCCAGTTCGAGAGCGGAAAGACCCGGATGGTCTCACCCTGATTGATCCGGGTGTTGTACAAGTTCCAAAGCTCCGGGCGCTGATTGCGCGGATCCCACACGTGTCCGGCGGAGCGGAACGAGAAGACGCGCTCCTTGGCGCGGCTTTTCTCCTCGTCGCGCCGCGCGCCGCCGAAGGCGGCGTCGAACTGCCACTTGTCGAGCGCCTGCTTCAGCGCCTCGGTCTTCATGACCTGGGTGTGCAACTGCGAGCCGGAGCTGATCGGATTGATGCCGCGCGCGAGCCCATCGGGGTTGGTGTGGGTGAGCAGCCTCACCCCGTAACGCTCGGCAATCCGGTCGCGGTGCTCGATCATGGCGCGGAACTTCCAGCCCGTGTCGATGTGCAGCAGCGGGAACGGCGGCTTTGACGGGTGGAACGCCTTCAGCGCCAGATGCAGCATGACGCCAGAGTCCTTGCCGATCGAATAGAGCATCACCGGATTGCGAAACTCGGCGACCACCTCGCGCATGATGGCGATCGACTCGGACTCGAGCTGACGCAGATGCGGCGAGAGCTCTGTGGCGGATGCGTTGCGGATGCTCATGCTCGTGCGCTCAGGCGGCCAGCGGCGCCAATGGAATCGGCCCTGCGGCCACGAAGAAGGAATTGCGGAAGTCCGGCTTGCCGTAACGCAGCGCTCCTCCGCCCGGCGCGAGCACCTGACCACCGGCGGCAAGCAGCACCGCGTGCCCGGCAGCCGTGTCCCACTCCATGGTCGGTCCAAGACGCGGATACAGATCTGCTTCCCCGCTCGCCACCAGACAGAACTTCAACGACGAGCCGACCGAGACGCGCTCATGAACGCGATAGGCGCTCAGGTATTGCTCGGTCTGCGGGGTGGCATGCGAGCGGGACACGACCGCGGTCAGGCCCGCCGCCGGGGCGGCTCGCACGTGCAACGGCTCGCGTGGTCCGCTCGGGCCGTCGGTGGGCGGCTGGGCGCAGCGGAACGCATGTGCGGCGGCGACGTCACCGGCATAGAGCGTACCGCCCACCGGGGCGTATACGACACCGAGGACCGGAGCGCCTGCCCGCACCAGAGCAATGTTGACGGTGAACTCGCCCCGCCGGGCGATGAACTCCTTGGTGCCATCGAGCGGATCGACCAGAAAGAACGTCTCGCCCACCACCGGAATGCGTCCGGCCGCACAGGCCTCCTCGGCCACCACCGGTATGTCCGGCGCAATGCGCGCCAGGTGCGCAAGAATAATGGCCTCGGCCGCATGGTCGGCTTCGGTCACCGGGGTTCGGTCGGCCTTCTGCTCGACGGCACAGCCGCGCAGATACACCGCGTGGGCCTCGCGGCCGGCAGCCACGGCCACCGGCAGCAACGCCTCGAGCAATGCGGAATCGGCAATCGGGGGCACAGGATCGGTCCGTTGAAAATCCAGTGCCCAAGTCTACACAAAGCCGCGCCCGGCAGACTCGCCGGGCGCGGCTCAACGCTCAGACTTTGCAGCTATGTGATTAGGTTCTCACGTGCCGGAGCCGGCACGGAGCTCCCGCGCCGGGCTCGCTCAGCCCTGACGCACGCCCTCGACCTGGATGTGCAGCCGCACCCACATTTGAAAGCCGAACGCGCGGCCATAGCTGATGCCGTAATCGGCCCGGTTGAACTCAGCGTACGCATCGGCCCCGCAGCGATACTGGTGAAAGAAGACGACCTCCTTGCACTCGAAGTGGCGAATGGTGAGGGTGAGCGGGCGCGTCACCCCGTGCAGCGTGAACTTGCCGATCACGCGCGTCGGCGCACCGTGCTTGAAGCCGGCGAGACGCCCGACGTAAGTCGCTGTCGGGTACTTGGCCACATCGAGCAGGTTCGGACCGCGGGCATCCTTATTGAGCTGTGCTTCGCCAAAATCATCCGAGGCGGTATCGATCGTCACGTGCACGGTGCCGGTGTGCGCTTGGCGATCGAGGACGATCGTGCAGCTGGTCTTGGTGAAAATACCGCGCCACACCGACAGCCCACCGAAATGATCGGTCGAGAAGCTCGGATGCGTATGCGTCGGATCGCACACGTAGGTCACGGGCTTGGCGAAAGCCGTGCCGGCCGACACCGCGAGCAGTGCGAGCGGCAGGATGAGTTTGCTAAGACGCATCGAGAACCTCCTGGTTGATTTGACGCGTCCCCGGTGCGGCCCGTTGGGGCCGTCCGGCACGACGCGAACCGCTAGCCTACCGGCAGGCGGGCGCGCCGCGCCAGACGTTACATGGGTTTAACCGACCGTGACCGGCGAGGGCGCAAGCGCGACACCGAGCGATTGCGCCACCGCAGCGTGAGTGATCGCGCCGGCGTGCACGTTCAGACCGGCCGCGAAACCCGCATCCCGGCGCAGCGCCTCCTGCCAACCCAGATCAGCCAGCTGGCGCACATACGGCAGCGTCGCGTTGGTGAGCGCGAACGTCGAGGTGCGCGCCACCGCCCCGGGCATGTTCGCCACGCAGTAATGTACGACGCCATCGACGATGAAAGTCGGTTCCGCGTGCGTCGTCGGCCGACTGGTCTCGAAGCAGCCACCCTGGTCGATGGCGATGTCGACCAGCACCGAGCCCGGCCGCATGCTCGAGAGCATCGCGCGCGTCACCAGCTTCGGCGCGGAGGCCCCCGCGATGAGCACCGCACCGATCACCAGATCGGCCTCCTTCACCAGCCGCTCGATGGTTGCAGCGGTGGAATAGGCGGTGCGCAGCGAGGAACCGAACAGATCCGACAACTCGCGCAAGCGCTCGATCGAGCGATCCACCACAGTGACGTCGGCGTGCATGCCCACTGCCATCTGCGCCGCGTGCGTACCGGCCACGCCGCCGCCGAGGATCACCACCTTCGCCGGCAGCACGCCCGGCACCCCGCCGAGCAGTACGCCGCTGCCGCCATTCGCCTTCTGCAGGCAGCCGGCCCCCACGTGCACCGACATGCGCCCGGCCACTTCGCTCATCGGTGTGAGCAATGGCAGCGCCCCGGCGCGGGTGACCGTCTCGTAGGCGATGGCCGTGGCGCCGGACTGCATCAACGCCTGCGCCTGCTGCGGATCGGGCGCCAGGTGCAGATAGGTGAACAGCACCTGGCCGCGACGCAGCCGCGCGCACTCGGCCGGCTGGGGTTCTTTCACCTTCACCACCAGTTCGGCTTGCGCAAACACGTCGGCCGCCCCGGGGACGACCCGAGCCCCGACCGCCTGGTAGTCGGCATCGGGGATCCCGATGCCGGCTCCGGCACCGGTCTCGATCAGCACCTCGTGGCCCGCAGCGGTGAGTTCGCGCACCCCCGCCGGAACGAGCCCCACCCGATATTCGTGCACCTTGATCTCGCGCGGAACGCCAATACGCATCAGTCTCTCCCCCAGGTTCAGTGCCAGTTGAATGGGCTCAGCAGCTTACGGAGCGGCTCTGGCGGGGACTTGCGAAATGGGCCGGCGCGGCGCAGAGCGAGACATACTCTGCTGTAAAAATGCCATTTTATGGCAGAATATTGCGCATATGGAGCTCGACCGATACGATCACGCCATCCTGCGCCATCTGCAGCAGGATGCCCGCATCACAAACGCCCGCCTCGCCAGCGAGGTCAATCTGTCCGAATCGGCCTGCCTGCGACGGGTCAAGGCGCTCGAGGAAGCCGGGCTGATCGAGGGCTACACCGCGCTGGTCAATCAGCACAAGGCCGGCTATCCGGTAAACGTGTTCGTCAGCATCACGCTCGATCGGCAGAGCCAGTCCGGGCTCGAGGCCTTCGAGGCGGCGGTGCGCCGCATCCCGCAGGTGATGGAGTGTTATCTGATGACCGGCGAGCACGACTACCTGCTGCGACTGGTGGTGGCCGATCTCGATGACTTCGAGCGCATCCACAGCCAGCACCTGACCCGCTTGCCGAGTGTCGTGCGCGTGCAGTCGAGCTTCGCGATGCGCACCGTGACGCGCTCGCCGGTGCTGCCGGTGCGTCCCGCACGCGGTTAGGTTTGGGTGCGCAGCACGATCTTGCCAATGTGCGCCCCGGACTCCATTAGTGCGTGCGCACGGGCCGCCTCGATGAGAGGAAACGTCGCGTGAATGGGCAGATGCAGGCCGTGCGCCTCGATGAGCGGCCAGATCACCCGGCGCAGTGCAGCGGCAATCGCTCCCTTGCGCTCGATCGTCTGCGGCCGTAGTCCCGAACCGCCGATCATCAATCGCTTGCCCATCAGTGCCGCCAGGTCGATCTCGGCCGTGCGCCCGCCCTGGGTGGCAATCACCGCAATGCGCGCATCGGGGGCTGCGGCGGCGATGTCGCGCCCGAGGTAGGCTCCACCGACCATGTCGAGGATGACATCCGCGCCCCGCCCCTGCGTGGCTGCGAGCGTTGCGGCCACGAAATCCTCGCGTTTGTAATCGATGGCGACCTCGGCGCCCAGTCGCACACAGGCGGCGCATTTCTCCGCGCTGCCGGCGGTGACGATCACTCGGGCACCGAAGGCCTTGGCGAGCACAATCGCAGTCGTTCCGATGCCACTCGAGCCACCGTGCACGAGCAACCACTCGCCCCGCTGCAGGCGCGAGCGCTCCCAGACGTTGTAGTAAACGGTAAAAACGGTCTCGGGCAGCGCAGCAGCCTGCTCGAGCGTGAGTCCGCGCGGAACCGGCAGACACTGTACCGCCGGTGCCAGGGCATATTCGGCGTAGCCGCCGCCCGCCACGAGCGCGCAGACCTGATCGCCGGCGGCCCACTCGGTGACCTCGGGCCCGACGCGCACGATCTGCCCGGCGAGTTCGAGCCCGGGAATGTCGCTCGCCCCGGGCGGCGGCGGATACAGCCCCTTGCGCTGTAGCACATCGGGCCGGTTGACCCCGGCGGCCGCCACCCGAATCAACACCTCGCGTGCGCCCGGCTCTGGCACCGGACGGCGCGCCGGTTGCAGAACTTCCGGACCGCCGAATGAGGCGATTTCGATGGCAGTCATGCTGCTCGGCAGATCGTTGCTCATTGCTCCTCCCCTTGCACGGCAAGCACTCCCGAGCGGCCCGGTACGCTGCCGGTGCTGATCGGACAGCGCGGCAGGCGCGCCGCATCGAGCGTTGCCGCATAGCTCGCCAGATCGCAGAGCCGCACGCCCCGGGCACGCCAGCCGGCAAGCAACCGCTCGAAGCCCTCCAGATACGCCCCGCCCTCGAGTTCGGCGTGCAGCGTGAACACGTGATCGGCGGGGCCTGCGCTGAGTTGCAGCAGGTGCTCGATGGGATCGACGCCCGCGAGATCCTCCCGACCGATCAGCTCATCGAGCGTCGGCAGCGTTGTCGGCAGCTGCGGCACCTCGATCGGCCGGCCCTCAACGAGCGGTACGAACGGCGCTCGACCGCGGGTATCGGAGGCATAGCGCAAGCCGCACTCGGCCTGTAATTGCGGCACGTAACGGTTCATCTGCCAGCCAGCTGCACCGTGAGCCGTCGGCGCACGGCCAAATACCCGCGCAAATTCCCCGCAGGCGAGCGCCAGCTGATGCTGCGTCCACTCCCGATCCGCACCGGCCACTCCGTCCTGCCATTTGACGTGGTCCCAGGTATGCACGCCGACCTCGAAGCCGCGCGCCGCAATGCGCTTCAAGACGCCCTCGCAGCGCCGCCCGATGCGCGGCCCGGGCAACAGCACTCCGTAGAGCAGAGTGCGCACGCCATAGTGGCTGACCACGGACGTGCGGCGGACTTTGCCGAGAAATCCGCGTCGAAAAACGCGTTTGATGGCCCGACCCGTGTGATCCGGACCCAGCGTGAACAGAAATGTTGCGCGCGCGCCATGGCGCTCGAGCGCTGCGGCCAGGCGTGGCACGCCCTCGAGGGTGCCCCGGTAGGTGTCGACATCGATCTTCAGGGCGATGGTGCTCACGGCGGTGCGGACTTCAAACGAGCGGCACCGGTCGGCGCTCGAAATCATGGGCCATCCGCGCAAGATCAATCGCCCCTGCCGCATTGGCCGCCTGCAGGATCCGCAGCACCGAACCGTCCGCGCAGACCAGCTGACATTCCCCGGCCGCCCCGATCAACCGCGGCTGTCCCGCCGTCAGCGTATGCGCCGCGACCCTCGTGCGGTGCAGCCACCAGCGCTCCCCGCCCACCTCGGCGAACGCTCCCGGGAAAGGAGGCGCGACGGCGCGGACCAGGTCATGAATCCGCCGGGCGGGCCAGCGCCAATCGATCCGGCCGTCCTCGGGTCGGCGCCGACCGAAGTACTGTCCCGGCACGATGGGCTGGGCGCGCCGCGGGGCGCTGCCCTCGAGCAATCCGGCCAACGAACGCGCCAGCACCATCTCCGCCGCAGCGGTGACCTTGCTGTACACCTCGCGCGCGTCGTCGTCGGCGAGGATCGGCACGGCCTGCTGATCGACGATGTCGCCGGCGTCGGCACGCGCCACCATGTAATGCAGCGTGGCTCCGCTCTCACGCTCGCCATTGAGGATCGCCCAGTTGACCGGTGCCCGGCCACGGTAGTTCGGCAGCAGCGAGCCATGCATGTTGAGTGCACCGCGGCGGGCGCACTGCAGCAGCTCGGCGCCGAGCATGGCGCGATAGTAGAACGAGAAGAGAAAATCGACCTCGAGACCCGCCAGACGCGCGACGAATTCCGGTGTATTCGGGTCGGGGGGCGCGACGAGCGTGAGTCCGTAATCGCGCGCGCACTCGGCGACGCTGGCAAACCAGCGCACCTCGCCCGGATCATCCTCCACCGTGACGACGAGCGGTACCTCGAGGCCGCCGGACAGCAGGGCCTTCAGACAGCGCACCCCGACATCGTGATACGCAAATACGACCGCACGCGCCGGATGCCTCACGGCGCCGGGCCCGGATCGTGCTCGGCGCGCAACATCTCGGTGTGATCGAGCTGCGGATGAGGCTTCGGCGCCGGCAGCACCGCCGGACGCACCGCGGTCTCACCGGTGTCGATGCCGGCCCCCTCCTCGAGAATCGCCGAGATGGTGTAGCGCGGACGCTGGCGCACCTGCTCGTAGATTCGCCCGACATACTCCCCGACCACCCCGACACTCACGAGCAGCACGCCGATGAAGAAAAAGGCGAGTCCGAACAGCGTGAACACGCCCTGCACTTCCGGACCGACAAACAGGCGCCGGATGGCCAGATCCACCACGAAGGCGAGCGACAGCAGCGACACCAGAATCCCGAACATCGTGAAGACCTGCAGCGGGGCCACCGAGAAGCCCGTCATGAGGTCGAAGTTCAGCCGGATCAGCCGGTAGATCGAGTACTTGGATTGGCCGGCTGCCCGTCCGGCGTGTGCCACCTCGACCTCCACCGGATGGCGCGCAAAGGTGTAGCCGAGGGCCGGCACGAAGGTGCTGACCTCGACGCAGCGATTGATCGCATCGACGATGGTGCGGTGATAGCCGCGCAGCATGCAGCCCTGATCGGTGATGCGGATCTGCGTGGTGCGCTCGCGAATGCGGTTCATCAGCCGCGAGGCGGCCTTGCGCCAGTACGCATCGTGCCGCCGCGCGCGCACCGTACCGACGTAATCCGCGCCCTGATCCATCGCTGCAATCAGCTTGCCGATTTCCTCCGGCGGGTTCTGCAGATCCGCATCGAGGGTGATCACGTAATCGCCCCTGGAGTGCGCGAAACCGGCCAGAATGGCCATGTGCTGGCCCGCATTGCGCGTGAGCAGCACCACGCGGGTGCTCTCGGGCCGGCGATTGAACTGCTCGCGCAGCAGCGCCGCCGAGCGGTCACGGCTGCCGTCATCTACGAAGATGACTTCGTACGGGCGGCCGAGCCCATCGAGCGCCGGATACAGTCGCTCGAACAGCGCAGCAAGCCCCGCCTCCTCGTTGTAGACCGGGATGATGATCGAAATCGTGGCGCTCACCGCATCGCCTCGTGCATCACGTCGTTGACCGCCTGCACCACTCGCTCGACATCGTCCCAGTGCATCGCCGGGAACAACGGCAAGGTCACCGTCTCGCGCCCGATCCGCTCGGCGTTGGGAAACTGCCCTTCGCGGTAACCGAGCGCTCGATACGCGCTGAACAGATGAATGGCCGGATAATGCACGCCGATACCGATGCCGCGTGCGGCCATCGCATCGATGAACTCGACCCGGCGGATACGCATGCGCTCGAGCGGCAGACGGGCTGCAAACATGTGCCAGTTGTGTCCGGCATCGCCACGCGCGGGGAGCTGCAGCGGCGGCTCATCGCCCCACAGCTCGAAGTAGCGTGCCGCGAGTTCGCGGCGGCGAGCATTGAAGGTCTCGAGGTGACGCAGTTGCCCCAGTCCGACGCAGGCCGCGACGTCCGAGAGGTTCGCCTTGCCGCCGGCGAAGCGGGTCTCGAACGCATCGGCTGCCGTCTTCATCTGTCCGTGGAAGCGCTGCAGCTCGAGTTCCTGCACCTCCTCGGGTGAGCCGCCGACCACCGCGCCGCCCTCAATGGAGGTAATGTTCTTGTTGGGGTGGAAGCTGAAGCACACCAGATCGCCGCAGCTGCCGATGCGTCGCCCACGATGGCTCGAGCCGATTGCCTGGGCGGCATCCTCGATCACCCGCAGCCGATGGCGCTCGGCGAGCGCGTACACCCGCTCGAGATCGACCGGCAGACCGCACAAATGTACCGGCATGATCGCCCGCGTACGCGCCGTGACGGCCGCCTCGGCCTGCTCGAGATCGATATTGCGGGTGTCGAGATCGACATCCACGAATACCGGACGGGCGCCAATGCGGACCACCACATTGGCACTCGCCACGAAGCTCATGGCGGGCACGATGACCTCATCCCCGGGACCGATGCCGCACACGAGCAGCGCGTGCTCGAGGCTCGCCGTTGCCGAGGTCTGCGTGCGCACCGGACGGCCCCCACAGTAATCGGAGAGGGCCGCTTCGAACGCCTTGACCTTCGGTCCGCTTGCGAGCCAGCCGCTGCGCAGCACCTCGACCACCTCTTGGATGGTCTGCTCATCGATGCTCGGACGGGTGAACGGGATGAACGAATCCATAGCCTAAGACCGAAACACCATGACAACCCCGACAATGATGACCAGGATGCCCGCCACGCGCTCGAGATTCGGCACCTCCCCGAGCAGCCACCAGGCGAGCGGCACCATCAGCAGGTAATTCAGCGAGAGCATCGGGTACGCCTGACTCACCGGCGCACGCGACAGGCCGATCAGCCACACGATCACCGACAGTCCGTAGCACACCAAGGCCACCCATAGCCACGGGACGCTGAGCAGCGCGAGCAGTCGCTTCGGCACGTCCACGTTGGTGCCGAACAACGGTCCGGTGGTATCTGTCGCCGCTTTCAGGCCGAGCTGCGCCACGAGGTTGAGCAGAACGCCACCACAGAGAAACGCGAACACCGACCATTTCATGAGCGGCTCACCGCGACGGTAAAGCTGTCCCGGGCGATCACCCGCCCCGGCAGTCCGTGCGCACGATAGCGTCGCCAGACCGCGGGCGGGAAAAACGCGATGGCATCGTGGCTCACCTGCCACTGACGGACGAACTGCGCCGGCGTCACGGTCATCAGTCCCGGCTGCCAGCGCTCCCCGGGGGCGAGCTCACCCTTGTAGTCCACCAGCGTCAGCAGTCGGCCAAGATACGGTGGGATCGTCTGGCGGTATTGCTGCACGCTGTACAGAGCAGTGTCGGGATGCACATCCGCTCGGATCGACTGCACCAGCTGGTACGCCGAGCGCGACGGCGGGGTCACCGCGTACTGGCAGAGCAAGGCCTGCCAGACGAAGATGAACGACAGTGCCACCGTGAGCGGGCCGGCGACATCGCCGCTGTCGAGCCCGTGCGCGCGCCGCGAGCGCAGCCAGCACACTGCCGCAGCCGCCACCGCGACGGCAACCGCAGCGATTGCCCACCCGAGCGCGTGTGGTGCAATGAACCCGTTGCGGTGCTTCGAATACACCAGCAGGCCCACGGCGACAAAGGTGGCAAGTCCGGCTGCGGCCCACACCGCGCGCGCCAGCGCCTGCGGCCGGCGGACCAGATACACCCCAGTCAACGCCGCAATCGGCGGGAAGATCGGCAGGATGTAGGTGGCCAGCTTCGAATCGGACGTCGAGAAGAACACCACCGTGAGCAGCGCATACAGCAGCAGAAATTTCAGCGGCTTGAAGTGCGCAACGGGGCCCTCTTCTCGCCACGCCGCCCGCGCCGCACGGGCGAGCGGCACGAGCCAGGCGAACGCTCCGATCACGAGCAACGCGATGAAGTACCACCACGGCTCGACGCGACGAGCCTCATCGGTGAGAAATCGCTGGAAATGCTCGTGAATGAAGAAATACTCCGCGAACTGTGGGTTGCGCAGCGACACTGCAATGAACCATGGGGCCGCAATCGCCACCATCAGCGGAATCCCGCCGAGCAGGTGCAATCGCCGCCAGGGCCGGGCATCGCGCTCGAGCACCGTGTAGCCGACCAGGGCGAGGCCCGCGAGCACGTAGACCTCGAGCCCCTTGGTGAGCAGCGCGAGCGCCGCCATCGCCCAGGAGAGCAGCATCCAGTTGCGCTCGGCCGCCGAGCCCGGCTCGGTGCACTGCGCACGCGTAAATGCGAGCACCATGGCCGTCAGCCAGAACGTGAGCCCCGCGTCGAGCAGATCCAGATGCGCAATGATGCCGAAGTACGGACTCATCGCGAGGAGCGCCACCGCGGCAATGGCCGCTCGCCGGTCATACAGCCGCGCCAGCCACGCATAGATTAGCGCGAGACAGCCGAAGCCGAGTCCCACGGTCCACAGTCGCGAGGACCAGTTGCTCAGGCCGAACACCGAATACACGCTCGCCGTCGCCCAGTACTGCAGCACCGGCTTCTCGAAGTACTTCAGTCCATCGAGCCGCGGGGTCACCCAGTTGCCGCTGGCGACCATCTCACGCGGAATCTCCGCGTAGCGGCCTTCGTCCGGATCGAACATCGGGCGGATCTGCAGCGTCGCAAACCACACCACCGCCAGCAGCACCCACGCCCACCACCTCAGCCGCTCGCTGCGCCCCTGCGCTGCACTCATAGCCACCCCGTGCTCGCCCCTCGAGTACCCCTCACAGCCCGGACGCCGGGGCGTTCAGGGAATTGAAGCTACCGAGCTTGACGTAAAAATCGATGGTGCGGCGAATCGCCGTGTCGAGGTCGGTACTCGGTCGCCAGCCCAGATCACGCTTGGCCGCCTCGATCGCCGGCACCCGCACCTGGATGTCCTGGTAATACTTGCCGTAGTACTCCCCGGCCGACACCTCGACGATCTCGGTGGTCTTGGCCACATCGCGCAGCTTGGGAAATTCCTGCGCGATACGGATGGTGCGGTCGGCGAGCTCGCGGATCGACACGCAATTATCAGGGTTGCCAATGTTGAAGATACGCCGCGTTGCCCGCCCGTCCTTGTTCTCGAGGATGGTGAGCAGCGCCTCGATGGCATCGTCGATGTAGGTGAAGGAGCGCTTCTGCCGTCCGCCGTCGACCAGCTTGATCGGGCGCCGATACAGCACGTTGGAGAGGAACTGGGTGAACACCCGCGAACTGCCCTCTTTGGGCTCCTCGATGTTATCGAGGTTCGGCCCGATGAAGTTGAAGGGGCGAAACAGCGTGTAATCCAGGCTGTCACGCACGCCGTAGGCGTAGATGACCCGATCGAGCAACTGCTTTGAGGCGGCGTAGATCCAGCGCTGCTTGTTGATCGGACCGTACACCAGGGGGCTCGTCTCCTCATCGAGCACCGCATCCGGGGACATGCCGTAGAGCTCGGAGGTCGAGGGGAACACCAGGCGTTTGCCGTACTTGACGCAGTGGCGCACCACATCGATATTGGCCTCGAAGTCGAGCTCGAAGACCTTCAACGGATGAGTCACGTACTGCGCCGGATTGGCGATCGCCACCAGCGGCACCACCACGTCGCACTTCTTCACGTGATACTCGACCCACTCCTTGTTGATGGTGATGTCACCTTCGACGAAGTGGAAGCGATCGTCCTTCGGCAGGTCGCCGAGCTTGTTGTCCGAGAGGTCGATGCCGTAGACCTCCCAGTCGCGCTGACGCAGGATCGCGTTGGTGAGCGCGCTGCCGATGAAGCCGTTCGCCCCGAGAATCATGATCTTAAGTGACATGGAAGCCCTTCGTGCGCGGGCACTTGCCCCGGCGCAAAAAAAGAAGAATTTTAGCAGCTTCCCGCCGCCGCGCATCCGCACTTGCCGCGCGACGCCGGACAGAGACCCGCGGCGCTGCCCCAGGCGGGGCAGCGCCGCGGGGCGCTCAGAACCGCAAGCCGACGGTCAGCGGCACGAACGCGGTGGGCTGGCTGGTCTCGATGCGCTGGTAGCGCGCCTCGACGAAGAACGTCTGGCCATCGCGCAGCAGAAAGTCCAGTCCCACCCCTGCGTTCCACGACAAGCGCGTGCTGCTGCCGCTCGCCACCACCATGTCCCCGGGCACCAGCCCGTAGCTGCAGAAGCCGAACCAGGGATCACAGAAATAGCTGCCATAGGCGACGGTCTGAGTGAGTGCGACGCGCATGTGATCGACCCCGACGCCCGCCAGCGCAAAGCCGCTGATCCATGGGGTGATGGCCCGCTTGTACTGCCCATCGACATTCAGTCCGATCACCTCCCCGTAGCCGGAGTCGATCTGGATCTGATCAAGCTGCTCATTGAGCGCAATCAGGTTGCGCGTGGCGCCGAAGTGGCTGTACTCAATATCGGCGCGCAGGGCGAACGGCTGGTTCGGCCTCGGGCGCCAGCTCAAGCCACCGCCCAAGGTTATCCCGCCGTCGAAATACTGCCCCGTCGAGCCCACCGTCGGGCTGTAGCCAATCTGCAGGTGCCAGTGGACCGGCTCCTGGGGGGCGAAGGTCTGCTCGTAGTAGCCTTGCGCCGACGCCCGGGCCCCTACGGTGAGCAGCGCGAGGGCACCGAGTGCGTAAATGGAAGATCGATTCACGTGCGGAACTCCTTCGGCACCCACCGCGGCGCCCTATCCAGCCGCTGCGCACTCAGGTGGCGTGCAGCTTGCGTCTGAGAATCTGAACCAGCTCGCGCATCTCGCCGATGCCAAGCAGCATCGCACTGCCAAAGAACGCACCAGCCCCTATCACGATGACCGCGGCGAGCGCGCCGAGTTTCGGCCAGAACGGCTGGTGCGCCCACTGCGGCAGCAGCCAATGCTCGCCCCCCCAGCAGCTCAGGGCGAGCAGCGCACCGGCGAGGCCGAGCCGGGCGAACATCACGAGCATGGCCCGCGAATCAAGCCGGCCGAGATGGCGGCGCATGAGTGCATAGAGGACGAGAAAATTCACCGTCGCGACCATGGCGGTCGAGAACGCGAGCCCCCTCGCCCCCCAATGCCACTGCTGCGTCGTCAGCCAGCACAGCAGCAGGTTCAGCCCCATGGCACTGAGACTGACCACCATCGGGGTGCGACGCCGGTCGACCGCATAAAACGCATTCACCAGCACCTTCAGTGCCGCATAGCCGCACAGCCCCAGCGAGTAAAAGCGCAGTGCGCCAGCCGTCTGGTGAGCCTCATAAGCGGTGAACCGCCCGTGTTGGTAGAGCACCGAGACGATCGGTCCGGCGAGCACGATCAGCCCGATGGCCGCCGGCACCGTCAGGAAAAACACCATGCGCAGTCCACGGGCGAGCTCGCTGCGCAACCGCTCGAGATCCCCCGCAACCGCCAGTCGCGAGAGCATCGGCAGCGAGACGGTGCCGAGGGCCACTCCGAACATCCCGATCGGAAATTGCATCAGACGAAAGGCATATCCCAGCCATGAAATCGGCCCATTGCCGAGCGTCGAGGCGAACGCGGAGTTCACCACCACGTTCACCTGCACGGTGCTCGCGGCGATCACCGATGGCCCCATGATCAGCAGCATGGCTTTGACGCCCGGGTCGCGCCAGCGGAAATCGGGCCGATAGCGATAGCCGAAGCGCAGCAACGATGGAATCTGCACGCCGAGCTGCAGCACTCCGCCGACCAACACCCCGATTGCCAGCCCGAGCACCGCCTTCGGCCCGAAGTGCGGATCGAGCCACCAGCCCACGCCCGCCCCGGTGATGATGAAGCCGAGATTGAAAAAGGTGGAAGCCAGCGCCGGAACGCCGAATACGTTGCGCGCGTTGAGCATGCCCATCACGAGCGCGGCGAGCGAGACGATCAGGATGAACGGATACATGACCCGCGTCAGCTCGACAGTGAGCGCCGCCTTGGCCGGGTCGAAGCCCCAGCCGAGCAGCGCCACGAGCCACGGGGCCACCGCGATGCCGAGCACCACCAGGGCACTGACCCCCACGGCCGTCAGCGTGACGACCTTGTTTGCCAGCCGCCAGGCGGACTGATCGCCCTCGCGCGCGATCGTCTTGCTGAAGGTGGTGACGAAGGCCGTCGACAGAGCGCCCTCGCCCACCATGTCGCGCAGCAGATTCGGAATGCGAAACGCGATGAAAAACACATCCATCAGCCGGCCCGCGCCAAACAGCGCGGCAAACACCTGCAGGCGCACCATGCCGAGAATGCGGCTCATGAGCACCGCGAGCGCGATCACCCCGGCGGCCCGGGTGTTGAGTCGCTCCCCGTGCGCGCCCTTCGTCACGGCTCGTTCCCTTGAGGTCATCGGCCGCGTGCTCAGCGAGCGAGCACGGGCAGCGCGCCCGCCGCGCTCGACACGCCGTACCCGGCTCCCCGGCACCCCGGGACCGTCACTGCCCACGCACTGCTTGCCTGCATGACCTGCTTTCGCTGCAACACGCGCCACGCTGCGGCGCCCGGCGCGCAAGCATAGCGGCGGGCGCCGCGCTGCGCGAGCGAGGCTGCGGCTTTCAGACTCGCCGCTCGCTGAGCTCGACCCAGATGCCGCGCTCACACTTCAGAGCGGTGCGTCCGCTGAGCACCTGCGCCCCGTCTCGATAGCGCACGTCGTTGAAGTAGCAGCCGTCGGTTTCATCCCCGACCTGCTCGCGCAGCAGCTCGAACGACTCCTGCGGATCGCTTTGCCAGGGGGAGTTGCGCCGCTCGGGGTCGACTGTGCCGACCTGCGGCACTGTGCCGGTGCCCTGGACGTCCACTTCTCGGTTCATGTCTCGCTCCCCGGTGCCCGCAGGCACCCTGATCAGATCTCTGCGGCGAGCCGCACCACGTAGCGCCCGCGCGCCTGCCCGGCGATCAGTTCGCGCGCCGCCTGCGCGACCTGCTCCAGAGAGATGATTTCGCGCACTACGCGCGGCTCGATGCGCTGCGGCCGCCAGGGGCCTGCCAGCTGCTGCCACAACGCCAAACGCCACTCGCGGGGCACCTGTACGGAGTGGATGCCGAGCAGACTCACCCCACGCAGAATCAGCGGCATGACCGTGGTGTTGAGCGCTGCGGAGTGCGCCAGCCCGATACACGCGATGTTGCCCCAGGGTTTGACGGTGCGCGTGAGGTAGCTCAGCACTTCCCCGCCGAGATTATCCACCGCCCCGCCCCACACGGCCTTCTCGAGCGGTTTGGAGCCGAAGTCGAGTTGCGCACGGTCGATCACCTCATCGGCACCGAGTTCCTCCAGCTGGGGCGCCGCTTCGGGCTTGCCAGTGATCGCGGCGGTGCGAAAGCCCGCCTGCTTCAGCAGCATCAGCGCAATGCTGCCGACCCCGCCGCTCGCGCCGGTGACGGCGATCGGACCCTGCTCGGGCGACTGATGATTCTCGAGCAGCCGCCGCAGGGCAAGTGCTGCGGTGAACCCAGCGGTGCCGAGCGCCATCGCCTCGCACAGCGTCAGCCCGGCAGGCAGCGGCACGAGCGCATCGGCGGGCAGCTGCGCGTATTCGGCGAGACCACCATCGAGCCACTCACCGAGACCGGCGCCCGTGGCGAGCACGCGTTCGCCGGGTTGGAAGGCTGGATCCTCGCTCGCCTCGACGACCCCGGACAGATCGATCCCGGCCACTCGCGGATAGCCACGCATGATCGTACCGCGGCCGGTAATGGCAAGGGCGTCCTTATAATTGAGCCCGGAGTACGCCACGCGCACACGCACCGCGCCGGGGTTTAACTGCTCGAGCGAAATCGACTCCAGCGTCGCCATCGGGCCGTGCGGACTCTGGTGGACTCGGAGGGCTTTGAACGTCGGCATGCGCACGCCTGGTTTGCGGTGAGGCGGCTATTCTATCGAGGCCCGTTGCGCCCCGAAGCCCGGGAATCCCGCAGCGCGCACCGTGGTCAAACCGGTGTGGATGCAGTACTTTAAGAGCCCTTTAATTTCAAATAGTTGGATGCCACTAATGACTCAGGCACTCATCTGCGATGCCATCCGCACGCCGTTTGGCCGCTACGGCGGGGTGCTCGCGGGCGTGCGCACCGACGATCTGGCGGCAATTCCGCTGCGCGCGCTGCTTGAGCGCCATCCCGAGGTGGACTGGGCGCGGCTCGATGATGTGTACCTCGGGTGCGCCAATCAGGCTGGCGAGGACAACCGCAACGTCGCGCGCATGGCGGTGCTGCTCGCCGGGCTGCCCGAATCCGTCCCCGCCTCGACCGTCAACCGGCTGTGCGGCTCGAGCCTCGATGCGATTGCGATTGCGGCGCGCACCATTGCCGCCGGCGAGGCGCAGCTGATGATCGCCGGCGGCGTCGAGAGCATGACCCGCGCGCCCTTCGTCCTGAGCAAGGCCGCGCACGCGTTTGAGCGCAGCGCCACACTCGAGGACACCACCCTCGGCTGGCGCTTCGTCAACCCGCTGATCCGCAGCCGCTTCGGAATTGATTCGATGGCCGAGACCGCCGAGAACCTGGTGGCCGAACGCGCCATCTCACGAGCCGATCAGGACGCGTTCGCACTGCGCAGCCAGCAACGCTACGTGCGCGCCATGACACGCGGATTCTTCGCCCGGGAAATCGTGCCGGTCAGCACGGCGCGTGCGAAACACCCGCCGCAACGCATCGAACAGGATGAGCATCCGCGGCCCGACACCTCGCTCGAAGCGCTCGGCAAGCTCAAAGGCATCGTGCGCCCGGATGGATCGGTCACCGCCGGCAACGCCTCGGGCATCAACGACGGAGCGGCCGCGGTGCTCCTCGCCAGCGAGGCTGCCGCCGTGCGCTATGGCCTGACACCGCGTGCCCGAGTACTCGGCAGCGCCGTCGCCGGCGTGCCGCCGCGGATCATGGGCATAGGGCCGGCGCCGGCGACGCGCAAGCTCCTCGAGCGCACCGGCTTGTCGCTCGCCGCACTCGATGTCATCGAACTCAACGAGGCGTTCGCGGCGCAATCGCTCGCCGTGCTGCGCGAGCTCGGCCTGCCGGACGATGCCGAGCAGGTGAACCCGAACGGCGGTGCCATCGCCATCGGGCATCCGCTCGGCGCCAGTGGTGCGCGCCTGGTAGCCACCGCGCTCAGCCAACTCGAAGCCGCCGGCGGCAAGCGCGCGCTGTGCACGATGTGCATTGGCGTCGGGCAGGGGATCGCGCTGCTGATCGAGCGGCTGTGAAATCCGGCGAGCTCAGCTTACCCGCACGCGCAGCGGCTCGAGACCGCTGCAGCTCGCCTCCATCAACTCGCCGCGCTCGACCGGACCGACCCCGGCAGGCGTGCCGGTGAAAATCAAATCGCCCGGCACGAGTGTCCAGGCCGCCGAGAGGTGCGCGATGATTTCCGGCACGCTCCAGATCATCTGGCTCACGGCGCTGCGCTGACGCTCGGCCCCATTGAGGTGCAGAGCAATCTCGCCGGCGAGGATGTCGCTCGCCTGCGCACGCGGGGTGATCGGACCGAGCGGTGCGGACTGATCGAATCCCTTACCGATGCACCACGGCGCGGAGCGCTTTTTCATCTCGGCCTGCAAATCCCGGCGCGTCATGTCGAGTCCCACCGCGTAGCCAAACACGTGCTCGAGCGCACCGGCGACCTCAATGTCACGACCACCGGTGCCGATCGCGACGACGAGCTCCACCTCGTGGTGCAGGTTGTGCGTCAGGCTCGGATAGGCCATCACACCGATCTCCCCGGACTGCACCGGCAGCAGCGCATCGGCGGGCTTGAAAAAAAACACCGGCGGCTCGCGGCCACTACGGCCCATCTCCTGGGCGTGGGCCAGATAGTTCGAGCCGACGCAGTAGATGCGATGCACAGGGAAACGTGCGTTCGTACCGCATACCGCAGCGCTGACGAGGGGGGGCGGAGCAAACAGGTATTGCATGGATAAAGTGGTCATCGACGAGGGATGTCGATCAGTCTAACCGGGCCGCGCCGCGTGCGTCCAACGCGCCGCGGGACAGGGCGAGTGTCGCCGATTCGATCGCCGCACAGCGGTCACGCTCCGCATCGAGACGCGGCGCCGATGCGCTGCGCGCAACTCACCCGCACCACGCCGTGCTGCGGCTGCTCGGAGCCCCCGCAGATCCGGCGGCAGTACCTTGGCCTTCGCCCGGCATGCCCGGATGCACTGGCCCTAGGGCCGCCCCCTCAGCAACCGGGCCGGCAGCATGACCAGCGCGCGCAAGAACTCAAAGACGCCATCGACCACGATGCCGACGAGGCGCAGCGGCAGCAACAGCAGCCACACCAACGGCCAGAGCAGCAGCGCCAGCACGGCAATTGGCCAGCAGAGCACGAACAGCAGCAACCACAGAAGCAGTTTGATCATGCGCGGACGCTAGCGCGGTCCTGGTGCCGGAACAAGTCGGCCCCACCGAACCCCGCCGAGGCGCCGACCAGGCTCGGGGCACGCCTGCCGAGGGCATGGATCGGGAGTCGGCCCATCGCCTCTCAGCCCTCGGCAGGGTGCGCGAGGCGATGCCGATCTGCTCGTTTCGTCGCGGCCGACGGGGCGTTCGCCGCAAAAGCGCCCCTCGCAGCGGCCGGCTTGCGCCCCGTGCCGAGACGGATGCGGCATCATATGGGCTGCTCGGCCCCACGAATCAGTTCACCAAATATCGAGCCCGAGCGCTGGAGGAGCACCCGAATGAAGCCCGTTGTTGCACTCGCGGCAGTTCTCTCTTTGGCCGCGTGCGAGGCTTGTGTCACGCCCGCGTTCGCCGCTGGCCACAAGACCCCGCCCCCGCCCTCCGCGGCGGCGGCATCCGCATTGTTCACGCCGCAGGCCGTCAAAAGCTACGGCACGGTGACGGTCGGTGGCCACAAGATCGCCTACGAGGCGGTGGCCGGGACACTCATCGTTCACCCCAAGGGCTGGAACGACGCAGCCACCCCGGCTGTCGGCAAAGACGCACTCGGCACAGCGAACGGCCCGCCAGCGGCGTCGGTGTTTTACGTGGCGTATTTCAAGCGTGGCGTGCCCGCGCATGATCGGCCGATCACGTTCCTCTACAACGGCGGCCCGGGCTCCTCGACCGTATGGTTGCACATGGGCGCATTCGGCCCGGTGCGCGTTGTGACCAATAACGACACGCATACCCCGGCTGCCCCCTACGGCATCATCAAGAACAAATACAGCCTGCTCGACGCCACGGACCTGGTGTTCATCGACGCGCCGGGTACCGGCTACAGCCGCATAGAAGGCAAGGATGCTGCCAAGGCATTCTATGGCGTCGATCCCGACGCGCACGCCTTTGCCTCGTTCATCACCCAGTTCCTGACGCGCTATCAGCGCTGGAACTCCCCGAAGTACCTGCTCGGCGAAAGCTACGGGACGCCGCGCTCGGCGGTACTGATCAAGGATCTGTCTCTCGATCGCAACGTCGATTTCAACGGCGTAATTCTGCTCTCGCAGATTCTGAACTTCGCGCTGAACGCCGATGCACCGGGCAGCAACCCCGGCGTCGAGTTGCCCTATGAGCTGGCGCTGCCGAGCATGGCTGCCACGGCCTGGTATCACCATGCGCTGACCTCCAGGCCCGCGAAACTGCGCCCGTTCCTGCAGCAGGTCGAGCAGTTCGCCATGGGACCGTATGCCGATGCGCTGGCCCAAGGCGCGAGTCTGCCGACGAGCACGCGCCAGAGCATCGCCGAGCAGATGCACCAGTACATCGGCCTGCCGGTATCGTACCTGCTGAAGGCGAACCTGCAGGTGAGCGGCCCGGAATTCGAGCACGAATTGCTGAGCGACGACGACATGACGACCGGCCGGCTCGACTCGCGTTTCCAGGGTCCGTCCATGGATCCGCTGAGTCGCACGGCTTTCTATGATCCGCAGTCCGCAGCCATCAGCTCCGCGTACGTGAGTGCATTCAACGCTTATGCGAGCAAGGACCTGCACTACCGGACGAACCTGCGCTACCTGCCGGTGATCTCGACGCACTGGGCCTTCAAGCATCGCCCGCCCGGTGCGCCGATTGCAGTACCGATCGCCACCAATGTGATGCCGGACCTCGCCACGGCGATGAAGTACGACCCGCTGCTGAAGGTCATGTTGAACGGCGGCTACTTCGATCTCGCCACCCCCTTCTTCGAGGGCATGTACGAGATGCATCATCTGCAGATCCCGGCGAACCTGCAGTCAAATATTTCCTACCATTATTACAAGTCGGGGCACATGATCTACGTGAACATTCCCGCTCTGAAGCAGCTGCACGCCAACATTGCGGCCTTCATCCGTAAGACCGACAACGTTTCAGGAGGCTGACCATGAGCGCAACTGTGCGAATCGGAATCCTGCGGCAAGCCGGCCGCGCGCTGGCGGCCGTCTCGGCGCTGACGCTAACACTGGTGGCAGTGCCGGCGCTGGCGGGCGCGGCGCAACCTGCCGGGCAGCCCACCCACAACAACCCCTACTTCCGCACCGTCACCAGCACCACTGAGGGAACGGTGACGGTTGAAGGCAAGACCATCCACTACCACGCCGTGGCGGGCATGATCGTGGTGCACGCCGCCGGCTGGAACGATGCCACGGATGCCTACGGACCGGGACAGCCCGCTGCGGGCCAAGCAAAGTCGGTGCCGCCTGAGGCGTCGATGTTCTACGTCGCGTATTTCAAGGACGGCGCCAATCCCAGCAAGCGCCCTATCACCTTCCTCTACAACGGGGGACCGGGTTCCTCTTCGGTGTGGCTGCACATGGGCGCATTCGGGCCTCGCCGCGTCGTCACCAGCGACCACACGCACACCCCACCGGCGCCCTACCAGCTGGTCGACAACCACTACAGCCTGCTCGATGCCAGCGATCTGGTGTTCGTCGATGCACCCGGTACCGGGTTCGGCCGGGTGCGCGGCGCGGATGCCGCCAAACACTTCTTCGGCGCCGACCAGGACGTGCATGCGTTCTCTGAATTCATCATGCAGTTCCTGTCGAAGTACGGCCGGTGGAATTCGCCAAAATACCTGTTCGGGGAAAGTTACGGCACGCCGCGCTCGGCGAACCTAATCAACGTCCTCACGACGGACGACAACATCGACTTCAACGGTGTGATTCTGCTCTCGCAGATCCTCAACTACGACAACTCCACCGGACTTGCGCAGTTCGACCCGGGCATCGACATATCGTACGAACTGGCGCTACCGAGCATGACGGCCACCGCGTGGTATCACCACATGCTGCCCGACAGCTCGCAACCGCTGAAGCCGCTGCTCACCCAGGTCGAGCACTTCGCGCTGACCCAGTACGCCCAGGCGCTGCGGGCAGGCTCGCAGCTGAGTTCGGCGGACTTCGATGCGGTTGCTGCCAAACTGCACGAGTACACCGGTCTGCCGGTCTCGTACATCGAGAAGGCGAATCTGCGCATCGACGGCGGTCAGTTCGAGCACGAGCTGCTCGCCACCCGGGATGAAACCACGGGGCGGCTCGATACCCGATTCTCCGGTCCCTCGCTCAATCCACTCAGCGAGCGCGCCGAGTACGATCCGCAGTCCTCGGCCATCAGCTCCGCTTACGTCGCAGCGTTCAACTCCTACGTGCGAGAGGACCTGCACTACGGCGACAGCATGAAGTATCTGCCGGAAATTCCGCTGTGGCGCACGTGGGATTTCACGCATCGCCCGCCCGGGGCGAGCTTCGGGTTCCCTCAGGCACTCAATGTGATACCCGACCTCGCCAATGCAATGAAGCAGGACCCCAACCTTAAGGTCATGCTGAATGGTGGTTACTTCGACCTCGCTACGCCGTTCTTCGAGGGCATGTACGAAATGCAGCATCTGCCGATGCCGCGCAAGCTGCAGGCAAACATCCAGTACCATTACTACATGTCCGGGCACATGGTGTATGTGCACGTGCCGGCGCTGAAGCAGCTGCACGACAACGTGGCCGCTTTCATCGCCTCGACCGATCAGCAGTAACAGCAGAACGCTCGTTCGCGCCCGGCGGGGACACTCTCCTCCCGGGCGCTTTCTTTTTCTGGGAACCGCCCGCTCGGCATGCGACCCTGCCGATCAGCACCTTCTGCTATAGTGGTTCGCGCCGAGCGCCATCCGCAACGTCCACTGAGAGACCGTGACTCCGGTCGAGCCGCACATCCGCCTCGCCACCCCCGAGGATGCCGGCGCCGTCAGCGCGCTGATCAGCCACTTCAGTGAGATCTATCTGCTCTCGCCCACCGCCGAAGAGGCAGCTGCCTTCTTCGCTACCATCAGCGAACCGGCCATTCGCACGCTGATCGGACGCGCCGACATGACCTACCTCGTGGCGGCCTCCGAGGGGCAGCCGCTCGCGGGCGCTGCAGCCCTGCGCAGCGACGGTCTGCTGTTTCATCTCTTCGTGCACTCGAGCTGCCAGGGGCACGGTCTGGGGCGGCGGCTGTGGGAATGCCTGCGCGACCGGGCGTACCGCTCAGGCCACCACGGGTCCTTCACCGTGCACGCGAGCCTCAATGCCGTACCGGTGTACGAGCACTTCGGCTTCAAGGTGAGCGGCGCGAGCCTGATGCGCCTCGGCGGAGTGTCGGTCCCGATGCGTCTCGACCCCCCGTCTGCGGGTTGACAACCGCGAGCCCCCACGCCGGAGCACCAGCACAGTACACTGTGCCGAACCCACCCTCGCGGACCGTCTGATGGGGGCGACTCGCACCAGTGAGCGCCGGGCGCACATCGCACCAACGCCATCCGCTCGTGCCGCAGCGATTCTGGAGGAAACGGCCTTGTCACCACAGAGATCTGCGGGAACCCTCTCCGGTGAGCTGCTCGCCCAAGCCACCGGGTGGCGGCGCGATCTGCATCGGCACCCCGAGCTGGCCTACGCCGAACACCGAACCGCGGAGTTCGTCGCACGCCAGCTCGCTCAATTCGGCCTACAGGTACACCGCGGCCTCGGCGGTACAGGGGTGGTCGGCACGCTCAGTCGCGGCACGAGCCGGCGCAGCATCGGCATCCGCGCGGATATGGACGCGCTGCCGATTCGCGAGACCAGCGGCGTCGATCACGCCTCGAGCGCCCCGGGCATCATGCACGCCTGCGGACACGATGGGCATACCGCCATGGCACTCGCCGCAGCCGCCCTTTGCGCACAGCTGCCCGGCCTCAACGGAACCGTGCACTTCATCTTCCAACCCGCCGAGGAAAATGAAGGCGGCGGGCGCAGGATGGTCGAGGACGGCCTGTTCAAATTGTTTCCGTGCGAGCGCATCTATGCCTTGCACAACTGGCCGGCGCTGCCGGCCGGCGTCGGTGTCGCGCTCGATGGCGCCATGATGGCTGCGCTCGACACCTTCGAGATCGAGGTTCGGGGCCGCGGCTGCCACGGTGCCATGCCGCATCAAGGCGCCGATCCGATCCTCGCCGCCGCGCAGCTCGTCGGTGCGCTGCAGAGCATCGTCAGCCGCAATCTCGATCCGCTGCACTCGGCCGTCGTCTCCGTCACGCAGATTCAGGCGGGGGACACTTGGAACGTCATTCCCGATACCTGCCGCATTCGCGGCAGTACTCGCTGGTATGAGGCTGCGGTCGGTGATCTGATCGCCGAGCGGTTGCCCCGGATCTCGCGCGCGCTCGCCGAAGCATTGGGCTGCCGCGCCGAGATTCAGTACCAAAGGCGCTTTCCGGCCACCATCAACGACCCCGCGGCTGCCCGATTCGTGCGCGAGATCGGTGCCGGCATCGGCATGCAGATGCGGGAGGCTCCTCCGAGCATGGCATCGGAGGACTTTGCCTACATGCTTCAGGCAGTGCCGGGCTGCTACCTGTGGCTGGGCGCCGCCCGCGAGGGGGAAAACCCCGGGCTGCACTCGCCCCGTTACGATTTCAACGATGTGGTGCTCGCGCAAGGCATTCAGCTGTGGGTCGCCCTGGTGCAGAGTTGTCTCACCCTGCCCTAGTGCAAGGGCGGGCCGCACAACCAATCGGGCGAGACAGGTCTGCAGCGCCTGCGCGGCTCGGGCAACAAGTTGGTGAGTGCCCGGCCGAGCGGCGCATACGCAGCGAACCGTCTCCTCCTCGTCGCACTCAGCACGCCGTCGGGCGCATGGACTCACCGCGAGCCGCCGTGTTACAAGCTACGCGAATCCTGGCTCCGATTGGGATGTCGTAATTATTCAATGGAACCGGCGCCCTGGTGCTCGAAAGCCTGCGGCCGGCATCCGCATGATTGCCGGGCAATTGCCCGCGAGAGGCCACTTTGAACACTGATTCGAAAACCGGCACCCCATCAGGCGCCGACAGCGGCATGGAGCATTTCGGCTACAAGGAATCGCTCGCTCGCAGCATCGGGGCTTTCGGCAGCTTCGCCGCCGGCGTCAGTTACATCTCGATTCTCACCGGCACCTTCCAGCTGTTCTACTTCGGCTTCGGCACCGCCGGACCGGCCTATCTTTGGTCCTGGCCGTTGGTGTTTCTAGGGCAGCTGGCCGTTGCGCTGTGCTTCATGGAACTGTCGGCCAAATACCCTGTGGCAGGGTCGGTGTACAACTGGTCCAAGATTCTCGGCAGCCGGATCGTCGGCTGGTCCTCGGGCTGGCTGATGCTCACCGCCTCGATCGTCACCCTCTCCGCAGTGGTGCTCGCATTGCAGCTCAACCTGCCGCGGCTGTGGAGTGGCTTTCAAATCGTCGGTAATGGCAGCGGCCCCTACGATTTCGCGACCAATGCGGTCATTCTCGGCACAGTCTTGATCGTCTTCACCACGGTGGTCAATGCGCTCGGGGTACGACTGATGGCGATGATCAACAGCGCCGGGGTGTTCATTGAGCTAATCGCCGCCTGCCTCATCGCCATCTTGCTCGCGGTTCACCTCAAACGCGGGCCCGAAGTCTTTTTCTCCACCAACGGCTACGGAGCCGGCAAGAGCTGGGGTTTCCTCAGCGACTTCCTGGTCGCCTCGCTCGCCTCCGGCTACGTCATGTACGGCTTCGATACCGCCAGTTCGCTCGGCGAGGAGACATTTGAGCCGCGACGCACCGCTCCGCGCGCAATTCTGCGTGCCATCCTGGCCTCTTTCGTGATTGGCGGCGCAATCCTGCTGTTCGCAATCCTGGCCGCCCCCAATCTGCACGACCCGGAAATCGGTACCGGTGGCGGCGGACTGCAGTACATCATCGAACAAGTAATGTGGGGCCCTCTCGGCAAGATCTTCCTGGTCTGCATCGTCGTCGCCGTCACGGTATGCTCACTGGCAGTGCACACTGCAGCCATACGTCTCACGTTCGCGATGGCGCGCGATAATGCTCTGCCGTTCGGCGAGAAGCTCGCATCCGTGAACTCACAGACGCAGACTCCAATCGTGCCTGCGGTCGTGATTGGCGTCATCGCCGAGCTGATCCTTGTGCTCAACATCGGACAGCCGAAGATTTTCACGGTGCTCACCTCGATCGCCGTGATCATGATCTATTTGTCCTACCTGATGGTGACAGTGCCCTTGCTGCGCAAGCGTCTGAGCGGCCACTGGCCGCCGGCGGATCTGGCGACGAATGGCTATTTCACCATGGGACGGTGGGGTCTGCTGGTCAACGTCATCGCCGTGCTGTGGGGCGCCGGCATGGCGCTCAATCTCGCCTGGCCCCGCAAGGCCGTCTATGGCGCACCCTGGTACAACACGTGGGGCGCATTCGTCTACATCGGCATCATTCTCGGCGCCGGCCTGTGGTGGTATGCGGCCAAGGGACGCCATCACATCGGTACGCTAGCGTCGCACTCCCTGGCCACGAGCGAATCGCCGCAAGCCTGACCAGACGCACCGTGCAGTCGCGAGTCCTTCCCTGCCGGTCACGGCCGACCTGAGGGGACTCGGGACTGTCACGCTTGCGCCGGCATCGAACTCACGCGGCGTCGAGTTCAGAGCGTGTCGCCGCTCCCTCGGTGCGCCGCACGATATCGTCCGCAGTCACGCCGACATGGAGCCGCCATGCACTCCAAGTAAATCCCGTGCACGCGTCCTGATCGCAGAGTAAGCACGGAACGGACGGTCTTGTCGCCATGCCGACGCCCGCATCCTGAAATGTGTATCCGCTGCGATCACCCGAGCCACTCGCCTTATCCCGCTCCCGGCGCCAGAACTTTCCAAATGACTGACCCCCAAGGGACCGGGGTACATCCGCATCCAGGCACTACCCGCCTATCCCGTGAGGACCGGCTCATGCCGACCCTCACGACGACGCACAACCCGATAGCCATCGCCACCAAGATCGTGCGATTGCTGGCGCGCCAAAGACCGGGCAAATGGCCCCCAGGTTTGTGAACAGCGGCGGGACTGCACCCGGACGCCCCGAGCATCTGAAGTCCAACACCCCGACGGTCATTGCGATCGTCCCGACGCACACGATCATGCGGCAATTCGCTCCGTCGAACTTCCCAATCGCCTCGGCCGCCCCAGGCGCTAGGTGACCGCGCCGAGATCTACGGACACCGAGACTGCTACAGTCAACCCACTCTGCCCCAACGGGCTTCGTAGCACCGACACACCCGCCAACGGCCAGCCGCAGCCCGCGGCGACCGCGATCAGGCTGTCCGTCTGCTGTCCTGTGATCGATGTGATCCTCTGCGAACTCGAGGACGACTGCGGTTGCGATAGCGTCCAGCCCACTCAGTCGATTCCCGGTCTGCAAATTGATCCGCTCAGATGCTCTGCCGCCCACAGACCAAGCTCGCCACGAGGTCATTCACAACTGCACGGTCGGCCGGCCCAAGCGGATCACCGCGCATCCCGGTGTGTCACGCCGCATCGCGGATTTCTACCTCACGCGTCGAAAAACGTGGATTACTCCGCAGCCCATACACCTGCGCTTCGATCCACTGCGCGGAGCTGACGCCAAGTGGCCGTCGGAAGCAAACATATCGATCAACTGGGACGCTCTTGCCTCGCACGCTGCAGCAGGGCTGCCACCTTGCTGCAGCGCGCGAAGCTCATCTTTCCGCTCGACTCACTCGTGCCGCTCGAAGTGATAGCTGAACGTCAGCTCAAGCACCCTTGGACGCATGGGCGTCTGCGTCAGCGTGAACTGCGTGTCGGTCGTAAACAGACTCTTGTCCACATTCGTGAGATTGGTGCCGATGAGCGAGACCGTCCAACTGTCTTTCGAGACGCCGACCGATGCGTTGTATGTCGTCCACGACGGTAGTGGAAACCCCGAGAAATATGCCGTCGAGGAAATTGATGCCGCCGAGTGCTGGAATCCCGCCTGCACGAACGCCAGGTACGAGCCCACCGGCCGCTCGTAGCGCACACGTAGATTCGCTTTGAATGGCGGGGACAGCGCGAGATTTCCGCCGCGCGGTCCGAATGGATTGCGAACCGGAACCGCGACGCCACCGACATAGCGTGTAGTGATCGGCTTGCCGTAATTCGCGCTCGCCGGGTTGTTGTCGATCAGCGCCGGTGAGTTGATCTGCTCACCACTATTGAGCGCAAATGAGCCCTCGACCGTGAGACCTGCCATCGGCCGCGCCGCGATCTGCATCTCTATGCCCCTCAGGCGGTAGTGCGGCCCATTCGTGAAGAATGTCAGGTTTCCGAAGCCGCACTGCGGGCAGAAAAACTCCGTCTGCACGTGATTCCAGCTCTCCTGATATAGAGCGCCGTTGATGCGCATCTTGCCGTCGAACAGCGTCGCCTTCCAGCCGAGTTCATTATTGGTCAGGATGTCCGATGTGTAATTGATCGGCGTGAAGAATTGCGGCACGCCGTTCTGATCGGGAAGTTCCGGGGATGTGCCGCGGTTGAATCCGCCCGGACGGAAGCCTTGTGAGTACGTGTAGTACATCATCACATCCGGCGTGATGTGCCAGCTCAGGCTCGCCCTTCCCAGATGTCCAGTTTCCACCAAGGTGTGGTTTTGATTTGCGAAATTGGTGCCGTTTGAGCCCAGACAGGGCCCAAAATAGGTCGTCGGCGTCGACTGCTTGCAGCCGAAACTGCCAACATCACCGCCGATCTCCGAGCTGTACATGTCGAAATAGCGCATGCCACCGGTGATCGTCAGTGTATGCGGAATGATGTCGAAGCTGGTCGAAATGTAGGCGGCCTTCTGGATGAATACCCGCTTGAAATCATCGAAGAAGGCGGTGCTCGAATTACGCACGCCCGGCACTACTGCCGGCACATTCGGCCAGGGCTGCACGGGCAGGAAGCAATTTGAGGTCGGCCCGCTCGGCGCGCAGTCCGGCACACTTTTGTACTGCCACGCAGTGTCGTCGAAGATGTTGAGGTCCTGATAGAACAGTCCTGCGATTGCCCGCAGCCGCCACGAATTCGGAGTGCTCACGCGCAGTTCCTGCTGCAGATCGGTGTTGCGCACGCTCTCGCGCCAGACGGCGCTCGGCGAGTAGCAGGTGGCGTTTGCGTTTCCGGCAGTCGCGCTATAGGAGACACCCGTGCACTGGTAGTAATAGCCGTAGCGACCGCGGGCGTAATTCGTGTAATCCTGAACCTGATCGACATTGCGATCGAGATAGGATCCGGAGTAGACGAGACTCAGCGGACCGGCCTCGCCATGCACCGTGAGCGCTGTGTTCTCGAATCGGTCCTTGTCGAAAGACGGATTGAACAGATTGACGGACAACGATGGCAGCGGAACCGAGCCCACAGGTACGCCCGTCGCGTCATTCACTTTTGCGCCTTCGGTACCATACGGCATCTGGTAGAAAACGCCCTGTGCATCCATGTTCTGGAACATCTGCGAGAGCAGGACGTTCCAGTTGTCGTTGATCTTGTAGAGCACCTCAGCGCGAATACCCTTATAAGTCAGCGGATTGATGTGCCGCGCCGCGATCTGATAATTGTTTATCGCAACGCTGTTCGTCGGGACGACGCCACCATTGGCCGCCGCGATGCCGAGGTCCGTGCTACCGCGCGCAAAGGTAGCGGGCAGATTATTGATGTAGCCACCACGATCATCGGTAAAGAACACCAAGCGGGCCGCCAACCGGTCCCTGATGAGAGGCAGATTGAACACCGCGTTCACGTTGCTATTCGGACCACCATGCGCGGTGATTCCATAGCCTGCGTTGACATCCACAGAGAGCGTATTCAACCTGGGCTTGTTCGTGATGTAGCGAATGGCGCCCGCCTCTGCGCCCGCGCCGAAAAGCGTTCCCTGGGGCCCCTCGTCCACCTCGATGCGCTGCAGATCCACCGCATAGACATCGAGATTTCGCGCCGGCAGCATCAACGACTGACCATCGAGATAAGTTCCGACGTTCGGAAAGTCTCCGACCGAGTCTTCCCCTTGGGTGCCAGCGTTCGTGGTACTCAATCCGCGCATGAATATCATGTCCTGGCCAGGGCCCATGCTTGCGGTGGTGACATTTGGCAGGTAACTGAGATAGCCCGACAGCGTATGCACGTTTAGGTGCCGCAACGTTCGTGCCGTCAGAGCCTGAATCGCGATGGGAACGTTCTGCAGATTCTCGGCGCGACGCGTTGCCGTGACGATAACCTCCTGCAGATGCGCAGCGCTGACCACGGGTGGGACCGTGCCGGCACTTGCCGCCGGGACGCTATGCACGGCGGCTGCCGCCAGGATGGCCGCGACGGTCCGCGACAGGACTTGGTTCGATCTCATATCGCTGTATACCCCCAGAGCGAACGAGCGAAGCCGCCCGGGCGCTCACCGCAGATACCCGGCAGACCGACTGCGCAGCATGGTGCGCTGTCGAGGCTGCTTTTTTTTTACCCGGCACTCGTCAGTTGGAGTCGAAGGTGCACCTAATTGCTGCACCGTTCAAGAAGCACCGTACGAGAGAGCCGCTCACCGTGTCTGAATCCCTATAGGGATTGTCCGTTTGCGTAATTTCCTGGCACATCGCCCAGTGATTGGCCGGCTGCAAGGGGGGCGGTCTGCGCTTGTCGAGAGCATGACTCAGATGAATGAGATCACCCGGGGCGAGCGGGCGCACGGCCGAGAATTCCACCTCGAGCCTATCGCCATCCAGGAACTGCGCTCCAAGCTCGGTTTGAGCCAGTCAAAGTTCGCCGCCCAGCTCCATGTAGAGGTGGGGACGTTGCGCAATCGGGAGCAAGACCGGCGCGAGCCGGCCGGACTGGCCAAAGGCTCCTGGCCGCAATCCATCGGGACCCTACGCACGTCCTGTAAGCGTTCGCGATGTCAGGGACGATGGTGGGCGTGACGGATTCGAACCGTTGACCAGCGGATTGAAAAGCAGCGACCGAGCACTCTAGGCTCTTATAATTCAACAACGTGCAGCGCCTTCCAGCCCCCTCCCCAGGCCTACCAAGGCACCATTACGGTGCACCCAGTCTGAGCGCGACACGTTCTCGGCACAGGAATTTGCACATCGGGCACAAGTTGATGTCTCTCCCGAGTTCTCCTGCTAATACATGACCGAGAATTCTCGCGTATGTGTGAAGAGGAGCATATGGCTGAGCACTCCGCGACTCTCTCCTCGGATGGCCCGGATTTTGTGCCGGGCGACAACGCGGCGGAAAGGCGTTCGCTCGCCAAATGGTATGCAGCTGCCAAGCTTGCGCTGGCGCGCAATCACCCTCTGACCACAGCGACTACCCGGCGTCCCGGTCGCCACAACGCCGCGGAGCTCCCGATTGCCGAGCTTGACGCTTTGCGCAGCGTCGGCGCCCTCAAGGATCATGTCATTGTCGGTGCCGATAACGACCCACTCATAGGCAGCCAGGCGCAGTACATGGCGCTACTTGAGGAAAGCCTGTCGGCGGCCGAGGCCGCCAAGCTCTTGCGTGTGGACGTGAGCCGAGTGCGCCAGAGGCTGCGCGAGAGATCCCTCTTTGGCCTGGAATACGGGGGAAGCTGGCGCCTGCCGCGCTTTCAGTTCGAGCGCCGCCTCGTCATCCCGGGTCTCGCGCAGGTCCTGAAGGCGCTTCCGTCGGATCTCTTCCCATTGGATGTGGTCGATTGGTTCCTGCTACCCGATCCTGAACTGCAGTCCGAAAGTGACGCCTCTCCATTGAGCCCTCGCGAATGGCTGCTATCGGGCCGGGCGATCGAGACCGTGGCGAGACTCGCCCGTGACCTGACACGCGCCTGACGCAGGTGAGCAAGTTTCCGGAGCCTCCCGGAATCGAGGCGCTACGCCAGATTGCGGCCGAGACCCTCGATCTACCCGCCGGCACGCCTTTGGCCCGCATCTACTTCTCCGCCGGTTCGTATCCTTCGCATTGCAACCGATTCCGTCACGTCGGACCAACCGCCGCGCGCTGGGATCATCATCTACCTAGTTCAAGCGATGAGCCGATCGAGCAGGACCGAGCCGTGCTGTACTGCGCCCCCCAGGTGGACACCTGCGCGGCGGAAGTCTTCCAGTCGACCCGTCGGATTGACCGGATCCGCAACGCGCCTGCCCTCGTGGTCTTTGCCGTGCAAGTGCCGCTAATCTTGCTTGACCTGCGGGGCGCCTTCACCACGAGGATCGGCGCTTCCAGGACAATTCATTCCGGGCCGCGCTCCCGCGCGCGCGCCTGGCACGGCAGTTGTACGACGCCTATCCAAATGTCCAAGGCTTCCAATACGGCTCATCGATGAACGGGCACGCCCCCGCTATCGTGCTCAACGAGCACGCGAAGGGAGCGTTGCCCAGGGAACCGCAATTTCACCGCGCCCTCAACGATGACATGCTGGTCGATGTACTCCAACGAATCGCCCTACGCCTCTCGTACGGGCTGCGGTAGCCGTCCTTCACTCGGGCAACTCCGGACTCGCCGGCGGCGTCAAACCACCGCCGGCGAGTTCCCTGGATACCGGATCAGTCAGCTCGCTGTCCCGATGCGCGGTGCACCGAAATGTCTGGCCAAACGGCCCGGCGCGGGACTTTGACCCAATTTCACGCCTGATCCGCAGTGCCGTTTATCATCTGCTGCATCCACGGTTCGACGGTTTTCTTCGGCTCGCCCATCGCAGCATTCATTACGCCCTCCCAGGCTTCCCAGGTCGCGAGGCGCTCAGCATAGGCAGCGCGGGCCCTGGGCAAAATGGTGGTACCAAGGCCGAGTCGCAACGGCGGTTTGTCCGTGTCCACCAGTTTCAGGATGGCATCCGCTGTCGCTTCCGGATCACCCCGCTCCGTTGAGTTGAGTCGCGTCAGAAACACCTTTCGCATCTCGGCGTAGGGTTCCAGAGAATCGGTGATTTGCCCCGACTTGCCGAAGTCTGTTGCATAAGCTCCCGGCTCGATCAGTGTCACCTTGACCCCGAATGCTTTGACCTCCTGCGCCAGCGATTCATGCAAGGCTTCGACAGCCCATTTCGTCGCGCAATAGAACCCAATGAGCGGCAACGCCGTAATTCCAAGCCCGCTGGAGACCCCAAGAATGTGTCCGCCGCCCTGCTTGCGCAGTAACGGAAGGGCTGCGCGAAGAACGCGGACCATCCCGAAGTAATTGGCATCGAACAAGTCGCGGATCTGTTCGTCACTTGCCTCTTCCGTAGCAGCGAACAGACTCGTCCCAGCATTGTTGACGAGAACGTCCAGCCTGCCGAAATGCGCGTAAGCGTCCTGAACCGCCTGCTGCACCTGCGCTGCATTGGTCACGTCAAGGGCAAGCGGCAGGGCTGCCTCGCCAAAGCGATTTCTGAAATCGACCACGTCGGCGAGCTTGCGAGCGGTAACGGTCACGTGATCGCCGCGCTGCAACGCGGCTTCCGCCCAGATGCGCCCAAAGCCGCGGGAAGCACCCGTGATCAACCATGTCTTCTTCATGAGAAACTCCTCTCGAGTGTCAAACGTGCGGTGGATTGCTCAGTCTCGCGTGTAGCGCATGTTCGCGAGATCGGTGAGCAGCGACGGGCCGGCAGGGCGCCATCCGAGCGTTGCCCGGGTTTGTGCGCTTGAAACGTGACCATCCCTTGCTGCGAACATTCCGAGGAAGCCGAAGTGCTCCTGCGATTGTTTCGGCGCTATGGAAATGACGGGCACCTTCAGAGCGCTGCCGAGAGCCGTGGCGATGTCTTTGAGCATCACGCCCTCTTCCGCGACGGCGTGATATCGGGCCCCCGCCGCGCCTCGCTCCATCGCCAACCGGTAGAGATGGGCTACATCTGAAATGTGCGCGGCGGGCCAGCGGTTGTGGCCATCGCCCACGTACGCTGATACGCCCTTGTTCCGTGCGATCTGAAGCAGGTAGGTGACCAAACCCTGCTTCACCGTGTCATGCACCTGCGGAAGGCGAATGACCGAGGCATGGACGCCGCGCTCGACGAGTGCTACTGCAGTCGCCTCCGATACGCGAGGGTATGCGGCAGACGGAGGAAACGGCGGATCATCCTCCGTAGCCGCTCGGCCCTCAGCCACCCCCACCCCGGAGCTAACCAGGAACGGACGGCGGGACCCTGCAAGCACAGCTCCGATCGTTTCAATTGCGCGCTTGTCCCACTCGCTACTTTCCGCGAATTTCGACCAGTCGTGCCGGAAGGCGGTGTGAATTACGGCATCGGATGCGGCAGCCCCGCTGCGCAGGCAGTCCAGGTCTTGCAGATCGCCTCGATGAGGCTGCGCACCCGCAGCTTCCAATGCCTGCGCGCCCGCATCCGAGCGCGCTAATCCGATGACCTCATGGCCTGCCCCGATGAGCTCTCTCACAACGGCCGAACCGATGAATCCGGTTGCCCCGGTCACAAATACACGCATGGCCATCTCCTTGATTTCCGGATGGAACGCATTGACCAGCCGTAAGCGGCTCCATTAAAGTGGAGACCCTCTCCGAAAAGTCATAGTACCGGAGAGCGTCTCCGTTTTCAAGGCGCTTTGAATATGGTCAAGAAGTCCTCACGAGCCGCACCGCGCAGGCCGCGCAAAGACGCACAGCTGAACCGGGAGCGCATTCTCGAAGTCGCGAAGAGCGCCTTTACCCACCACGGCGGCGAAGCCAGCCTGGATGAAATCGCGAAGCGGGCCGAGGTCGGACCTGGAACTCTGTACCGTCATTTCCCGACACGGGACGCGCTGATCGAGGCGGTTTATCGGAGTGAGGTGGAAAGGCTTGCCTCTGCCGAGGGCAAATTCGCCGCAACGATGCCCCCAATCGAGGCTCTGCGCGCATGGATGCTGTTGCTCGTCGATTACATCGCCGCAAAGCACATCATCGCACCCGCTCTCAACAGCGTCGTAGGCGGCCCCTCGAGGCTCTATGAGAGTTCGCGCAGCTTGATTCAGGGCGCAATGGAATCACTGGTCCAGCGCGCGAAAGAGAGCGGCGATATACGCCCCGATACGGACGCCTCAGATCTGCTGCGCGCCATGGTCGGCGTTTCGCTCGTGGGCTCTGGTCCCGACTGGCAGCAAAGCGCTAAGAGGCTGGTCGACATCCTCATCGCGGGCTCACGCCCGGCACAAAAGCCTGTCGTTCGAACTGGTGCCTAACGGCGGCCAGACGAGTCCACTTTCCGTATCAGTGCGCATGCCCACATCAGCAGTCGCTGGGTACAGCGCTTGACACGCCTCTGCCGATACTTCGAACACGCCGACGCGATTGGCGAGATTGTTGCCGCGATACTTTCCTGTCGTAATTTGGTGCCGACTGAGGGCTTTGAACCCCCTACCAACGGTCTACAAATCCAGGTCATGCACGCGGTCGCACCACCTGACGCCTGAGAACGCAGAAACTTGCAACCGGTCCGCGGTGACCGCTGGAGCTCAGTTGTGACGGCACGTGTGCCGGCGCTGTACCAACGTGCAATGCTGAACCGGGCATCGCGCAGACATCAGATCGGTCGGCAAAGTGATAGGGCTTGGCCGCTCAAAAACCAATATCGGCGCGATGACGTACTGTTGGACGCTCCACGATACGCGATCTCAATCATCGCGGCATCGAGCTCATGGCTCAGGCGGCCCGGCGCAGCAGAGATTCTCCGCTCTCACTCATCGGCCTCCTTCAAAAGGAATTACGTGAGAGCACCCCCGCGATTCGTGCGCGAGCGGCCGACCGGCCGTTTCCGCTCTTGGATTTGGAATTCGGCAACGCTTGGAGAATGCTGTTGAGGTGCGTAGCGGTTCCGACAGCGAACCCCGCAATGTACGTCATCAGAACTAGACGTATCCCCAGAGAGTGCGATCTGATTGAGATTCTCTGGGTTTCCATTCATGCAGACCATTCAGGCTACGCTGTGATCGTGGCAGCGGAGAAGCATGGTAGAACCCAGGTCAGAACTTCCCTGGCGGCAATCTCCAGTTTACGCCTGAGTTCTCTTGGGGACCGCTGCGAATCTGCTTCTGGGCGCGTGCCTGCCTGGAAACAGGTGCAGGCAGCCGATCAGCGACCCATCCCTGCGCTATCCGTTCGCCTGGACAGCCCATATATGTCGTTTTAGCTACTTCTTTTGATAATAGCTAAATTTGCATATTGGAGTCGGATAAATATATGCGATAACATATATGTATTGGTAACTTAGATGAAATCACATATAAGCCCTGTCCGAATGGACCGCCTACCCGAGGCCATAAGACGGGAGCTGAAGGCCGCCCGGGTTCGCCGCGGCTGGAGCCAGGCACAGGTCGGACAGCAAGCTGGCCTTCCACAGACCCACATCTCCGGCATCGAAACCGGCCGCATCGTGCCACGATTCGACACTTTGCTCGATCTGGTGCGGGTGCTCGGCATGGATTTGGTTCTCGTGCCCCAGTCCCTCGTTCCTGCTGTCACCGCCCTAGTTCGTGACGGCCGCATGGACAAGACCGACGAGCGCCCGCTCTATGCTGCTGACGACAATCAGGATGGTGACGCATCATGACCAGCGCCACCAGACAGCCGGTCGCGCTCGCCGTCCTCCTCCACGGCAAACGGATCGGCGTAATCAATCGCCTGCCCGGTGACAGATATCTCTTTGCCTTCGACGAGGCCTATGTCGAGGACACCAACCGACCGACGCTAAGCCTGTCCTATAAGGGCGCCTCTGGGTTGGTGACGACGGTCAAACCAACAGCGATGCGCCTACCGACCTTTTTTTCCAATCTGCTGCCGGAAGGCGCCTTGCGCGACTACCTCGCGGCTAGAGCAGGCGTGATGCCCGGACGGGAGTTCATCCTCCTCTGGCAGTTGGGCGCCGATCTGCCCGGCGCTGTCACGGTCGAACCGCTCGACGACAACTGGGCGGCGGAGTCGGAGATCGAGAAAGACAGCGGTGCGGATAGTGCCCCTGCGGTGCTGAAATTCTCGCTGGCAGGCGTGCAGATGAAGTTCTCCGCCCTTGTGAACGGCAAGGGACACCTGACGATACCGGCCAGCGGTATCGGCGGTTCCTGGATCGTCAAGCTGCCCTCGCCCCATTATCCAGCCCTTGCTGAAAACGAATACGCGATGATGGAACTTGCGCGCCGCGTCGGTATCGACGTACCCGAAATCCGCCTGCTGCCGCTCGAGGAGATCGCTGGCCTGCCTGAAGACGTGAACCGCGCAGGCGGTCACGCGCTCGCCATCCGCCGTTTCGACCGTCAGACAGACGGACGCCGTCTGCACATGGAAGACTTCGCCCAAGTATTCGGCATCTATCCCGACGACAAGTATAAAGGGCGCAATTACGCCAATATTGCCGCCGTGCTTGCCGCCGAGGCGGGTGAGGCCGCTGTTCACGAATTCATGCGGCGGTTGGTCTTCACGGTGCTGACCGGCAATGGTGACATGCACCTCAAGAACTGGACCCTGCTCTACACGGACCGCCGGACTCCCGTTCTGTCACCCGCCTATGATCTGGTGGCGACGATTCCCTACCTCCCGAATGACACTCTGGCGCTCAACTTCGGCGGTGAACGGAGCATCGGCTATATCATGCCCGATCAGGTGCGCCGCTTCGCAGAAAAGGCCCGTCTGCCGGTCAATCAGCTATGGAAAATTGCACAGGAGACATCGGCCCACATCGTGGATACCTGGCGTGATCACGTTGCCAAGGATTTATTGCCCGGAGAAGTCCGCGAAGCAATCGACAGACACATTGAACGCGCGGCTATCTAGTCGAACCTAAGCATCGCGACTGGAACGCTGTCGGTCGCTGTTGGACGGTATACGCTCTCACTGCGCCCAAATTGTGCCCAAAGGCCAAATTTGAATACCGCTTGCGCCTCGTGCAGAACCAGACAAGTCATTGTTGCTCCGGGTCTAAACCGCACTCAACGTCGGGGCTCATGTCAGTTACGAGCATTGGAATCAGTACCCGACGGTGAAACGTTGGCGCGAGTGTCGCGGTGTCTCCAACTCGTCCACGAGGGCCACGGCATAATCTTCGAAGGAAATGCTGCTACCCTGTTCATTGCTGAGCAGCTTATCCTTCCCGAGTCGGAATTTTCCCGTGCGCGTGCCGGGAATGAACGTCACGGAAGGCGAAAGGAACGTCCACTCCAATTGTTGTTCCTCTCGCAGCAGATCAAGGAAGGTCACCCCGGCAGATGCTTCGGCCTTGACTGCCGGCGGAATTCGGGGCGTGTCGATCAGCCTGACGCCGGGGGCGACTTCGAGGCTGCCCGCGCCGCCCACCACCAGATACCGACTGACTCCGGACTGGCGTACTGCCCCGATCAGTTTATGGGGATCGCTGGCCGTGAAGTGGACGGCGCTGATGACAGCAGCGTGTCCTGCAACCAGGTTGGCGATCTGATTCTGATCGAGGACATCCCCTTGCTGCGCCGTGACGCCGGAAAGCGCGGGCACGCGTTCAGGATTGCGCACGATGGCGGTGACCTGGTGACCTCTCTGGACAAGCTCGTTCAAAATCCGTGAACCGGCATTCCCGGTCGCGCCGATGAGGGCAACACGCATTCTAGATTTCCCTTCTTCTCTTCTGATTAAATAGAACGTCCCGAATCTGACATCCAATGGATCTCAGATTCACTGCCCGAAATAGCAGCGAGCCATAGGCGTTTTGACCTCGGCCATGCTGATGGGCGACATTTGTGATATTCATTAGCTACGCTCAATTGCGAGTGCCGCCGTATCGAGTGCCTTGGCAATCGCGGCGGCACCATCCGCATCGAGGTTGCCGCGTCGCATCCTGAGTCTCAGAGCCATTTTCAGGTTTTCCATCCCGCGGATGACCTGTTCCGACATATCCTCGCGCGTGCCCCCGTCTGCGTCGCTGAGCCGTGCCAGCAGCGTGTCTACGGCGAATCTGTTCGCGGTAAGGAAGGCTTCGCCCTCCGGTGTGATCCGGTAGCATTTCCGACTGCCGTCCCCGATCGATGGCAAGGCGTACCCCACATCCTCGAGCCAAGCGAGCGTCGGATAGATCACGCCCGGACTCGGGCTGTAACTGCCGGCCATTCTGGCCTCGATGGTCTTCATCAATTCGTAGCCGTGGCGGGGTTGCTCGCCGATCATGGCGAGGACGAGCAGTCGCAGCTCACCGTAATCGAATGGCCGTCCGCCGTGTCGATGCTCGCGATGACGATGATGGTGCTGGTGATGGTGGACTTCGCGAGCGCGGTCCCCCGGATCTTCCGGGGGAGCAGCGCGGCGGCCACCGCCGTATCTACGATGCTTGTACATTGGCGTACGATATATCGCGATATAGCGGAAATCAAGCTATATCTGAATTGAGATCGGTCGGCGAAAGCAATGCCGGTTGGGCGTTCGCAGGCGAATAGCAGAGCGATGACGCACCGTCGGCAACTCCTTGCAGCGCGATTCATACGTCATTGACGCACATGCGTCAATGACGTACCATCGGATTTCATGGTCTTTATCGAATCGGCGGTCGTTACCAGGCAAGTCAAAGAACTGCTGAGTGAAAAAAGCTATGCAGAATTCCACCAACGCCTGGCAGCGCATCCGCAATTGGGCGGTGTCATCCAAGGCAACGGCGGGTTGCGCAAGGTGCGCTGGTCGATCAAAGGCGGTGGCAAAAGTGGCGGCGTGCGCGTGATCTATTTCCACGTCGTGGCGCAGACACAAATTCGCCTGCTGCTCATTTATCGCAAGGGCGTGAAGGACGATTTAACGGCTGCGGAGAAGAAAGTTCTCCGCAAGCTCAATGCTGATTGGTAAGAGGTAGCCCGTGAACAAGAAGCTGTTTTCCGAGCTTGTCGAGAGCATGACGCAGATGAATGAGATCGCCCGGGGCGAGCGAGCGCCCTCCCGGGAATTCCACGTCGAACCTCTCGCCATCAAGGAGCTGCGCTCCACGCTCGGCTTGAGTCAGCCAAAGTTCGCCGCCCTGCTCCATGTGGACGTCGGCACGTTGCGCAATTGGGAGCAAGGCCGGCGCGAGCCGACCGGACCCGCCAAGGCTCTACTGACAGCAATCCGTCGGGACCCTACGCACGTCCTGAAAGCTTTGGCGGTGTAAGGTTAGATGGTGGGGCGTGACGGAATCGAACCGTCGACCAGCGGATTAAAAGTCCAGGTACGGCACCACGCCACACCACCACACCCCTCTCACATCAAGGGCTTGCGAACGCGGCATCGCGCCGCCCGGTGCGGATTTGCGGCGGCAAGTGTGCCAGGCGCGTGCCAGAGTCCCGGACTTCGCCGGCGCCGAGTGCGCCGGTCGCGAACGACGGGGACCGAGGTGCTGTCTACAACCGGAGCCGACCTATCCGCGACAATGGGGAAGGACCAAGAGGTGCGCGAGCCGTTCCCACAGCGAAACCTGCGGCGCACCTGCGAGACGATGCTAGCGAGCCTCAACGCGGCGAAATGTCCAATACCGCGCGTGACGCGCTGCCTCTGAGTCTTTACTATTGACGTATTACGTTTCACGTAATACTCTGTTCGCATGGCCATCCAATCGTTCGCCTGCAAGCGCACCGAGGAGCTCTTCCAGGGCGGCCATCCCCGAGAGTTTCGGGCGTTCGAGAATGTCGCCACGCGCAAACTGCGCGTGCTGAACGTCGCCAAGACGCTCGACTTTCTGCGCTCACCGCCCGGTAACCGCCTGGAGGCCTTGAAGGGCGACCGGAAGGGCCAGCACAGCATCCGGATCAACGACCAGTTCCGTGTGTGCTTCATCTGGACGGACGCAGGGCCGCGAAACGTTGAGATCGTCAACTACCACTGAGGGCTACCCTATGAGCAAACCAGCCGACCGCATGCGCGCCATTCACCCTGGTGAGGTACTGCGCGAGGACTATTTGGCCCCCCTCGGAATGAGCGTGCACGCACTCGCGATGGAACTCGGGGTGCCGGCCACCCGTCTGCACGAAATCGTGAAGGAGCGCCGCTCCGTGAGCGCCGACACCGCCGAGCGCCTGGCGCGCTACTTCGGCGGCGACGCCGCGAGCTGGCTGGCGCTGCAAGCGGACTACGACCTGCGCACGCTGCCGACCCGCAAGGACATTGAGCGCAAAGTCACGCCCCGCGAG
>DAHVTM010000027.1:0-4259 GCA_027324195.1 Gammaproteobacteria bacterium | reverse complement strand
TCGATGTTGGCGAGCGCCCGTTCGGCCTGACCCCGATGGCGTGCGATCAGGATGGGGCGTATACGCAGGACGTCGACAGCTTCCGACAGGAGTTCATGCGGTGTGGTGCTGTGGTTGCGTTTGTAGAGGGATTGCAGGCTCTTGACCACGGCGGCTGCAAGAGGATGTCCAAGGAGTTCCGGGTTGATACCTAGATGCAGCGTCGGGATGCGCTCTGGTGCGGTCTCATCTCGCGGGAGCGCCGACACGATGTCCAGCAATTCCTCCTCGGTGAGACCGACCAGCGGACCGCGCAGTATTGCACCCAACGCCAGGGTGTCGCGCCGATCGGCCAGTGCGCGGGTAATGGCGATGAGGTCCTGGATCTCTTGGCGGTGGAAGAGTCCCTTGCCCGCCTGTGTCGCGACTGGAATGTTCCTGTCTTCTAGGGCCTGCTCGTATCGCCATAGATCTGTGCCTGTCGGTGCGAGCAGAGCGATGTCACCGGGGCGGCAAGGGCGCTGTTTTCCGGTACGGCGGTCAATAATCGACCGGTTATCGATCAGGCGCGCGCACAAATCAGCGACCGCTTCAGCTTCGGCGTCCCGCTGCTGTTCGCTCGATGCATTGCCTTGTGCATCAGCGACTTGAATCTCGAGCGCGACGACGCATACGCCATCATCAGGGTTTCCGTGATACGCATCTAGAGCGGTGAAACCCGGTTGGCCTGCGACCGAAAGTAGTGTGTCGAATCGCTCGTTGACGAACGTGAGAATCGATTCCCTGGAGCGGAAGTTCGTGGAAATCGACAGTAAGCTGTCACCGCTTTGTCTGTGAAACGCGGTGCGCGCCTTGACGTAGGCACTGACGTCGGCGCCCCGGAAACGGTAGATCGCCTGTTTGGGGTCGCCGACCAGGAACAGTGCGCCGGGCCGAATACGGAATTGCGACCAATGCGCGTCGGGCGTTGGTGGATCGCCGCACAGGCGCCAGAAGATCTCCGTCTGGAGAGGATCCGTATCTTGAAACTCATCGACGAGCACGTGCCGAAAGCGCTCGCCCAGGGCTCGGCGTACGGGCTCATGGTCGCGCAGGAGATCGCGTGCGGCGAAGATCAGATCGTCGAAATCGAGTTGAGCACTGCCGCGCTTCTGGGCATGGAATTTCGCAATGACAGATCCGGTTTCCTTAAGTAGGTTCGCGATCGCATGGCCGGCAGCGGCCTGTTGCAAGGCCGTCCAGGCGACACCACAGATATCGTAGTGATCGGTCGCTTTCGCACTGAGTTGCTCGGCATCGGTTTTGGAGAGGCCGGCGCTTTTGCCGACACTGACCCACTTGCCCTTCTTCTTGTAGACGCGGAACGTTCCCTTTTGCGTGACGAGGTCTGCCGAGGGGCGCGCAGCCAGCAAGCCCGCGAGTCCTTGCGGCAGGGTGAGGTCAGCTTTAGCAGGGCCATCGGCCAGTTCGTGGAATTGGTCGAGACAGTTTTCGGTTTCCGGTTCACGTGCTGGTGCTCCGTGAAGGAACGCACCGAATGCGTCTACCGCGCGTCGAAAGTCCCCTGATAGTGTGCTGAGGTCCGAGACGGGTGGTGCGTGCAACGTGCGGTACCGCCGGAGGCATTGCGCGATCCGCAGCGTGAGTTTCTGTGTCGCGAGCGGATCCCGCAGCGCCATTTCGGCAATCAGACTGTTCTCGTCTCCCGAGAGGCGCTCACGGAGCCAGGTGTCGAAGAGCTCGACGAAGGCAAAATCCGCCTCAGTGCGATCGACAATGGCCGCTCCGGGGTCGATGTCCGCCTCCGCTGGATAGGGCTTGATGAGTCGCTGGCAAAACCCGTGGATCGTGGTGCAGGTAATCTCATCGAGCGCGTCCGCTGCCTGTTCAAGGTGTGTGCGTTGCGTCTCCGACAGTCCATGCGGCAGCGCGACGCGCAGCTCGGAGGCGATGTGCCCGTCAAGAAGCCCAATGACGTACTGGCGTACCCGAAGGAGGAGCTCACTTGCGGCCAGTTCGGTGAAGGTCACCGCGGCAATGCTGCGTGGGTCGATCCCCTCGGCTAGCATCATCGCAATGCGACCGGCCATGACCGCGGTCTTGCCAGAACCGGCGCCCGCCTCGAGCAGGATCGAACGGTGATGCGCAGCGATCGCTATCTGTCGGGCAGGGCCGTCGCTTAGGGTCTTCGGTACAACGTCCATCACTCGGTCTCCCAAAGCGGGGCAAGATCTGCAAGCCGTTCAAGGATTGCCGGGTGCTTGCGCGTCCAATACGTTGCACTGGCATTCGCGGGCAGCGCAAAGGTGAGATCGTCATAGGCACCGGCGGTATCCGGCCCTGGAATTGCCGCGCCTGCCTCGAAGCTCGTCCTGGCTACCTGCAGGTACCGCGCGATTTCGGTCATGGCGGCAGCTGGATCGTCGAGCGGCAGCTCGAGCTCCTCATGCGGATACAAGAGGGATGCACGGATCTCGACGTGGGTGCCGAGCAGCGCCTGGACCGCAAACGCGTACAGGCATCGCTGCAGCTCACTTCCACCGTTGAGGCGGATGGGCTTGTCCGGGGCGCGACCGGTCTTGTAGTCGATTACGAGGGCTCGCGATCCATCCGCGGCTACGTCGAGGCGATCGATGTAGCCGCTGACGTGCAAGTCAGTGCCTGGAATGATCACTGGCTGGTTGATGTCCCAAGGAACCGCAGCAGTCGATTTGGGTTCGATACCGCCGAAAGGCACTTCGCTGTAGGCGCGCGCGCCGGGCAGTGCTGTGTTGCGGAAGAGCAGTGCTCTGACCGAGTTGTCACGAACTTCGTCCACCGTCTTGTCCCAGATGATGCGCGGCGGTATGGCGGTTTCATTCTCCCATCTCGCGGCGACGCGCTCTGCGCCGTCTTGAACGGCGCTCTTGATCGCCACGGCATCTGCCGAGGACAGTCCGCCGCTGCGTTCAAGCGCCTGGAGCGCGAGGTCCAGGGTGCGGTGAATCAGGTCGCCGAAAGCAGGTGGCTCGAGCGTGAGTGTTTCACTGCCCGCTTGCGGGGTCTTCCAATGAAAGACGTACTTCCAAACGAACCCCAACGGATTACGCAGCAGCACCCTGAGGGAACTCGCCGAATGCCTGTGCTTGAGAACTTCCAGCAGCAGGGGGTGGTCAGCCCGCACGAGACCGTCATGTGCGGTGATCTCGGGTCGATGCCAATCGTGCCAGCAGCGCGCTGCACTCACCGCCTGTGGCTCAAGCGCGAACTCTGCTGGGTGCGCCATGAGGCGATCGGTTTCACTGAAGGCGTGCTCGGGCGCTGCATGGCGGGGTAGGTAAGCTTCCTGGCCGTACCCAGCGAGCAACGGACTGCGGCCCAATAGCCGACCTTCGCTGTCGTGGCGGGCCCGCGACAGCACGACTTCCCTCGCGGTAGTCGCCAGGATGGTCCCGAAATCGCGCCGGTCGGCGAGGTTGACCGGCAGAGGATCGATGTCGCGCGTCGGAATGATGTGATCGGGGATCAGACGGTCTTCAGCGATTCCCCGGGGCCAGCGGGAGGAGTTCAACCCGATGAGTCTCACAAACGGGCGGGGAGATGCCGCAAGCGCGCTGGCCGGCATCCACGCGACCGAGACACACGCTTCCGTCCCGTCATCCTGCTTCAGGCTGGCCAGCGTGGCATCAATGGCTGCGGCTGGCCCTGCGAGCAGCGCTTTGCGCCAGATCGCGCGAGCACGGCCCTCGAGAAATGCCTCACCTAGCTCGGCGGTCGCTGCCGTGCCGCCGGCCAGAAGATGAACTGCGGTGCGTAGAATGTCCGAGTGGTCCGCTCCGTCGGGCCAGTCCTCTGGCTTTAACTTGGCAATAAGCCGTTTCCAGGCAGTGAGATCCGAAAGCGGCGCATCGGCCGGTAGCACGCGCAGCCAGCCCTCGGGCAACGCCTTGAAGGGGCTGGCGGCCCCGCAGAGCACTACGAGACGGCGCAGGCGGGCACGGGAGAGTCCTCGGACGACGATATCGGCAAGAGCCGCGGCAGCCTGTCCTGCGCGCGTTGAGATGGTTCTAAGGCCATGGACGAAGTGCAGGTCGAGGTTCGCGTCGGCGCGAAGAGCCAGGAAGTGGTCGTCGTACTCGGCCGTAGTGGCCGACGCGATGGCGATGTCGGAAGCCGGCGTGCCCGAAGCGAGCAGTGCGCGCGCCCAGCGTAGCGCCTCGATGGCCTCATGATAGGCCGTAGCGGCACTCACAACCGAAACGGCGGGCGATTCCGCAGCGCTCGTGGAAATCGTGACGGCG
>DAHVTM010000004.1:0-25684 GCA_027324195.1 Gammaproteobacteria bacterium | reverse complement strand
CAAAGGCCCGCGCACATCTCGTAGAGTGTCTCGACCCGGCGGTGCAGGCGCGAGAAGTGACGGAGGAAGTCCTCCGAGGCGTCGTGCTGCGTGTGCGGATTCCACAGCAGGCTTTGATACGTGCTCAGCGTCTTCAGCAGTTTCTTGCCTCGGGCGATCAGCGCAGCATGTTGCTGTCCCCATTCGGCATCGCTGCGCCCGCGAGCAAGCACCGCGGCCAGCTTCGCGCGCATTGCCGCGATGTGATTGAGCAGGCTGTTGACCGCGGACAGCTCGGCGCGCGTCGCCAAGGCTGCCCGGGTGTCGGCGCGCTCGGTGGCGAGGCTGACCGTGTAGCGGGGATCGGGCCGTACCTTCAGCGTCACCTTCTGGGCGTACGCCGCGGCGTGCAGTGTCGCGATGTAGCGGCCGGGCAGGGCGGGCGCACCGGAGCCGCCGCCCGAGCCGTGGGCATGGGGTGGCTTGCCGAGCGGGGGATTCAGCCGCGTGGGGGCCCGGTAGTCCAGATTCCACACGACCGTATCGATGCCGGCCTTGCCGGGGCCGTACAGGGTCTTGATCAGCGTTCCGGCGGAATCGCGGATCGTGATGCGCACCGGGCCGCGGTGCGCCGCCTTTTGCGCGGCGGTCGGTTTGAGCGTCTTCGCGAGGTTATAGCTGATTACCGTTCCGGTGGGTGCGTTCGGCGCGCGATAGGCGCTCGGGCCCACGCCGTTGGTATGCACGCGGTACAGCAGCACGCCCGGTGAAGCGGTGAACGCGTGGAACGGCGCGCGCGCCACGGCGGCGCTGTACTGCTCGATGGGCCGCAGATTGTCGAGCACCCAGATGCCGCGACCGTGCGTGGCCAGCAACAGGCCGCGGTGGTGCGGCGCGAAGGCAATATCCATCACGGACACGCCGCACGGCAAGTTGGCGTGCAGCGGCTGCCAGTGTCCGCCGTCATCGAATGAGACGTACAGGCCGGCGGATATCGTGCCGGCGAACAGCAGGCCGGGGCGGTTGGGATCTTCCCGCACGACTTCCACGCTGCTGTCGGGCAGTCCGCGGGTGATGCGTGTCCAATGCTTGCCGTAATCCGTGGTGCGATAGACATACGGGGCATCGTTGCCGATTTCATGGCCGTCGAACGCCGCATAGGCGGTGCCGGCGGCGAACGGCGAGGGCTCGACGTGGTACACGCGGGCCCACTGCGGCGCGCCCGGCGGGGTCACCTTCGCCCAATGCGCGCCATCGTCGCGGCTGACCCATACCCAGCCGTCATCCGTGCCGACCCAGATCACATTGGGGTTGGCGGGTGCGAGCGCCAGAGACTGGATGGTGTCATAAGTCTCGGCACCGCTCATGTCGAGATCGATCGGCCCGCCGCTCGGCTGTTGCTTGGCTTTGACGTCGCGCGTCAGGTCGGGACTGATCACCGTCCAGTGCTTGCCGCCATCGGTGCTGTGGAAGACCACGTCGGCGGCGGTGTAGACGTCTTGTGGATCGGTCGGCGAGACGGCCATCGGGGTCGTCCAGTCGAAACGGTACTTCTGCGCGTAGGGTGGCTTGCCCGAGAGCAGCAGGCCGGCCAGCTCATCGCGCACGTACGGATTGATCCCCCGCCTCCGCTCCGTGGCCCGGTTGTACACCGTGGCATAGCCGTCATCCGTGGTCGAGTAGATGATCGACGCATCGCTCGGAGCCGGAACCGCGTACTGTCCGTCGCCGCCGGAGAATTCGAACCAGTCCTGCGCGCCGGTCACCCCGCCGCGCCGGTAGTCGCTGCTCGCGCCGCACCAGGCATCGTTGTCCTGCAGTCCGCCGCACACCAGGTAGGGCCAGGGACGATCGCTCGGGCTCGTGGCCACCTGGTAGAACTGCTCGATCGGCAGGTTGTCCAGATAGCGCCAGTGCTTGCCGCCGTCGAGCGAGAGATAGACTCCACCGTCGTTGCCCTGGATGATGCGGTTGGGGTTGCGCGGATCGATCCAGATGGCGTGATGATCGACGTGCACGCCCTTGTCGGCGTAAAACACGTGCTTGCCGCCGTCCCTGCTCTCCATCATCTTCATCGACAGCAGGAACAGCCGCCGCGGATTGTTCGGCATGACGGCGAGCTGCGTGAAATAGAAAGGGCGCACATCGTCGTTATGGTTGTCGCTCACCTTGCGCCAGTGGCCACCCAGGTCATGCGAGACCCACAACACCCCGCCCCTCGCCTGCAGCACGGCGTATACCGTCTGCGGTTGGCTCGGCGCGAAGGCGACGGCGCTGCGGCCGATGTCCCCGCCCGGCAACCCGCGGGTGAGCTTACTCCAATGCACGCCCCCGTCGGTGGACCGATACAGGCCGCCGCTCCTGCCGCCGCTCGTGAGTATCCACGGGCGCCGCTGCAGCGGCCACATGCCGGCGATCAGTACCTTCGGGTTGCCCGGCTCGAACGCGAGGGTGCTGCATCCGGTGTGATCGTTCAGATACAGCACGCGGCGCCAATGCGCGCCGTCGTCGGTGCTCATGTAGATACCGCGCTGTGGGCCGCGCTTCCAGAGATTGCCCTCGGCACAGGCAAACACCGTCTGGGTGTTCTGCGGATCGACTGCAATGGCGGCGATTTGTCCGGCTCTGTGCAGTCCCTTGTCGACCCAGGTTGCCCCGCCGTCCGGGCTGAAGTAGACCCCGTCGCCGTCGAGCACGTCGTTGCGCGGGTTGGCCTCACCGGTGCCCACCCATAGCCAGTTGGGGTTACCACCAGCGAGCGCGAGCGAGCCGATGGACTGGGTCGGCTCGTGGGTGAATATCGCCTTCCAGCTCATGCCCCCATCCTGGGTCTTCCAGACCCCGCCGCCGGCGGTGCCGACGTAGTAAAGAGCAGGATTGCCGGCCACGCCGAGCACGCTGGTGACGCGTCCGCCCGCCACGGCCGGGCCCAGATCACGGAACTTCAGACCCTGGAACGGGCCTGCCTGCTTGGGCGCAGCTGCGGGGGCTGCGAAGGCTGCCAGGCTCGTGCCGAGGAGCGCGGCGGTCGCCAATGCCAGAATCGGGCGCATTGCAGATCTCCAAAAAAGTGATCGGTCTGGGACCGACACGGTAACGATTTGTTCAGGCCGTCGGGCGCTCATTTGGCACGGTCCGTCGCCTCAGGAACTCCGCTGCACGCAAAGTCGCGCGGCCGGCTATCATCGCGCGGGCACGCGGTCGTTGCGGCCGAGGAGCCGAGGCCGAAACGGCAAAGACACAGCAGGTGCACACCATGAATCGATTGATCAGGCATCTCGGTTGGATCGTGCTGCTCGGGGGTGCGATCGGATTGGCGGCGGCCGCCACCGTGCACGTGCGCCTCAGCGGCGCGCAGGAGGTGCCGGCGATTCACAGCACCGCGCGGGGCGAGGGGATCATCACCGTGCTGCCAAACCATGATCTGCGCGCCGAGGTCATCGTCCACGGCATCAATCCGACCATGGTGCACATCCATGAGGGAGCGGCCGGTCACAATGGACCGCCCATCATCTGGCTGAAGCAGGCCGGAGCGCATCGCTGGCGAGTGCCGCCCGGAACGAAGCTCACCGCGGCCGAATACCAGGCGTTCCGCGCCGGAAAGCTGTACTTCAACGTACACAGCAAACGCGATCCGGCCGGTGAACTGCGCGGACAGATCAAGCCGTAACACGGCCGGATGCCCGTTGCGCACAGCGAGTTCCCGCGGCGGATCGAGGGTGAAGGCGGTGGGATTGGGGCGCTGAGGGGCCCCTCTGATGGCATGAGCATCACCGGCCGTGCGGGGTCGGTGCGCGGGCCGTCGCGTATGCCGGATCGCCAGTGTGATCAGTGGCGGGCACTATTGCAGGCCGGCGGCCGGATTGCACGGTGTGCGGGATGCAATGAATTGAATTTATTGATTTAATTTGCCCCGGGACGGTGAAGCGACGGGATCTGTGGACCTTGCTGCCGTTCTCATCCGTCATTTCCGATATGACTTATGCTTTTTAGATGACCTTGCGCCTGAGCCTCGACGCCTTACCAGATTCGATTTACGCCGCGGAGTTGCAGAAGGATCCGCCGAGTACCCGTTTTCCCGGTGCGCTCGAGGAGCAGTTCGTGCGCAGCACCCTGCGCGACAGCCGTTCCATCGTGCGCTTCGCATGTACCCTGACGGTGCTGCTGATCGCAGTGCGCGGCGTTCAGATGCTGATCAACCATCAGGCGTTGCCGCTCAATGGGGGAATCGCCCCAATGGTCGGTGTCTCCAGTATCGTGCTGGCGTGGCTCGCCTGGAGCCGTCGTTACGAGCGTTGGTACTTGCCGGTTGCGTGGGTGCTCGTCCCCCTGCGCAATATCCTCATCGCCGTCCAGGCGGTGCATGTGGCCATGGCGGGCGAGCCGGATGGGCTGATGGCGATTCCGCTGCTCATCATCGGCCCATTTTATTTCCTGGGTCTGCCGTTTCGCGCCGGGCTGGTCGCCGCCACGCTCGCCGTGGTGGCAGAGCTGCTCGCGGCGCATCTGGTGCGCCTGCCGCCCGAGATCGCCACGGGGGCCGCAGGATTTCTACTCACGACACTCGCGGCGTGCGCGGTGGCCGCGCGGCTGATTGAGCGGCACACGCGCCGGGCTTTCCTCGAGAGGCAGCTGATCGGTGAGCTGGCGCAGCAGGATGTGCTCACCTGGACCAAGAACCGGCGCATGTTCGACGAAAGCCTCGCACAACTGTGGCGGCAGGCGGCGACCGATGGGCGACCTCTGTCGATCTTTCTCATCGACATCGATTACTTCAAGGCCTACAACGATCGCTACGGCCATCAGGCCGGCGATGAGGCGCTGCGCCAGGCGGCGCAGGCGATCCAGGGCTGTGCGCGCCGGCCGCTCGACCTGGTGGCCCGTTACGGCGGGGAGGAGTTCGGCGCCATTCTGTACGACACCGGCCGTACGGGCGCGCAGGAAACCGCTGAGGCCATGCGTCGCTCGGTGCAGGCGCTCTCGATCGAACATGATGGCTCGCGGTGTGGCGAGGTGTTGACCATCAGCGTGGGTGTGGCGGTCGTCGAGCCGACCGCATGGCGTAATCCGTACGGGGCGCTGCAGCTGGCGGACGAGGCGCTCTATCAGGCCAAATCGAAGGGCCGAAATCGGGTCGAGCTGATGGATGACGTGGCGCACCGGCTGTTGGTGACCGGCGAGTTCTCCAAGGACATCATCGCGCATCTGAAGCGCGATGTGCGGGCAGGCTGATTCGGCGGCTCACGCCGTGCGGTGCTACGGGCCGTTCGCGCGCAGCCGCCACCACGCTCTGCGCTCGAGCGGCACACACCGGCCGGGCTGATCGCGCGCGCACCGATCCGTCGGTCGGCTGCGCGGCTCAGGCCCCCTGGCGAGCGGTACGTCCCGCTCCGGTGCCGACGAGCAGGGCCGTGGAGCGCCCGCATCTGACCGGCGCGCCAGGCTGCGTTACGAAGTGCGCTTGGTGCCGATCGGGCTGATTTAATATACAGTCAAATTGAGGGACGTTGCTCGAGTCGAGTGGCGCTGGCCGGTGGCAATGCCGCAGCCGCCTCGCAGAAGCGTCGGCTGCCGCACATCCCGCGCGGCTGTGGTGCGCCGCACGGCACATAAGTCATATGCGAAAGCGCGCTAAAATAATTAATAGAATAGATGCTGCGCAGGCACGTCGGCATGAGTTCGAGTGAGCCCGAAACGAGCCATCAGGGGGCCGATCTGGAGCGGCTGCGCCTCGTTTACGGCAATTTCCCTTTCATGCTTACCGGGGCCATGACCGCCGCCTGCGTTCTGGTCGCGATGCTCTACCGTGCCGAGCCGCGGCCCGTGCTGGCGGTCTGGCTCGGGCTCGTTACGCTGCTCTCGCTGTCGCGCCAGATCGAGAGTCGCACGTTTCGGCGTGATCCGTATGCACGCTCTGCCGCGCAGTGGATCCGCCGGCTCGAGATTTCGACCGCCATCTCGGGGCTGATCTGGGGCGCTGGGGCTGCGGTGTTCATGCCCCGTGGTGATGTGGCGCACCAGATGCTCACCGTGCTGCTGTTTACGGGCGTCATTGCGGGAGCCATGACCTCCTACGGGGCGATGTGGCGCTGCTACATGATCTTCATGATCCCCGTGGCCTCGATGATTGAGTGGCGCCTGCTCACCGATGGGCTCGCGCTGCACTATCTGCTGGCATTCGTGAACATCGTGTACGTGGCCGTCGTGGCCTACTCGGCCTACAAGACGGATCGGACCATCGGCAAGGTGCTCGATGTCACCGCCGAAAATGCTCAGTTAACTCGCGCGCTGCAGTATCAGGCCACGCACGACGCGCTCGTCGATCTGGTCAATCACCGTGAGTTCAACGTGCGATTGCGCGAAGTCGCCGAACTCGGGCGCGAGCCCTGCGCGCTGGTGTTCATCGACCTCGATCGATTCAAGGAGATCAACGATCTCGGCGGACATGCTGCCGGCGATGAGGCGCTGCGGCGGGTGAGCGAGATTCTCAAGGCGCAAGTGCGCTCGACCGACACCGCGGCACGACTGGGCGGGGATGAGTTCGCGTTGCTGCTGCCGGGCTGTCCGCGCGAGCGTGCCGAGCAGGTGGCGGCAGCGGCACTGACGGCGATCGAGCAGTTCGTGCTGCACTGGGAAGGTGGGCAATATTTCCGCGTCGGCGCGAGCATGGGAGTCGCCTATTGCGCCGCTGGCGAGGCGGATGCGGCGGCGCTGCTGCGCGTGGCGGATGCGGCCTGCTATGCGGCGAAGAATGCAGGCCGCGGTCGGATCGAGGTGCGCCGTGCCGAGCGGCTGCGCGAGCCGAGTCATTTCGAACTCGAGGTGTTGCGCTCATCGAGTTGAGCGTGGCGGGCAGGCCTGCGCTCGTGGGCGGGAATCAGGTATGCGATCGTCGGTCCGTGCCGCTACACTTCACCCCGGCAGCGCCCCCGTAGCTCAGTGGATAGAGCGACCGCCTCCTAAGCGGTAGGTCGTCGGTTCAACTCCGGCCGGGGGCGCCATCTGCCGAGGGCTGAGAGTCTGAGCTGCGCTGCGCCGGCCCGTCAGCTTCCACTTCGCCCTCGAGGGTCGCCTCCGGCGGCCGGGACTGACGCTCGCCGGCGGTGAAAGCCGCCCAGATGATGCACACGATCCACACGGGTAGAAAGATGACGGCATTGATGTGCAGGCCGAGCAGGATCGGCACCAGTACTGCTGCACTGACCACCAGCATGACCGCGGCGCCGATGCGGCTCGAGTACGCCAGGCCGATGGGCCCGAAGAAAAAGGCGAGGGCGATGGCGGTGAGCAGGGGCTTCCCGGACCTCTCCCGAATGGGGCTGACGTCACTGCGACTCATGAGGGGGCTCGCGCGTGCGGATCGGTACGGGGCACTATACTCCTTCGCATGATGCCGCCGCCCCTCATCGGCAGAGCCCAGGGCCGCACTGCGCAGGCGAGCCGCTGCGATCGGCATCACAGTTCGCAGCGCTGCAGGCGGAGCGGCGCGGGCCACGCCCTACAATCCGGCCTGGAGCTGCCGTCACCCCTTCATTGTGCCGAGATTCCCTCCCGAGCGCGCGCGCCGCGCCCACCCGTCGCAGTTAGAGCTCGAGCGGCGCAGCGAGCCGGACCGGCGCATCAGTGTGGTGCGCGCGCTGCTCTACGGCAGCGTGCGACCGCGCCGCCGGGGGCCGCGCCGCAGCGGCGAGCAGCGCATCGGGGCGGTCGATTGGCACCATCCCTGGTGGCTCGCGATCGGCGTGCTGGTCGTGGCGCTCTCCTGTGCCGATGCGGCCCTGACGCTGCTGTTGATCGACAGCGGAGCCTACGAGGTCAACCCGCTGCTGGCCCCTCTGGTGCGCGGCTCGGCCGTGGCGTTCATCCTGTTCAAAGTGGCGCTCACTGGCGGCGGCATCGTCTGTTTGACGCTGCTTGCCCGGGCGAAGCTCTTCGGTCGCTTGCCGGTGAGACTCATCTTCTACGGCATATTGCTCGGATACATCGTACTAATTCTCTACGAGCTGTCGCTGCTCGGCATGCTGTGAGGCGGCGTGCGCAAATGCGGACCAAACCTGAATCGGAGTTAAACTTCAACCGCTGAGGGCAGATTTCATGTTCCTCGCCTGTGCCGTTTCCGTTACACTAGCGACTCGTAGTTGCATCTCCCAGCATGCTTGAACCTACACCCCTTTTCGGCGGCAACGCCGACTTCCTGGATACTCTCTACGAGCAGTACCTTCGTGACCCAGCAAGCGTAGAGGAACGCTGGCGTCGCTATTTCGAGAGCCTGCCGGGCTTGACGGGCGGTGAGCAGCCGCGAGGCCCGATCGAGGCGCAGATCGCCGCGCGGGCCCGCCAGCCACGAGCGTTGGTCGACTCCGCCGGCGGGCGCGGCGCCGATGTCCGCCAGGCAGCGGTCTCGCGTTTGATTCAGATCTGGATCAATCGCGGCCATCTCGTTGCCAAGATCGACCCGCTGGGGCTCACGCAACGTCCGCGGCCGCACGTGCTCGAGCTTGCCTACTTCAAGCTCTCCGAGGCGGACCTCGACAGCGAGTTCTACACCGGCAGCCGCATCGAGGCAGTGCCGAAGCGCATGAAGCTGCGTGAGATCCTGCGCGAGCTCGAGATCATCTACGGTGGTTCGGTGGGAGCGGAGTTTGCGCACATCTCCGACTCGAATGAGCGGCTGTGGCTGCAGGATCACTACCAAGCCGGCCGACTGAAGCAGCAGTTCAGTTCCGAAGAGAAGCGCAATATCCTCTGGCAGCTCACCGCTGCGGAGGGACACGAGCGTTATCTGCATACTAAATACGTCGGTCAGAAGCGCTTCTCGCTCGAAGGCGGTGAGACGCTGATTCCGATGCTCGATGACCTGATCCAGAGGGCCGGCAGCGTGGCGGTCGAGGAGGTGGTCATCGGGATGGCGCACCGCGGCCGTCTCAATGTCCTGGTCAATCTGCTCGGCAAACCCCCCTCACTGCTGTTCTCCGAGTTCGAAGGCAATTATGACCTGAGCCATCTGAAGGGCTCGGGCGATGTGAAGTACCACAAGGGCTTCTCGGCCGATCTGCGCACGCCGGCGGGCAACGTGCATACCGTGCTCGCGTTCAATCCCTCGCATCTGGAGGTCGTCAACCCCGTGGTGGAGGGCTCGGTGCGCGCCCGCCAGGAGCGGCGTGAGGACGAGCAGGGAGAGCGCGTGCTGCCCGTGTTGATTCACGGCGATGCGGCGTTCGCGGGACAGGGCGTGGTGATGGAGACACTGCAGCTCTCGCAGGCACGGGGCTACCGCACCGGCGGCACGCTGCACCTGGTGATCAACAACCAGGTGGGCTTCACGACCTCTGATCCGAATGATGCGCGCTCGACGCTCTATTGCAGCGACGTCGCCAAGATGCTCGAGGCGCCGATATTCCACGTCAACGGGGACGATCCGGAGGCGGCGGTGTTCGTGACGCGCCTCGCGCTCGAGTACCGCATGCGCTTTCGCAAGGACGTCGTGATCGACCTGGTGTGCTATCGCCGCCTGGGACACAACGAAGCGGACGAGCCGGCTGCCACGCAGCCGCAGATGTATCAGATCATCCGCCAGCATCCGACCACACGGGTGCTCTATGCGGATCGGTTGATTGCCGAAGGGGTGGTGCAGAAGTCCGATCCGGATGCGCTCGTGGCGCAGTATCGCGAGGGGCTCGATCAGGGTAAGCCCCTGGCGCGCGCCGCGCTCGGTATGATCGGCAATCAGTTCACGGTGGACTGGTCACGCTACGCGCAATCGGATTGGACCGAGAAGGTGGGCACCGGCGTTGAGATGAAACGCCTGAAGTCCCTTGGCGAGCGTCTCACGCAGTTGCCGCAGTGGCTGTCGCTGCATCCGCGCGTCGCTCACATCATGAAGAACCGGGTGCAGATGCATGCCGGGGAGTTGGCACTCGACTGGGGCTGCGCCGAAACGCTGGCATATGCCTCGCTGGTCGAGGACGGTTATTCGGTGCGCTTGAGCGGTCAGGACTGCGGCCGCGGCACATTCTTCCATCGTCACGCGGTGCTGCACGATCAGGGCAGTCCCCAGGTGTACATCCCGCTGCAGCATCTGGCCGATCGCCAGCCGCGTGTGCAGATCATCGACTCGGTGCTCTCCGAAGAGGCGGTGATGGGCTTCGAGTACGGTTACTCGACCACTGAGCCGGGGTGTCTGACGATCTGGGAGGGACAGTTCGGCGATTTCGCCAACGGTGCACAGGTCATCATTGACCAGTTCATCAGCTCCGGTGAGGCCAAGTGGGAACGGTACTGCGGCCTGGTGCTGTTCCTGCCGCATGGATACGAAGGACAGGGACCGGAGCACTCCTCGGCGCGCCTGGAGCGATTCCTGCAGCTGTGCGCCGAGTCGAACATGCAGGTGTGCGTGCCCTCGACCCCGGCGCAGATGTTCCACATGCTGCGCCGGCAGATGCTCCAACCGTTCCGTAAGCCGCTGATCGTGATGACCCCGAAGAGCCTGCTGCGCCACGAATTGTCGGTCTCGGCGCTGGAGGATCTGGCGAGTGGTGGATTCGCCCGCGTGATCGATGAGGTCGATGACATCGAGGCGCGCGAGGTGCGCCGCGCGGTGTTCTGCAGCGGCAAGGTGTACTTCGACCTGCTCAAGGCGCGGCGCGCTTCGGGCATCCGCGACGTGGCGCTGGTACGCATCGAGCAGCTCTACCCGTTCCCCACCGAAGAGTACCGGGCAGTGCTCGATCGCTACCCGAATCTGCGCGAGGTGGTCTGGTGTCAGGAAGAGCCGCAGAACCAGGGCGCGTGGTATCAGATCCGCCACCGGCTGGAGGAGCCGCTCGATAAGGGCGCCGAAGTGCTCTATGCCGGCCGCGCGCCGGCTGCCGCGCCGGCCACCGGCATCGGCAAGTCCCACGAGCGCGAGCAGCAGACACTGGTCGATGCGGCGCTGCACGCGACGACCACGGAGAATTCGGCGCGCAAGACCCCGCGCCTGACGCACGCCCGCGGCCGCAAGAGCAGCGCGGCCCCGATGAGAAAGAGCTCATGACGACTGAAATCAAAGTTCCGCAACTTCCGGAATCCGTTTCTGACGCAACGCTGGTGGCCTGGCACAAGAAGCCGGGTGATTCGGTGCGGCGCGACGAGAACCTTGCCGATCTCGAGACCGACAAAGTGGTGCTCGAGGTTCCCTCCCCGGCCGACGGGGTGCTGCGCGAGCTGAAGGTGGCCGGCGGCACGGTGGTGAATAGCGGCCAGGTGCTGGCGTTGATCGAGGAGGGCGCGGTGCAGAGCGCGGCCCCGGCGCCCGCTGCGGCGCCCGAGCCCGCGGGCAAGCCCGGTGGCAGCGCCACGGCTGTGCCGGCGGGTAAGGTCGAGGCCGGCGCAGAGAAGGACAAAGAGAAGTTGAGTCCCGCCGTGCGTCGTCTGGTGGAGGAGAACCGCATCGATCCGGGTGCGATACCCGCGAGCGGCCGCGACGGCCGGTTGACCAAGTCCGATGTGGTCGGATTTCTCGGCAAGCAGCAGCCGGCCGCTGCGGCTGGGGTGGCTGCCGCCGGGGCTCGTGCCGAACAGCGTGTGCCGATGACGCGCCTGCGGCAGCGGATCGCTCAGCGCATGGTCGAAGCCCAGTCAACGCAGGCTCTGCTGACGTCCTTCAACGAGGTGGATCTGACAGCGGTGCAGCAGCTGCGGGCCCGCCACAAGGACCGGTTCGAGAAGGAGCATGGCGTGAAGCTCGGCTTCATGTCCTTCTTCGTCAAAGCGTGCATCGAGGCGCTGAAGAAGTTCCCGGTGGTCAATGCATCGGTGGACGGTACCGATATCGTCTATCACGAGTTCTACGACATCGGCGTGGCGGTGTCGACCGATCGGGGTCTTGTCGTGCCGATCGTGCGCGACGCGGATGCGAAGGGCTTTGCGGCCATCGAGAAGGAGATCGGCGAGTACGCGAAGAAGGCGCGCGCCGGTGCAATTTCTTTGGAGGATCTGACCGGCGGCACCTTTACGATCACCAACGGCGGGGTGTTCGGCTCGCTGATGTCCACGCCGATCGTCAATGCCCCGCAGAGCGCCATTCTCGGCATGCACAAGATCCAGGACCGGCCGATGGTCGTCGACGGCCAGATCGCGATTCGGCCGATGATGTACATCGCCATTACTTACGACCATCGCATCATCGATGGACGTGAAGCGGTGCAGTTCCTGGTCACCGTCAAGGAGTGCCTGGAGGATCCGGGCCGCATGCTGTTGGGGATTTGATCATGGCAGACTCATTCGACGTCATCGTGATCGGCGGTGGACCGGCCGGCTATCCGGCGGCAATCCGCGCCGGCCAGAACAAACTAACCGTGGCGTGCATCGATCAGTGGCGCAATCGGGATGGCAGTTATGCCTTTGGCGGGACCTGCCTCAATGCCGGCTGCATCCCATCGAAGGCGCTACTCGAGTCGAGTGAGCTCTACACCCGTGCTCGCGAGGAGTTCGCCGTGCACGGGATCCAGGTGGCGGATGTCGGCTTTGACGTTGCGCAGATGCAGAAGCGCAAATCCGGCATCGTCAAGACCAGCACCCAGGGGATCAACGCGCTGTTCAAGGCGAGTGGCGTCACTGCGCTGCAGGGCCACGGCAAGCTGCTACCCGGCCGGCGCGTGCAGTTCACCGCCGCCGACGGGACCCGGCGCGAGCTGACCGCCAAACACGTCATTCTCGCCTCCGGTTCGGAGCCGGCGGAGCTGAAAGTTGCGCCTTTCAAGGCACCGCACATCATCGATTCATGGGGCGCGCTCGATCTGCAGTCCGTCCCGAAGCGCCTCGGGGTCATCGGGGCGGGGGTGATCGGACTCGAGCTCGGCAGCGTCTGGCGTCGACTCGGCAGCCAGGTGACGGTGCTCGAGGCGCTGCCGGAGTTCCTCTCGATCGCCGACCAACAGCTCGCCAAGGAGGCGGCACGTCACTTCAAGAAGCAGGGACTCGAGATCCGTCTCGGCGCGAAGGTGAGTGGCGCGAAGGTGAGCGGCGATGCGGTCGAGGTGAGTTTCGAGGATGCCCAGGGCAAGCACAGCCTCACCGTCGATCGGTTGATCGTGGCCGCCGGCCGGCGACCGTTCACGGCGGATCTGCTCGCCGAAGGCACCGGTGTGGCGCTCGATCCGCGCGGCTTCATACAGGTCGATGAGCATTGCCGCACGGGCGCCGAGGGCGTGTGGGCGGTCGGGGATTGCGTGCGCGGCCCGATGCTCGCGCACAAGGGCAAGGAGGAGGGGGTGATGGTGGCCGATCTGATCGCCGGCCACTACGGCGAGGTCAATTACAAGACCATCCCGTCGGTGATTTACACCGTTCCGGAGATTGCCTGGGTCGGGCTCACCGAAGAGCAGGTCAAATCGAGCGCGCGTGCCTACAAAGTCGGCGTGTTCCCGTTCCTCGCGAGCGGCCGCGCCCGCGCCATGGAGCAGGCCCAGGGGTTCGCCAAGATCATCGCCGCACAGGACGATGATGAGATTCTCGGGGTGCACATCATCGGGCCGATGGCCGGTGAGCTGATCGCCGAGGCGGTGCTGGCCATGGAATTCTCCGCCAGCAGCGAGGATCTGCAGCGCACCATCCATGCCCATCCGACCCTGTCCGAGGCGCTGCATGAGGCGGCGCTGGCCGCCGATAAGCGCGCGATCGACTCGATCAATCGCTAACGGGTGCGACGCACGGCGCGCACGTTCGGCACTGCGCCGAGGCGCTGCAGCACCCGCTGCAATTGCGCATCGTCATCGACCGCGACGCTGAGCACAATGTCAGCAGTGCCGCTGTTGCGGTCGGTGGTGGTGGACATGTCCTGGATGCTCAGATGCTCGAACGCCAGCACGTCGGTCAGATCGCGCACCAGTCCACGCCGGTCGTAGGCATGTACCGCGATCTGCACGGGTAGCTCCCCCGGCTGGCTCGAGCTCCACTCCACTTGCAGTACCCGCTCCGGACGTACCGTGCGCATGCGCGTGAAGCTCGGGCAGCCACGGCGATGAATGGTCACGCCCCGGCCGACCGTCACGTAACCGACGATGGGTTGCGGGCGCAGCGGGGCGCAGCAGCGCGCAAGCGTTACGGGCAGATCCCCAACGCCCTCGATCTCAACCGGGGAGCCGCCGCGGGCCGGGCGCGGCCGCGGCCCGGTGGGGGGCGCGGGCGGATGCGGTTTGCTGAACAGCCGCTCGGCCGCGTGCGCCAGCTGCGCCACGGTGATCTCGCCCTCGCCGAACAACTGATAGAAGTGATCCGTGTCGCGGGCACTCAGTGCAGCCAGCAGCTGCGGCAGTTGCGCCGGGGCGACCCCGAGGCGCGTCACCTCCCGCTCGGCGATGGTGCGTCCGGCGGCGCGGTTGTCGGCGGCATCGAGCTTGCGGAACCAGGCGCGCACCTTGCCGCGGTTGCGCGCCGAGGCGAGATAGCCGAGCTCCGGCGCGAGCCAGTCGCGGCTCGGCGCCTCTTGCTTGGCCGTGATGATCTCGACGATTTCCCCGTTGGCGAGCGGCTGGGTGAGGGGAATGATCCGTCCGTTGACCTTCGCGCCGCGGCAGCGATGCCCGAGCGAGGAGTGTACGGTGTAGGCGTAATCGAGCGCGGTCGCGCCGTGGGGCAGATCGATGACCTCGCCCTTCGGCGAGAGCGCGTACACCCGGTCCTGGAACAGCTCGGTGCTCACCTGCTCGAGGAATTCGCGGTCGGTGTCCTCGCCTGCATCGGCACCGATCGGCTCGAGCAAGCGGCGCACCGCCTCGATCTTGCGCTGATAATGAGTGTCGGCGGAGCCGCCTTCCTTGTATGTCCAATGCGCTGCGACGCCGAGCTCGGCGTGTTCGTGCATCTCGGCGGTGCGGATCTGCACCTCGACGCTCTTGTTCTCCGGGCCGATGACCGCGGTGTGGATCGAGCGATAGAAGTTGCCCTTGGGTGTCGCGACGTAGTCATCGAACTCCCCGGGAATGTAGCGCCACCTGCCGTGCACCACCCCGAGGGCGGCATAGCAGTCCGGAATCGACTCGACGATGATCCGCACCGCCCGCACGTCGAACAGCTGGTCGAAGGCGAGATGCTTGCGCTGCATCTTGCGATGAATGCTGTACATGTGCTTCGGCCGCCCGTAGACCTGCGCCGTGATGCCGCTCTGGGTGAGTGCGGCGCGCAGCTCGGCACAGAATGCCTCGATGTAGCGCTCGCGGTCGGTGCGCCGCTCGTTCAGTTCGGCCGCAATCTGTCGGTAGGCCTCAGGCTCGAGATAGCGGAAGGCGAGGTCCTCGAGCTCCCACTTCAACTGCCAGATGCCGAGCCGGTTGGCGAGCGGAGCGAATATCGCGCGGGTCTCGAGCGCCAGGCGCTCGCGCTGCTCGGCTGCGCTCTCGCGGGCGTGGCGCAGTGCGACGAGCTGCTCGGCGAGCCGTGCCAGGATCAGACGCGGGTCACTGACCACCGCCAGCAACATCTTGCGCAGCGTCTCGGCCTGTCGGGCATTGAGTCCGTGCTCGGGTGACCAGTGAGCCGGGAGCCCCACTTCGCCGAGTTTTCCGAGCGCCACGGCAGTGGCGTACGCGGCGGGTCCGGCCACACGTGCCAGCGCCTCCGGCCTCAGCGCCGTTGCGCCGAGAAGGGGCTTGACGAGCAGCGCGAGCGTCAGGTCCGCATCCTCAGTGAGCGCCCCAATGACCTCGGCGGCTTCGGCGCCATGATCGAGCTGCTCGGTCAGACCCGAAGCGGTGCCGCCGGCGTTGGCGCCAGGGGCTGCGGCCGCTGCAGCGCGCACCGCCGTGCGCCCGCTGCTCGGGGCGGGGCCCGCATCGGCGGGATGAGCCGCACGTACCTCGGCCTCGAGCGTCCGCCTCAGGACGCCGATCGACTCGAGCAGGGCGGCTGGGCAGTGCTGCGTCGTCTCCAAGGGGCCGTCAATGCCTGGGGGAGGGTTCACGGCTATGATAACGGCACGGCGGGGGGGCGACGATCCTGAGTGCAGGGGTTGTGCCGTGCGGTTCCGTGACTGTATATTTTCACATGGTGTTGATTCCACCCGACGTGCAGACGATGCGCTTCGAGGGGTACGGCCCGCAGGGCGCGGTGGTGCTCGTCGAATGCCTCACCGCTGATCCCGGGCGGACTCGTGAGCAGTTGCGTCGGGTGTTTCGGGCGCACGAGGGCTTTCTGGCCGCCGAGGGCGCCGTGAGCTATTTGTTCGATCGGGTCGGTTGGCTGCGATTCGCTCCGGGCACGGATCGTGCGCCGCTCGCCGAGGTGGCCTATGCCGCTGGTGCGGAGGATGTCGCCGGCACCAGCCTCGAGGGGCTCGAGGTCCGAACCGATCCGGAAGAATTCGAGGCGATTCGCCGGGCGCTCGCGCGCCGGGGATGGGTGCCGGTCGCCGCCGGGGTGAGCGAACGGGCCACGCTCACCGTTCCGCTGGCGGGCGCTGCGGCGTGCCGGTGGCGGGAACTGCTGCAGGCCCTCGCAGAGGTCGATGGCGTGCGCCACGTGTATTCGAATGTCGAGATATCCGACGCGCTCCTGGCGGGCGTTTGATCCGCAGCGCGCGGCGGCCGCCGCCCCGGCGACCGCCGCGCCCAGCCTGCCCGAGGGACTGCGCGTGCTCGGTCTCGATCCGGGCTCGCGCACCACGGGATTCGGTCTGATCGAATGGCGCAGCGGTCAATGGCGGCACCACGCACACGGCTGCATCGCTCTGCCGCCATCAGCGGCGCTCGCGCAGCGCTTGCGGCTCATTTACGAGCATCTGAGCGAGCTGGTCGCGCAGCATCGGCCCGCGGAGGTGGCCATCGAGCGGGTGTTCGTCAATCGCAACGTCGACAGCGCGCTGAAGCTCGGTCAGGCCCGTGGGGCGGCGCTCGCCGCCATACCCCACGGGCTGGCGGTATTCGAGTATGCTCCCCGCGCCATCAAGCTGGCCTTGGTTGGAGCGGGTGGGGCGGAAAAGCAGCAGGTGGCCCACATGGTGCGCATTCTGCTCGCTCTCGAGGGGCGACTCGCGGCCGATGCGGCCGATGCGCTCGCCGTGGCGTTGTGTCACGCCCACTCGCGTCAACTTGCCCAGATCGCAGCCGTCCATGGCGCGGCACCGACCGGGAGCGGCATGAGGAGATGATCGGCTCGATCCGTGGACAGATTGTTGCCAAGACGCCCCCGCACCTGACGGTCGAGACGGGCGGGCTGGGCTATGAGCTCGAGGCGCCGATGTCGACTTATTTCCACCTTCCGGCGGTCGGCGAGGAAGTGCGCCTGTTGACGCATCTGGTCATTCGCGAGGACGCACATGTGCTCTATGCGTTCGGCACCGATGCCGAGCGTCGCCTGTTTCGGGCGCTCATCAAAGTCTCGGGGGTTGGGCCGAAGATCGCGCTTGCCCTGCTCTCGGGGATCAGTGTCGAGGCGTTCACCCAGTGCGTGCACGCGCATGACGTCAGTGCGCTCACCCGGGTACCCGGTATCGGTCGCAAAACCGCCGAACGGCTGGTCGTCGAGATGCGCGACCGGCTCGAAGAGGGCTCCGCCACAGGGCTGGTGAGCGCGCCGGTGGCCGGCGCGGCGAGCGAGGCGTTTGATGCGCTGATCGCCCTCGGCTACAAGCCCGCCGAGGCGACCCGTCTGCTGAAGGGCTCCGGCGCCGAGGCTCACTCGACCGAGGAACTCATTCGCCGTGCGCTGCAGAGCGCGGCGCGGGAGTAGGGTGCATGGACTCTGAGCGCACCGTCGTCAGTCCCCAGGCCAGTGGCGAGGACGAGGCCGCCGAGCGGGCCATCCGGCCACGCCGGCTCGCCGAGTACGTCGGCCAGCCCAAGGCGCGCGAGCAGCTCGAGATCTTCATTGGCGCGGCGCGCCAGCGCGCCGAGGCGCTCGATCACGTCCTGGTGTTCGGTCCGCCAGGGCTCGGCAAAACCACCCTCGCGCACATCATCGCCGCAGAGCTCGGCGTGAATCTGCGGCAGACCTCCGGTCCGGTGCTCGAGCGACCGGGCGATCTGGCGGCGATCCTCACCAATCTGCAGCCGCGCGACGTGCTGTTCGTCGATGAGATTCACCGCCTCTCGGCAGTGGTCGAGGAAGTGCTCTATCCGGCGATGGAGGACTGCCAGCTCGACATCATGATCGGTGAAGGCCCCGCGGCGCGCTCGATCAAATTGAATCTGCCGCCGTTCACCCTGGTCGGGGCCACCACGCGGGCCGGTCTGCTGACCTCGCCGCTGCGCGATCGGTTCGGCATCGTGCAGCGGCTGGAGTTCTACGGCGTTGATGATCTCGAGCACATCGTGCGCCGCTCAGCGTCCATTCTGGCGGTGCCGATCGATGCGTTCGGCGCCAGACGCATCGCGGAGCGGGCCCGCGGCACCCCGCGCATCGCCAACCGGCTGCTGCGGCGCGTGCGCGATTACGCTCAGGTTAAGGCAGACGGGCGTATCGTCGCTGCCGTGGCCGAAGCGGCCCTCGATCTTCTGGAGGTCGACCCGCTGGGTTTCGACACGCTCGACCGCAAGTTGCTCACCACGGTGATCGACAAGTTCGATGGCGGCCCGGTGGGCATCGACAGCATTGCCGCGGCGGTCGGGGAGGAGCGCGGAACGCTGGAGGATGTGATCGAACCGTATCTGATCCAGCAGGGCTTCCTGGTGCGTACCGCGCGCGGTCGCATGGCCACGCGCACCGCCTACGAGCATTTCGGGCGTACGCCCCCGGAGCGACTCGTCGGACCGCTGCCGTTGTTCGAGGAGAATCCATGAGGGAGTTCAGCTGGCCGGTGCGGGTCTATTGGGAGGATACCGACGGCGGTGGCATCGTTTATTATGCCAATTACCTGCGTTTTCTCGAGCGATCGCGCACCGAGTGGCTGCGCTCGCTCGGTTTCTCGCAGCAGGCGCTCGCTCGGGAACCCGGCGTGCTGTTCGCGGTCGTGAACGTATCGGTGCAGTACCGCCGGCCGGCGCGGCTCGACGATGAACTCATCGTCACCTGTGAGCCGCGCGCCGACGGTTCGGTGTGCATCAGCTTCGCCCAGCGCATACTGCGCGCGGTCGATGGCGAGCCGCTGGTGAGCGCCGAGGTGAGGGTGGCGTGTGTCGATGCGCGCACTTTCAGGCCGACGAAACTGCCCGAACCGCTGTGCGCGGCATTGAAGTAACTCAGGAGTAGGCCGACACGTCATGACTGGACATCTGTCGCTGATTCAGCTCGTCGTGCAGGCGAGCATCGTGGTGCAAATCGTCATCGGGCTGCTGATGCTGGCCTCGCTCACATCCTGGGCGATCATATTCCGCAAACGCCTGCTGCTCGGGCGGGCGCGCCGCGAGACCGATCAGTTTGAAAGCAATTTCTGGTCCGGCGGTGACCTCGCCCAGCTGTACCGGGCGGTCGAGTCCCACGGCGGGTCGACTGGCATGGCGAGCATCTTCGAGATGGGATTTCGCGAGTTCGCCCGGCAGCGCCAGCAGGGCGCCGGCTCACCGGATCTGGTGCTCGAGGGATCGCGCCGTGCGATGCGCGTGGCGCAGCTGAAGGAGATCGACCGGCTCGAGTTCAGTCTGGCCACCCTCGCCACCGTGGGCTCGACGAGTCCCTATGTCGGTCTGTTCGGCACGGTGTGGGGCATCATGAGCGCGTTTTCCTCGCTCGGCGATGTGCGCCAGGCGACCCTGGCGGCGGTCGCCCCGGGTATCTCCGAGGCGCTGGTAACCACCGCCATCGGTCTGTTTGCGGCGATTCCGGCGGTGGTGGCCTACAACCGCTTTGCCGACCAGGTCGGACGGCTCGAGGTGCGTTTCGATGCGTTCATGGAGGAGTTCTCCACCATTCTGCAGCGGCATGCGACCCGCGGCATCGCTGCGGCTCCGACCGTAAGCGCGGCCGGTGCGCCGAGCCCGACTGCGCCGGTGACCCCGGGCGGCAAGACCCGCTAGGAGCGGTGCATGGCGCAAGTGTCGCGCGGACGCAGGCTGATGGGTGAGATCAACGTCGTGCCCTACATCGACGTGATGCTGGTGCTGCTGATCATTTTCATGATCACCGCGCCGCTGATGACCCAGGGCGTGAAAGTCAATCTGCCGCACGCGGCCGCCAAGACGCTGCCGACCGGCAAGCGCAGCCCCATCGTGCTGTCGGTGACCCGCAGCGGCGGGCTGTATCTGGCGGTGGGCACGCGGCCGGAATTCGGTCCGGCGAGCGCCAATGACATCGAGTCGCACGTCGCCGCCGCGCTGCAGTCTGACCCGAGCCGCCCGGTGATGATCCGCGCCGACACGTCGGTCTCCTATGGAGTGATCGTCCGGGCGATGGTGCTCCTGCAGAACGCCGGGGCGCGCAAGGTGGGGTTCATGACTCAGCCGCCGGCCGCCCAGACGGGTTCCTGACGGGACGCAACACCATGTCCGAACCCGCGAGTGACCGCTGGCTGTCGATCGCAATGTCCGTGCTCCTGCACGGCACGATCATCGGGCTGCTGGCCTATGGCTGGTGGCACTACGAGCACCGACCGATCACCCCGTCGGTCTCGATCAGTGCGACGGTGGTCGATGCGCATACTCTGCAGGGGCTCGGCGTGTCCCCCAAGAGTGTCCCGAAGCCCCCGCCGCCACAGCCGGTGAGCCCGCCGCAGGGTCCGCCGGCGCCGACGCCGCAGGAGCTGGCGCTGCGTCAGCAGGCGGCCCAGGCCGAGGCTGAGCGGCTGGCGGCTGCTCAGGCCGAACAGCAGCGACTGAAGCAGCAGCAGTCGGTGGCACAGGCTGAGGCGAAGGCGCAGGCACGAGCGAAAGCCCAGGCGCAGGAGAAGAAAAAAGCGCGGGCGGCGGAACGCGCAAAGGCCCAAGCGCGGGCCAGGGCGAAGGCGCTGGCGCGCAAGCAAGCCGAAGCCCGCAAACTCGCCGAAGCGCGGCGCAGGCGGGAAGCGGCGAAGCAGGCTGCTGAGGCGCGTAAGCTCGCGGCGGAGCGTGCCGCCAAAGCACGCGCGGCACGCATTGCGCAGCTGCAGCAGGCGCTGAAGGAGGACGCCCAGTCGAATGCACAGACGCGGGCGGCCGTGGCCGGTTGGGTAAACGCCGTGACACAGCGAGTCGAGGCAGCCTGGATCAAGCCGCCCACGGCGCGTTCGAACCTCAGTTGCACCATCCGTGTCGTCCTCGTCCCGGGCGGGGCGGTGAGCAGCGTGAGTCTGGGGCAGTGCAATGGGGATGAAGCGGTGCGCGAGTCCATTGAAGCGGCCGTCTACCGCGCCTCGCCCCTGCCACCCCTGCCGGATGCCGATTTGTACAACCAACCGATCGATTTCGTGTTTACGCCCGAATCACCGTGAGAGCCATGAAACGCATACTCAGAGCTGAATGGATACGCTTCGCCGCAGCGGCAGCCCTGCTCATCGGCGCCGGTCTGCCGTGCGCGCATGCTCAGCTGACCATCCGCATTACCTCGGGGGTCACCCATCCGGTGCCGATCGCCATCGTGCCGTTTGCCGAGGCCCCGAACGCCGCAGTCGATGTGGCCGGTGTGGTGCAACACGATCTGAACGGCAGCGGCCGCTTCAGCGGGCTTGCCCGCGCACAGATGCCGGCGACCCCGCACCGTGCCGCGCAGGTTGCCTTCCCGCTGTGGAAGAGCACTGGCGTCGATTACATGGTGGTGGGGCGGGTCCGGCCGATCGGCGGCGGTGAGCTGGCGGTGGATTTCAATCTGCTCAACGTGCTCACCGGCCAGAGCGTCGTGCGCAAGCGCTTCACGGGTACACCGGCAGCGCTGCGCAATGCGGCGCACCGGGTGAGCGATGCGGTGTTTCAGGCGATCACGGGTATCCGCGGTGCCTTCGACACCCGCATCGCCTATGTTGCGCTGATCGGAGCGGGCAAGACCGAGCGCTTCCAGTTGGTGGTGGCCGATGCGGATGGCTACAATCAGCACCTCATACTCGAGTCGCGCTTTCCGATCATGTCGCCCGAGTGGTCGCCGAATGGAAAATGGCTTACCTACGTCTCCTTCGAAGATCACCTCTCCGCGGTGTACGTGCAGCGGGTGCAAACCGGTCAGCGCTACCGGGTCTCGGCGCAGGCCGGGGAAAATGGCGCACCGTCATTCTCACCCAATGGCCAGGAGCTGGCGCTCACCCTGAGCGGAACGTCGGGCTACCCGCAGATCTATGTGCTCAATCTGCACACGCGCAAGCTCACCCGAGTCACGTATACGCCGGCGATCAACACCGGAGCGGTTTGGGCCCCGGATGGGCGCTCGCTGTATTTCACTTCCGATCGGGCCGGCTCGCCGCAGATCTACCGCAAGTCCCTCGCGCCCGGAAGTCTGCCGCAGCGGATCACGTTCACGGGCAGCTACAACGCCAGTCCGCGCATTTCACCGCATGGCACGCACCTGGCGATGGTGACCCGTGCCGATGGCGGCTATTGCATCGCGGTGCAGAATCTCAAGAGCGGCACGTTTCGTGTGCTGACGAAGGGGCCGCTCGACAGTACGCCGAGCTTCGCGCCGAACGGCGCGACGATCATCTATACACAGCGTCCCCCCGGCGCGAGCGGTGGCATTCTCGCCATGGTGTCGGTAGACGGGCTCACGGGCATGACGCTCAAGCCCTCGCACGGGTCGGTGCAGGATCCGACTTGGGGACCGTTTTCGCAACAGTAGGGTTCCAGTAGCGCAGACCATGGGGGTCTGCGTGAATGTGTCACAACAGAACGCCGGAAGTCCGGCGGGTAGCAGAAAGGTGCTTTATGCGTCGTATTCTTACGGTGATGGTGTTGGCCGGAGCTCTGGGGCTTGCGGCCTGCGCAAGCAAGCCGATCAAGCCGACTGCCACGCAGCAGGCTGCAGCCGGTGGTGCCGGGGCTGCGAGTCAAGGGGCCGGATCGGGCGCCAACGCCGGTGAGGGCTCCCTCGGTAACCAGCAATCGGTGCCGGGTCCAGAGCAGGGGCTGCTCGCCGATCGGACCATCCACTTCGCATTCAACAGTGCGGTGATCCGCGGTCACGGCATAAAAGTCGTTGCCGCGCACGCGAAGTATCTGGCCGATCACCCGAATGCACGGGTTCGCCTCGAGGGCAACACGGACGACCGCGGTTCGCCCGAGTACAACATCGGCCTCGGTATGCGTCGCGCCCAGTCGGTGCGACAAGCGATGCTGCTGCAGGGGGTCTCGCCGAGTCAGATTACCGTGGTGAGCTACGGCGAGGAGCGCCCGGTGGATCCGGCCAACAATCCGACCGCATGGGCCAAGAACCGTCGCGTCGATATCGTCTATCTGACGCCGACGCAGCCGGCTCAGTAACGGCGGTCGCTGAGGAGTTCTCATGCGTGCTCTGCCTCTGCTCGCGCCGACTGCGGCGCTGATCGTGGCGCTGCTTAGCGGCTGTGCCACCGGTCCGGATCCGACTCAGGTCCGGCTCGACAATCTCGATGCCCGTGTCACGAAACTCGAGCGTTTCGTGTCGAACGGCAGCCTGGTGCAGCTTGCCGAGCAGGAGGACTCGTTGCAGGCCCAGGTGCGCAGCCTGCGGGGCCGGCTCGATCGGCTTGAGGAGAGCAACCGGCGCCTGAGCACGCAGCAGCACCAGCTATACGCCGCACTCGACAAACGAGTGACCACACTCGAGCAGGCGAGTGCGGCGCAGCAGGCGGCGATCCAGGCAGCCGCCGGATCGGGCGGGGCGAGCAGCGCCGCGGGCTCAACTGCCGGCAGTGCGGCCGGGGCGGGTGGCTCGACGCCCGCCGGATCGGCGGCGGCGGGCAGCTCGCTCTCGGGCATGCTGCCCGGCGTCACCCCGACCCAGCAGTCGGTCTACGGACAGGCGTTTGATGCGCTGAAGGCCGGCAGCTATTCGGTGGCGATCAGCGGGTTCGAGGGCTTTCTGAAGACCTATCCGTCGAGCCCGCTCGCTCCGAACGCCGAATACTGGCTCGGCGAGGCGCATTACGTGAATCAGAACTTCAACCAGGCCGAGAAGTGTTTCCGCGCCGTGCTCAAGCAGTGGCCGGACTCGGGCAAAGCGCCCGCAGCGATGTTTGACCTCGGCAATACGCTGATTGCGCAAGGCAAGGTGCGCGCGGGGCGCTTGACGCTGAAGAAGCTGATCAAGCGCTATCCGGGCACCGGGGTCGCCAAGCGTGCGGCGAGCGCACTCAGTCAAGCCGGTCAGTGAGTGAGCAGGCAGCCGCGGCGCGTGCGGCACGAGTCATGACTCGGCTGAAGATCACGGAGATTTTCCACTCGCTGCAGGGCGAGGCGGACACTGCGGGAATTCCGACGACTTTCGTTCGGCTCACGGGCTGTCCGCTGCGCTGCCAGTATTGCGATACCGCCTATGCCTTTCAGGGCGGCCAGTGGTGGGAAATCGAAGAAATTCTCGCGCGCGTGCGCGAACTCGGTCCGCGCTACGTGTGTGTGACCGGCGGGGAGCCGCTTGCCCAGCGCGGCTGCCTGGAACTGTTGAGCCGGTTGTGCGATGCCGGCTCGCGCGTGTCGCTCGAGACCAGTGGGGCGATCAGCCTCGAGGGCATCGACTCGAGGGTGGTGCGCGTGGTGGATGTGAAGACCCCCGCATCGGGCGAGGCGGCTCGCAACCGCTACGAGGATCTGAAGTCCCTCACCGCACAGGATCAGGTGAAATTCGTGATCTGCGACCGAGCGGATTACGACTGGAGCGTCGCACGGGTGCGGGATCTGTCGCTGACCGAGCGCTGCACCGTGTGGTTCTCCCCGAGCCACGAGCAGTTGCCGGCGCGCGAGCTCGCGGAGTGGATCCTCGCTGACCGTCTGACGGTGCGTCTGCAGGTGCAGCTGCACAAGGTGCTGTGGGGCAATACGCCGGGGAAATGATGCGCAAGAGGCTCCACATGGCCCGTTCAGGGGTGCTGTCCCGGAGGGGGACGTGAGCACCGCTTCGAAAGCGGTGGTGCTGCTCTCCGGCGGCCTGGATTCGGCCACTGCGCTCGCGATGGCACGGGCGCGCGGACTGGAGTGCTACGCGCTGTCGATCGCCTACGGCCAGCGCCACGAGGCGGAACTCTCCGCCGCCTCCCGGGTGGCAGAGGCACTCGGGGCGCGCGAGCACCGAGTGATGCAGGTCGATCTGGCGGGCATCGGCGGCTCAGCGCTGACCGACCGTTCGATCGCAGTGCCCGAGACTCCGAGCGAGGGGATCCCGGTCACCTACGTTCCGGCTCGAAACACCATCATGCTGTCGTTGGCGCTCGGCTGGGCCGAGGTGCTCGGCGCCGCGCACATCTTCATCGGGGTCAATTCGCTCGATTATTCCGGGTATCCGGATTGCCGGCCGGAGTACGTCGAGGCGTTCGCGCACCTGGCGCGCCTCGCCACCAAGGCCGGCGTCGAAGGGCGGCCCTGTCGGATCGAGGCCCCGCTCATCGCTTGGACCAAGGAGCGCATCATTCGCGAGGGGATCGCGCTCGGGGTCGATTACGGCATGACGGTCTCGTGCTACCAGGCGGATGCCGGCGGGCGGGCCTGTGGGCGGTGCGACTCGTGCCGGCTGCGCCGGGTGGGATTCGAGGCGGCAGGCATCGCGGATCCCACGCGCTACCAGTGATCGGCGTATCCGGGTATCATCCGCACCCCTGTGGCGAGCCCTCCGGGATTCCCGCCGCGACCCGTTGGGGCGTTAGCTCAGTCGGTAGAGCATCGGACTTTTAATCCGCTGGTCGACGGTTCGAATCCGTCACGCCCCA
>DAHVTM010000118.1:0-55342 GCA_027324195.1 Gammaproteobacteria bacterium | reverse complement strand
CACCTGCCCTCCGAGATCGTCGATCCGGAACAGATCGAGGACATCGTCAACACCATCAACGAGATGGGCATTCCGGTGTACGAAAAGGCACCGGACACGGAATCGCTGCTCGCCGGCGAGCCGTCGGCACCGGCCGACGAGGAGGCCATCGAGGAAGCGGCGGCCGTGCTGGCGGCGCTCGATGCCGAGCTCGGCCGCACTACCGACCCGGTGCGCATGTACATGCGCGAGATGGGCACGGTCGAACTGCTCACGCGCGAAGGGGAAATTCGCATCGCGCGGCGCATCGAAGAAGGCCTGGAGGCGGTGCGCCGTCAGCTCGCGATGTTCCCGCTGACCTACGACTGCCTGCTCAAGGCCTACGAGCCGGTCAAGAGCGGCCAGACCCGCTTGGTTGATGTCATCGTCGGATTCGTCGATCCGAATGCACCGGATGTCATCGCCCAGCCGCAGAATCCGACTAAGGTGGAAGTCGCCGCAGCGGAAGAAACCGAAGACGAGGACGGCGAGGAGGAGTCGGACAGCGAAGAGGAGACCGTCGACTCCGGCCCGGATCCGCAGGAGGCCGCCGATCGTTTCGCGCGGCTCGCCAAAGCTTACGCGCAGGCGCTCACCGCGATCGAGAAGCACGGCGCGCACGACCCGAAGACACTGAAGGCGCGCAAGAAAGCGGCTGACGAGTTTCTGGAACTGAAGCTCTCGCCGCGCATGTTTGATGCGCTGATCGCCAACCTGCGCGGCCACATCCGCGATATTCGTCTGCTCGAGAAGGAGATCATGACGTTGGCGGTGCGCGACTGCGGGATGCCCCGCAAGGACTTCATCGCCACGTTCCCAAAGAACGAGACGAATCCGCGCTGGCTCGCCAAGCACGTCAAGGCAGGCAAGAAGTACTCCACGGCGCTCGCCAAGATGGAGCCGGAGATCGAACGGCGCCAGGGCAAGCTCTCTGGCCTCGAGCAGGAACTTCACCTGTCGATCAACGACATCAAGGAAATCAACCGCGAGGTGTCGATCGGCGAAGCCAAAGCACGCCGCGCCAAGAAGGAAATGGTCGAGGCCAATCTGCGCCTGGTGATTTCCATCGCCAAGAAGTACACCAACCGCGGACTGCAGTTTCTCGATCTGATTCAGGAAGGCAACATCGGCCTGATGAAGGCGGTCGACAAGTTCGAATACCGCCGCGGCTACAAGTTCAGCACCTACGCGACTTGGTGGATCCGGCAGGCCATCACCCGCTCGATCGCCGATCAGGCGCGCACCATCCGTATCCCGGTGCACATGATCGAGACGATCAACAAGCTGAATCGCATCTCGCGGCAGATGCTGCAGGAGATGGGCCGGGAGCCGACGCCGGAGGAACTGGCCGTCCGCATGGAGATGCCCGAGGACAAGGTTCGCAAGGTGCTCAAGATTGCCAAGGAGCCGATCTCGATGGAGACTCCGATCGGCGATGACGAGGACTCACACCTGGGCGATTTCATCGAGGACACTTCGGTGGCCTCGCCGATCGATCAGGCAACCATGGAGTCGCTGCGCGAGACCACCCATGCGGTGCTCGCCCAGCTCACCCCGCGCGAAGCGAAGGTGCTGCGCATGCGCTTCGGGATCGACATGAACACCGACCACACCCTTGAGGAGGTCGGTAAGCAGTTCGACGTCACCCGTGAGCGCATTCGGCAGATCGAGGCTAAAGCGCTGCGCAAGCTGCGCCATCCGAGCCGCAGCGAACAGCTGCGCAGTTTCCTGATGGAAGACTGAGTTCCCGAAACCCAGGGCCTCGGGCGTCAGCCACCGAGGTCCTGGGTGCGCACCGCCAGCTTAGATGCCGAGCTTGGCGAGTGCGTCAGTGAGCTGGCGCAGCAGCTCGGCCAGCGCCGGATGATCCGCCTCGAAGCGTACCGCCAGCGCTTCCAGACGCGGCACCTGACCGCTCACCGACGAATTGTCGGCCGGCGTATCGCCGAGGGCGCGTCCGATATCCTGCATCAGTGCGCCGAGCAGTCGGCGCGATTCCGCATCGATGGAGCCGCTCTGGCTCAACCGCTCGTGCACCCGCGCCAGCAGCTCCCGCAGGCTCTCTTCGCTCATGCGCCCCTGATTCATCGATCGCTCCGTTGCCAGTCCACCGTGGATTCTAGCCGAGAACACCGGCGGCAGGCGCTTGCGCCGACAGAGAGCCGGCGGATGGGTGCTCCGGCCGCGGCACGTCCGCGCGCCACATCCGCCGAGCACTGCTAGAATGTCGCGCCCCGCGGGCCTGTAGCACAGCGGTTAGTGCAGGGGACTCATAATCCCTTGGTCGTAGGTTCGAATCCTACCGGGCCCACACCCCCTAATATCTCTCACCCCCGCCGCCGCGCTCCGAGCATCCGGAGTTCCGGATGCCACAGGGGCCCAGCGTGACCAGAGCCGGACCCTGAACGTCACGGCACTCGGCGGCTCCACAACACCCGCTGTGACACGTCCGTGGAAACCGCTGTCCACAGACCCCGCCTCGCCAATGACAAACCCGTTGGGCAAAGACAGGGCCGGTCGCTCAACTTAGATCCAGACATCATTTACCGCCGTCCGGGAACCGCCTTCATGCCCGGTGTTGAGCACACCGCGAGGCTCAATCAGCAGCAACTTCACTTCCGCTGCCGCGCACGGCCTGTGCCTGACCCCTTTCGGCACGACAAACATCTCGCCTGCGCCCAGGCAAACGGCACCATCCTGCAATTCGATTCTCAGCACGCCCTCGAGCACCAGAAACACCTCGTCCGTTTCCGGGTGATCGTGCCAGATGAACTCCCCTGCCAGACGTACGACCTTGAACTGATAATCGTTCATTTCGGCCACCACTTTGGGTGCCCAGGCTTCCGTGAACGACTCGAATTTCCCGAGCAGGTTGATCGCTCGATAGGCCATATTGAGTTCCTCCGGGACCGACGAATTCAGGCCGCGCACGCTACCCGACAGTCACCACTCGAAATATAGCTCATGCCATCGGGGATGGCCCCGCAGACGCCTCTGCTGTTAATACGTCACTCGCTTGCGGAGGCGAATGTCGCCCAGCGGTGTGCTGCCTGCGGAACATGCCCGGGGTGAAGCCCGTCTGCCGCTTGAAGAAACGCGAAAAGTACGCTGGATCCTGAAAGCCTAACCGATAGGCAATTTCCGCTGCGGAAGCGGCTGTATAGATGAGCTGCCGTTTCGCCTCAGTCGTCACGCGGCCATGGATCATGGCACCGGCGCTGCCGCCGGTGAATATCCGGCACACGCGATTGAGCCGCGAGTGGCTGCAGTTGAGTGCGCGCGCAAACTCGGCAATCGAGCGCTGCGCGCCGTACTGCTTCTCCACCATCCCTCTGAATTCGAGAAACAGTCGGCGATCCCGCCCTACACTGCAATCCGTCGAAGCCGAGTCGACGACCAAACGACGCACGTAGACCAACAGGACTCGCAACAGATTCTCGATGCAGGTCGCTCGCCCCAAACGATCAGCCGAGAATTCCTGGTGCAGCTGCCCGAGCAGCGTCACGATCGCCTCTACACGCTGCGGCTCGGAAGAGAACTCCAGCACGTACGGCACCTGCAGCAGCGATGCACCGACACCTTCCTCCCCGCCGCTCAGCACGAACTGATGGGCGATCGTAATAACCCAGCCGGCCGCGCCCGCTTGAAACCTGAATCCGTGCACCACGCCGCCCGGGATGGTCACGATGCACGGCGAATCGACCCGCGCCGCGAAGCTATCGAGATGCAACTCGCAGCGCCCCTGGGTCGCCACGACGATCTGCAGACGGTCTCGATGGACGTGCGGCTCGACTCGGTAGCCCAGCAGCGCCGCCCGAGTCTGCATGTCTTCAATGTGCACATCCAGAGCGTCGAGATCCGCGTCCGGATCACCGTAAATGGCCAGAGTATCTATGCCCTGGCGCGCATCGCCGATGCTTTTCATCGCCCCCTCCGCAGCCCAAAAAGTACCATCCGTCAGCGCGGATTGTCCATTTTCGCGCGGCCTCAACTCCGCCATGGTAGTCCGCGGCCGCCGGCGTTGCAGAGCGGCGCTCCAGCGCATCCGAAGAGGCATCGCCGATGGCACACTTTCCCCAGCATCCAGGCTTCACCGGCACACTGCGGCCACTACGTCTGGAGTGCGACGTCCGCGACTTGGAGGTGGAAGGCGAAGTTCCCCGCGAACTCGACGGCCTATTTCACCGCGTGCATCCCGACGCACAGTTCCCCCCAAAATTCGAGAACGATCAGTTTTTCAATGGCGACGGAATGATCACGCTATTCCGCTTTCGGGACGGAAAAGTCGATCTTAAGCAGCGATACGCCCGCACGGACAAGTTCCAAGCCGAATCGGCAGCGGGACGCTCGCTGTTCGGCGCATACCGCAACCCCCTCACTGACGACCCCAGCGTCCAGGGCATGATTCGCGGCACGGCCAATACCACACCCATCGTGCACGCCGGCAAGCTGCTCGCCCTGAAGGAAGACAGCCCGCCGCTGATGATGGATCCGCTGACTCTGACAAGCGAGGGTTACTCCGATTTCAATGGTCGGATGAAGAGTCAAACCTTTTCCGCTCACCCGAAGATCGACCCCTTAAGCGGGAATCTGTGCAGCTTCAGTTATGCCGCGAAGGGACTTCTCACCCGCGACAGCGCCTACATGGAAATCAGCCCCGGTGGCGAGCTGCTGTTCGAGACGTTCTTTCAGGTGCCGTATTACTGCATGATGCACGACTTCGGCATCACCGCGGATTACGCCGTTTTCCACGTCGTTCCGCACATCTCGAGCTGGGAGCGGCTGCAAGCCGGCAAGCCGCATTTCGGCTTCGACCCCTCGTTGCCTGTGTGGCTCGGCGTGCTGCCGCGCCATGGAACCGCCGAGCAGATGCGCTGGTTCCAGGCGCCCAAGACAATCTTCGCCAGCCACGTCATGAACGCATTCAATGACGGCACCCGAATCTATTTCGACATTCCCGAGGCTAAAGGCAACTGCTTTCCGTTCTTCCCCGACATCAATGATGCACCATTCGATCCGGGTGCGGCCCGTCCATACCTCACCCGCTGGGTCGTCGACTTCGCCTCGGCGTCCGACACTTTCCAGTCAATCGAGCCCCTCACTTCGCTGATCGACGAATTTCCACGCATCGATGATCGATACACCGGCCAACCTTATCGTCATGGTTGGATGCTGGTCATGGATCCACAGTTGCCGTTCGAGGGCCCCGGTGCGCGTGCCTCCGGTTTTCGCATGAACAAGCTCGCCCACATTGATCTCACCACCCGGCAGGTCGACACTTGGCATTGCGGTCCACAGTCTCTCATCCAGGAGCCGCAGTTCATTCCGCGCCGACTCGACGCACCGGAAGGCGACGGTTATCTCGTTGCACTCGTCGACAATGTTGTCACAAACTACACGGACCTGCTGCTCTTCGAGGCGTTGCGATTGGAATCAGGCCCAATCGCCAGGGTAAAACTACCCTTCCGCCTGCGTTCCGGGCTGCACGGCAATTGGTGCGATGCAGCAAAGCTGCCCGCTGCTGCCTGATACAGAGCGTGCGCCGCAATGCGGAACAACCCGTGACTTTCAACCCGGAGAAGCACGCCGATGAATGAAGATCGCATCAGCCGCCTCGAGACCCTGGTTGCCCGACTGGACCAGCGTCTGCAGGTCCGAGAGGACGAGCTCGATATCCGCAAGCTGCAGTTCCTCTACGGTTACCTGATCGACAAGTGTCTGTATCGGGAAACGGTGGACTTGTTTACCGAGGACGGACAGGTCCGTTTTTTCGGTGGCGTCTGGAAGGGCAAAGAAGGGATCCGCCGCCTCTATGTCGATCGCTTCCAGAAGCGCTTCACGCACGGCAACAACGGACCGATCGACGGCTTTCTGCTGGATCATCCCCAGTTACAGGACATCATCAACGTATTGCCAGATGGTGTGACGGCGTACGGCCGGGCTCGCTCGCTGATGCAGGCCGGAAGACACAAAGACTACCTCGATGCGAATGACCCCGCCCAGGTACCGCGCCAGTGGTGGGAGGGTGGCATCTATGAGAACACGTATAAGAAGGTCAACAGCAAGTGGCGCATCCACGTTCTCAACTACGTGCCACAGTGGCATGCGGATTTTGACAGCGGCTGGGCCAACACCAAGCCCGAATACGTACCGTTTCCGGACAAAACATACCCACAGGACCCGAGTGGTCCCGATGAGCTCCTGCCGGAGCGATGGCTTTGGCCGACTCATCGGTTGGTGCCGTTCCACATGCCGCATCCGATCACCGGCCGAGAAATCGTGGCCGAGCGATGGGAGGCCGATCGCGTACGCGACGGCGAGCGCGCCGCCACGCACCGGGGCTGACGGCTTTCATGGCGCTGATCGGGCAGACCAGCTCAACGGGCGCTCTGCCGATCAACTGAACCAGCGGGCGTCAGCCGCTCCGCGACAGCTGCGGCAGCAACAGGTTTCTGCGCACCTGCCGACTCGGAGGGAAGAGCGAACTGCTGTGCTCAATGGTTGGAGATGAACGCATGTGTGCGCCCCATGGAACGTTAGTAGTTTGCCAGGGAATTCGAACCGAATTGGCATATCACTTATCGCGGAATTATCTTGGCTCGCACGAGGTGCCTCCGGTACAGTCGGTCATGAGCGGACAATCCGCCATTACTCCGAGACACCAGGGGTCGTTCGTGTTCTTGGCCCTCCGTAGAGCCAATCTGCGTGACACCATCGCTGCGCCTGATGTTGGCGATTCGACGGCATGTGCTCTGCTGACACGCGCACTGCCAGGAGCCCCTGTAAATCCTCGAGTCGGTGGCAGCGATGAGCGCGGATGAATCCGCGGTGATGCCGGTTTCGGCGAGCACCGAGCCCGATTTGCGGCTGTACATTGACGGCGAGTGGCTCGCTGCGAACGGGCGCCGTACCCAGCCAGTAGTGAATCCCGCCACGGGCGAGGTCATCGGCATGCTGCCACTCGCCGATGCGCGCGATCTCGATCGGGCGCTCCAGGCGGCCGCACGTGCCTTTCGCACCTGGCGCAAATCCACTCCTGCGGAGCGCAGCATCGTGCTGACGCGGGCGGCGCAGCTGCTGCGCGGACGGGTGGAGCACATCGCGGCAGTCGCCACGCGCGAGGAGGGTAAGACCCTGACCGAGGCGCGTATGGAAGTTCAGGCAGCCGCCGGCCTGTTTGAGTTCTACGCGGCGGAGGCGGCCCGCCTGTACGGCCGGGTGCTCGTTCGACCCACCGGAAGCCGCTCAATGGTGGTTCACGAACCCGTTGGACCGGTCGTCGCATTTGCGCCGTGGAACTTTCCGGTCGGCAATCCGGCGCGCAAATTGGGCGCACCGATCGCGGCCGGATGCTCGGTCATCCTCAAGCCGGCAGAGGAGGCTCCGGCCTCGGCGATCGCCGTGGCGCAAGCGCTATGCGACGCCGGCCTGCCACCCGGGGTGGTGCAGCTGGTATTTGGCGTACCGGATGAGGTCTCGCGACATCTGCTTGCCTCCTCGGTCGTGCGCAAGATGTCCTTCACCGGATCGACCGTGGTCGGCAAACAGCTGGCAAAGCTTGCGGCCGAGACGCTCACGCGGACCACACTGGAGCTGGGAGGACACGCGCCGGTGCTTGTTTTTGATGATGCCGATGTCGACCGCGCAGTACAGGTCCTGACGACGGCTAAGATTCGCAATGCCGGCCAAGTGTGCGTGTCGCCGACGCGCTTTTATATTCACGCGAGCATTCACGATCGGTTTCTCGACGCCTTCTCGGCTCGCATGAGCGCAGTGCGGGTCGGAGACGGTAGTGCGCACGGGATCGAGATGGGGCCGATGGCCAACGCGCGTCGCCCGGCGGCTGTGGACGGGCTAATCGGCGAGGCGCTCAGCCACGGCGCCCGCCTCATCTGCGGGGGCCGACGGCTGGGCGAGCGCGGCCATTTCTTCGCACCCACCGTGCTCGCAGACGTACCCACATCTGCCCGGATCATGAACGAGGAGCCGTTCGGGCCGGTCGCAGTATTTTCGCGCTTTGGCAATTTTGACGAGGCGGTAGAGCAGGCCAATCGACTGCCCTACGCGCTGGCGGCGTTCGCATTTACGGAAAATGGGCGTCGCGCGAACCTTATCGCCGACGCGATCGAATGCGGCATGATCGGCATTAACACCACGGCGATTGCCGGAGCAGACAGCCCGTTTCAGGGGGTCAAGCACAGCGGCCACGGTGCCGAGGACGGGCCAGAGGGTGTTGCCGCCTGTCTGATCGCCAAGGCCGTGCATCAAGCCTAGATTCAATCGGCAGACGCTGCGGTGGCAATCCATCCGCACAGGATCCCGCTCGGATAGTCCAATAGATTGATGGGGGGAATCAGCCATGAGTCCGTGCGAAACATTCTGCACCGCCGGGATCGACCGGCGGCACAAGCTGCAGTACTGGAACGAGGTCGCGTGCAATTCCTTCACGCCGATCGTGTCCGATCCGGAGGATGTGCGCAATTTCGACGGCACCATCACGCGCGGGACCTTCGGCGAGCTACGCATGGGAGTGGCGCGATCGGCAGCGCAGCGGGTCCGGCACCTGCGTGCGCATGTCGCTCAGACACGCGAAGCGCGGTTTTTTCTGCAGATTCAGACCGAAGGCCAGAGTATCAATCGCCAGGACGGGCGTGAGGCACGAATCAGCTCAGGTGGCTTTACGCTCTGCGATACCACGCGACCGTACGAAATGCAGTTTCAGGGTGACAACGCGATGCTGGTCGTCGGCATCCCGCACACGCTGTTGCGGCGCTATATCGCATTTCCGGAGCGCGTCGTCGCGATCTCGATGTCCGGCCAGGCGGGCCCTTCGGGGCTGCTCTCGCATTTTCTGTGCAATCTCTGGTCGCGTGGCTGGCAGGAACTCGATGCAGCCGCGGCTGAACGCATCACGCGGGTGATTCTCGAGCTGCTCTCGGCCGCCTATGCCGAAACGCTGAGTGCGACTGCGCACCAGTCTTCGATTGCAACCGCTCACCGCATGCGCATCATCAGCTGGATCGAGGAGCACCTTGCGGACCCGGACCTGACTCCGGCGCAGGTGGCGGCGGCGTGCCGCATGACGCCACGCTACATGCATCGCATCTTCTCGCAGGAGTCCGAGACAGTTGCCCGCTACATTTTGCGCAGGCGCCTCGAGGAATGCGCCCGATCGCTGCGCCAACCGCAGCCCACGCACACCATTACAGCGATTTCATTTGCGATGGGCTTCAACAGTGCCACGCACTTCGGGCGAGCGTTCCGCGCGCACTATGGCATGTCGCCGCGAGAGTTCCAGCGGCAGCATCAGACCTGAGGGGCTTTCGATCCACCGTTTCGCCACGGCCGCAGGACACGCGGGCCGCAGGCGCGGGTCAACCGTTCAATCAGTGGCGGAGCGCGATTCATGAGTAATGGCGGGGACAATGGAACGGACATTGGCTCGGGGGCGCAGACGCCCGGGTATCGCCGCATTGCGACCGAGGAGGCGTTCGCCACCACCGAGATGTTCGACCTGTACCGGCAGCTGCTGGCCCGGGGCGAGCCGCAGGATCGCGGCTTTCACAGTCTCTGGGGCTTCTATCTCGGCAGCCCGAGCGAACGAGCACGCCGGATCATCGAGCGCCTGCAGTACCTCGACGAGCGACGTATCAGCGACATGGACGCCACCGGAATCGATCTGCAAATTCTGTCGCTGACCTCCCCTGGAGTGCAGATTTTCGACCCCGCAACGGCGGTGGCGGTCGCCCGCTCGAGCAATGACCAGCTCGCCGCGGCGATTCGCAAACACCCCGACCGCCTCGCCGGGCTCGCCGCAGTTGCCCCACAGCATCCGGCGGAGGCCGCCAAGGAGCTCGAGCGTGCCGTGCGGCAGCTCGGTCTGCGCGGAATGATCCTGAATTCACATACCCATGGAGAATATTTCGACGACCCGAAATTCTGGGACATATTTGCGGCCGCCGAAGCTCTTGATGTACCGGTGTATCTACATCCGAACAGCCCATCGAACGACTTGATCGGTCCGCTGCTGCAGCGCGGACTCGATGGTGCGATTTACGGATTTGGTGTGGAGACCGGGATGCATCTGCTGGCGCTGATCACCAGTGGCGTATTCGATCGCTTTCCGAACCTCAAGGTCGTCGTCGGCCATCTCGGGGAAGCGTTGCCATTCTGGCTGTTCCGCATCGATTACATGCATCGTGCCACACTCGCCTCGGGACGTTATGCATTCCTGAAGCCGCTCGAGAGGCGCCCGAGCGAATATCTGCGCGAAAATGTGTTCGTTACGAGCAGCGGCATGGCCTGGGCGCCGGCCATTCGCTTCTGCCAGGATGTGCTCGGTATGGATCGAGTCCTATATGCGATGGACTACCCTTACCAATTCGTCGCTGCAGAAGTTGGTGAGATGGAGCACGGCTCGCAGAGCATCGAGCAGCGACGCATGTTTTATCAGACCAACGCCGAGCGGGTATTCGGCCTGCGATGGCCCGGAGGCTGACCGAGGGCTCTGCGAACGACTGCTCACCTCGTCCAGCTGCGCGCCCGCACCACGCTTTGTCCATATGCCTTCAGCCCCCACCAGATGCTGAGCGCGGCCAGCGGCCCCATAATGACAGCCGTAGTTGCGAGTGAGTCGCGCAGCAGCGCATCGCTTCTGAACACGTGATCGGTGAGCAGGGCGACGAAGGTGGGACCGAAGCCGAAACCGACGACATTGAATATGAACAGAAAGAACGCCGTGACCTGTCCGCGCATCTCGCTCGGCGTGACGATCTGCAGAGCCGCGTTCTGCGGGCCGGGCAGCAGCATGTTGATGAAGAACTGGACACCGAGCAGCGCGACGGCGAGCTTTCCCGAGGGCATCAGCGGGAAGGCGATCGACAGCGGAATGGCTGCGACGATCCCGATGAGTGTCACCCGCAGGTCAGCATCCGCGTAGCCTCGCCTATGGAGCCACTCCGACAGGAAGCTGCCAGTCATCAGACCAAACGGCGCCGTGAGGACCAGTACGATACCGGTGGCCCAGCCCGCCTGCGCCATAGTCCAACCATATTGCCGATAGAAGAAGGTTGGCACCCAGGCCTGCACACCAAAGGCGAGAATGACGTTCATCGCGAGCCCGAGGAACATCGGCCCGTAGGTCGCGCGATTGTCCCACATGAAACGCGCCACCGTGCGGACCGGCAGCGATTGCAACGGTCGCGCACCCGCCGGGTGCGCGCTAGGCGCATCAGATTCAACCACCGTTTTTTCAAGCGCCACGACGGTGCTGAAAGAGCCGTGAGCACGCCGCACCGGCTCGAGGACAGTGGTAAAGAGCATAGCGACGAGCAAGCCGGGAATGCCGACGAGCATGAATGTGATTTGCCATGCATGCATCACGCCGATTCCGGGCAGCACGATCGGCGGCAGACTCGATACGTACTGAACCACCGCGCCGCCCAGCAGCAATGCGCTACCGGTGCCGAGCACGAAGCCGAAATTCAGTACCGCGATCGCGCGCGAAAGCTTCTCTGGTGGGAACAGATCTGCCATCATCGAGAAGGTGGCCGGTCCATTGCAGGCCTCCCCGACTCCAACCCCGACCCTTGCGGCGAACAATTCCCAAAAAGTACGCGCCAACCCACACACGCCGGTCATGACGCTCCAGATCGCAAGTCCCGTCCCGATGATGAGCCTGCGGCTACGAGTGTCGACCAGACGCGCGATCGGCAGTCCGACAATGAGATAGAAAATTACGAATGCGAACCCGATGAGCAGACTCACCTGCGTGTCGGAGAGATGTAAATCGCGCTTTATCGGGGGGATGAGCAGAGTGAGAATGCCGCGATCTAGAAAATTAATGGCCAATGCGAGACTGAAAATGACTACCGCATACCACGCCTGACGTGAGCTCGGCCACGGAGCGCTCGCCGATGAATTGCCCGGCTCCGCGGACGGTTCGAGCGCATCGGGCCGCGTCACTTCGGACTGCAAGTCCACGACACTCAAACGAGGAACTTCCGGCCTGCATCCACGGTTGCCTGGGTGCGACTACCGAGGTCGACAGGCGGTGGAATCGCAAGCCCCCTTGTGACCGCGGGCCGATCCTTGATCCGTACATGCCAGCGACGCAGATTCGCAAACTCATCCAGGCTGACGCCCGACCAGTCGTGACCGTTGATCCAAGGCCACAGCGCAATGTCCGCAATGGAGTATTCGCCCGCAACGTAATCACTGTCGGCGAGCTGGCGGTCGAGCACACCGAACAGGCGTAGCACCTCGCGCTGATACCGCTCTATTGCGTACGGAATCTTCTCCGGTGCGTAGCGGAGAAACACATTGGCCTGCCCCATCATCGGTCCGATTCCGGACATCTGGAACATCAACCATTGCATGACACAGGAGCGCCCTTTGCGGTCCCTCGGCAGAAGCATGCCGCTCTTTTCAGCCAGGTAGAGCAGAATTGCCCCCGATTCGAATACAACGAAGTCTGCCTCGTCATGATCGATGATCGTCGGGATCCGACCATTGGGGTTAAGCGCAAGGTACCAATCTTCCTTCTGCTCGCGCTGTGACAACTTGATGTGCCGCCAGGTGTACGGCAAACCCATCTCCTCGAGAGCAATTGAGACTTTCCATCCGTTGGGCGTTTCTGAGGTTAAAAGTTCGATCACGACGAACTCCTACGCCGCGCTCTCAGTGACGGCGCGTTGGTTGTTGATGGGCCACTGACCGATGTGCCTGCTGCAGCGTCTCATTGGCTCGGTAGATCACGTAATCGCGCACCGCTTCGGCCTCGGCGACGGACAGATCGGACGCAAACGAGACCATACCGCTTGCACCGAGGATTCCGCCGCGGACGATCCGCTGCCAGAGAGCCGGTACGCCGAGTGCAGCGACATGACGCAAATCTGGCAATACCCCTCCGCTGACGGCACTGTCTCCATGGCACGCGCTGCAGAACTGCTGATAGCGTGCCCGGCCCTCGGCGATCTTTCGCGCCCCGGCGGTGAGCTTGGGCGGCGCAGGCCAGTTGGTGCGACGCGGGGGTGGCGCCGGCATTGCGACCTGTCCGCCGAGCTTGAATACCAGCAGGCGCGGGACGTTGCCCTGGTTAACCTGCGTATCGAGCGCAAGCTTGCCCGCCGCTAGCGCGAACGCGCCTCCCCAACCGGTCTCGACCGCCACGTACTGCTGACCATCCACCTGATAGGTGATCGGTGGCGCGACGATTCCGGTATGGGTCGCGACAGTCCACACGCGCTTCCCATCGGTCGCCCGGAATGCGGCGAACCGCCCCATGCTGTCGCCCTGGAATACCAGGTTGCCGGCCGTCGAGACCACCCCGCCATTCCATGGAGTGCCAATGTGCGCGGCCCATGCTTGTCGCTGCGTACGGGGATTCCACGCGACCAGATATCCGGTCAGATGCTTCTCAATGGCGTGAATAGCCGCAGGGTTTTCCGGCAGTGGCACGAAATGGTCACCGGTATTCCAGCCGACTCTGCGTCGTACGAAATGGTTGGCGGCCGCATAGGTGAATGCGGCGTCCATCACCGGCAGGTAGACAAGTCCCGTGTCCGGATCGTAAGACATCGGCTGCCAGTTATGTGCCCCCCCAGGGCCCGGAATGGCCAGCCAGCGATGCTTGGGAACATCGTAGAAGGCCTGCGGGTTCTCCTGTGGACGGCCGGTGCGCGGATTGATGCCGAGCGCCCAGTTGATGTCGGTGAATGGTTTTGCGGATATGAATTTTCCCGTCGCGCGATCTATGATCAGGAACAGACCGTCTTTCGGTGCCTGCATTAGCACGCGGCGCATTCGGCCATCGATGCGCAGGTTGGCAAGAATCATCTGCTGTGTCGCGGAATAATCCCAAACGTCGCCTGGGACTTCCTGAAAGTGCCAGACGTATTGTCCGGTTTCCGGCCGCAGCGCGAGGATGGAGGTAATGAATAGGTTGGCGCCACGGCCTTCGCTGCGTACCTCGCCGTTCCACGGCGAGCCGTTGTCCGTCCCAACGTAGAGCAGATCGAGCCGCGGATCGTACGATAGACCGTCCCAGACCGTTCCGCCTCCTCCCACCTTCCAGTATTGCCCGTGCCAGGTCGGTCGGGCGATTCGATTGAGAACGTCATCGGATGGCTCTCCATCACGGACCCCGGGCTTGCCCGGCACCGTAAAGAAGCGCCAGTCCTCCTTGCCGGTGCGCGCGTCATACGCCGTCACGAATCCGCGGTTCGCAAACTCGCCGCCGCCATTGCCAATGATGACCCGCCCTTTGACCACGAGCGGCGCACCCGTGATGGTGTAGTCACTCTGCCAGCTTGCAGTCCTGACCGACCAAATCGGCCGACCCGTCGCGGCGCTGAGCGCAATCAGGCGTCCATCGTATGTGCCCACGAACACGCGGCCTCGCCAAACCGCGACGCCGCGGTTTGCAGGCCCGCAACAGCCGTGCGCATCGGATTCACGCGGTACGTGCGGATCGAATGTCCAGAGCACCTTGCCTGTTGTGGCATTCAGGGCGATCACCCGGCTCCAGGCCGCCGTGACGTACATGACGTTTCCCACGACCAGGGGGGTCGATTCCTGGACACGACGATCGCCGCCGATATCATAATACCAAGCCAGACCGAGGTGCCTCACATTGTTGGCGTTGATTTGCCGTAGTGTACTGAAGCGCTGTTGATCGTAGGTACGACCGTATGTCAGCCATTCGTGATCATAGTGTTGCGCGTGAACGAGACAGTCGCCAACAATCGTGGCTGCGGCCTGGCATCGCGCCGCGATTCGGTGCACAGCCGGTGGCACCGCCGCAGCCGCGACGCCCGTGACGCCCATTGACAGGAGCGTCATGAAGTACAGCGTCCGCCAGCACGTCAAGAATTCCCGTTCCATCATGCCACCGTGCCGCTGGATCAATAAGCGACGCAGACCGATTTGAGCTCCGTGTACAAATCGAGTACAGCTCGACCGTGTTCGCGTCCGATTCCGGACTGTTTGAAGCCGCCGAACGGCATCGCCGGATCGATGAAGTTGTGGCAGTTGACCCAAACGGTGCCCGCCTTGATCTGCGGCACGATTCTTTGCACGGTACTGACGTTGCTCGACCAGACACTCGCTGCGAGCCCGTATGGCGTATCGTTCGCCATCGCAACGACTTCGTCTATGTCGTCGAAGCGCTGAGCGACCAGTACGGGGCCAAAGATTTCCTCGCGCGTGACTTTCATGTCGGGTTTCACATTTGCGAGCACTGTTGGTGTCACGTAGTAGCCGGGCGAATTCGGCGCCTCACCTCCGGTCAATACGGTCGCGCCGTCGCGCACGCCGGATTCGATGTACTGCAGAACCCGCTCCTGCTGTTCCCGGGACACGAGTGGGCCCATCTCAGTGGCGGGGTCGAGGCCGGGACCCAGACGGATGGCACGGGCCGCTGCGCTCACGCCTTCGACCACCTGGTCGAAGGCCTTGCGGTGCACAAACAGTCGCGTACCGGCACAGCAGACCTGCCCGGAATTGAAAAATACCGCGTTCGCGGCGCCGCCGACGACCGCGCTGAGATCCGCGTCGGGGAAGACGATGACAGGCGACTTACCGCCGAGCTCGAGCGAGACGCGCTTCAGTGTATCAGTGGCCGATTTATTGATGAGTTTGCCGACCGCCGTCGAACCGGTGAATGCGATCTTGTCGACGCCCGGGTGGGCAACCATTGCCGCGCCAGTGCTTTCGCCGAAGCCAGTCAGCACATTGACCACACCGGGCGGAAAACCCGCCTCGGCAATCAAGTCAGCGAGGCGCAGTGCGGTGAGCGGGGTCTGTTCGGCCGGCTTGAACACGCACGTACAGCCCGCGGCCAGGGCCGGTCCGAGCTTCCAGGCGGCCATGGCGATCGGAAAGTTCCATGGCACGATCTGTGCGACCACTCCGGCGGGTTCACGGCGGGTATAGGTGTGAAAGTTCACGCCCGGCGGACCTTGAATGGAGGTTTCGAACGTCTCTGCGGTGAGCTTGGTCGCCCATCCGGCCATGTAGCGGAAATAGTCTCGCGTGCCGGCAAGATCGACCACCGTGGCCATGAACTTCGTCTTGCCGTTGTTCAGGCTTTCTAGTTCAGCGAGCTCATCGGTGTGCTTTTCGATCAGGTCAGACAGCCTCCAGATGAGCGCTTGGCGCTCTACGGGCTTCATCTGCCGCCACGGCCCCTTCTCGAGGGCCACACGGGCAGCCGTGACGGCGCGGTCGACGTCCTGACTGCCGGCATCCGCGACCACGGCGATTTGCCTGCCGGTAGCCGGGTCCAGCACCGGGATCCGGTCTGCGCTGATCGGATCCACCCATTCACCCCCGATAAAGAATTGGGGCTGGCGCCTGAGCAAGGTGGCCACGGTCTGCGATGGCGCGGGCTGCGTGGCAATTGGGGCATACGATGCGTTCAAGCGGCATTCTCCATTCGGGGGGTCCGCGCGTCGCGACGGACCGGACGGTTTCGGTCGGCCTATGAAGCAATACCTCAGCGCAGATCGACTCGATCGACAGCGGCCGTTGATTCGACCGTTGAGGCACGGCTGTGCGTGCACCGCTCAATTGCCACGGTCTGCACAGCAATTGCTCTTTCGTCCCGCTAGTCGTTCCCTCCGTGCGGAGCGTTGCCACCGAGGCGCGTGTAGTTTCCGCTGGTTGTCATTCCCGGAGCGTTACACCGTGCAAGACCTGGCAGGTAAAGTCGCCTTCGTCACAGGCGGCGCAAGCGGAATCGGTTTGGGCGTGGCCCAAGTGATGGTGGCGGCGGGCATGAAGGTGGCGATCGCAGATATCCGAGCGGATCACCTGCACAAAGCGCTGGATGGATTCTCGCAGCGGGGCCAAAGCGACTCGGTACTGGCTCTACAGCTTGACGTTACGGATCGGGCGGCGTTCACAGATGCCGCCGCAGCCACTGAACGTGCGTTCGGCAAAGTGCACGTGCTGGTCAACAACGCCGGGATCAGTGTGCTCGGTCCGATCAAGCTCGCCCGGTTCGGCGATTGGGACTGGGGTTTGAACGTTATGATCGGCGGCGTCGTCAATGGCATCCAAACCTTCCTGCCGCGGATCCTGGCGCACGGCGAGGGTGGGCACATCGTGAACACCTCCTCGATGGCCGCTGTCGTACCCATCAACAATGCTTCAATTTACATCACCGCTAAAGCCGCGGTGATTGGTCTCTCCGAGGCCATACGCGGCGAACTGGCCGCCGACCGCATCGGCGTGTCGGCGTTCTGCCCTGGCCCCGTGCAGACAAACATTCGCGAGACGGCACGGGTCCGCCCGGAGAAATTCAAGCAGGACAGCGGCTACGCCGAGATCGAGCGCGACCTTGCGGCACGGGAAAACTCGCCCTTGTGGATGGATCCTCTGGAGTGCGGCGAGCGCATCCTTCAGGGCATACGGCGCAATGATTTGTATATCTTTACACACCGCGAATTCCGCGAAGGCGCCGCCGAGCGCTGCGAGGCATTGCTGAGTGCATTTCCGAATGAGCCGGTCAACACGGCGCGTGCTGATGGGATCCGCTTCCTGCTCCACAATACGATCTTCACCGAGCAGATCGCCAAGCGACGCTAAGCTGCGCCGCGCGTCCCTAACCCCAGCGTGACGGCTCGGCACCGGGAACGAATGCCTCCTGCGGTCGCCCGTTGCGCGAGTAGGCCAAGGCCCGCTGCACAGCGGCGCGCGCGTGCATGCGTTCGATAAAGAGTAGAATGTGCGGTGTTGATCGCGCATTTACGATCTGGGGCGCCAAATCCGGCAGCGTCCACAACAGCGCGAAGGCATCTATGTCAGCCACGGAATACTCCGCGCCACCCAACCATTGTGATGCTGCCAAAGCGCTCTCGATGCGCTGTAGCGCAAACCGGAGACGCTCACGAACCTTGGCGAGCGCAGGCTCGTCATATGCGCCTGCAAGGATTGAGCGCCAGGCGTTACGACGCTCAAGGGGCTCAATCCTTGCTATGGTCGCCTCGACTTGCCGTGCCTCGCTACCGGCGAACCGCGGCGGCAGAAAGCGCGTGCTACCGAGCAGGCAGACATCCGCGCCGATCGTCGCGAGGCGTTGGCCCCAGGCGCGGGCGCCGTAGCGCTGAAGCGGACCGCCCGGGTAGAGTTCCGGGCCAGGCAACGCCTCGGCGATGTATTCAAGCATGAAGTATGAGCCGCATATCAAAGCGCCCTTGTGCTGCAGAACCGGCCCTTCGTGGTCGAGGTTGAGCGCAATCTCGACCGAGTGCGGAAACTGCGACCCACACTGCTCGAACGCGGTCGGGTCGAACCAATGGCTCACGAAGGAAATCTGCTTCTCCTCGAGGGCGATCAGCGGCTTTAGGAAATAGGCGTTCGGTTCCCAGTGATACAGTTCCAGCATATGCGTCACGCTCTCTCCAAAATATCAATACGCGCGGCAAGCCGGGTGCGCCCCTTCGCCCAGGTCGTACGCGTTGCCGGACGCTCGTAGATGCGTCGCAGCCACTCCATGATGTGGGGGGTCGTCTGATCGTTGCACTTATCCGGTTGGCTGAGCGGCAACGCGTAGGCCAGGTTGAAACCGTTGATGTCGCCAAGCGAGAATTGCTCACCAACGATCCACCGACTGCTGCCCAGATGCGTCTCGAGCACCCCGATTGCGAACTGCACGCGGCGGCGCGATTCTTCGAGCTCTTCTGCGGAAAATTCGTTGAACACCGCTTTGCGCCAAGCCACCCGACGCGCCGGCAGCGGGATGCGCTCGATCGCGGCCGCAAGCACCTTCGGGTCCTTCTCCCGCAGCGACGGGCCGACGAACACACTCCAGCCGATCATGCTGAGCGACGGGGCAAAATAGGCATCGAAAAAGCGCATCCACCAGCGCATCCGCCAGCGTCCCGTCGGATCTGCTGGGCGTAACGCGGGCCCGGCAAACGCCTCATCGATGTACTCCATCATCGGCGTCGACTCTGTGAATACTCGTCCATCATGTAGCAGCGCCGGGATTGTGCCGTCCGGATTGACCGCCAGATATTCCGGCTGATGTTGATCGAAATTGAGCAGATCCAAATAATGACTCTCATACTCGACACCCTTTTCCGCGAGCGCGAGCATGGGTTTACCGGAATTGGCGTTCGGCTCCCAGTGATACAACTTGAGCATCGTACGGCTCCTGTGCGTCTCGCCCGACTCGGCGTCAGTCCCGTGCGCCCGGCATGCTCTTGCCGAGCTTCTTACGCCGCTGATAGTCCGCGTCGTTCTCGTAGCGTCGCATAGCCGCAACAACTTCGGCGTGATAGCGCTCGATTGTCGGAATGAACTCCGGAAACGGCAATATCCAAAACTCATTAGATTCAATGGCGCCACGAACGATTCGCCCGAGGTCGATCGGATCGATGCCATCGGCAATCACCGACTTCAGTCGCCGGAACGTCTCCGGGTCCGCGCCGTAATATCCAGTCTCCGCGTAACGCTCGGGACGCGACAGCACGGACTTGTCTATGTTCGTATTGACCGCCCCCGGGCACAGCAACGATACCCCAATCCCGTGCTTCTCCAGCTCAATCCGCAGGCACTCCGAGAAGCCACGCACGGCGTATTTCGTCGTGCAGTAGATCGCGGTATTCGGCAGCGGCACAAATGCCGACATCGATGCGGTATTGACGATGTGCCCGCCGGTTCCGCGCTTGATCATGCGCGGCATAAATGTCTGCACGCCGTTGAGCACACCTCGGAAATTGACGTCGAGCTGCCAGTTCCAGTCATCGTTGGTCGCCTGCTCGAGCGGCCCGAACTGACTGACGCCGGCGGTGTTACACAACAGGTCGATCGTGCCGAACACGCGCTCCGCCTCATCGGCGGCCTGCTCGTACGCCTTTCGGTCTGTGATGTCGAGCAGAATCGCATGTGCAGGCAGCTTAAGTGCCTGGAAGTATTCCAGCGCATGGTTGAGGTGATCCTGACGGATATCCGCGAGCACGACCTTCATGCCCGCTTCGGCACAAAGCACCTTTGCCTGCCCCAGCCCTATTCCGGAGCCAGCGCCGGTTATGAACGCCACTTTGCCGCTTAGGTTCTTCATGTCTGTCCCGTGCGTGTGTCAGTTGGTGATGAACTGCTCGCGCTTTGCGCTGGCGAACATCTGCTGCACTGCCGGTCTTTCGTTGATGCGCGTGATCCAGCTGAGCAGATGAGGCGTTGCGGTCGAATTGACGAGCTCCGGAAACGTCCTTTCCATTCCATTGGCTATTGCAAAGTTGCAGATGTCCGCAAGCGTGTAACTGGCGCACGCCAGCCACACACTGTCACAAAGCCGTGCCTCCAGCTTCTCGACCGATGTGCGCACCTTGCGCAACTCCTCCTCTAAAACACCTTTTGGAAAGCCAGCGCGGGCCGCGCGCCACTTGGCTTGCTGCTCCGGCACGGGAATGCGTTTGACTTTTGTCTCGAATTCCTCGTCGGACAACCTTCGCGCCATCGGCCCGATCAGCCGTTCCCAGGCGAGCGTCGAGACGCACCAGCAGAAATATTCATCGACCCACTTCGTCCAGATCCGCATTTGTGCAGTTTCGTATGGATCGCGAGGCCGCAGCGGATTCTGCTCAGGAAATACATCCTCAAGATATTCGCAGATCACTGTCGATTCCGTGACAATCCGGCCATCATGCTCTAGTGCCGGCACCTGCCCGCGCGGATTGATCTTTTTGTACCAGTCCTCGTGTTGCTCGAATTTCGCCGGATCGAGGAATCGCGGCACGAATGCGAGCTGCTTTTCGTATAGGGTGAGCATCGGCTTCAGGGAATTGGCTGCCGGTCCGAAGCTGTACAAGGTAAGCATGTTGTTCGTCCGCAAGATCAGAATCGCCGCGTGAGGGTCACGCCATATTCGCGCGGCATGCCAGGCTGTCCGACGATGGTGCCCTCGCCAAAGGCGGTGAGATTGAATGTATTGATGTAATAGACTTTATTGGTCATGTTCGTCACAAAGAACACGGCGCTCCATTTCGAGGTGGGATTCCACGTGATCCGCCCGTTCAGCAGAGTCAGTGCAGGCAAGTTGGCCGGAGAATTATTCTGGTTGATGACATCCCCATATTCAAAGCCACGATAGCTTGCGTCGATTCGGGGCGTAAGAACTCCGTAGTCGCCGAGGTTGATTGCGTACTGCGCGCCGAGGCTGGCATTCCATTTCGGGGTAAATACCGGCAGATCACCATAGCCCGGATTGCCGGCCACGCAGTTGACGCCATTGACAGGATTCGCCAGTGACGGATCCTGGCAACCGACCGCAGTGCCGAGATTTAGGGTCTGGTAGCGTTCGAATCCGGTCGATCCCTGGATGAGCAGGCCGCGCATCGGCTCTGCGTCGACTTCGACTTCCGCACCTGAAATGCGTGCCCGTCCGACATTGAAGATGCCCGCGAAGGGAATTCCGTTCGACGTCGTCCGATTGGCGTTCATCTGCAAGTCTTTGTACTGGCTGGTGAACAGATCAATGTTTACGCGCAGTCGGTGCTGGAACCACTCGCTCTTCAGGCCAACCTCCTCGCTGGTGAGCTTCTCCGGTCCGAAGGGCACGACCTCAGAGGCGGTGAATGGTCGCGGATTGACGCCGCCACCTTTGTGGCCGGTCGCGGCCGTGAAATACGCCATCGCGTTTTTCGTGATTTGGTAGCTTGTGCTGAAGCGCCAGTCAATGAACGAGGCGGCAGAGGCTGCCGTGGCACCAATCAGAGGAAATCCGTATGGAATCGGTCCGGGTGTACCTATCGTATAGGGCGCGGAAACATCGAGTTGATTGACCGGAACCTGATCAAAGGTGTAGCGCTTTCGGAACCAGGTGTATCGAGCCCCGGCGGTGACGCTGAAGCGCTTGGTCGGGTGCAGCGTGAATTGACCGAACAGTGCTTTGTCGTTGAGCTTCTCGGGATTGTGAGACCGGAAGTAGATGGCAAACTGCGGCAGATAAATCTGGTTTAGGAGCGTATTGGAGTTCCAGAGGTAGAATGCTCCGGTTGCCCAGGTGATTGGCATCGAGAAAAGCATGGCTGGAAGTTTCTGATGCCCGGTAAGTCGCACTTCCTCGCTGAATTGGTCGTGCTGGATTCCGTCCTGCGCGGTCGCGACCGGCAGCGGCGTTGTGCTCTGATCGTCGGAGAAATTGCTGACGAAGTGACGCCACCCCGTAATCGCCTTCAGCTGCATGTCCGGCGTGATGTTCCAGTTGAGCGTGTAGGTGACGCTGTCGTCATTGTTGACCTTCGACTGAGCGGGAATGCTCGAGCCATTTGACAAATTCAGAAATGTTGAATAATTCGTGTAGATGTTGTTAGGGACGAACCGTTGATCAAAGGGTACGCCATAAGTTGCGGTGAGCCAGTTATTGATGCCGGTTAGCTGGGAAGGGAGGACCTCGATGAGCGTGCTCGGCGCTGGCCCGGAGTTGTTCTGCACGATGCTCCCAGAGAGATCCATCTCGATGGGCAGATCGGTTGGCGCCCAACGCAGAGCAATACGGCCTCCGGTCACATCGATTCCGCCTTCAGTGCCGATTCCACAGCCGGTCATCCCGGCCTGGGATTGCAGTAGCTGAGGCGCGGCGGTGTTCACCGGATAGCCCTGGCTCGCACCGAGATCGGGATGGACGCAGGCGTAGTCGAGCCGCTGGACGTAGCCATCCTGGTGTTGACTCAGGGCGCTGACCATCATGTAAAGATGATTGGGCCGCGAGAGGGCCATATCGTACGAGGCGCGAAAATCGATTCGGTTGAGGCTGCCGTAGGTGGCGGAGATACTGCCGGTATCGCTGCCGTTGGGCTTGCGAGTCACGAGGCGAATGGCGCCGCCCTCGGCATTCATCCCACCGAGGGTGCCCTGCGGTCCGCGCAGAATTTCCACCCGCGAGAGGTTGAGGAGACTAAGATCCGCGCCCTGTGTTTCCCCGAAGTAGACGTCATCGACGTAGATGGCGACACCCGGCTCGAGTGCCGGATCAAAGTCGCCCTGTCCGATTCCGCGAATGAAGACGGCGAGCGTAGGCCCATAGGCGGAAGTGGTCGGAGTGATGTTGACGTTCGGTGCGATCTGGTTTTGTCCGATGTCCGCCAGATTCGTCAGACCGCGCTCGCGCAGGGCGTGCGCGGTGATTGCAGTCAGCGCGATCGGCGTACGCTGCAGGAGAGTCTTGCGGGAAAACAGCGCCGTGACCACCACTTGGTGCAGCGCTACGGAATCAGCCGGCGAGCCGCGTGCCGCAGCGCCCTGTGCGTGTGCACAACCGTGCGCAAGAATGCCGAGCGCGACCGCGGGAACGAACGTGTTGCCGGCGGAGCGTAATGCCTGGCGCACAGCGGGTGCTATGATTTTCGAGGGCGCAGCTGTGCCGTGGCGCTGCGCAACATTCGACGGACACGCCGCAGAGATGGACCGCATGTTCTGAACCCCCCCAATGAGCGTTATTAGTCAGGGGGCGGCCGTGACTCGCAGCCTGCCGGGTTACGCGGACTCGCCCCCCACGTTAGCGTGAGATGATGGTAGGGCGTGCGCTCACCCGGTGACCCTGCTGGGAGGGTACGGTTTTCAGCTCGAAAGGGAATCCGGAGCATATCCGGCGCGGCAGAGGATCCGCTCCCGTGTTCCCCTAACGGAATGCGCTTGGGGGCGCGCCGCATCGGGCCATGGAGCTCGTTCAGTGAAAGTAGCTGAGCGCCGCAATCGGTGTGAGGGTCGCGGTTTCGTTCCGGCCTGCCGCGACGACCCGTATGCCGAATATGACGCCGAGTCGCGCGCTCCAGTTGTACTCGAGTGCCGGAGCCACATAGAGCAGAAAGCCGCGGCGCGCGACGCGGGTGAATGTCTGCGCGGCCGAGGTGGTGACAGTCCCGAGCACACGGGTGCTGGCGTCTTGTTGGGCCCAAAGGTCGCAAGCCAAGACCCAGTTGCGCGTCATGCTGTACTCCAGGCCCAGGTCGGCATACGCACTGTTACCCGGATAGGCGCGTCCATGGAAGCCGGCGGGCGTACCGTACACACTCAGCCCAGCGAGCGGTACTTCGCTGGAAATGGCGTAAGACAGATCCAGGCGGGTGCGCAGGATCCTGCCGGTAGGCAGCCAGTAGTACGCCATCAAATACGCCGACACTGTGGTGGTAAAGGCTCCGGAGCCGAATCCGTCGCTCAGGCGATGCAGGCGCTGATAGCGTCCGGTCGGCAGGGATTCCTGGAGATTGATCGAGGCAATCGGCATGCCGCTGTGCGGGTCCGGCGCACTGAGGCGGTATTGCGCCTGAACGGTGAGATCGCCGAGGCCGATCGACGCACTGCTTGCGCCGCTGCTTGATTGCAGGTAGCCGAATCGGGGAATCAGTCCGATCGTCACACGAGGAGTCAATCCATAGCTCATGTAGGTGAGCGATCCAAATGCGTGTTGGAACGCGGTGGGGCGCGATCGGCCGCGGGCATCGAACCGGGCGTAGGGCATGGCGTCGTACAGATACGGCTCAAGATACAGATGCCCCGGCGGCAAGGTGGCGGCATTGGGTGCCAAAAGCGGTCCGGTCCACCATGCCTCGCTGAGCGGCTGTGAGACAGCCGCGGCCGGGTGTGCCCCGGCCTGCGGGCAGGCGCTGAGCACAGCCACCCACAACAGGGCGAGCGGTAAAGGCGCAATCCGTTTCAAGAGCGATTCCGCACCATGAGTAAAGAGGAGCTCCGTGTCAAACAGCCGAGTCCACCCTAAAGGTGCGGTATCCGCGGGCGCTGGACAAGGAGCATTTTCCACGCCCATCCTGCACCGACCCGGTGCTGCCCGGCAGGTGAGTGGGCCGCGCACGCGCACGGCGCACTATATGGCGGCATCGAAGCTGGCCATCCCTGCAGCCGCTCGGGGACGGCGCATAACATAATCATGCTCGCTCGTCTCTCGGCGCTGGCCGCGGCGCCATGAGGCGCACCGCCAGGCCTCGCGAGGGGTGAGCCTGACACCTCGGGACTGCCATGGCACCCGGCGGTTCGCTTCCGGTACCTGCCGAGGGGCGCACCGTGCGATCATCGACCGCCCACCCCGGAATCCGGCGCCTCGCTATGGCGGGTGCGGTAGCTCCATCCACGGACTCCGAGCGGGCCGCATGAGGGCAGAAGGCTCGGTCGCCGGCCGGTGGGGTGAGGGCACAGGTGATCCGCAGGAGCCATCATGACAGCTGAGAGCGCGTTTCGGCTTGACGGAGGATGCGACTGTGGTCGCATCCGCTACCGGCTCACCTCACCCCCGCTGTTCGTGCATTGCTGCCACTGCCGTTGGTGCCAACGGGAAAGCGGAGCAGCATTTGCTCTGAACGCCCTGATCGAAACGGAACGGGTGGTGCATTTGCGCGAGGAGCCGCAACTCGTCGACACCCCCTCGATGAGCGGCTGGGGCCAGCGCATCGCCCGTTGCCCGCACTGCCGCATTGCCGTGTGGAGCCATTACGGCGGCGCCGGACCGATTCTGCGCTTCGTGCGGGTCGGCACCCTGGACTCCCCTGACCTGCTGCCCCCGGATATCCACATCTTTACCGCAACCAAGCAGCCGTGGATCACGCTGCCGGCGGACGTCCCGTCGGTGCCGGAATACTACGACCCCAAAGCGTACTGGCCAGCCGAGAGCCTGGAGCGCCGGCAGGCCTTCCTGCCGCAGTTGCGCGCCTACCAGGCCGCCCGGGGTGCGCCGCAGCCGCCGCGCACCCCGGGCGAGTCACCTTAAACGAGCCCGCACCGTCCCCGGACCGGCGAAACCGGCGCGACCGTCCTGCAACTTTTCGGCGCGACCGGTGTTCTTGCCTCAAACGATGATCTACCCGTGCAATTGGCAAGTTCAAGGCCCGATTCCCAAGAGTTCGCAGCGTTCATGCGCGCCTATCAGGACATGGTTTTTTCCACGGCAGTGCGACTGACCGGCAGCCCCGCACAGGCCGAGGACATCAGCCAAGAGGTGTTTCTGAAGGCGTACGAGAACTATGCGCGACTGCGTGACAGTGCGACCGCCGGCGGCTGGCTGAAAACCGTCGCGACGAATCTCGCACTGAATCACCTCACCCGCCACCGCAAGCGCTGGCGGCTGTTCTCCGAGGTGTTCAGCGACGAGTCCCGCGAGGAGGACATAGAGGACGCCAACGCCACGCTAGAAGGTGCGCTACAGCAGCTCGACCGCGAACAGCGGCATGCGCTGCTCGAGCGGGCGCTGCACGATCTGCCCGACCACCAGCGCGTACCACTGGTGCTGTTTCACTTCGAGGAGATGTCCTACCAGGATATCTCCGCTCGCCTCGGCCACTCGCTGGCCAAGATTAAGACGGACATCCTGCGCGGACGACTCGCCATGGCTCGCTCGCTCGCCGCAAGCGGGCTCGGGCCGACCGATGACCGGAGCTGTGCCCCGACATGAACACCCGTAACCCGCTCCACGAACAGCAGCTCGAGCGCCTGACGCATCAGGCGCTGCGCCAGCTCCCCCAATGCGCCGCACCCGCCTCGCTCGAGGCGCGTGTTCTGAGTGAGATCGATCGCCGCGCCGCAGTGCGGCTGCGTGGCGCAGGCATTTCCCGTTGGCCCGCGGCGCTGCGCGCGCTGCTGATCGCAGTTTGTGCACTGAGCGTGCCGCTTGTGTGGATGCTCATTGCGCGGGTGCGTGGGCACATGAGCCGGGCGTTGGCGGGCTCGGGGTTCGAGCAGCTGGTCCATGGCGTGAGCAGCACCAGCCATACCGTGCTCAGCCTCGGCGAGCTTGCCGCCCGCCTCGCACACCTTATTCCGAAAGAATGGCTGCTCGGCGGGTTGTTCATTGTCGGCGCGGTATACGCAGTACTGATCGCGTTCGGCTACCTGCTGCTTCACCCCACGCTGGCGAATTCCAAGGCCCACACGATATGAATATTGTGACACGCTCGTTTTTGACGGCCACCTTACTGGCCGCATTCGGCACCTACGCCGCGAGCGCCTCGGCGACGCAAGGCGCGGTGCACACAGGCCGATCCGGGACCTCCGCGGCCCTCACCACGACTGGCACGTCCCACCACGACACGACCGAGGTACAGATCGGCTCCAAGGGCATCAATGTGACCAGTGGCTCAGACCATGTGCGCATCGGCAATAGCGGTATCGGCATCGTCAGCGGCACTCAATCGATCGTAGTCCACAGTGCGCACCATCCCTGTCCGAGCGGCCGTGAACTGGTCGCCGTCGGCCACGATGTGCGTCTGGCCGCCGGCAGGAGTGCCTGCGATGTCGTATCGATCTTCGGCAACAGCGTGGTCGCCGGTGACGTATCGGATTCGGCGGTAGCGATCATGGGGGACTTGCGCGTAACGGGAAGTGTCGGCAACAGCACAGTCAGCATTTTCGGCAATTCGGACATCAACGGCCCGGTCGCCGGCAATGCGGTGTCCCTGTTCGGTGATCTGCAGCTCGGACCGAACGCGATCATCCGTGGTCAGGCCGTGAACCTGTTCGGTTCTGTGCGCCGCGCTCCGGGCGCCGCAATTCAGGGCGGCACGGTCAACCTGATGTCGGGCATCTTCCACGGCGCGCACGGACTGCGGGTCTGGAGCGAGCACTGCCTGCTGCTCGGCCGACTGCTGGCGCCCCGCGCGGATGTCGGGTGGGCATGGGGTGTGGCGCTCGGCGTTCTGCTCTTCTATGCGCTGCTGGCGCTGATGTTCCGCGACGGCGTGCAGCGCTGCATCCAGACGCTCGAGGATCACCCGGGGGCCTCGATTCTCGCCGCGCTCGCGATGACGCTGCTCACACCCGTGCTGATGCTGGCACTGGTGGTCACCATCGTCGGCATCTTCGCGATTCCGTTGTTCTGGTTGGCGCTGCTCGGCGTCGCGATTTTCGGCCGGATGGTCGCACTCGGCTGGCTGGGCGGGCGCATCCTGCGCGGCATGCACCGCGGCGGCACGCAACCGGCGCTGCAGGTTCTGCTCGGGGGCGTACTGGCGCTGGCGCTGTACATGGTTCCGCTGCTCGGCTTCATCGTGTACACGCTGATCGGTCTGCTCGGCTTTGGTGCAGTGATCTACGCTCTGCTGCTCGCCATGCGGACGGCACGCGGCACGAGTGCGCCGGAGAACCCGGTCAGCAGCCCCGTGGCGCCCACCGCGACGCTCGGCGCCGAGGCTGCCGAGGCCACGCCAGCCGGCGCAAGCGAGCCAGCCGCAGTCGCGCCCATGGATTACACCACGCTGCCGCGGGCGGGCTTCTGGATCCGCATGGCCGCCCTGTTGATCGACGTCGTATTGATCACTTTTGCGCTCAGCATGATCGGGCACCATGGCGCCAACGGCTCCTTGCTGGTGTTGGCGGTTTATGGCGCCCTGATGTGGAAGCTCAGGGGCACGACGGTAGGCGGCATCATCTGCCATCTGCGAGTTGTGCGCATCGACGGGCAGCCGGTCAACTGGGAAACCGCCATTCTGCGTGCGCTCGGCTGCTTCCTGTCACTGGTGGTCGCCGGCCTCGGATTCATCTGGATCGCCTTCGATCGAGAGCGGCAGGCGTGGCACGACAAGATTGCCGGTACCGTCGTCGTGGTGGTACCGAAAGTTCGGGGGCTGGTCTGATATGGACGCTTCTATCAAGCCTGAGTCGGACCCGCTTTTCGCCGCGACGACGACCCAAGGGTCTGCGGAACCTGCCGATGCAACGGTCTGGCCCGCTCGGCAAAACGCCAGCGCCGACCATCACGTTCTCCCGGCACACCGCCCCACCGTGAACAAGCGATGGTTGATCGGGGGTACCGTCGGCCTCGCGCTCGTACTCTCGGTCGCAGCGTGGCGGCACCTGGTCGACAAACCGGCTGCGCTCGTGCCCATTGCGCAGCGTCACTACGCGCCGCTGGTGAGCACCATGATTCCTGGCGTACGACCCGTGACAACACAGGTGCTGGTGACCGGGACGATCTCCGCGCGCCATGACCTGCCCATCGGTGATGGTGGCCAAGCCGAACGGATCGTGCGGGTCCTGGTGCAGGTCGGCGATCCGGTCAAACGCGGCCAGCTGCTCGCCCAGCTCGATGACTCGGTGCTCAAACCGCAAGTCGCCGAGCTCGCTGCCGCGCTCGCCAGGGCTCGCGCCCAAGCCACACTCTCGGCTGCCGAGTACCGCCGCGCACTGGCGATCGGCCCGGACGGCGGTCTCTCGCAGCAAAACATCGAGCAACGCCAGGCGACGGCAGCCATGGATTCAGCCAACGTGAACATGGTGGCCGCGCAACTGCAACAGAAACGTGCCGAACTCGCTTTGACCCGTATCGTTGCTCCGGTTGCTGGCATCGTGCTCACCCGCAATGCCGAAGTCGGCCAAGTGGCCAGCCCCGGCGGGCCGGCGCTGTTTACACTGGAGGACGACAGCCAAGTCGAGCTGAAAGGCCAGGTGACCGAGCAGGACCTGGCGAGGCTGAAGGTCGGACAGACGGCCCAGGTGTACGTGATCGGCTATCCCCGGCCGTTCGCCGGGCATATTTGGCTGCTCGGCGCCACGATCAATACCCAGAACCGCCTCGGCGAGGTGCGTATTGCGCTGCCGCCGAACGCAGCGCTGCGTCCTGGTGCATTCGCGCGGGCGGTGATCGTCGAAAGCCACGCTGAGCGACCAGTACTGCCACAAACCGCGGTCATGACGGATTCGGCCGGATCATTCGTGTTCGTGGTCAACCGCCGCAATGTCGTAGTGCGCCGGTCCGTACAGCTCGGCGGAGTCATCGCTTCCGGTGTGGTCATAGAGCAGGGTCTGACGGGGCGCGAACGTGTCGTCACTCTTGCCGGGGGGTTCCTGCAGAGCGGCGAGACCGTGCGCGTCGCCACTCCGAGGGTACACTCGTGAGAAGACTGTCCGCCTGGGCGATCCGTCACCCGTTGCCGCCCGTGGTCCTGTTCGTCGTGCTGTTGTTCGTTGGCGCAACGGCCTTCTTTCGCCTGCCCGTGACGCTCAATCCGCATCTGTCCTACCCGATCGTGGCGGTGGTGATCAGCGAACCGGGCGCGGCCCCCGAGGAGGTCCAGACTGAAATCGTGCGGCGCGTCGAAGCGGCAGTGGCAGGCATCGGCAACATTCACCACATTCTATCCAAGGCTTATCAGGGCGGCGAGCAGACCGACGTCGAGTTCCAGATCGGCACACCGATCGATCGAGCCGTGACGGAGGTACGCGACGCGGTTACGCAAGTGCAAGCCGATCTGCCCGCAGACATCCTCCCGCCGGTGGTGCAACGAGTCAAAATCGACGGCGGACCGATCGTCTACTACGCGGTCAGCTCGGCCGACATGAGCGACCGGGCCATCTCCTGGTTCATCGACAATACCATCACCAAGACGCTGCTCACCGTGCCGGGCGTCGCACAGGTGCAGCGCTTCGGTGGCGTCGACCGGGAAATTCGGGTCGAGCTCGATCCGGCGCGCATGCAGGCACTCGGCATCACGGCTTCCCAGGTCAACCAGCAGCTGACCAATCTCAACATCGATCTACCCGGCGGACGCGCCGATCTTGGCGACGGCGAGCAGACAATTCGCGTACTCGGCGGCGCACAAACCGCCTGGCAGCTCGCACAAACTCAGATTGCCCTGCCTGGCGGGCGATTCGCGCGGCTCGGCAGCATCGCCACGGTGCGCGACGGTGCAGCCGAAGTTCGCAGCATCGAGAAATTCGACGGCCGGCCGGCAATTTCCTTCGGCGTACAGCGAGCCCCGGGCACATCGGACGTAACGGTGCTGCGGGGCGTGCAGCGTGCGCTCGCGCAGATCCGCAAAGAATATCCTCGCGTCACCATCCACCGCACATTCACCTCGGTTACCTTCACCAAACAGATGTACCATTCAGCGCTCGAGGCGCTGATCGAAGGCTCGATCCTATCGGTATTGGTAGTCTGGTTGTTTTTGCGCGATACGCGCGCCACACTGGTATCCGCACTCGCCATTCCGTTGTCGGCAATCCCTGCTTTCGCTGTGATGGACTGGCTGGGCTTTACGCTCAACCAGGTGAGTCTGCTCGCACTGTCCTTGGTTTCTGGCGTACTCGTCGATGACGCCATCGTCGAGATCGAGAACATCGTGCGCCACAAGCGCATGGGCAAGAGCGCGTTTCAGGCAGCTCTGGATGCCGCCGACCAGATTGCGCTCGCGGTGGTGGCCACTTCCTGCACCATCATCGCAGTATTCATGCCCGTGAGTTTCATGGGCGGCATCATCGGGCAATACTTCAAGCAGTTCGGACTCACGGTCGCCGCTGCAGTATTCTTCTCACTGCTGGTAGCGCGGCTGCTGACGCCCGTCATCGCGGCGTATACGCTCAAATCGGACCCGGCGCCCGAGCATCATGACGGTCCCATCATGGCTTGGTACCTGCGGGCGCTCAATTGGTGTGTACGTCACCGCTGGAAGACCGTGCTGTTCGGCGTGGCGTTCTTCGCCGCCTCCATCGTCGGGCTGGCGCTGATCCCGAAGACGTTCGTGCAAAATTCCGACAGCAGTAATGCCTCGCTCGCCATCGAGTTGCCGCCCGGTGTTCAGCTTGCTGACACCGAGCGGGTCGCCGATGCCGCCTATCGCATCATCGCACGCCAACCGTACGTGAAGTCGATAGACGAGTCGGTCGGCGGTAACGGCAGTGTGCGCGGCGCGAACCTTTATATCAATCTGGTACCGAGAAGTGCTCGTCCGATCAGCCAGAATCAGTGGCAGAACGAGATGCTCGCCAAGCTGCGCGCAATCCCCAACGCACAGATCTATTTTCAGAACTTCAATGGCGCCAGCGACGGTCACGACATCACCATCGATCTGACTGGAGATAACCTGACGCTGCTCGAGCACACCGCCCGTAAGGTGATGAGCCAGATGGCCGCGCTGGCGGATCTGCGTGACGTCAGTTCCGAGGATGGCTTGCCCAGACCGGAGATCCGCATCAGGCCACGCTTCGATCTGGCTGCAGAACTCGGGGTGACTGTCGCTGACATCAGCCAGACCATCCGCATCGCGACTCTGGGTGACCTGCTGCAGAATGATGCGAAGTTCACTCTGCCGGACCGACAGGTCCCTATTCTTGTCAATCTCAGGCGCTCAGCACGCGCAGATCTCAACACGCTGGAGAATTTGCCGGTGCCGACCGCGAGCGGCGGCTCGGTGCCGCTGAAGGCCGTGGCAGACTTCGGCTTTGGCGAAGGCCCCACCGCGATCCACAGCCGCGATCAGCGTCTGCGCATTGCCATCGATGCTGATCTCAATGGCGTAGAGCTGGGCCGAGCAATGAAGCAGATCCACGCGCTGCCGGCGCTGCGGCACCTGCCCCCGGGAGTGCACCTCGCCGAGACCGGCAACGCGCGGCTGATGTCCGAGCTGTTCACCGATTTCTTGATTGCGATGGGCACGGGCATCCTGATGGTGTTCGCGGTGCTGGTCCTGCTGTTTGCCCGAGTGCTGCAGCCGATCACCATTCTCTCGGCGCTCCCGCTGTCGATCGGCGGTGCGGTGGCGGCACTGTTCATTACCCACCGGCCGCTCTCGCTCGGTGTGATGATCGGCTTCCTGATGTTGATGGGCATCGTCGCCAAGAACTCGATTCTGCTGGTTGACTTTGCCATCGAGGAGATGCGCGCCGGCAAGGACCGCATGACCGCGCTGCTCGAAGCGGGACACAAACGGGCACGGCCGATCGTGATGACTACCGTGGCGATGGTGGCGGGCATGTTGCCGGTGGCCCTCTCGATCGGCGATGCGTTCCGCGCACCCATGGCAATCGGCGTCATCGGCGGGCTGATCACCTCGACAGCCCTCACGCTCGTGGTCGTACCGGCGGGATTCACCCTCATCGATGACGTCGAGCGCTGGATCGGTCCAAGGATCGCGCGGGTATTGATCGCCGAACCGGCGACCGCGCAGAGCGTCCCCGCGGCCCCCGATCCAGCCCGCTGACCGCGGTGGCGCCGTCTCCGACGGCGCCGGCTGGCTCACAGGCTGAGCACTCCGCCTTACCCTGCCCACACCGCATCTGCAGGACACAGCGGCGCCTCTGCGTCCCGAGGAGAGACGCGCACAGACACGAACCCTGTGGCGCAAGACCAGTCGGCTCGGTGCGTGCGGTGCACGGGATCAGCATCCACAGCAGGACGCCCGGTAGAATGGCGCGAACGCTGGATCGGGAGCTCGAGCACGACCAAATGGCACGGCAGCAGGGAACCCTGACCGCCGAGCAGGGTCAATCCGGCTCTCGGGAATACATTGGAGGCTCTACGCCATGACCGGCCCGCTTGCCCAACCCGCCCCGCCTGCGAGTTCCGCCCAACCAGGCGGCCTCGCACAGACCGCCTTCTCTCGGCTGCGCGAGTACCTGCGCAACCAAATTCTGGGTCAAGAGACGTTGGTCGAGCGCTTGCTGGTGGCGCTGCTGTCGGACGGTCATCTGCTCGTGGAAGGCCCGCCCGGACTTGCCAAGACCAGGGCTGTCAAGGCGCTGGCCCATGCGGTAGAAGCCGACTTTCAGCGCGTGCAGTTCACACCCGACCTGTTGCCAGCAGACCTGACCGGCTCGGACATCTATCGACCGGAGGAAGGCTCGTTCCGCTTCCAGCGCGGTCCGCTGTTTCACAATCTGATCCTCGCCGATGAAATCAACCGGGCGCCCGCCAAGGTGCAAGCGGCGCTGCTGGAAGCCATGGCCGAGCGGCAGATCAGCGTCGGCGCGGCCACCTATTCATTGCCGCCATTGTTCCTGGTCATGGCGACCCAGAACCCGATCGAGCAGGAAGGCACCTATCCGCTGCCGGAGGCGCAGCTCGACCGCTTCATGCTGCACACGCGGGTTGACTATCCCGACCGCGCCACCACGCTGAAGATCATGGCCTTGGCGCGCGGTGAGGCCATCAGCCAGCGCGAATTGGCACCACCGGCGCAGCGCATGAGTCAGGAGACCGTATTTGCCGCACGCCGGGAAATTCTCGCGCTCACACTTTCCGATCCGGTGGCCGAATACATTGCGGCACTGGTCGATGCCACCCGTCGCCCCGAGCCATACAGCACTCAACTGCGCCAATGGCTGCGTTGGGGGGCCAGCCCGCGCGCGGCGATCGCGATCGAACGCGGCGCGCGCGCACTCGCCTGGCTCGACGGTCGGGATTTCGTCAGCCCCGAGGATGTCCAGGCGATCGCGCCCGATGCGTTGCGCCACCGCCTGCTCGTCGATTACACGGCGCAGGCCCAGGGGGTGAGCGCCGAGAGCTGCGTCAACGAGCTGCTGAGCCGAGTACCCGCCCCTTAAGGTCATGATCATTCCGACCCGTGAGGAACTGCTGGCGCTGCGCGGTGCGGCGCATGGTCTGACGCTACAGAGCCGCCGACGGGCTCAGGCAGCGCTGCTCGGTGCGCACGTGAGCGCTCAACGCGGGCGCGGCCTCGAGTTCCAGGAAGTGCGGCCGTACACCCCGGGTGATGATCCGCGCAATATCGACTGGCGGGTAACGGCCCGACGCGGCCGGCCCCACACCAAGCTCTACCATGAGGAGCGGGAGCGTCCCGTGTGGCTGCTGGTCGATCTGCAACCCGGTTGCTTCTTCGGCAGCCGCCGGCAACTGAAGTCCGCCCTGATCGTACGGACGGCAGCGCTGCTCGCCTGGGTTGCGGTCCTCGACGGCGATCGAATCGGCGCAGTGATCGCCAACGGCACTGCGGCGGCGCGCATTCTGCCGGCCCGGGCCCGACTGCACGGCGTGCTGCCACTGCTCGAGGCGCTGCTCGACGCCCAACCGACTGCCCCTGGCATACCGGCACCGCAGTCGCTGACCGACGGCCTGCGCGCCGCCGCGCAGCTGATCAAGCCGGGCAGTCAGCTCCTGGCGCTCAGCGATTTCAGCGGATTGGCCGCGCAGGACGAGAGTCCCTGGTTGCCCGTCGCGCGACACAATGACATCCGACTCTACTGGATCACCGATCCGCTGGAGGAACGCGGACTGCCTGCCGGACGTTACCGCGCCGGGTTGCCAGGCCGGGTAACAGTACTCGATGGCCAGCGGGTCGGCGCCGCGTGGCGCGACAAATGGCTGGCACGCGAACGACGGCTCACGCTTCTGTCCCAACGGCTGGCTGCGCCGGTGGTGCGCATCGATACCTCCGCAACAGTCGAGTCGACGTTGCGCCAGGCACTGCTCGACGGATCGTCTGCGGCATGAACCCCGAGTGGTTGACACAGCTCGCGCCGGCGCACGCGCCGCCGCCGCCCGGAGCTTGGCCACTGGCGCCGGGTTGGTGGGGACTGGCGCTGATCGTGCTCGCACTCACAGCCGGCACACTATGGTGGTGGCGCGAGCCGCGACGGCGCCACTCGCGCGCGGCGCTGCGCGAGCTGCGGCGGATCCGCCTAACCGAATCTGGGCCAGAGGAGAGCGCCCGGGCGATCGAGCACCTCCTGAGACGGTATGCGATGGCCGTATTCGGACGCGACCGCGTCGCGCGCTTAACCGGAGAGACTTGGCTCGCCTTCCTCGGCGCACATGGTGGCGTGCAGCTGTCCGGCGAGCACGGCCGGGAGTTGCTCAGTGCGGCATTCGGCGGACGGGCCAGTGATCGGCGCGCGGAGTGGTTGGCAGGCGCCGACGGTTTCGTGCGCCACCGGCCCCGCAATACCAAGAGGTCGCGCACCTGATGTTCCACTTTGCCTGGCCTTGGATGCTCCTGTTGACGCCGCTGCCCTGGGTCGTGCGGCATGTGTTGCCTGCAACTGAACCACGTGGCGCGGCGCTGTTCGTGCCGATGGCGGCGGAAGTCGGCTCCGCGGGCTCCGGGGCACCCAGCACCTCGCGCCTCGACGGGGCGCTGTTGGCATCGACCTGGCTGCTGCTGATCCTGGCGGCAATGCGGCCGCAATGGCTGGGAGCACCCGTGCCCGTTCGGACCGAGGGACGGCAGATCATCCTGGCGATCGACTGCTCCGGCTCAATGGCAACCCAGGACATGGGCGGTGGTCAGAGCCGGCTGCAGGTGGTGCAACAAGTCGCCGGACGCTTCATCAACGGTCGGCATGGCGATCAGGTCGGACTCATATTATTTGGTACTCGGCCCTACCTGCAGGCACCGCTGACCAGCGATTTGGCCACAGTGCATCGGTTCCTCGATGAGGCGATGGTGGGGATCGCCGGACCGCAGACCGCCATCGGCGATGCCATCGGTCTGGCGATCAAGACGCTGCGGCACAACAGCCGGGGTGCACGCACTCCCCGCCAGCCCCTGATGATTCTGTTGACCGATGGCGGCAACAATGCCGGGGTGATGCCGCCGCTCGAGGCGGCTCGGCTCGCCGCCGAGACCGGCCTACGCATCGACACCATCGGGGTCGGGGCCCCCGTGCGCCAGACGTTCCTCGGTCTTAGCGGCAACACCGATCTCGACCAGGGGTTGCTGAAGAAAATCGCTCGATTGACCGGCGGACGATATTTTCGCGCCACGGATCGCGGCGCTCTGCGGGCGGTCTATCGGCAGATCGACCGCCTGGAGCCGGTAACGGGCGACCGGCGCTGGCTGCGGCCGGCCACCGAGTGGTTCGGCGTGCCGCTGGCGCTGGCACTGATACTGAGCCTGCCGGCGGCCTGGCGCATGACAGTGCGGGCTTAATCCATGTGGCACCGCTTTCACTTCTTGCATCCCTGGGTGCTCGCGGCACTGCCGCTGATGTGGGCACTGACGGTCTGGCTTGCGCGGCGGCGAGCGCGTGATGGCGCCTGGCCGCGGCTGGTCGACGCCGAGCTCTTGCCGGTGCTGCGCCTGGGCGGCGGTGGGCAAGGCCGCTCGCCATGGCCGCTGATCGGGGCGATCTGGACCCTCGCTGTGCTGGCGCTCGCCGGACCCAGTTGGCAGCGGCAAGTAACGGCCGCCTACCGACTGCCGGCTGCATGGGTGATCGCTCTGCAGCTCTCGCCGTCGATGCAGGCAGCCGACATACCCCCGAGCCGCATCGCCCGGGCGCGCTTCGCCGTCGACGATCTGTTGGCGAGCGCACACGACGCGCGCGTTGGACTGGTAGCTTTTGCTGGTGAGGCCTACACAGTCGCCCCTCTCACGACGGACGTCGCGACGGTGCGCAATCTGAGCCGCGCGCTCTCACCCCGACTGATGCCGGAACACGGCGCGCGACTTGCGCCGGCACTTTCCGCCGCAGCGCGTCTGTTGAACGCGTGGGCGGGTCATGATCGGCAAATCGTCGTGTTAATGGACTCGGTGCGCGACCCTGCTCGAGCCATGCAGCTCGTCGCGCAGTTGCACCACGAAGGCATCACCGTAAATGTAGTCGGCGTCGGCACCACCACGGGGGCGCCTGCGCCGGACGGCAACGGGGGATTTCTGCGCGGATCCGATGGCAAGGTCCGAATGACTCGACTGCATCCGGCGCTGCTGCGTCAGATCGCGGCAGCCGGTGGCGGCGAATTCGTCATGTTGCGGCAGATGCCGCAGTTGATTGCCGATCTGCATGCGGCAGGCATCGACAGCGCGTTGAGCGCGCGTGCCGCTCCCCGCGTACGCCTCACGGGCTGGCTGAATGACGGCATCTGGCTGCTGCCGCTGATTGTGCTGCTCGCGGCGCTCGCGGCGCGACGGGGCTGGGCATGAACGCCCGGATTACTCTATTAGTGATCGTCGGTTGTCTGTTGAGTACACCGGCTTTCGCAGGCGTTTGGTCAAATCTGTGGCGCACACCCGATCAGCAGGGCGAAGCGCTGCTCAAAGCCGGTCGACCGGCGCAAGCGGCCAAACGTTTCACCAGCGCGCGCCGCAAAGCCTATGCGGACCTCGAGGCCGGAAATTATGCGCAAGCCGCGCAATTGCTCCAACGCTTCAAAGATGCCACTTCGGAATACAACCGTGGAAACGCGCTGGCGCATCTGGGACATTTGCATGCCGCACTCTCCGCGTACGACGCGGCGTTACGGCAGTCGCCACATGACCACGACATCCGCCACAACCGGGCACTAATCGAGCGCTTGCTCGCGCACCAACCGCCACAGCGCAGGGCAAGGCCGAAGAGCGGCTCTGGCGCACATCAGTCGAGTCATGGCGCCTCCTCCGGCGCCTCCGGGCCGCACAACCACAACGGCTCTGGGCACAGTGAATCCCAGGCCGGTTCGGGGCGGAAGCGGCGCACTGGCGGACATCACGCTTCAGGACGCAGCGAGTCCCAGGCCAAGGGAGCACGGGCCGGGCAGCGGTCGGCCTCGGCCCGCCAATCGGGCGCTCGCGGCAGTGGTCCCGATACCGAGCAGGGCGGCAGCCCGGCGAACTCCTCTGCAGCCGAGTCAGCGAGCCACACCCGCCGCGCCGGCCAGGCGAAGCGCGACGCGGCGCTCGCGGCTGCAATCGCGCACCAGGGGCAGCACAAAGGCGCAAGCGCCGTCGCACGAGCGACCCCCACTGACGCCGCCGCGCGCGCCGCCAGCCCCGCGCCACGGCCGCCGGCAAAGCCACGCAGCGAGAAGTCGCTGGCACTCAAACAGTGGTTGCGCCAGATCCCCAACAACCCGGCCGGGCTACTGCGGCGCAAATTCCTCATCAAATATTTGTTGCGGCACCCACAGGAGAACCCATGAAGGCGCGCCTCACGGGACTCTGGCTGGCACTGTGCCTGTGCACTCTGGCAAGCCCGGCACGCGCGGCCGTGACGGCGGCGCTCAGCGCAACGCAAATTCCCGCTGGCACCACCGTACAGCTCACCCTGACGTATGACGGCCTGACCACCAGCGAGCCGGATCTGACACCACTGCGGGCTGCGTTCGACATCCTGGGTAGCAGCTCAAGTACCAGCGTGCAGTTCGGAACCGGCGGCAGCGCCGAGAGCAGTCAGGTGGTGCTGACGCTCGCACCGAAGCGCAGCGGCCAATTGACGATTCCGCCGATCGTCTGGGATGGCGAACACAGCCGCGCCCTGACGTTGACGGTCGCAGGCGCCGCCAATGGGACCTCTGGTCACGCCGGAGCCGCCTCGGCCGCAGTATTCATCGTCAGCCACATGAAGCCGGCGCAGCCGTATGTCCAGGCGCAGATCCAACTCACGGTACGGATCTATGCTGCCGAGCAGATCTATCACGGCAGCCTGGATTTCTCCGGCAACGGCAATGTGCTCGTCAAAGAAGTCGGCGCCGATCAGTATGGCAGCACGGTGCGCGACGGACGGACCTATCAGGTGATCACGCGCCACTTTGTGCTGTTTCCACAACGCAGCGGACGCATCACTCTGCCCGGTCCAGTGCTCGATGCGCAGATCGCCGCACCCCAGGGCGGTTCATCATGGGGCGGGAATCCCTTCGGTGGCTTCTTCGGTGGACTGATGCGGACGCTGCGCCCGATCGAGGTCCATGGCGATCCGATCGTGCTTTCGGTGCGCCCACGACCGACCCGCGCGCACAGCCGTGACTGGCTGCCGGCGAGCGACCTGACGCTCGCAGCCCACTGGCACCCGCGCAGCCTGACCGTACAAGCCGGCGACCCGCTGACCGTCACGCTCGATGTGCAGGCCGTCGGGCTCACGGCAGCGCAGCTGCCCGATCTCGCCGCTCGCCTCGCCCTCCCGGCTGGGGTCCGCGCATACCCTGATCAGGCCAAGCTCGATGACGTGACGCAGGGAACAGGCATCACTGGCCGCCGCACGCAGACCATAGCGCTCATTGCCAGGCATCCCGGACAGCTCCTCCTGCCGGCACTCACCATTCATTGGTGGGACACCCAGACTGATCAGCCCCGCGTGACGACGCTACCGGCGCAGTCGCTGACAATCGTGCCTGCCGCCGGTGCGCCCGCCGGGTCGATGCCAGGCCCGACGCGCCCCGCGCCGATGGCTGAACCACACAGGGCGCCGGGCGCGCCCCCCCCATCCGCGGCTCGATCCAGAGCCGCACGCTCCCATGGCCGCCTGCCGTGGCCGTGGCTCACGCTGGCCATGGCAGTACTCTGGATTGGCACGCTGGGTGGCTGGCTCTGGTCACGCCGCCGCCGGGCACGGCCGGCAGCGGCAGCCTCGGCACCGAAGCGCCCTCCCCAACCGGATGCAGCCAGCGAACGCTCGGCGTTTCGGGCCGCCTGCGCCCGCAATGACGCCGTGGCTGCACGCCGGCACCTCTTGAGCTGGATGGCCGCCGCCTGGGGAGTTCCCGCCACGAGTCTGAATCCACTCGCCGCGGCGAGTCGCGATCCGCACCTCAGCGCCGCGCTGCGCGAACTGGAGCGAGCCTGTTACGGCGGCGCAGACTGGCACGGCGAGCCACTCGCACAGGCGCTGCGTGAGTTGCCCAAGCGGATCGGCTCATCGGACTCTCGCACCCCACCGCTGCCGCCGCTGTATCCGTGAGGCAGGAGCCTCAGACCACCCCGTAGTGCTGCCGGTACGCCTTCAGCGCAGCGAGCTCCGCAGCGCTGATCGAGGGTCCGCCCGGCTGTGAGAGCGCCTCGATCAGATCCGCCAGCGTAAGTACGCTGAGACACTTCAAGCCGTGCTCCCGCTCGATCTCCTGGGTCGCGCTCAACTCGCCTCGACCCCGCTCCTGCCGGTCGAGCGCAAAGACACATCCGACCGGCTGAGCACCAGCGGCGCGGATGAGCTCCAGCGACTCGCGCACGGCGGTGCCGGCGGTCACCACGTCGTCGATGACCAGCACCCGACCTGTGAGGGGAGCGCCAATCAGCTGCCCCCCCTCGCCATGGGTCTTGGCTTCCTTGCGGTTGAACGCGTAGGGCACATTGCGGCCATGGTGGTCGAACAGCGCTGCGGCAGTGCTCGCCGCGAGTGCGATGCCTTTGTAAGCCGGTCCAAAGAGCATGTCGAATGGCAGGCCGGAGCTCGTGATCGCCGCCGCGTAGCAGCGGCCGAGCACGGCGATCGCCTCGCCGTCGCTGAACAGGCCCGCATTGAAGAAATACGGGCTCTCGCGCCCCGATTTGAGTGTGAATTGCCCGAAACGCAGCGCCCGACGTGCGAGGGCCAATTGGATGAATTTGAGCTGATGATCTTGCATAGCGAATATCATTGCCTGATGTGGACCCGGATCGTCAACTCTTCGCCACGCTCGGCTCGCCAGCCGTGAGTCCCGGGCCTGCACCGACTGCCGTGTCGAGCGCCCTGGCTCGCGGGTGGCGCGCCCTCGCCGTGTATCGCGAGCCGAGCGTGCTCGCCATGCTGTTCCTCGGCTTCTCGAGCGGCCTGCCGTTTCTGCTCGTGTTCTCAACGCTCACGGTGTGGCTGCGTCAGGCCGGCATCGAGCGCTCCACGATCGGCATGTTCGCCTGGGTCGGATTCGCGTACTCGTTCGAATTCGTGTGGTCGCCAGTGGTCGACCGGGCACGCCTGCCGCTGCTGCACCGGCTGCTCGGCCGGCGCCGCTCGTGGATGTTGCTCGCTCAATTGGGTATTGCGCTCGGCCTGACACGCCTGGCGGCCGGCGCTCCGGCCACTCAGGTCGGATCGATGGCAGCCACCGCGCTGTTCGTGGCGTTTTGCTCGGCCACGCAGGATGTGGCCATGAACGCCTGGCGGATCGAATCGGTGCCGCAGTCGCTGCAGGGTGCGATGGTCGCCACGTATTCGGTGGGCTACCGTATTGCGATGATTGCTGGCGGCGCCGGCGCAATCGCCATCGCGTCTGGATTCGGCTGGCATCTGAGCTATGGCGCGATGGCTGCGCTGATGTCCGTCGGAGTACTCACCACGCTGCTGGTGAAGGAGCCCGCGGCGCCGGTGACGCGCGCGGCGCAGGAGCGTGAGCTGCGCGTGATCGAGTGGCTCGAGCGCCGGGCCCACTGGCCAAAACCATTGCAAAACCTCGGCGAATGGTTCATCGGTGCGGTCATTTGCCCGCTGACCGAATTCCTCGGCCGGTTCGGCACGCGCATCGCGCTCGGCGCGTTGGCTCTGATCGGGCTGTATCAGCTCGCAGAGTTCACCATGGGCTCGATGGCGAATCCTTTTTATATCGATCATCACTACTCGCTCGAGCAGATTGCGCTGGTCGGGAAAGTCAGCGGCTACACCGTGGGAATCGCCGGGGTATTTCTGGGCGGCCTGCTCGTGTCGCGCATTGGTCTTGCGCGCGCACTCGCTGCAGGGCTCATGCTGTCGCTGGTATCGAACCTCAGCTACGCGCTGCTCGCCACGACACATTCCCCGACGCTGCTCGGGCTTGGCATCGCCAACGGCATCGACAATCTGGCGTTGTCGCTCGAAGGCGTCGCATTGATCGCCTTCATGTCGAGTCTCACCAGTCCGAAGTACACCGCCACCCAGTACGCACTGTTCGCCTCGCTGTACGCCCTGCCCGGCAAGCTGCTCGAAGGCACCTCCGGTTTCGTCGTCGAGCGAATCGGCTATGCGCATTTCTTCCTGTACACCGCAAGCCTGTGCGTCCCGGCGGGCTTGCTGCTCGCCTCGCTGTGGCACAGGATTCCGCGGGCGACAGTCATGCCTGAGGCGGCCCGCATGGCCGAATCGGCGGAGCGCATCGATGCCGGGACCGGTTGAGATCGATTTAGAGCGGGTGATCTGCCGTCTCGCGGATTTGGAGCACTCGGGCGCACGCGGCTTTCGCATCGGTGGGGGAGACTGGCCGTTGCGCGGGTTCGTGGTGCGATGCGGCGTGCAGGTCAGAGGCTACGTGAATCATTGCCCGCACGCCGGCCACCCGCTCGATCTGCGGCCGCACTGCTTCCTGACGCCCGACCGGGCATTAATCGTGTGCGCCTCGCATGGGGCGCTGTTCGACAAGGAATCGGGTGAGTGCATTGCGGGACCCTGTGCCGGTCAGTCGCTGCGGCCGATCGCGCTCACGATCGCCGGCGACCTGGTACTGCTGGCCCCCGAGGTCGAACCCGCAGCGCTCGCCCCCGGCACACCCTGATCATTCGAACAGATCGAGGCCCTCAAGCGGGCTGGCCCGCGGCATCGTGTCGTCATCAAACGACTCTCCGCCGAGGACCTGCTCGTCCTCGACGTCGACATCCACCGAACCGCTCCAGTCCTCGGGTGGCTCAGCGGCCTCGAGAAGGCCTTCGTCCCACTGCGCTTGCCAGTCCTCGCGGTCCATCTCCTCGACCGTGCCATCGAAGTACTGGATGTCGATGGTCCCATCGTCATCATTCACTGCGACCACTTCGAACAACTCGCCGCTGCCCAAGCGATACCAGTGACCGATTTCCGGTTGTGGAGCGACCATGATCAGACCTCACCGCCGCGCTGTTCCCCCGCCAGCACCGCGGAGTTTCGGTCCTGCGGGCGGACCGCTCAGTACGCCCGGTGGGCCGCGAAGCTGCTATCCTGCGGCCGCCGAGCGAGGGACGGTAACCATGTTGCGCCTCGCACGCCGCCCTTTCAAGAACGGGAAAACCGCAGCCTGCCGCCCATGCTCGAAGAGCCGCTGAAATTTTTTGTCGTGTTCTTTGCGGTTGTGGAGCCAATCTCCCTGCTGCCGATCTTCAGCGGCCTCACCCAGGGTGCCACCCGCGAGTACCGCCATCGAATGGCGATCAAGGCCACCGTGGTGGCCGCCCTGATTTTGGCGTTCTTCGCGCTGGTCGGCGCACCCTTCCTTGCCCTCATGGGAATCAGCCTCGGCGCTTTTCGCATCTTTGGCGGCATCCTGCTGTTTTTGCTTGCGCTCGAGATGGTTTTCGCGCGCGAGTCCGGCAGCCGAACCACCAGCGACGAGCAGGCCGAGAGCCAGCGCCGCGCCGATATCTCGGTGGTGCCCCTGGCGTTCCCGTTCATTTCCGGACCTGGCGCGCTGGCCACGGTACTGCTGTGGTTCGGCCCGGTGCATCTGTTCCAGCACCCGCTCGTTTTTCTCAGTTTGTTCGTGGCTGTCGTGCTCGTGCTCGCGATCTCCCTGGTGGTGATGTGGCTCGCCGAGCCGCTGATGCACATCATCGGGGTCACGGGCGTCAATGTGGCCGGCCGCCTATTCGGGGTCGTCCTCGGCGCCCTCGCCGTGCAATTCGTCGTCGACGGGCTGCGCGCCGTATTCGGCCTGCACGGCGTTTGATGAGATTGCGCCGGCCTCAGGACGCTCAGCAGCGGACGAACGCCAGATCCCACACCGGATGCCCGAGGCGCTCCCCGCGCCGCTCGAATCGGGTCGCGGTGCGATCCGCAGGACGAGGCACGAAACCGCCCTGCGGGTCGAGATTGCGCAAGCGCGATTCGGCTGAGAGCGTTGCGAGCATCTCCTCGGCGTACGGACCCCAGTCGGTTGCAAGGTGCACCTGGCCGCCGCTTTTGAGGCGCTCGGCCAGCAGACTGACGAACGGTGGCTGAATCAGCCGCCTCTTGTGATGGCGCTTCTTCGGCCAAGGATCCGGGAAGAGCACAAGAATTTCATCGAGACTTGCCGCTGCCAGGTGGCGCTCGAGCACCTGCACGGCGTCATGGCAGATCACACGGACATTCGTCAGCGCCAGATCTTGCAGACCCAGCAGGACCCGCCCGACGCCAGGACGATGGACCTCGATGCCCAAAAAGTCCCGTTGCGGCTGCGCGGCGGCGAGTGCGAGCAAATTCTCGCCGTTGCCAAAGCCAATCTCGACGGTGCGAGTGGCCACGCGGCCAAACACCCCGTCGAGATCAATCAGGCCGTGCGGCTCGATGCCGTACTTCGGCCACAACGTATCGAGCGCTCGCTCCTGCGCAGGGGTGATGCGCCCGGCCCGCGTGACGAAGGAGCGGATTGCGCGCGGATATTCGGTTTCGTTCAACCGCTGCGCCGTTAGCTGACGATGGGCAGGCCGAGGGCCTTCCACGCCACGATACCGCCTGCCATGTGTGCAGCGGGCTGGCCCGTCGCCTTGCGCAGTCGCGCCGCGGTCAGCGAGCGGCCGCCCGCGGCGCAATGGAACACCACCGCGCGGGCGCCATCTACCGGCAGATGCGCTGCATCGAACGTAGAGAGCGGATAGAGCAGTGCGCCGGGAATACGCTCCCGGGCGTACTCGTCCGGTTCGCGCACATCGATCAACAGGATCCGGCCCTCTTCGAGCAGGCTCTGCACGTCCTGGGGCACATACTCGATGACCCCGTCGGTGGTAACTCGGTTCATGGGCGTAATTCTAGCCGGTCTGCGGGTCCCGGTGTGGCTCTACGCGTGGCAGGTTTGCGCTTAGCAGCGCTTCGGCGACTGCCGGGTCGATACTACCGTCCGCGGAACGCCGGCGATCAAGCTGCTCGAGAATCGACGCTTGGATCTGCCCGCGACGCAGTGCCTCCAGATAAGAGATCTCCGGATGGAACATCACCATCGAGTAGCGGGGGATGAACTGCTGGGGGAAGCGCTGTTCGAGCTCGAAGGCCAGCTGCTTCAGATGCTGGAATCTCGGATCGCGTACGCGCTCGCGCATCTCCAGGTAATTCTCGAGCGCCATCTGTGCGATGGCATCGGTGTTCGGCCGGCGCAACCGCTCAAATTCACTGTACAGTACCGCCCAGTCGCGGTGCCGCTCGAGCAACGCGTCGAAGACGGCGCAATCCTCGAAGCCGGCATTCATCCCCTGGCCGTGAAACGGCACGATCGCATGCGCCGCATCGCCGAGCAACAGCACCTGCCCACCGAAATGCCAGCCACGGGTGCGCACCGTGGCGAGCTGGCCCTGGGGATTACGGCGAAAATCCTCCAGCAGTGCCCGATGGTGGGCGGCCAGGTCAGGAAACTGCTCGGCAAAAAACCGTCGTTGCGCGTCGGCGTCCTCAAGCCCGGCGAAACTCGCCTCGCCGGTGCGCGGCAGGAACAACGTCAGGGTGAAGGTACCGCCCGGATTCGGCAACGCGATCAGCATGAACCCGCCGCGCGGCCAGATATGCAGCGCATCGGGCGAGAGCGCATGCATGCCGCCCGGCGCCGCCGGCAGCGTCATTTCCTTGTAGTCATGATCCAGCGGCTCGACAGACACCGTGCACACACCAGCGGCCGCCAAACTGGCGCGTACCGGGGAGCCGGCTCCGTCGGCGGCAATCAGGGTATCGCACTCCAGCGTAAATTCACGCCCCGAACATTCATCAATACAGCGTGCTGCCTGCGCAAGCGGATCGTACCCGATGCAGCGCTGCTCGAACCGCAGCTCCACACCAGCGCGCTCGGCAGCATCCACGAGCACTCGATTGAGCGCCGCGCGTCCGATGGAATAATTGATCTCCTCGGGTCTCTGTCCATACAGTTGCAGTACCGGCGGACCCGACAGATCGTGCACCATGCGGCCGCGCATCGGCAGCAACAGCGGCGCAACTTCAGCAAATACGCCGGCACGCTCCAAAGGGCGGATGCCTCGGGCCGAGAGCGCAAGGTTGATCGAACGGCCACCTGAGGCGATCGCCATACGCGGGTCCGGGCGACGCTCGAGCAACGTCACCAGAAATCCCTTGCGCGCGAGCAGCAGCGCCAGTAACGGCCCAGTCAGTCCTGCACCGATCACCGTCACGGCGTATCGGCGCGCGGCACTCATGTTGCGCGCAGCGCCTGCTCAAGGCGCACGACGAAGTTGAATATATCCCCATAGCCGTTGTAAAGCGGCGCGGGCGCAGCGCGGATGATATCGGGCTCGCGCCAATCGCACAGCACCCCGTGCGCGCCGAGCCACTGGAAAGCTCGGCGCGCACGCTGAGCATTCGCACCAATTCGCAGCGAGAGCTGCGCGCCGCGCGCAGCCGGTTCGCGTGGCGTGACGATTCTCGCCTCGGGAATGCGCGCCTCGATGAGTCCGGCAAGGAAGGCACCGAGCGCGAGTGACTTCTCGCGCAACCGCTGCACGCCCGCGAGCTGAAACAACTCGAGAGAGGCAATCAATGGTGCGGCCGCGAGCACCGATTGATTGCTCAACTGAAATCCGGCCGCACCATGTGCGGCACGAAACTCCTGCGGCATATCGAACCGACTGGCAAGCTCATGGCCCCACCAACCCGCCAGACGCGGCCGTCCAGCAGCAAAATGCCGGTGATGCACAAAACATCCGGCGATTGCGCCGGGACCGGCGTTGAGATACTTGTAACTGCACCAGACTGCGAAGTCGGTGTCGAGATCACGCAGCGGGAACGGCATGTTACCGACAGAATGCGCAAGATCGAAGCCAACCAGAGCACCGGCGCGGTGCGCGGCTCGGGCGATCCGCGCCAGATCAAAAGCCTGCCCGGTCAGATACTGCACCCCCGGCCAAAGCACCAGCGAGATTTCCTCTCCTCGCCGCTCGAGCAGTGTTTCAATGTCGGCTTCACGTACGCAGTCTTCGCCGGCACGGGGCTCGATCTCAATCAGCGTGTCGCGCGGCTCAAGTCCGTGCCACTGCAAATGAGTTGCGACTGCGTAGCGATCCGAGGGGAACGCGCCCGCTTCGATCAGCACACAGCGACGGCGACCGACCGGGCGGTAGAAGCTTGCAAGCATCAATTGGAGATTGACGCTGAGCGAATTCATGATCGCGACTTCATCGGCCTGACAGCCGAGCAACTGCGCGCACGGACCGGCGAGCGCATCATGGTAGGTGATCCATGGCCGTGGGCCGCGTTCGTGCCCGAGCACCGCCATCTGCGCCCAGTCATCGAGCGCCTGAGTGACCCGCTCCCGGGCAGTGAGCGGCATCAACCCCAGTGAGTGTCCGCACAGGTAGATCGCCCGCTCCCCATCAGGCCCAAGTGGTATCGCGAAGTGCTCCCGCAGCTCGCGCAGCGGATCGGCCGCATCGCGCTCGAGAGCATCCTGCAGCGTGGGATCCATCAGCCGACGGCCTCGCTCGCACGATTGCTTGGGCGTCGCTGGGCCGCCGGTCCGCGCTTCAACAGCAGCAGCAGTGGAGAGATCACCACGACGAACAGCAGCAGAGCATGGAACACGTCGTCGAACGAGAGCATCAGAACCTGCCGTTGCATGAGCGCATAGATTTGCGCGATCGCCATATGAGCCGCAGCAGTTGGCGCCACGCCGCGGGCGATCATCGCATGGGTAAGGGTGTCCACTGTGTGCGCATACACTGGATTCAGCGGTTGCAGGCCGCTGACCAAGCGGGCTTGATGAAATTGCTCGCGCCGAGCGAGCAGCGCCTGCACCATCGCAATGCCAATGCTGCCGCCCAGGTTGCGACCCACCGCGATGATGGCTGCGGCATTGCCCGTACGGTCCGGCGGCACACCGATGTAGGCGGCGCTCATCAGCGGCACGAACAGCAGCGGTATACCGCCCGATTGCCAGGCCCGAGCCAGGGCGATTTGGTCGAACGTCACGGTCACTGCGAAGTGCGACATCACCCACAGCGAAACGCCGATCACCGCGAACGCCACCAACATGAGCACTCGCGGTTGGAATTTTCCGGTAAGAATTCCGGCCAGCGGCATGGTGACCATCGTGATCATGCCGCCAAGGGTCAGCGCAAGCCCCGCCTGCATCGCGGTATAGCCGAGAATCTGCTGCGTGAACTGCGGCACGAACTGCGTCGTGCCGAACAAGATCACTCCGATCACCATGATGATCAGGGTGCCGACCGCGAAATTGCGATGCTTGAACAGCCGCATCTCGAGCAACGGCTCGCGTGCAAACAGCTCCCAGACGATGAAGCTCACGATGCAGATGGCCGAAAGAATTGCGGCAGCTCGGATCAGCGGGTCGGCAAACCAGTCGTCCTGCACGCCACGATCGGTCATGACCTCCAGAAAGCCGAGTCCGAGTGCGATGAGGACGGCGCCGGGCAAGTCGAAGCGAATGCCCCGCGTCCAGCGGGCCAGCCGCTCCTGGATCAGCAACGGCGGCTCATCGACGAAGGCCTCCACCAGAGTCAGCGACAACAGCCCGATCGGGACATTGATGAAGAAAATCCAGTGCCAGGAGTACTGGTCGGTGATATAGCCGCCAATCAATGGCCCCAGCATCGGCGCCAGAATGACCGTGAAGCCGTACACCGCCATCGCTTTGCCACGTGATGCGGGCGGGAAGGTATCAATCAGCATCGCTTGCGTGACCGGAGCGAGACCGCCGCCGCCGATGCCTTGCGCAACGCGCGCCACGATCAGGATCGGGAGCGACGGGGCGAGTCCGCAGCACAGTGAGGCGATGGCAAACAGTCCGACGCTGGACATGTAATAGCGCTTGCGGCCAAATACGCCCGACAACCAACTGCTCATCGGAACGATGACGGCGTTGGCGATCAGGTAGCTCGTGAGCACCCAGGTCGCCTGGTCGTAGCTCGCAGCCAGGGAACCGGCGATATGCTGCAACGATACATTGGCGATGGCGGTGTCGAGTACCTCCATGAACGCCGAAATGGAGATGATGGTCGCGATCAGCCAAGGACTGTGCCGCCCGGCGGCCGAGCGCGCCGGTGTCCAAGCGTGACCCGCTCTGCCCCCAGGGGCGGGCTCGGCCATGTCACTGGATCCTGATCTTCGGCTCGACCGACATGCCCGGGCCGAGCACACAACCGCGCGGCACCGAATCGAACATGATCCGCACCGGCACGCGTTGCACGACCTTCACGTAGTTGCCGGTTGCGTTCTGAGGCGGCAGTAAATCGAACGCTTCGCCGGAGCCGCGCTGGATGGACTGGACGTGCCCGTGCGCGTCCGCGTTCGGGCAGGCATCGATATGAATGGCAGCGCGTTCGCCAGGGTGAATGACGTCGAGATCGGTTTCCTTGAAATTGGCCGTCACCCATAGATCCACAGGCACCAGAGCCATCAATTCCTGGCCGGGCGCTATGTAATTGCCGACCGCCACGGATTTTTGCGTGACGTGGCCAGCCTGGGCGGCCTTGACGATGGTGTAACCGAGATTCAATCGCGCGGCCTTCACCGCAGCGCGTGCGCTGGCAACGCGCGCGGACGCCCCGGCGAGCGCCGCATGCGCAGCGGCGAGCTGCGCCTCGGCACCGACCACTCGCTGGCGAGCCGCACGTGCCTCGGCGCCGACGCTGCGCGCTGCCGTGGCCACACGATCCATCTGAGTTCGGGCCACCGCCTTGGGGTTGCGCTGACGTAAGAAGCGGTAACGCCGCAGATCGGCCACGGCGTTCGCCGCTTGGGCCTGGGCGCTCATATAGGTGGCACGCGCCTGCTGGAGCGCGGCGCTGGCAACCGCGACATTGGCGCGCGCCTGTCCGAGGCCCGTCTTGGCCAGCAGTTCGGCCGCGAGCGCCTGTTGCAGCGCAACCCGGTACGGCGTCGGATCGATTCGAACCAGAACCTCACCCGTACGCACCGACTGATTGTCGGTCACTGGCACGGCGATCACCTGTCCCGGCACGCGCGGGGAGACCGTCACGATCCGGGTATCGATGAAGGCATCGTCCGTCGTGACGAAGTGGCTCTCATACCACCAGGCCCACAGGGCGACGGCCACAATGACCACCAGCAGCAGCATGGCCGCCACAGCGAACACGGTACGGCTGCGCTGACGGCGCTCGGGCGCCGCACTCGGAGGGGAGGCACTCCCGCTCGGCTGCGCAGCCGACTCGGCCGGCGGCCCATTCGGGCTCAGATCAGGCGGCCGCGCGTCTCGGCCCGTGGCGGAGGTCGTCGAATCCATGGCGTGGGGCCTATCTTACGGTCACTCGTGTCGGTTTGCGCGCCTTGCGGGGGTAGACAGGCGGATTTCTTAACTCTGTATTACAGAGTACTTGACGAAATTGCATTCCGCGTCTAAAGTCGGGCATCAATGCGTATTGTGGCCGGAACTTCCCAATGCGATCCAACACTCCGGTGGCCATGGACAGCCACGCGCTCGGAACGCTGAATTACATTCGGGCTTCGATCGAGGCAGCGGGCGCCTTCGCGGTACCTGGTACCGCCGGAGTCGCCATGGGAGCGGTAGGACTCCTCACCACCGGCTTGGCATCGATTCCCGCGCTCGCGCCACACTGGCTGCTGATCTGGCTCCTCGCCGGCTTGCTGGCAGCGGGGCTCGGAATCGTGCTGATCGCCCGACACCGGTCTGGTGCGGGATTGCCGCTGTATCGCGGACCGGCACGACGCTTCGTACTGTGCCTCGGGCCCGCACTGCTCGCGGGTGCTGTATTGACCGGCGTGCTCGACCACAGCGGCAATCCGCAGCTGATTCCGGGCACGTGGTTACTGCTGTACGGCAGCGCGGTATTGTCTGCCACACTGCTCACCGCTCCGACGATGATGCGTCTCATCGGCACGATGGGGGCACTGTTCGTACTGCTCGGCACCACCGCATACCTGCTGCCATCCAGCTGGCACAACCTTGTACTGGGCAGTGGCTTCGGCATGCTGCATCTGGTTTTCGGACTGTTGATCCGGCGACTCGATCTCGGGGCCGCCGCACGCCCATGAAACCGAATACCCGTCGGCACGATGCACCGTTACGCACCCCAGTGCCAGAGAAGACGCCGGCTCCGGTCACAGGCGCGGCGGACTCCAAGTTCGATCGGCTCGTGTATGAGCGGGTACGCCTCGGAATCATGAGTGCGCTGGCGGTGAATGAGCCGTTGACCTTCAACGAGCTGAAGGCACTATTCGATGTCAGCGACGGCAACCTGAGCGCCCATGCGCGTAAATTGGAGGAAGCCGGCTACATCGAATGTGCCAAATCGTTCGCGGGTCGGCGTCCAAAATCCGAGTACCGCCTCACGCCAGCGGGTCGACAGGCGCTGTACCGTTACCTTGATCACATCGAGGCGGTCATCAAAGCTACAAGACGCTCATGAACGCAGCCGGAAATTTTCATGTCGCCATCATCATGGATGGCAATGGGCGTTGGGCCCAGCGGCGCGGTCTGCCGCGTAGCGCCGGTCACGTGCAGGGCGCGAAAATGGTACGGCGCGTCGTGGAAGCAAGCGCCCGGGCGGGCATCCGCACATTGACTCTCTATGCCTTCTCATCTGACAACTGGGGTCGACCGAGCCCCGAAGTCGACTCGCTTCTGCGGCTGCTGCAGTGTTACCTGGGCAGTGAGACCCGCCGCTGCCTGCGCAACTCAGTGCGCATCAACGTTATCGGGCGGCGCGACCGGTTGCCGCCAAACCTGATCCGAGCAATCGAGAATAGCGAGATTCTTACAGCGCACTGCACGCGCATGCGTTTGCGGATCGCCGTTGATTATTCGTCTAAACACAGCATTCTCGAGGCTGCACGGCGCGCCGCTAGCAACACGGTTTCGGCGAAGAATTTTGAGTCCTTGCTGGGGGAAGTAGATCATTCGGTTGCCGAGTCCGGCCCGGTTGATCTGCTGATCCGCACCGGCGGTGAACAGCGCCTATCGGATTTCCTGCTCTGGGACTGCGCGTACGCGGAGCTGTATTTTACCGACGTGCTCTGGCCGGATTTCGGCGAAGCAGGCCTGCACGCGGCACTCGAGGACTTCGCGGGTCGCCAGCGCCGATTCGGCAAGGTGCTCGCCGAGTCAGCGTGACCTAAACCGCCGCGAACTCTCGCGCCGCGGCTGACCATTCCGGTGCACTGACCAATGCCGCGGGCACCTCTTCCGGCCGCGCAACGATCTGCCACATCGCCAGATGCCGTGTATCCATGAATCGCTCGCGAACGGCAGCATCCAGCATTTCCCGCAACGGCTCAAAATAGCCACGAGTGTTTACGAGCACGATCGGACCGAGAAAAAGCCCGAGGCGCTTCAGGGTGAGCGCCTCGAGCAGTTCCTCAAGCGTGCCGCTGCCCCCGGGCAACGCGATGGCCGCATGGGCACCGGTGAGCATCAGGTGCTTTCGCGTGCGCATGTCTTCGACGAGCTTTAGCTCGGTGAGACCGCGATGTCCCCATTCCAGGTCCGCCATGAAGCGTGGCAGGATCCCGACGACGCGTCCTCCGCGGGCCAGTGCGCCATCGGCCAGAGCTCCCATCGAGCCGACTGCCCCACCCCCATAAACGATGGCAATCCCCTGCTCAGCCAGAACTTCGCCAAGCCGGAACGCCGCGTGCCGATATTCTGGATCGGCACTGCGACTTGAGGCACAGTAGACGCACACCGCCCGATCAAGGCTCCGCTGCGATGACACATTCATAATCCGAGCCTCTCCCGTTTGCAGATGATCATGCGTATTCCCCCGCATTCCGAGATGGGCATCTTCCGCAACACTCGAGTTCAGCACAAGCACACTGCCTCACCAGCCTCCGTCCCCGACAGACTGAAGCTGCCGTGGTTTCACTGCGATGGGGTCTCAGTAGCCGGCCAGGTCGTGCGGAAAGATTGCCAGCGACCCCATGGGTTCCGTAATATCGTCTTGCCGGTGCGGGTGTAGTTCAATGGTAGAACTGCAGCTTCCCAAGCTGCTAACGTGGGTTCGATTCCCATCACCCGCTCCATTCCCCAAGCAATGCCAGGCAAGCCGCGGCAACAGCGGCGACGCCAATTATCTGATCGCTTGGGAAAATTCGTGGAATCTGCGCGGCGAGCCCGCCCGGGGTAATTGCCCTTGCCTGCCCCTCGTTGCCCCGGCATTCGCACGTAGCTTCGCACTTGGGCCCCCTCTCAACCTCCAAGTGCGAATCAGAGGCATCGAGTCAAATGGCTCAATTCGCGATCAACCGATCACTCGTCACTGAACCCGAACTTCCGCAGTCGGCCAGGAGCTGCCAGTCGGGGCGGGTCTATGACTCGCTCTGAACCGGACATTCGCGCCGAAGGAGCGCCCACGCCGCAGCCATCAGCGGGTCTCCGGAGACTTCTCGCCCGCCTTGGCGGAAACCTCTTTGGCTGTCGACTATTGCCCCATTTTCTTCGCGTGCAGCTTCATGGCGCTTGCCAGGTACTCCGCAAACCCATTCTCGATGCGCTCATATCGAGCCACAAAGTCCGGGTGCTCCAAGTACAGATTCGCGAGCCCTGAGTAGCTTTCCGGGGAACACGGTCGACCCCACATCGCAGACACCCATGCGCGATGACGCCCAATCAGAGCATCGACCCGATAGGACACGGGATCGATCCCATTGCGGAACGCGCCGGCCAGGCCTTGCTCCAGCTCGTACAGCTCCCTTGCCAAAGCAAGCCGCTCGGTAGCGGACTTACCGGCGTGCGATTCTTTTGAGCGCTCAATGCCTTCGCGCATGGGTTCGTTGTGCCGCTCGATCAACCAAGTTTCGTACCCGACCTGCTTCTCGGGGCTGAAGCCCTTGTACAGATTCGCATTAGCCACGTGCCCCTCTCCCCTGAGCACTTCAATCGTGCGGTCGATAGTTTCGATGAGGACGCGGTAGCGCTCTCGCTCCGCCTCAAGCTTCTCCCGATGTTGGTTCAATGCGGCAATCTGATCCTCGCCTTCGAGATCGAGCAGCTCGGCGATCGCGCTCAGCGGCACGCCCAACTCTCGATGGAACAGAATGCGCTGCAAGCGAAGCAGCTCCTTGCTGCCGTAGTAGCGATAACCGTTGGCGCCGACGAGAGCTGGCCGCAACAGTCCGATCTCGTCGTAATGGTGCAACGTGCGCACGGTGACGCCCGAAATGGCCGCAAGATGCCTGACCGTGAGTTTTTTCATGAACCCGGGGCTCGGTCGGCCTGGAATGCGTCGCGCCACCGCTCCGTAAGCTCGGTGACAAATCGCGGTTGACTGAACACCAATAACCGTCCGTCTGGATCGAGGATGCGAACCTGTCGGGTATTCCACGATGTGTCGGTCACGGGTTCAACGCGAGTCTTTCCGATGACCGGCAGCGCGGCGGCGCGCGCCACAAGCTGATCTATGTCCTCGCCAGCATGCAAGCAGAGTGACCAGCCCCTGCCAACCTCAGGTATATCGCTCCCCGGCTGGATGGGCAGAATCAGCACGTCCTGGTACTTCCTCCGTCGCAGGTGAACGAGCGTCGGCTGGCCGCCGGGGCCGGGCATCTTGAACATGATTCCGAAGCCGAGCGCGTCATGGTACCACTGGGCGAGCGCATCGACGTCTGAAGTCTCCATCGCGGCGAACACTGGCATGGGATACACCTCAAAGCCATTGTGCACATGAGACACCGGCGGCTCGGATTGGTCGTAAGTAGTCATGCCATCCTCCTGTTCGATGGAGCCGACGATGGACTGTGACGTTGCGTGAGGGTCAAGATGTCATGGTGGCGCGATGAGCTGGGAGGGCCGCTGGACTGAGTATCGTGGTCCGCGCATTCGAATGTCCGCTCCGGCGATTCTGAATGACGGGTATGGGTCGCTATGGAAAGCTTTGCATAGCGACCCCTATGCACAGGATGCAACTATGCAAAGCTGGATTTCGGGGCAGCACTGATCTGGGCATTTCCCAGCCGTCTGGGAGCCATAGGGTCGGGCTGAACTGGACATAGTTTCTCGGTTGCGGTCGAGTCTCCCTGTTCAACCACTTCAGGGAGACGGCAATGGCCTCCAAGTCCAAGATTGACCGCATCT
>DAHVTM010000110.1:0-55743 GCA_027324195.1 Gammaproteobacteria bacterium | reverse complement strand
GTGCACTCTGCCCGACTTTCGGCTGCTGATCTTCTCAAAAAAAGATTGGCGGCGGCGCCATCTTCGGTCCCTTGCGGCAGGGGACGGGGTATCCAGATGCCGCGCGTACGGGCCGGAACGGCGTCGCCGACAAGCGATGCGCGCCCGCTCCCCTTCGGCGGGGCCTTACAGGGACGGTCGTCAACGCGGGCTCGCGGAACAGGGATTTTTCGCGCCGCATGGATTTTGAGGCTTGGGACTGCACGGATGATGTAGTTTCGTCGCATAGGGATTCTTGGCCGCTGTGCACGGATTTTTCACTTTACCGGCAATTTTGGCGCCGCAAGGACTCTTAGGCGCGCAGGGGGTGCGCGTGGGCTCGCGCTTGCACGGTACGCCGCTGCTCGCGTCTTTCGCGAGGGAGGGGGGCAGGGCACCGCCGATGGCGAGGGCGGTGCCGAGCGTGCGCGCCTTGCCGTCATTGGCTCGTCCATCGTAGCGGTGGAGCTGGCCCAAGCGTTCGCTCGGCTCGGCAGCCGGGTCAGGATCCGAGCGCGCCACACGTTGCTGTATCGTGAAGACCCTGCCATTGGGGAAGCGCTCACGGCCGCCTTCCGCGAGGAAGGACTCGAAGTCCCGGAACAGACTCAGGCGAGCGCAGTCGCCTATCGGAACGGCGAATTCGTGCTTACGACCGGTCAAGGCGAGCTGCGCGCGGACAAGGTGCTAGTGGCCACCGGACGTAACCCGAACACTCGAGCGCTGGACCTGGCAGCGGCTGGCGTGGAGGTGACCGAGCGAGGCACCATCGTCGTCGACGAGCGGTTGTCGACGTCTGCGCCCGATATTTACGCCGCCGGAGATTTGCACAAACCAGCCGCAGTTCGTCTATGTCGCAGCGGCGGGCGGCACCCGTGCCGCGATCAACATGATGCGCGGCGAGGCTCGGCTCGATCTATCCGCCATGCCGGCGGTGGTATTCACCGACCCGCAGGTCGCGACCGTTGGACTGTCCGAAGCCGAGGCCCATGCGCGGGTATCGAGATAGACACTCGAACCGTCACCCTCGACAACGTACCGCGGGCGCCCGCCAACTTCGATACCCGTGGATTCATCAAGCTGGTCATGGAGGAGGGCTCGCGGCGCCTGATCGGCGTACAGGCGGCGGCGCTCGCGATCCACGCTCGGATGATAGTGGCGGAACTCGCCGAGCAGCTGTTTCCATATCTGACGATGGTGAAGGGGCTCAATCTCACCGCGCAGACCTTCAAGCAGGATGTGTGGCAGCTGTCCTGTTGCGCTGGCTGACTGTAAATATCGGTGAGCCTCTACATTACCTCACGGCTGCCGCGTGCGCAGGGGATCGTCGCCTATAGGCTGTCAGCCCAAGTATGCAAAGCGAAACACATTTTACTAGTGTGCACGATCGTCGTCGTTGATTCGCTGAAGTCCTAATGCGCCGTCACCGGGCGTCCGCAATTCGCGGTCGAGGTCAGATCCTGTGCGAGGGGCGTCAATGATCTCGATCGGAACCCCGTTCTGTGATGCTGATGCAAGGTGCTGTGGCTTCGTCCGAGGACGTTACGGTGAGCGGAGGCGAAACGGCGCCGGCGAAAAGCCTTCGCCGCAGGGCGAAGGCGAGCATGAAGCAGGCGGTCCCGCTCACCGCGGCATCGGTGACAAAGGCGCCACGGACGCCATGCCAGTGATAACCGCCCCCGTCGATGAGGGTCATATAGGAAATTGGCAAATTCCCTGCAGCCCCGAGCAGTGCGTAGATCGTGGCAGCGAGCGGATTACCGGGCCCGATAATCTCAAAGATGATGGCGGAAGCGGCTGCGATAGCCGCTGATTGGAAGATGTTCTCGCCGATGAACGCCAAGCCATAGGTCGAAGGCACATGTGGCAGTCCGAGCAGGCTGAGAGTGAACGCGGCGCCGACGAACCCTATGGACAGATAGAGCGGGCGTAGCGGCAACTTCCTGGCAAGAAGCGGCATCAGTGAGCAGCCGCTGATACCCGCGAGTATGGCACCCGTGCCGCCGAGCAGACTGACCAGAGCCGGGGCCGCGTGAAAATCATTGCCCCAGCCGCCGAGCACATTCGTTAACGCGAACGAGCCACAGGGCAGCGTGAACAGTGCGAGGGCCACGAGGACTTCCCTGCGCGTGAACAGAGAGGTCACCTCGCGCAGGAAGCGGCGGAAGCTTTCCCTGGCCAATGCGGCGCTCGGCGGCGGGGCTGGGATCAGTGGGAACACCAGCAATGGAGCCAGCAGCAGCAGGAGCAGGAAACCGGCGGCGACGGCCGGGGAGAGGTCCTGGGTCGCGAAGCCGGACAGAAGTGTTCCGGCGCCGCCGCCAGCGATGCTGTATGCGGTGGCCCACGCACCGAGCTGGCGGGCCTGGGCGGGCTCGATGAGGCTGCCGACCCAGCCGGCGTGCGACGCGGCGAACAGCATCAAGCAGAGAAAGCCGACGAACATGACGGCGCCAACGGATATCGCAGAGCCATGGTCTAGCACGACCCATGCCGTAGCAGCGGCGGACATCGCGCCGAATACGGTTGCATAGGTGCGGCGGCGGAATCGCACGTCAAGCAATGGGGCAATCAGGAAGCTGAAGAAGCTCGGCGAGCTGATGATCGCGATAGCGAAGGGGATGCGGCCACCGGAGACGCCCTGCGCCGCGAGCAACTGCGGCAGTGTGACGATGACGAACCCGACAGTCAGGCCGAAGGTGAGCCCGGGGAGGGCAAGAATCCACGCCGGGGGAATACGTTCTGATGTGTTCATATCAATGCGGCGAGATCCATACACTGAAGTGTCTCCCACGTTTCGGTGTCATTTCAAGCGCAGGTGTGTTCCCCGGCGACGCTCAAGAGCCGTGAACTCGAGGATCTATGCCTGCACCTCGCTGCCCCGCTCGCATGGCCGGTCGCAACTGTGGAGCACGACGTACGGGAATGACATGGATGCGGGGCCTGGCAGCATCAACACAGTGGAAGCGTTCAACAGGCTGTAACGGATTCGACCCAGCCGTTCTCTGCCAGGGAGGGCGTAGGAAAAGAGGATCCGCTCACGCATGTCGTGGTGGTTCCGGGAACAGCCACTCGAGCGCATCGGTATCGATGCCAATGCGCCAGGGTGCTTCATCACCGGGGGGAATCCCCGGCGGTTCATCGGTTGTCTTTCGCACCTGTCCGGCGCAGACTGCACACTGCGGCGTGATCAATTTCATTGGGCCAGATGAGCGCACCAATGAGCAGTTACCGAATCGATGAACGCCCCATCCATTTGGGTCTCGGGGCGAGCGCGGTTGTCCAGCCGGAATTCACCGGTTCCCTGGCGTGGTACGAATCCTACGTTCAACGCCATCACGCGGATGGTCGTGATGGGTGGTTGGTCAGTCAGTTCAGTTTCGATCGGCCCTGGGACATGTGGGAAATGCACCCCGCAGGCAGCGAGGTGGTCTTGTGTATCGCGGGCCATATCACATTGCATCAGGCGCACCTGGACGGCACACGCGGCCGGATCTGCTTAGGTCCAGGAGAATATGCGATCAACCCCCCAGGCACTTGGCACACCGCGGATGTGCAAGGCGCGGCAACGGCAGTGTTCATCACGGCGGGCCTGGGCACGCAGCATCGCGCACGCCAGCCGGGGGATACTGCGGATCTGTAAGCCGGGATTTCCTCACTGTCACCGTGTTCCCATCTGGGAGTGAGGGTGGACGCATGAGGCTGCGTATCGCAGTGGGAATAAGCGGGGCGATGCAGAATCTCGCCTCCGCCGAGCGGTTGTGATCGGCCCGAGTGTCGCGATTCGGGAATTTGTGGTGTGGTGAGCCGGCGGGCGTTTGCCTTTCGAGCGGTCGAGGAACTGGCTAAATGTGGCCGCTCGAGTTCGCGCTCGCTGCGCAGCGGCGAATGGTGAAAAGAGTCGGTGTGATTCGCGGGCAAAGAACAACGGAGCGACTGTTTTGAGAACAAGAATCAGGTTCGCTGCGGGGGCTCTGCTGGCGTGCACGCTGATGAACGCTAGCGGAGCACCCGCACCCTCACCGGCATTGCCATTTTCCGTGCAAGTCACCGTGATTTGCAGTAATGCCCCGATGGCGCATGATCTGTCATTGGCCCTGACCGGAGCGTTGAAGAAAGATGGCTACCTGCTGCATGGCAGTCCCTGGCCGATGATGAGAATTTTTGTGTACGCGGCACAAACGGTTAACAACCGGAAGGATCCGAATGGCTGGAGTATTGGGGTTGCGCACGCCTATTTCGAGCCAATACTTGCCGCGGTGGGGCACCTGATGCAGGGCAACCCGCCGGCATTTCGGCCCGGCAAAACGACCCAATTGGCCATGATGCTGCTTCACGCTGAGGGTGTTCTGACGTATCTGAACGTCATGAACCTGGATCATCTCGATCCTCAGATGCTGCGGCTTCTGGCGGGCAACATCGTTAACTCCTTCAGCAAGCGATGGCCACCGCTCGGACCGGGCGGTCCGCGGCCGAAGGCACTGCCGCAGCTTCCCTGAGGCGATCTCGGGGATCGGATCTGCGAGCAATATCCGAAGGGACGCGCTGATCGCAGGGGAGGCCATGGTGCCGGCGGTTGCGCGAAGTGGGCTCGAGTTCGATGCGTTGGTGTCGGCAGGCCTGCGGCATAGCGCATCGAGGAGTGGGCAGGCTGGAATGACTCCGCCGGGCACATCCGCCATCGACGGGTCGTTCCTCGATGCAACCTCTCACCCGGCGCTCTACGGTCTCTCGGGGCACAGTGCAGCGCCAATCAATCAAGAGCGTCTCAGCTCTGCCGCGCGTGCCCGTCGGCGCACCATGATGCCGGCGTTGGCCGCGCCGAGGACAGGTGCGCCGCCATAGAGCGTTCGGCGAATGAGCGAGTCAACCCTCCCACTGCCTCGGCGTACCGGCCGGGATTGCAGAGCGCTACCGGGCTCGGGCGGAACCGGCGTGATGTTTCGGGTCGCTGCATCACAGAGAAATGAGCGCCGAGTGTGCGCAGACCGGGCGATCGGATTGGCGTTCGGCACCGCGGGTCGGCCGGAACTTAAGGCCGACGAATCAAGGGATGCGGCTCGGATCGCAGTTGCCGCTCTGCTCAAGACGACGAAGAGGATCGGACGAGCAAGCATCCTTGGGGAGGAAATCGGCGCGTCGGTATCTCTGACAGATCGAAACAAGAACTTAAGGAAAAACGACGCGTTCTGGCGGTGAAGCCCTTGAATGATGAGACCCAAGGCCGGTCTGGAACGTGAATTGCTCGAGTGAAGACGGCACCGCTCGCGGCATGTGCGGCGGTTCGGCCGCAGGACTGTGAGCTTGTCTTTGAAACACACCGGGGTTTCCACAATGAAGCTGAAATTCCATCGGAAGTCTGTGCATCTGCGGCGCTGTCGCCCGGCGTTGCGCCCGCCCGCCGGCGCGCTCTGGGCGGCAGTCGCGGCCCTGTGTCTGATGATGCCGCAGGCCTGGGCCGGTGGAACGTCAGGGTCCGGACCGAATGGGACCAATGGAACTCAGGGTGCTGCCGGGACTGACGGGGTGGACGGGACGGCGCCCGGCGGACCGGGTGCCGGGGGGGTGACTGGGGATAACGGTTTGCCGGGGACGTACGGCGGATTCGGGTATGCCCTGTCGAGTGGCTCGGCTTCGCTGGTTAATCTCGCCGGCGGCAATGGCGGGCAGGGTGGAGGCGGTGGTGATGGCGGTCAGGGCGGCGCCGGTGGCGAGGGGAACCTGTTCAACGCATATGGCGCGCCGATCGACTTCAGCGCTGGGGGTCTCGGTGGACCGGGTGGCAGCGGAGGCCTTGCCGCCGGCGGCGCCAACGCGGGCGCTGGGCTCGTCATTGCGGGCGGCGGGGCGTCGATTTCCGGGCAGGCCAGCGGGGGTCAGGGCGGCGCCGGTGGCGACGGCGGCAGCGGCGGGGCAGGCGGAGTCGGTGGGGATGCGGGCTTTCCTGGAAATCTGGGTGGCGCCGGTGGGACCGGCGCTGCGGGGAGTGCCGGCGGAGCGGGCGGGGATGGCGTGCTCGGCACCGCGGGCACGGTGTCGAACGAGGGATCGCTCAGCGGCGGGAACGGCGGCTCAGGTGGCGGCGGAGGCAACGGCGGCGATGGCGGCAAGGGCGGCTTCAGTGTCTCCGTCAGCGCGGCCGATGCGACGAGTGCGTATTCGAATCCTTATCCATCGGCATATGCCGGTGCGCAGGGCGGCCCCGGTGGGATTGCCGGGGTGGGAGGAAACGGATCGAACGGCGGGCTCGGGGGAAGTGGCGCATCGTTAAGCGGTGGGATGCTGATCAACGGGGGCACGATCGTTGGCGGTGATGGCGGTGACGGTGGCAGCGGTGGCAATGGCGGGTCCGGCGGTGACGGTGGCGCGGGCGGTCGGGGCCTCGCCGGCGTCAGTCCGCCAACGCACCTGTTCATCCCCTACGGTTCTCCCGGTAATCCGCATTTGTTGTCGGTGGTACAGGTGCAAAGCACTCCAGCCAACGGCGGCGCGGGGGGAATCGGCGCAACGGGGGGCAACGGTGGCAATGGGGGGGATGGCGGAGATGGCGGATCGGGTGTCTCCCTGCAAAATGCGACGCTGGTGAACAGCGGATCCATTACCGGTGGCAATGGCGGCAATCAGGGCGCCGGTGGAACGGGCGGTGACGGCGGCAGCGGGGGGGGCGGCGGCGGTGGCACCGACGGCGGTACCGCCTACTACGGCTGCGATCCTACGCTGGTCACTTGCCCGGCCAATACCGTCATCGCGGCCGAGGACGGCGCGGATGGGGTCGATGGTGCAAGTGGATCGGGCGGTGCGTTCGGCGCCGGAGGTGCAGGCGGGGCCGGTGTTCTGGCCCACGGTGGGGCGAGCATCATCAACAGCGGCATGATCGCCGGCGGACGAGCCGATGGCGGCACCGGGCCGAGCGCCGATGCCGTGCGCTTGCAAGGCAACGGAAACACTCTCACGCTCGAGGCGGGTTCGCAGATCGACGGTGCGGTCGTGAGCCAGGGGGACAATACGCTCGCCTTGGGGGGCAATCGTAATGCCGCAGCGGGCAATGGGTTCTCACTCAGCGGTCTGTCGGTCGGCGGGCAATACCAAGGGTTCAGTCATTTTGACAAGAGCGGATCGAGCACCTGGACGGTGTCCGGTGACGGCGGCGCGTTTGCCCAGAGCATGACGGTCTCGGCAGGAAAGCTGGTGTTCGATGGCACTGGGACGCTGGCCGATGGTACGACGGTGAGCGGCGGTGAGCTGGATCTCGGCAACGGTGCGCGGCTCGGCGGCAACGTCACGGTCGACAGCGGCGCAGCGGTGCGCGTGACGAACGCCAACGTGACTTGGAGCGGCACATTCACGAACAACGGCGCTTATCTCAGCGACCCATCGACTCAGGTGTTTTCCAGTCTGAACATCGGTTCGAGCGGATATCTGCAAGGCGGTGCGACCGATGTATTCGACGTGTTGAACAACTTTGTCAATGACAGTACGCAATATTCACTCTGGAATACAGCCCTATCGACTCTGGAGTTTTCCGGATCCTCGGGTACCGCTCACGATGCCGCGCTGGCGGGTCTCGCCGATTCCGGATTTGCGAATAACTTCGCCTGGGGAACGCTGTCGCTATCAGCCGGAAATCGTCTGGACCTGAGCGCCGGGTCGGGCAACGCGCTGTACGTCGATTACCTCGATCTTCAAGGCGGCAGCAGCCAGCTGAGTGATCTTCTCGCCTCCTCAGGAGTGACGCTCTATTACAACGTCAACGACCCGCGCAATGCCTACCTGCTCGGGGGCACTTACCAGCTCGGTGGCGGAGGTGCGCTGGATCCTTTCGCGGGGACAGTGGGCGGCACGGGCAGCGTGCCGGAGCCCGGGACGTTGGCGCTGATGCTGCTCGGCCTCGCCCTGGTGGGGCTGTCGGTCAGGAAGCGTGGCATGCAATGTTGAACGGACCATTCGCCTGTGCCCGCAGCGGCACAGGCGGACAGACCCTAAGACACTCCCGGTTCTGGCGCTGCGTACCCTCGTGACGGCTGCGCAGGGAGCGGATGCTCCCTCGGGCATGTCGCCGCATCATGAAATGGCGCTGGCATTCGGCGTGGCCGTGGCGCACTTGAGTGATTTCTTGTAGTAGTCGGGGTAATCGGGGCTCATGCCCTTGAAGCGCCGATGTATCCACAGATACTGCTCGGGAACCGCCTGAACTTGCGCTTCGATCAACCGATGAAACTGCGCGGCATCGGCAGCGGGTGAATCGCTGGGGAAATTCTGCAGGGGCGGGTGGATGACGATCCGATAGCCGCGGCTGCCGGGCAGGCGCTCGACAAAATACGGCAGGACCGCCGCGCCCGTCATGCGCGCAATACGCGAAGTCGCGGTGTTCGTGGCGGCGGGTACACCAAAGAGCGGCACCATCTCCGCCCCCTTTTTTCGGTAGCATTGATCGGGTGCAAACCATACGCATTCATTGTTTCGCAGCGCCGCGACCATGGGCCGAATGTCATCGCAACGGATGGAACGCGCCCCATTGCGACTGCGCAGCCGGCACTGCAGATGCGCGAGCACTTCGTTCTTGGCCGGGCGGTACAGCACGTTGATGGGGAAGGCTTCTGAGAGGATGCGGCCACCTATCTCGAGGGGTGTGAAGTGCGCCGTCAGCAAGATCGCCCCGCGCCCCTGCGCAAGGGCCGCTTTGACATGCTCGCAGCCTTCGATGTGCGCCAGTTTGCGGATCCGCTGACCATCCCCCCACCAGGCCAGGGCGATCTCGAGCGCGGAAATGCCGAGACTCTGAAAATGCCGGTCGAGGACTTGTTTGCGCTCGCTGGGCGATAGTTCGGCAAGACACATGTCGATGTTCGTTTGGGCGATCCGCACATAACGCACGGGCAGATGCCTCAGCAATGAGCCCAGGGCACGTCCCCAGGCGAGCTGTATTCGATACGGCAGTAATACCAGCAGGCGGAGCATCCCGAGGAGGATCCAGACTCCCCAGTAGCGAGGTGCCAACAGACGCTTCCAGCGTGCGATGAAGGTGGGCTCGACCACGTGATCGCAATCACTCATACGGATATGACTCGCTTCGACGGTGGATCGGGTGAGGTTCGGTGCGGTGTGTCTTACGGGTGCAGGTCAATGTAAGGTGGGACAACGTGCCGTTGGATTCATCCGTCCGTCGGACGCAAGTCGTTTCACCACTTGTGTGGTTGTGCGTCAGTCTCTGCACGGACCCATTCGAAGTTCGACGAGCCGTTGACAGTCAGGTGGTTGCGCCGTACGCGTTCACGGATCCCCCGTCCCAAGCGATTGCACTGCATTATTTTCAAAATAGTCGGTCAGCTGAAACTTTACCGCACAAAGGCAGGGCTGCCTAGAGAATTCTACCCGTGCGCTCTGCCGTGCCGACGTGGACGGGCAGGCTTGGCGATCGTTGAGCGCATCCGCGGGTCCTTGCGTTCGGCTCAAGCGGCAGAGCGCGGGCGACGGGCACGATCCAGCGTTGCGGCCTGCGCGAAGGTCACGGCAGTGGGATAAGAGGCCCTCTGCGGCGTTCTTGTCACGTGTTTGAATCCATGCGATGGCGGATGTACCCGCGATCGAATGGAACTGCGAAAGGGCTGGCCCAGATCGTGCCTGTCGGTGCGCGCGAGCCGCGCCGCGAGTGTGATCGTACCCGGACATCGCCTGCGCGGGCCAACGACAGAGTGTTCTGCGGCGCTGCAGCAACGGGCTGGTCCTGGGCCGATCGCTAACGTACCGACGCGCGAGGCATCGCGGCATGCGGACTGCGACCCGATGCCGATTGCGGCTTTGCCACGGTTGAGATCGGCTGTTGTCGTCTGACAACGTCTTGCTTGAGGGCGCTATAAGTTCTTCGGTTCATCTGTTGTGCACAAGGTACAAGCAACGGACGACCACCCGTGCGCGGCTCTGCGCGCCGGCGGTGGCAGGGGGTCGAACCCAGTGCGTGGTGGCGGCCCCGTTCGAGTTCCGGGAGGGGTCGTTCGCCCTAAAAGATCAGCACCACGGTGATACGGGTTGCCGGCCAGAGCGCGGTGTCGTTGGCACGCAGTAGGCCGCCACGCCGGGCGCTGCGGTAGATCACGCGTCCGAAGGCGCCGAGTTCAATGTCGAGGGGAATCTGTCGTGGGTTCATGATGCGCTCTCCTGGAGATTCGAAGCGGAGGATGCGGGGTCCTGCAAGCTGTGGGTGAAACGACAAAGGCCCGCCACCGTTGAGCGTTGTGCCGAGCACGACGGACCGGTCCGCACCGAGTCCCGGCGTTCAACGGGAGCAGCTCAGAGTCTTGTGGGGCTGCGGGGGAGAGCGGTCCGGATGCTCTACCCATTCGGCGTTTTCCGGATCGGTGATGCCGTAGGCTTGGCCGGGAGTCCGGACCGTACCGGGATGTTGGGAAATGGACAGCTCGGTGAGGCGGATTCCCAGCCGAGCGGCGCGCGAGGAGTCCGGTGCCGCCGGCACAAGGGGCGGCACATACAAGGTGCTCAGGGCGTTCAGGTCATGCTCGGGCAGATGGGCAAGCGCGGTCACCGCGAGCACCGGAGCGACATTGTCATATCCCGATGCCTGATACACGATGACTTCGTGATCGGGCGGATAGCTCACCAGCAGCGCATCGAGCAACGCAGCAAGGTGCTGCGGCGCGGCCCGGGGCTCGGCGGTGAGGGCGCCGACCACCCCGACTTGCCAGAGAATCAACGGAATGCGTGTGTCGATGCAAGGTTTGAGCAGTACGAAGCCCGTGGCCTCGTAGGTCTGCAGGCCGGGCATCGCTGGATCGACGCCCAGATCGGCGATCAGCATGTCCTCACTGGAGATACCGGGCAACATCTTGGCGTAGTGACCCTCGCGGCGGGCCTGCACGATGGCCTCATGTGAGGGGTAAACGAAAACGCCGGGATGTCCGTAAAATGCCGCGCAGACCGTCGAGCCGTGACGAACCGGGTGCAGGATGGCCTCGACCATGTCCTGGTACGCGCGCAAACGCGGCTTGCCCGTCCCATATTCATAATGCGGCGTCAGGCATTGCGCCGACGGGTTCAGGTGCCGGATAAATGCCTCGGTATGCGGATCGATCACGAGATAGAAGACCCGCTCGGCGACGCTCAGACAGTATTCGGCCTCGCGCGTGAGCTGACTAATGGCCGTCATGCCGGTACCGACCACGATGAGTGTTCCGTTCATTGCGACCTCAGAGGGCTGGATGGTTCACGGAGGCGCTCAAGCGCGACCGCGAGCTTGAACGAACCCCGGTACACGGCTGTGCACCGCGTAAACCTCGGGGGCACCTGCAACGCCTCGGTCCAGGCTGATCGGGCGGCAGAGCTCGCCGCGCCCCGAGCCGGCACGCCGAGCCGCTCCTCGGCTCGGGTGCGGAGCGCGCCCCAACTACACCGGGGTGACCGTGTTCGGTGCGATCCGGCAGCGAACCGGCCGGTTCTTGTCGGCATTGATGCCGTTGTCGCGGCGCCAGCACGGCTCTACACTCGTGCGGCCCGACGTTCTCGGGACGCGCCGCCCCGGGGCTGTTCTGCTCATCGCCTGGGTATGCCCGCAAGAGTCGTTTGGCCACACGCAGCAATAAGCGACGAACACGTTCGGCGGTTGCTTGAATTTCAAGGGGGACCATGCGCCTATGAAATACTTCCAGGTGCCGCGACGGGAAGTGTCAAACAACGAGTTCGTCCCTCATATCAACGAGTTCGTCCCAGGCCATCATCGGCAAGGGGGCAAAACCGGGCTCGCATTCGGGTTGCGCCGGTCTACGGGGTTGACCTGCCGTCCGGCGGCTGAGGCGCTCGCCCTGTCAGCGGGATAGGCGACGAACATGGCCGCTCGGCTGCGCGGACCCCTGCTCATCGTGACCGTGTTCTGGGTCTATGTGGCGGTCTGTGATGTGCTGTACGCCGATAGCATGCAGCGAGCCCTCGAGGCGATCCACGTGGTGCAGCTGTTTGCGCCCTGGCAGCCGCGGCTGCTGCAGCATCTGCTGCTCTATCCGGTGCTGCTCGGCTGTGTGGCCGGATCCTACCGCTTGGGGTGGAACCCGTTCGCCCGGCGCGCCCCGCTGCAGTTGCTGCTGGGGGTTCTGTTCTCCGCGCTTGCGATTCCGTGTCTGCTGGTGGGCGATCTGCTCGCCGGCGATTTCCGCTCCGCGCCGCACGTGTCGGTGTACACCTGGTCGCAGGCCTCGGCGGTGGCCGCACCGATCTGGCTCGCGAGCGTCATGCGGTTCCTCATCACCTATGCGTTCGCGGTCGGACTGGTGAGCGGATTTGAGTTGTACCGGACGCTTCGGGATGAGGAAAATCACTCCGCCGCACTCGCTCAGGAGTTGACGACGGCCCGGCTGGCCTCGCTGCGGATGCAACTCTCACCGCATTCCTTGCTCAATCTGCTGCAGAGTATTCACGGTCAGATCGAATGGGATCCGACCGCCGCACAGGCACTCGTGGTGCGCTTTGGTGATCTGCTGCGCAGGCTGCTCAGTGCCAGCGAGCGCGAATACTGGCGGCTCGCCGAAGAGATTCATTTCGCGCAGCTGTACCTCGAGTTGCAGCAGCGTCGATTCGCTGAGCGGCTGCGGTTCGAGCTTCCCGAACTCGCCGCGCTGCCCGCGGCTTGGGTGCCGAGTCTGGTGCTGCAGCCGCTGGTCGAGAATGCGGTGGTTCATGGGCTAGCAGGCCATCATGGTGTCGTGTCTGTCCGAGTGGAGGTGCGTCCATCGGGGCAGCACCTGACGCTGCGCGTGACCAATTCCATGGCGCACATGGAGCCGCGCGGGCCGGGCGGTATCGGCCTGAAAAATGTTCGCGACCGTCTCGGCATCCTCTTTGGCGAGCGGGCCACGGTTTGTGCCGCCCCGGGGCGGGCGCGCGAATGGATCACGGAAGTCAAGCTGCCGCTATTGGTTGACGTTCGTGTCCCCATAAATCGCTAGCGGGGTGGGTCATGCTGCAGGTGATCTTGGTGGATGATGAAACGGCGGCGCGACGGGCACTGCGCGAGCACTGCGAGCGCGAGGCGGACCTGCGGGTGATCGGTGAATACCGCGACGGTCTGAGCGCGCTGCAGGCCGTGCGCATCGACCCACCGCATGTGATCTTTCTCGATGTGGAGATGGAATCGATGGATGGGATGGCGCTCGCGCGCTCGCTCGAGCAGCGCTGCGCTCCGCTGATCGTGTTCGTCACCGCACACGAGAGATACGCCATCGAGGCGTTCGCATTGAGCGCGGTGGATTACCTGCTCAAGCCATTTGATCGCGAGCGCTTCCGCTGCACGCTCGATCGGGTCCGCCGGCGGCTGCTCGCCGAAACCTCCGCGCAGCGCGAGGAGGCACTCGAGGCGGCCTTTGAGCGGATCGAGGCAATCCGCCGCGGGCTCCTCGATTTGCGGCCGCGCATTCTCGTTGGACTCGGTAGTACGCTACAGATGCTCGATGTGGGTTTGATCGAGGTTGCATGGGCGGACCGCAATTACGTCAAGCTGCGCGTGGGTGAGCAGATCTATTGCCTGCGCGGGACGCTCGTGCAGGCTGAAAAGGCCCTGCAATCGCAACCGCTGCTGCGAATCAGCCGCTCGTGCCTGGTCAATCTCAATTACGTGCGCAAAGTCAGCCGCACGCCGCGGGGGGATTTCATCTTGGTGATCGAGGCCGGGGTCACTCTGGCGAGCGCCGAGGGATTTCGCGAGTCGGTGCGCCGGCAGCTGGAGCGATTCAGAGTGTCGCCGGAATGAGTTCGGTGCGCCGCCCGCTGAATGCCCGTCGTGTCCGCCACGGCGGCGGTGGCCGGATCAGCCAAGCGCCGCGGGGTTCGCTCGCCACAGCGTCCAGCTGAGCAGCGTTGCGAAGAGGACCCAGCCGAGGTAGGGCAGCAGCAGGATCGCCGCGATCCGGCTGATGCGCCAGAATGCGCCGAGTGTGGCGGCGATCATCGCGAGCAGCAGCACGATCCATCCGAACGACACGGCGCCAAGATGCCAGCGAAAGAACAGCCACGACCACAGCGCATTGATCACCAGCTGCACGAGGAACACTGCCGTGGCGGTGGCGTGCGCTTGGGCAGAGCGCACCACCCGCCACAGTGCGACGGCCATCAGCGTGTAGAGCAGTGTCCACACCGGACCAAACAGCCACGGGGGCGGTGCCCAGCGGGGTTGGGCCAGACTCGCATAGAATGCCGCGGCATGGATTGAGGCGATGGCGCCCACTCCCTCCGCCGCATAGGTGAGCAGAAGGCACAGGATGAGCAGGGCGCCATCGCGCGGCGCGCCCAGGATCTTGGGGGAGGTGGACGGCGCTGCACGTGACATGAGCGTAGCCTGCACCGAGGCGGAGCAACCGGTCAAGCGCCGTCCGGATCGCGCACCGGGCTGCAACGGAATCGCATCAGTCGCCATCTCCACCGCAGCACTGCGAGTGCGCTGGGTACGCTGGGGCCTGCGGAGCGTTCAGACAGTGCTCGAACCAGGCGGTCGCCCGCTCGGCGACCTGTTCTAGTGCACCCGGTTCGGTAAACAGGTGGCTGGCCCCGGCGATGACCTCCAGCCGTGCCGGACAGTGCAGGGCGGCAAGCGCGGAGCGGTTCAAGGCCAGCACCTGCCGATCCTCGCCGCCGACGATGAGCAGAGTGGGCGCGAGAACCTGCTCGAGTGCGGCGCCGGCCAGATCCGGCCGACCACCTCGGGAGACGACGCCGAGCAGGTCTGTGACGCCTGCGGCCGCCACGAGCGCGGCGGCCGCCCCGGTGCTGGCGCCAAAATATCCGATCGGATACGCACCCAACGTGCGATGGCGGCGCGTCCACTCGGTCGCCGCGCGCAACCGATCCGAGAGCATTGCGATGTCAAAGCGCAGCTGCGCGGTCAGGATGTCGATCGCCTCTTCGTGCGCCGTCAGCAGGTCTGCAAGGACAGTTGCGATGCCGCTCTGCGCGAGTCGCTGCGCGACATAATTGTTGCGGGGACTGTGCCGGCCACTGCCGCTGCCATGGGCGAAAAGGACGACCGCGCGCATGGCGCTCGGAATGCGCACAATGGCATGCAGCGTTGCAGTCCCGAGTTCAAGGGAGATGTCCTGTTTCACCGTCGCACGCACGCGGTGTGCTGAGGCCGTCTGCGCCTGATGCCTCCTGAGCTGCCTAGCGGCGAAAGCTCCCACCTGAGCGCTCCTGGGCCTCATTAACCCGCAACGGCCTTCCGCCGATGCTCTTGCCGTTGAGGGACTCGATGGCCCGCGCGGCCTCGAAGTTCGGCATCTCCACGAAGCCGAAGCCGCGCGACTGTCCCGAATCCCGATCCGTGACAATTTTGGCAGATTGCACCGACCCATACGGCGCAAACATGTCGCGCAGATCCTGCTCGGTGGTCGAGAACGGCAGGTTTCCGACGAAGATCTTGGTCATGTCATGTACTCCTGAACCGAGGTCAATCAATTCGGTCGATACGGTTGCGCCCGGTGTGCGCCCGAGCGGCGTAGCCCAAGCGTTGTCTTCGCCAGCACCAGGACGCACGCAGCCCTGCCCCAAGGGAACTGTCCGCATCGATATCCTCAGCGCAATGCATAGGCCGCGTTATCGTTACTTGTACCGATGCACGCCCACTGCGTACTGTCCGAACTGTCAAAAACCAGCCGATCTGATATTTACCGCCAAGGAGCGTGCACTCGCGGCGGCACCACTCGAGCACCATGGACGCACACTGGGAGCACTTCGCACATGCAGCCGATGTCGGTGTGCGCGGCATCGGCGCCAGCAAAGCACAGGCCTTCGAGCAGGCGGCAGTAGCGATGACGGCGATCGTAACTGATCCGACGCGGGTCATTCCGGCGCAGGAAGTCCGTGTCACGTGCGTGGCGCCGGATGACGAACTGCTGCTTGCAGAGTGGTTGAATGGCCTGATTTTCGAAATGTCGGCGCGGCAGATGCTCTTCGGACGCTTCCAGGTGCACCTCGAGGCCAACAGGCTCGAGGGGCAGGCCTGGGGCGAGCCGGTCGATCGCGAGCGACATCACCCGGCGGTCGAGATCAAGGGGGCAACGTATACCGCGCTGCGAGTGGCGTGCGAGAACGGCGCGTGGCTCGCGCAGACCGTGCTGGATGTCTGACAGGTATGGACCTCGGTCTACTCGAGCGTCGCGCCGAGCAGCAGTGGGAAATCCCGCCGCATGGCGCCATGCGGGTGCCCGGGTTGATTTTCGCGGACGAGGCGCTCGTGCGACAGATGGATCACAAGGTCTACGAGCAGGCCGTCAACGTCGCCATGCTGCCGGGTATCGTTGCGGCGAGTTACGTCATGCCCGATGCACACTGGGGCTACGGCTTCCCGATCGGGGGCGTCGCCGCGTTCGATCCGCAGCACGGCGGAGTGGTCTCGGCCGGTGGTGTCGGATTCGATGTGTCCTGTGGGGTGCGTTGTCTGCATACCGGCATGCATGCGAGCGAAGTGCGCGCCGTACAGCACGCGCTTGCCGAGGCCCTTTATGCCCAGATCCCAGCCGGGCTTGGCAGCACCGGGCCGATCACGCTGAGTGACGAGCAGACCGATGCCATGCTGCACGCCGGGGCGAGATGGGCCGTGCAGAGTGGCTGGGGAGCGGCTGAGGATCTCGAGCGGATCGAGGAGGGCGGTCAGATGAGCGGCGCGGACCCCGAGCAGGTATCTGCCCGTGCGCGACTCCGGCAGCGCCTTGAGATGGGCACCCTCGGCAGTGGCAATCACTATCTGGAGGTACAGCAGGTCTGTGAGATCTTTCAACCGCAGATCGCTCAGGGTTTCGGGCTGCAGAGCGGAGATGCGCTCGTGATGATTCACTGCGGGTCGCGCGGCCTCGGCCATCAGATCGGAACGGAATTCCTCAAACTCATGACTATGGCCGTGAATGACTATGGAATTGTGCTGCCGGATCGGGAGCTCGCCTGTGCCCCGATCGACTCAGAGCTCGGCCGGAGCTACCTCGGGGCGATGCGGGCCGCGATCAACTGCGCACTCGCCAATCGACAGATCCTGACGCACTTGGTGCGCGAAGTGTTCAGCCAGGTGCTCCCGCGCGCCACGCTGAGCCTGATTTACGACGTCTCACACAACACTTGCAAGTGCGAGGAGCACGATGGACGGCAGTTGTACGTGCATCGCAAAGGCGCAACGCGCGCGTTCGGACCGGGGCATCCCAATCTGCCAGCGGCGCTGCGTGCTATCGGCCAGCCGGTGCTGATCGGCGGCTCAATGGGCACCGAGTCTTATATCCTCGCCGGCACGTCATCTTCCGAGCAGCATGCCTTCGCGTCCGCCTGTCACGGCGCCGGCCGGCTGATGAGTCGGCATCAGGCGGCGCGCACCTGGCGGGGCAAAGCGGTGATCGCGGCGCTCGCCGAGCGCGGGATCCTCGTGCGCAGCCCCTCGTTGCGGGGTATCGCCGAGGAGGCCCCTGCGGCTTACAAGGACGTCACGGCCGTGGTGAACTCGGCCGATGCGGCCGGTCTTGCGTGCAAGGTCGCACGGCTGCAGCCCCTGATCTGCATCAAAGGATGAGCGCCGATGGCCCGCTGCGACCGGAATGCAGACGATGCCGGCGCAGCCGCCGGCAGCATCCGGATGTTCCTCTGTGGCGATCTCATGACCGGCCGCGGCATCGACCAGATCCTCGCCGCGCCGAGCGATCCTCGGCTCCTCGAGCCCTGTGCGCGCTCTGCGCTCCAATACGTGCAGCTCGCCGAACGGCGCTGCGCCGCACTGGCGCGCCATGTCGGCTCGAACTATATCTGGGGGGCGGCGCTCGAGCGACTGGAGCAAGCCGCGCCGGATGTGCGCATCGGTAACCTGGAGACCGCAGTGACACGCAGCGCCGCGGCCTCGACAGACAAACAGATTCATTATCGGATGAACCCGGAGAATATCGGCTGTCTGGTCGCTGCCGGACTGGACTGCTGCGTGCTCGCCAACAATCACGTGCTCGACTGGGGTCGCGCGGGACTGACAGAGACTCTGCAGACGTTGCATGCGGCCGGCATCCTCACCACGGGCGCAGGCAATGGGCTGCGCGAGGCATCCGCGCCGGCGATCCTGGTGCTGCGGGGCGGCTCGCGAGTCCTCGTCTACGGGGTCGCGCTGCCCAGTAGCGGGGTGCCGGCGACCTGGCGGGCCGGGCGCGAGCGCGCCGGGGTGAACTGGCTCCCGGATGCCTCCGCACGCAGCGCCGAGTGTCTCGCGCGACAGATCGACAGCACACGCGGACCGGCTGATCGCGTGGTGCTGTCCATCCACTGGGGCGACAACTGGGGATATCGGCTGTCAGGAGCGCAACGGCGCTTTGCGCATGAGCTGATCGATCGGGGTTCCGTCGATCTGGTTCATGGCCATTCCTCGCACCACCCCAGAGGGTTGGAGGTGTATCGGAACCGTCTGATTCTCTATGGTTGCGGGGATTTCATCAACGACTACGAGGGCATTGGCGGTTACGAGCGGTTCCGGCCAGAGCTGACGCTGATGTATTTCCCGCTGCTCGATGCGCTGAGCGGCAAACTCACGCAGCTGCGGATGGTGCCGCTGCGAAGGCATTGCTTTCGCCTCGAGGCGTCCGATGCGGCACAGTCGGCATGGTTGTGTCACACCCTGGATCGCGAAAGCCGTGCGTTTGGCACTCACGTCTGGCTCGATACCGATGGGACGCTCAGAGTCGACTGGTAAGGCGACCGGCCGCCGGAAACTTCTGCGTTGTTCGAACCTTGCCCGAATGAAGCGCAGATCATGCCGCTCCTCGACTATGCGAAGACCTGTGGCCGCCGTCAGTCGCATGAGCGGCGCACTCACCGCGAGCAGCTTGCGCCCGAGGTGCCGTGCCTCGCCGACACGGGCCCGGATGCGCTCATCGCGAACCGACTCGCCAATGCTGCCGGCCATGGCGTCCATGTCCCGACCCGTAATGCGCCTAGGTATGCTGGCCCTCGTACAGCGAAATGCTGGTGCAAGCACGGCGGCGGCGTCCCGAGAATGGGCTCGATGACCGACATCCGCGAAGCGCACGCGCGGGCACACTCATTCAAAAGCATCGCCGAGGCGGGGCCGGGTTTCTATCCGCATTTTCCGAACCGCGATTTGCCGACTGCGTCGCCTTCTCATCTTGCTCTGCAGAGCGCGTGCCGGTTGGAGTCGTGCGCCGGCGCAGCCATCGTGCCGGCGCTGGACGCAATCGGGCGGACGGGCTAACGTTGGCGCAGTGGACTCAATCGCCGTACCGTGCGCGGTGTTGCGCGGTGGGCCCATGGTGCGGAGGACGGCGCATGCCGAGGGCGACAGAGCAGGCGTGCACCCGGTGAATCACTGTGCGCAGCGAGTGCTTATGGACGATCTGGATCTCGGCGAGTCGTTCGAGCGTCATCTCGAGTTCGATCAGCTCGTAACGCCGGCTGCGGCGAGCGATCGACAGCGCTTCGAGGCCATCGCTGCGGCGCTGCGCGAGCAGATCGGTGCACGCTGGTTGCACACGGATCAGATTTATGAGGAGCTCCAGCCGAAGCGAGTCTACTATTTCTCGCTCGAATATCTGCTCGGTCGTTCGCTGCAGAATAACGTGGTCAATCTGCGCATTGAGCCGCGGGTGCGCGAGATGCTGCAGCGCCGCGGCATCGATTTCGAGCGGGTGAGCGCGGCGGAGCCGGACGCCGGACTCGGCAACGGCGGCCTGGGCCGCCTCGCGGCCTGCTTCCTAGACTCCCTGGCGACACTGCAGATTCCGGCGATCGGCTACGGATTGCGCTACGAGTACGGGATTTTCCGCCAGACGCTGGTCAACGGTTGGCAGGAGGAGCATCCGGACAACTGGCTGCGCCGGCAGGATCCGTGGGAGATCGTCCGTCCCGAGCAGGCCATCGAGACACACATCCATTGCACGCTGCGGTTCGAAGAAGGCGCTGCGGTGCTGTCCGATCAGCGTGGAGCGACCTTGCGCGGCGTGCCGTACGATAGACCGGTGGTGGGCTTTGGCGCCCACACGGTCAATACCTTGCGTCTGTGGGAGGCGAACGCGCCGGACTACTTCGATCTCGATGAGTTCAATCACGGTGATTTCTTCGGCGCTGTCCACGACAAGATCCTGGCGGAGAATCTCACCCGCGTTCTGTATCCGGACGACATGACATCCGCCGGGCGACACCTGCGGTTTCTGCAGGAGTATTTCCTGGTGTCCTGCTCGCTGGCCGACATCGTGCGTCGCTTTCGCCGGGCCCACGAGGACTGGCGGATGCTTCCGCAGCAGGTGGCGATCCAGCTGAACGATACCCATCCGGCCATGGCGGTCGCGGAGTTGATGCGCATTCTCCTCGATGAGGCCCACCTCGGCTGGGAGCAGGCATGGGATCTGACGGTACGGACGCTTGCGTACACCAATCACACCCTGCTGCCCGAGGCCCTGGAGCGCTGGCCGACCGAACTGTTCGAGCTTGCCTTGCCGCGCCAGCTTGACATCATTTACGAGATCAACCGACGTTTCCTCGAGACGGTGCGCGCGCGCTTTCCGGCCGACGAGGCACGCGCGCAGCGCATGAGCCTCATCGAGGAGCAACCGCGCAAGGCGGTGCGCATGGCACATTTGGCGGTGCTGGGCTCGCACAGCACCAACGGTGTGTCAGCGATACACAGTGAGCTGCTGCGCCGCCGCACGCTCACGGACTTCGCCGAGATGTACCCGGAGCGCTTTCGCAATGAGACGAACGGCGTCACGCCGCGGCGCTGGCTGCTCGTGGCGAACCCGGGGCTCGCCCGTCTGATCACCGGGGCCATCGGTGAGGGCTGGATCACCGAACTCAGCCGGCTGCAGGCTCTGCGGCCACTCGCCGAGGATGCCGGTTTTCGAGAGCATTTCGCACAGGCGAGGCGAGATGCGAAACTGCGCTTTGTGCAGTGGCTGAAGGAAGCGACCGGTCAAGCCATAGACCCGGAGTCCATTTTCGACAGTCAGATCAAGCGCATCCACGAATACAAGCGCCAGCTGCTGAATGTGCTGCACATCATCATTCTCTACGATCGGATGCGCAACGGCTGGGCGGCCGACGGTGAACCACCGCGCACGTTCTTCTTCGCCGGTAAGGCGGCGCCCGCTTACGCGCTGGCGAAGCTCATCATCAAGCTGATCAACAATGTTGCCGCCGTGATCGAGGCCGATCCGGCAGTTCGCGCACGGCTGAAGGTGGTGTTCCTGCCCGATTACGGCGTGACGCTCGCCGAGCGGCTGATTCCGGCGAGCGATGTGTCCGAGCAAATCTCCACCGCGGGCTATGAGGCAAGCGGTACGAGCAACATGAAGTTCATGCTGAATGGGGCGCTCACGGTTGGCACACGGGATGGGGCGACGATCGAGATTGCCGAGCAGGCCGGTGAGGAGAATTGTTTCCTCTTCGGGCTGACGGCCGAGCAGGTGGCGGCGAGCCGGCCGTGGTACGACCCGCATTGGCACTATGCCCATGAGCCGCAGACCCGCGTGGCGCTCGATCTTATTGCACAGGATCACTTCAGCGCCAATGAACGGGGCATTTTCGCCCCGATTGTCGACACACTGCTTAAGAGCGGCGATTACTACATGCATCTGGCCGATCTCGGCGCGTACATGCGGGCACAGGCGCAGGTTGGGTCAGTGTACCGAAACCGCAACGAGTGGCTTGCCCGGGCAATCCGCAACGTTGCGGCGAGTGGCATGTTCTCGAGCGATCGCGCGATCAGCGGTTACGCCGAGGCGATCTGGAGCGTGCGGCCGTGTTCCCCCTCGCCGCCGAGTCCGGCGGGCCAACGGGATGACTCGCATTGAGCCGATCGGTGTGCACGACGCCTGCAGGACAACGAGATGAGCCGAGTGAGGGCCGGGAGAGCGAAGCGATGACGATCGATGCAAGGGCAGGACAGCCTGCGAGCGCGCAGGACCTCGTGGATCTGCGCGCACTGGAGGCGGCCTATTATGCGCCGGGGGCGGATGTGGCGGACCCGGCGCGCGGCGTGCAGTTCGGCACCAGTGGCCATCGCGGCTCCTCGCTCGATGGCACGTTCACCGAGGCGCATATTCTCGCCATCACGCAGGCGGTCTGCGACTATCGCCACGCCCATGGCATCGACGGGGCGGTATTGATCGGCAAGGACACCCATGCGCTGTCCCTGCCGGCCGAGCGTACGGCGCTGGAAGTCCTTGCCGGCAACGGCGTCGAGGCGGTGCTCGCATCGGGGGCCGGCATTACCCCGGTACCGGTGCTCTCGCGGGCCATCATTACCCGCAACCGCGGCCGCAGCACTCGCCTCGTCGATGGGCTGATCGCCACCCCATCGCACAATCCACCAGCCGATGGCGGCTTCAAGTACAACCCACCCCACGGGGGTCCGGCCGATTCGGCGACGACTACGTGGATCGAAACGCGGGCGAACGAACTGCTCAGGACCGGCAATCGGTCGGTGCGGCGGCTGAGTTTTGCCGCTGCCCGTAGCGCCGCAACGACGCACACGAGCGATTTCATCGATCCGTACGTACGCGACCTGAGCCGGGTGATCGACATGGCGGCGATTCGCGCCGCGGGGCTGAAGCTCGGTGTCGATCCGCTCGGCGGCGCAGCCCTGTATTGCTGGGATCCGATCAACGCACACTACGGCCTTGAGGTCGAGGTGGTCAACCGCACGGTGGACGCCACATTCTCCTTCATGACCCTCGATCACGACGGCAAGATCCGCATGGACTGCTCGAGCCCTTACGCGATGGCGCGTCTGGTGCAACTGAAGGAGCGCTACCGCCTGGCCTTCGGCAATGACACCGACGCGGATCGGCACGGCATCGTCACCCCGTCGGCGGGGCTGATGAACCCGAACCATTATCTGGCAGCGGCGATCGATTACCTGCTCACGCACCGGCCGCACTGGCAGCGCACTGCGGCCGTCGGCAAAACGGTGGTGAGCAGCGCCATGATCGATCGGGTGGTGGCCCGCCATGGCGCACGCCTGTACGAGGTGCCGGTGGGATTCAAGTGGTTTGCCGCGGGGCTCGCCGAGGGCTCGCTGTGCTTCGCAGGCGAGGAGAGCGCCGGGGCGAGCTTCCTGCAGCACGATGGGGCGAGTTGGACCACGGACAAGGACGGGCCGCTACTCGATCTGCTCGCGGCCGAGATTACCGCCGTAACCGGACGCGACCCGAGCGAGCATTATCGGGCGCTCACCGCAGACCTCGGGGAGTCTCATTACATCCGCCAGGACATGCCCGCATCGCCCGAGGACAAGCGGGCACTCGCAAAAATGACCGCCGAGCAGGTGAAGGAGGAGCAGTTGGCCGGCGAGCCGATTCTCGCCAAGCTCACCCGTGCGCCCGGCAACGACGCCGCCATCGGCGGGCTGAAGGTCATTGCGCGTGACGGCTGGTTCGCCGCGCGGCCTTCGGGTACCGAGCGGCTGTACAAAATTTATGCCGAGAGCTTCCGGGATGAGGCTCATCTGCAGGCGGTCGTGCGCGAAGCCGGTGACATCGTGGCGCGCGCGCTCACCGCCGGTGCCTGAAGTCGGCGCGAGCGGAACGGGCAACTGGCACGCACGGACAGAGGTATGAGCGACTGGGCTGACAGCGAGGGTGCGGCACTGCCGCTCGGGGCGAGCTGGTGCGCCGCTGAGCACGCGTGGAATTTCGCACTGTATTCCAAACATGCCGAACAGGTCACGCTGTTGCTCTACGGCGCGCACGATCCGTCGCGACCCGTACTCACCTACCGCATGGACTATCTGCGCAATAAGTCCGGACGGATCTGGCACTGCCGGATCGCCGCGGCTGCGGCACCGCAGGCACGCTACTATGCTTATCGGGTGAGCGGTCCGCGCTCCGCAGGTGGCTTCGAGCGTCATGCGTTCGATCCGGACAAGATCCTGTTCGATCCGTACGCTAAGGCGCTGTACTTTCCACCGGCCTTCGCGCGTGCCGCGGCGTGCCGCCCCGGCCCGAACGCCGGTCAGGCGCCGCTTGGGGTGCTCGATGCCCCGGACCGCGCTTTTGACTGGGGCGAGGATCGGCGCCCGCGGCATCAGCACGATCTGGTGATTTATGAGCTGCACGTCGGGGGCTTCACGCGCAGCGCCAGTTCCGGTGTGTCGCAGGCGAGCCGCGGCACCTACCGCGGGGTGATCGAGAAGATCCCGTATCTGCGTGCACTCGGCGTCACCGCCGTGGAATTGATGCCGGTGTTCCAGTTCGACCCCCAGGAGGGCAATTTCTGGGGTTACATGCCGCTTAGCTTCTTTGCACCGCATCACGGTTACGCGAGCCGTGCCGAGCCGTACGCCCAGCTGGAGGAGTTCCGCGCGATGGTCAAGGCGCTGCATGCAGCCGACATCGAGGTGATTCTCGATGTGGTCTACAACCACACCGGCGAGGGGGATGAGCGCGGCCCGCTCTACAGTTACAAAGGCATCGACAACAGCACGTACTATCTGCTGGCAGCAGATGGCGGCCGATACGAGAACTTCTCCGGCACCGGCAACACGCTGCATTGCGCCAACCGCTATGTGCGCAAGCTGATCGTGGACAGCCTGCGCTTCTGGGCACACGACATGCACGTCGACGGCTTTCGATTCGATCTCGCTTCGGTATTTGCGCGCAACGCCGACGGTTCGCTCAACACCGCTGATCCGCCGATCTTCGGAGACATTCTCTCCGAGCCGCAATTGTGCGGGGTGCGCCTGATTGCCGAACCATGGGACGCGGTCGGTACCTATCAGCTCGGACGCGGGTTTCCGGCATCCCGCTGGCTGCAGTGGAACGGACGGTTCCGCGACGATGTGCGTCGCTTTGTGCGCGGGGATGAGGGTCTGGTGCCAGCGCTGATGCAACGTCTCTACGGCAGCGATGATCTGTTTCCCGATGATCTGCCGAACGCGTTCCACGCGTATCAGAGCGTCAATTTCATCTCCGCACATGATGGCTTCACGCTGTATGACTTGCTTGCATACAGCCGCAAGCACAACGAAGCGAACGGTCACGGGAACACCGACGGCGTCGAGGAGAACTACTGCTCGAACAGCGGCTGGGAGGGTGACGCCGGCGCCCCGCCGGCAGTGCGTGCGTTGCGGCACCGGCAGGCGAAGAATCTGTGCGCGCTGTTGCTGCTTGCCAACGGCACGCCGATGCTGCGCGCCGGGGACGAGTTCCTGCAGACCCAGGGCGGCAACAACAACCCGTACAATCAGAACAACGAGACGAGCTGGCTTAACTGGGATCTGTGCCGGGAGAATGCCGAGATTCTGCGGTTCTTTCGGCTCATGATCGGATTTCGCAAAGCGCACCCCTCGCTCGGGCGCAGCCGCTTCTGGCGGCAGGACGTGAGCTGGTTCGGCACCGGCCGCGAGGTGGACATGGGGCCACTGTCACGCACGCTCGCGGTGCATCTGCGCGGCGCCTCGCAGGGCGACTGCGATATGTACATCATGATCAATGGCACCTCCAGCGAGCAGCGATTTGCCCTGCAGGTCGAGGCCTCGGGGAAGTGGCAGCGCGTGCTCGATACCGCGCTCGGCGCTCCCGAGGACTTCCCAGAGGAGACGGACCGGCCCGTCCATTCATCTTCGGATTATGTGCTCGGTCCGCATGCGATCGCAGTGCTCGCCAGTACCGCCAGTACCGCCGGTACGGTCGCGAACCGCTGAGACGCCGGGTGCGCTCGGTGCGCACCTTCACGGACCATGCGTCGCAGAGGCCTGCGGCAGGATCGGTGCCTGCGCGATGCGCGCCTCGGCCCAGGGGCCGAGCAGGTGCATCAACAACTCCAGATCATTGCCGATGCGCTCCGGCTCGCACGTCAATGCCGATCGCAAGGCATCTTTGAGCCAGACACTTAACGCCGGATGCGCGAGCGCCCGGTGAATTTGCCGTTCGGTGCGCAGTACGTTCAGATCAGCAAGACTGTCCATTGGTTATGCTCCAGTGATTGCATTGAGTTAGAAGTAGCCCTCACGCTTCTGCTCTTCGAGCGAGCCGCCGGCGTCGCGATCACCGAGCCGCCCATCACGTTCGGAGCGGCGCGAGCGAAGGGTTTCCTCCAGGACCTCGCGCAACGAGCGGGCCTCCGAGGGACTCGCCGCGGTGACCGGCCAGCAACCGAGAGTGCGAAAGCGCACGGTGCGCCGGAGCGGGCGCTCGCCGGGGCGATAGCGCATGCGTTTTTGATCATCGACGACGATCCACTGACCATCACGCTGCACGACGGGGCGGGCTCGCGCGTAGTAAAGCGGAGCGAGTTCGACCTCACGCGCGAGCGCGTAACCGAGCACGTCACACTCGGTCCAATTCGACAGCGGAAACACCCGCGCGCTCTCCTGCGAGCCGAGGCGAAAGTTGTAGAGATTCCACAGTTCGGGCCGCTGGCGCCGCGGGTCCCAGCTGTGCTGCGGTCCGCGGATCGAGACGACACGCTCTTTGGCGCGCGAGCGCTCCTCGTCTCGGCGCGCACCCCCGAGAATGACATCGTAGCCACCGGCATCCAACGCATGCTTCAGTGGTTCGGTCCGCATGACGGTGGTGTACCGATCACCATGCTCGAACGGATTGATGCCGGCGGCCCGTCCGTCCTCGTTGGCCCAGACGAGGAGACGGAAGCCGTGGCGGGCGGCGAAGCGGTCCCGGAATTCGAGCAGGGAGCGGAATTCCCAGGTCGAATCAATGTGCAACAGCGGCAACGGCGGTGCCGCCGGGTAGAACGCTCGGCAGGCGAGGTGGGCGAGTACCGTGGAGTCCTTGCCCCCGGAGAAGAGCAACACCGGACGATTGGCCTCGGCGAGCGCCTCGCGCAGAATGTGAATCGCTTCGGCTTCCAGCTGCGCCAGGTGCGCCGGGATGGGCTGCGTTGCGCCGGAGGGCTTGCGGGTCACGAGAGCGGCCTAGGCAACGGCCCGATGCGCATCGAACGGCTCGGGTCCGAGTGGGGTTGGGGTCATCGCAGACTCACCGGTAGCATCGGACGCGCCGCTTGCGGTGAGCTGCCAGCGCCCCTCGTGACGACGCTCGAGGGTCCGATCGGCGAAACGGCACAGATACAGCCACTGATGATCGATCAGCTCGCGGACTCGGGGCTGGCGCTCAAGGATCGCTTCGAGCGTGTCGCGCGGCGCATCGACGACGACCGTCAGACGCAGCGGGGTGTGCCGCCAGCGCTCACCGTCGTGCACGGATTGTCTGGCGAGGCCGATGCGCAGATCCCCACCGGAGCCCTCGAGCACCCCGATGCGCCCACCGACGACGTTGTGCAGGACTTTGTTGCCGCTGCCGTAGCGATGCGGATCGACGGTCGAGCCGTAATATTGCAGATTGATCCAATGAGCAACGATCATCGGCGCGCTCAGCAGCTGTTCGAGCAGCGCGCCATCGGGATCGGCCTGCCAGCGATACTCGTGCAGGAATGCCCGACCGGCCAGGTCAAGCCCCCGAGTGCGCCGCCGTGGCGCGATGATGAAAGTCGCGTTGTCGGCGAGGCCCCATTCCGGACGGGTCTGCGCCCAGTCGCGAGCGCGTCGCCGCAGTTGCTTCAGGAGCGCAGCGTCCCTCCCGCCGAGGTGCGCCAGTCCGAGACTCGCGGCCCGCTCGCGACGGACCTGCTCTCCGGCGCGCCGCAAAGTCTCGCGCAGCAAATCGATGTCTGCCCGATGCGAGGCGGGAACCTCGAGGACGTCGAGCAACTCCACAGTATCCGTGACGGTGTCGTGCAGCGCGGCAACGACGAGGGTGGTCGGGGGCAGTGCAACCCCGCGATCGGCGAGTGCGGCCCGCAGTGCCGGGTCGTTCAGTAGGCCCGCCAGCAGGCGGGCATTGATCTCACCGCTGTGCCCGCCGCAGGCGCCGCAGGCGAGGGCGGCGGCCTGCGGGTTGTTGGTGACGGTGGCACCATGACCGACCAGAACCAGCAGGCGAGCGAACGGCTCGTGCAGGCTCATGGCGCGCACAATGCTTGCCAGCCGCTCGACCTGCGCGCCGGCGTCAGACGCACCGTGCAGGCAAAGATGCGGCCGCAGCTCGCGCCGCTCGCGGGCGCTCAGTCCGAGCGTCGCGGGCGAAGCGGTTTGGTAGCCAAGCGCGCGCAGCAGAAGTTTCGGCAGATAAGCGAGGCCGAGCATTTCCACCCGAGTGAAGGCTCCCGAGGGCAGCCGCTCGAACAGCCGGGTGCTGTCGCGGTAACGCAGTACGCGCTGGCGTCGCGCGCTGAGTTGACGGTCGCGTCCGGCATCGGCGCTGGTGTCGGTGGCCTGTAGTGTCGGAGCCAACAGACCGGGGAGCTGAGGACGCGCGAGTGCGGTGCCGAGTGGGGAGTACTCGATTGGCAGGCCAAAGAATCCGGCAAACCCATAGGTGCGCGCATCGGGGGTGACGGCTTCGATTGCGCGCCGCATGCGCTCGGAGCGCACATCGATGCAGAACACGAGCTGCATTGGCGGGGGGGCCTGTTGCTCCTCGGCGGCCGGTGTGAACGAGTACAGTTGCGCGCACAGGCGCTGCTGGTAGGCGATCTCGTGCGCCCGTTGCCAGAGGAGCTCCGCTTCGATGGCGCCGGCGTGATCGACTCGCTGTGCCGCAGACCACTGCTCGATCCACGTTGCCCAGGGGCCGGCGCCGTCGCGCCGGCCCTCATCGAGGAGTGCTTCCCAGCACAGCCGTACCGTCAGCAGTTCACCGAGGTGCGCATCCTCGGTGCCATGCAGCTTCGCTTCCCAGCCCAGATACGCGCACCAGGCCGCCCAACCGTTGATCCGCAGTGCCACCACTTGCAGCAGGTCATCGAATTGGGTCGCGGCGATGGCGAGACGTTCGAGCGCCCACTCAAGTGCTGCGTCTGCGCGAGTTGGCAACTGCGCGATACGCTGAATCAGCCCGTCGGTCTGTTTCAACCAGGGAGGATGCGGTCCGTGCAGCAGTTGTGCTCGCCAGCCCGTGAACAGACCGGGTGCAGCGCAGGGGCGCCCGTCCGCCTGGAATGCATCGAAGTATGCCGCACAGCACTGGCTGATCTGCTCGGTCAGACGATTCGGCCAGGGACTCGGCACGCCCTCGGTGGGGTCGGCACCGAGCACATCGGACAACAAGGGCAGGCCGGAAGCGGTTGGCGCCGGGTGGCGCAACGCTTCGAGTGCCTCGCTCGGGGTGAGGTGGGTGCGCCGTTCGAGGTGGGCTTGCTCGAGGTGCTGGGCGGTTACCTGCCCGTCCTGCCAGAGACGCAGATACTCGCTGCGTGGCAGTGTCATGGGTGCGCCGACCCAGCGGCGCAGCGATGCAGCGATCGCATCGAAGTGTTGATCCGTACGACCCCAGTACGGGCTCACCGCGATCTGCCGATCGAGCGGCCAGGCGGGCGCAACGCTGCGGCAAGCCGCTTGCAGTGCCTCCCGGGCCCGTATCGAGCGCGTGGCCTTCGCCTCAGCGCTGCTCACGCTGCACCGCCTTCGCGTTGAGCGAACCCTCGCGCCATGGGCAGAACCGTCCAACGTGGCGGGCGTGGCCGCCCGCGCCGCATCACCAGCGCGGTCATCGGCTCATCGAGAAAGTATCCGGCGGATGCCCAGGCCCGCAGCCGCGCAGCACCCGGGGAGCGCACGGGCCGTGCCAGCTGCCACTGCAGCACGTACAGCATCAGGAAGCACCCGCCCGCCCAGAGCATCGCCAACCCGGATGCACTTCCTGTCGGGACCGGAAATGCGCTGCGCATCGTGAGATGCCAGAGCAGATACAGTTGCACGGCTGCAAACATCACCATGATATTGCGCAGATAGAGTGCGAGCGTGGCACTGTTCCACAGCAGCACCGCGCAGCCGATCGAGCCGATCAGGCAGGCCGGCCCCGAGAGCTGCGGCGCGTTCACGATGGTGTGCCAGAGACTCGATGAGCCGATCACGAGCAGCGCCGCAAGGGGGGCCGCCAGCAGTCGCCCGGCGAGCAGGTGCGGCACGCCCGGGGCGCTCTGCGCCCGCGGCTGCCCGTTGGCTGATTCCTGCACGACCTCTCCGGCACTGAGAAAGGCATAGGCCTTGTAGAGCGCGTGGGCTAGCAGGTGCAGCAGGGCGAGATCGTACAGTCCGAGGCCGCACTCGGTGAGCATCAGGCCCATCTGTGAGCAGGTCGACCAGGCGAGGCGGACCTTGACCGAAGTACAGGTCATCATCGTCAGCCCCGCCAGTACGGCAGTCGCGCTGCCCACGGCCACCAGCAGCAGCTCGGCGGGTGCCGAAGCGCACAGCAGCGGCGCGAGGCGGATCAGCACGTAGCCGCCAAGGTTGACGACGCCGGCGTGCAGCAGCGCGGAGACGCTGCTCGGCGCTTCCATGACCTGCACCAGCCAGCCGTGCAGCGGCAATTGGGCGCAGCGCAGCACTACGGCCGCGGCAATCAGCACCGCGGCGCACTCGACCGCCGCCGGCAGCGAGGCGCTTGCGGTGGCCAGACGGGCGAGACTGCCCAGATCCAGCGTCCGCCACTGCAGATACAGCAGCGCCGCGGCGCCGAGCAGGCACAGTTCAGCCAACCGGGCGGCCATGAATTTCTTGCGCGCGGCCAGGCGGGCGAGCGGGCGCTCGCCGTAGAAGGTGAGCAGCGGGTGCAGCGTCACGCTGCTGGCCGCCCAGGCTGCGATCAGCACCGCGAAATCGTTCGTGCTCACCACGGTGCACACCGCAGCGAGCGTCGCGAGCAAACCGAGGACGTAGCGACGCTCGCCGGGCTCGCCCGCCAGGTTGACTCTGGAATAACGACCAATCACCCAGCCGAGGAACGTGATGAGCAGTACGAGCACCGAAGCGATGCGTGTGCCGATGGCCCCCGCCGTACCGATGGCGCTCGCGAACACGAGCAGCAGCCGGCCGAATGCCAGTGCGAGCGCAGCGCCGGTGGCGAGGCTGAGCGCACGCCAGGGATGGCGGACGCGCGGCGCAGCGAGCGCTGCCAGCACGTAGATGAACGGAACGGACCAGGCGAGCCAGCGCGAATCGGTCAAGGTGCATGCTCCAGGGCGATCACGACGGAGGGCAGTATTCACGACCGGCCGGTAGCTGTAAAATAGAAGAAAGTGAACAAACCGTTCTTATAAACAGAACATGCGAAACCTGAACTTCCGCCACCTGCTGTATTTCTGGACCGTGGCCCGCGCCGGACATCTGACCCGTGCCGCGAACGAACTGCGTGTGTCGCAATCGGCGCTCTCGGCGCAAATCCGCCAGCTCGAGAGCTATCTCGGCCGGCAGCTGTTCGAGCGCACGGGCCGAACGCTGCAGCTGACGGACTTCGGGGCCATGGTGCTCGATTACGCCGACAGCATCTTCGGCCTCGGGCAGGAGTTGATGGCGAGCGTGCGTGGTGGGGCCGGTCAGCGCGTGCAGCGGCTCGGCGTGGGCGCCGTCGCCACGCTGTCGCGCAATTTCACCGAGAACCTGCTGCGTCCGCTGGTCAACCGCGCCGAGGTGCGCCTGTCGCTGCAGTCGGGCAGCCTAGAGGAGTTGTTGCAGCGGCTGCGGGTGCATGCGCTCGATGTCGTGCTCTCGAACAAAGCCGTGATTGCCGAGGCGGACCGACCCTGGCGCTGCGTTTCGCTCGCGCGCCAGTCGGTCTGTCTGATCGGACCGCCGCGCCCGGGCCGGCGGCGCTTCCGTCTACCCGATGAGCTCAACGGACAACGGTGTGTCCTGCCGGGTCGAAGCAGCGACATCCGCAGCCAGTTCGACGTGTGGTGCGAGAAGGCGCACGTCAGCCTCGAGACGGTTGCGGAAGTCGACGACATGGCGATGCTGCGCCTGCTCGCCCGCGACTCCGGCGCCATCGCGGTGCTGCCGGAGGTGGTTGTCCAGGACGAACTGCGCGAGGGGCGACTGCAGCGCTATTGCGTCATACCGGGCGTGTTCGAGCACTTTTACGCGATCACCGTGTTCCGCCACAGTCCCTCCCCGCTGGTCCAGCAGTTGCTTGCCAGCCGCGATCGGTGAAGCATGATTTTTGTCCGGATCCTGCCCTCGAGCGGACGATCGTCCACCGCTCACCGGGGTGGGCCTGCGCTGCGCTTGAGCTGGGCGCGACGGATGCGCTGCGGTTGGTGCACAATGGTCAGGCGCTGTGAACACGGGGCGATACGCAACAGTCCAGGGGTCTGAGCGCACGGTCGAGCCGAGCAGCCGGGGCGGTGCGCGCGCGGCTGCAGTGCCGATCGACCCCGGGGGAGCGGTGAGATGGTCGATACCAGTGCGGCCGTGACCGATCCATACGGCTCAGCGGCCGCGGCGCTGCTGCGGCCGCTGCAGGCACATTTCCTCGCCATGGCGCCGGATGCCGTGAGCCATTTCTATGCGTTGCTCCAGGACACCGACCGCGTGCCGCGCATCATCGGTGCGCTCTCGGCCGAGGAATTCGAGCAACTGCAGGCGCGCGAAGCCGAGCATCTCGTGGCGCTGCTGGCGGCGGACCTGAGCCGCAGCGAACACCTCGAGCGAGCGCACAAGGCCGGCGCCGTGCATCGGCTCACCGACGTTGCCCTCGACAGCTTGATCGACGCGTACGCCTTCTACCAGGGGCGCATTTACTGGCTGCTGCAGGAGCGGGTGCCCGACGCGCGCTCGCGCGAACAGCTGTTGCGTCTGATCGAGGAGCGCATCCTGCAGGATCTGCAGGGACAGGTGCAGCGTTACACGAGCATCAATACCGCCGGGGCCGCCGCCTTGGCGGAGTTGAACCGTCATGTCATGTGTGCGGAAAATCTGGCCGACCTGGTGCGTGGAGCACTGGAGATATTCGGCACGCTGGCCGGTAGCCTCGGGGCGTTCTTCGCCCGTGTCGATGACTTCGGCGAGCTGCAGATCGAGCAGTCCTACGGCGCTGCGGCCGAAGCCTACCATCACGCGATGGAAGCCGGCGAGGTGCCGAGGCTCAGCGTCGATCCACTGGTGAGCGCCGGCCAGGGGCCGGGCGGGCGGGCCTGGCGAAGCGGGGAGATCGTCGTCTCGGACGCTTGGCTGCTCGAGGCGGACAAGGCACCCTGGAGAATTGTAGGTGCGCGTCTAGGGTTTCGCTCGAGCGCCGCGCTGCCGTTGCTCGATGAGCATGGCCGCTCGATCGCCCTCGTCAGTCTCTATGGCGCCTGGCCGGGGTTTTTCTCCAGTGACGGGATGCAGGGTCTGCTGAGTCACGCCCAGATGCTGCTCAGCAATGCCGTCGAGCGGCGCATGTCGGCCGCTGTGGTGCCGCTGCGCACGCAGCAGACCTATCGCCGACTGCTCAGCGAGCGCGGCGTGTTGCTGCACTACCAGCCGATCATTGATCTGCGCGACGGCGGGCTGGTCAAACTCGAGGCGCTTGCGCGCATGCGTGGCGCGGACGGGGAGTTGATCGCACCGCAGCGATTTCTGCCGACCCTCGGCGCCGATGAGCTGCTGCGGCTCTTTCAAATCGGTCTCGAGCAGCTGTGCGAGGATGCCGCGGTACTGCAGCGCCAGGGGATCGAGGTGACGATGGCGATCAACTTTCCGGCGGCAGGGTTTGCTGACCCGCGCTACGAGAAGGCGATTTTTGCCATCCTGCAGCGGTGCAACTTCGCTGCCCGACGCGTGCAGCTCGAGGTGCTCGAGACCCAGGAGGGCGGGGAGTGGACGCCGGCGCGCCAGGAGGTGATCCAGCACCTGCGCAGCGCAGGCATTCAGATCGCCCAGGACGATCTGGGCTCGGGGCACAGCTCGCTGCTGCGCATGGACCAGTATCCATTCGATGAGGTGAAGATCGACGGTGGCCTGGTGCGCGGGGCACTGCACAACCCCAAGCGCGCGGTCGAGTTCATGCTGTACCTGACGCGCCTGGCGCACGCGTTCGACATTCCAGTTACCGTGGAGGGGCTGGAGAATCCGGGTATCATCGAGGCGGCCGCCATTCTCGGTGCCGACCGGGGCCAGGGCTACGGTATCGCGCGTCCCATGCCGGTGACTGAACTGGCGGCGTGGCGGGAGCGCTATCGCTACGACATCAATGCGCGCAGGCCACGCACGGCCATCGGCGCAATGGCCGCTTACCTACTCTGGGAACAGCAGATCGCGGCCATCGCAGACCGGCCCGAACTGGTCGCGCAGTTCGTCGGCGCACGTGCCATCGTCGATGAATTCATCCGCAGCAACCACCTTGAGGGCGGTGCGGTGGCGAAATTGCTGGCGCGCAGCCACGAGCTTGCGAGTCTGCTTGATGGCGCCGCGCGCGAAACGGCCTCGGTGCGCACCGAGCTGCTCGAGGAACTCACCCGACACTGGCTCGCCGAGGTGCGCACCGCGCAGGCGCGGGCGGCCGGTTGAGCAGTGCGCAGACTCAGATGCTGCGGCCGTAGTAGAGCGCGGCCACGTGTGTTGCTTGCGCGAAGAACAGCCAGCGCTCGGTGAGCAGGCCGAGCGCTGCGCACGCTACGGCCAGTGAAGTGCTGAGTAGGGGCAGCACGTCGAGCGCCGCCAGGACACTGAGCAGCAGCGGCAGGCCGAAACCAAGCGCGAGCGCGATCCGGCGCAGTTTCCCCGCGTGTCGGCGGGCAATCTGGAAGCCCATCTCGCGCAGGATGAAGTTTTCGCTGAAGTGCGGCGCATCGAGCGGGCGCGCCTCGGTGCCCTTGGCCAAGCCGATCGCACTGGCGAGCGTGGCGAGTGGACTCTGCGCATCGACGTGGCGCCAGTACGCGAGTTTGGCGATGAGCGCGCCCAGCGCCCCAAACGCCGCGAACAGCGCGGCCCAACCGGCCGTACCAAACACGATCGTACGCAGCAGAGCGAGGAGTGTCGCACCAGAGAACAGCGCGTAGATCAGATAGTCCGGTGCCGTGTGCGGGTTGTGCCACTGACGGATCGGCTTCAGACTGGCGTAAATCATCGCGGTGCAGTACACGGTGGCGAGCGCGGCGAGCGTCGCGGCTGCGCCGAGCAGCCGCGCCTGGACCGTGCTGCCGGTACGATACTCGACCCAGGCGTAGCCAAGAACAATCGGGTAGGTAAGCAGCGCAGCCAACCCCTCGCGCGAGAGCCAAGAGGAGCGCCATTGGCTGATGGCGCGCCACGCGCGCTCTTTGCGACCGAGGTGCAGCGCCGAGGCGATCAAGCCGAGCGTCGCGAGTACGAGGACGATGCCAGTGCCTGCCAGCACCAGGGTCTTGGCCGCTCCGCTCGCTCCGGCCACCCCGTAAAGGCCGATCCAGGCGAGCAGGCCATAGGCGAAGCCGGTAAGCGTGGTGAGCAGTAGGATGGAGGCAGCGGGCTTCATCGGCTGAGGGCTTTGTCGAGCAGTTTCAGCAACGCCGCACCCACCCCCGAGCCGCTGCGCGCAGGGGCTTCGCGCGGAGTGCTCGGGATCTGCGCCTGTCGCGGGGGCAGGTATTTGTTGGTCGGCCGGTAGCCCAGGTCCGCGAGCAGATCGACGCCGCCGCGTTCGCTCACCAGTTGCGACACCTTGCTCTGCGGGTCGGCCAGGTCGCCGAAATGACGCGCTTTGGCCGGACAGGTCGCCACACAGGCCGGCTCACGCTCAGCCTCGGGCAGGGTCTGGTCGTAGATGCGATCGACACACAAGGTGCATTTGCGCATCACGCCGTTGGTTTCGTCGAATTCGCGTGCGCCGTACGGGCATGCCCAGGAGCACAGCTTGCAACCGATGCAGATGTCGGTGTTGATCAACACGATGCCGTCTTCGGCGCGCTTGAATGAGGCGCCGGTCGGACACACTGTGACACACAAGGGGTTCTCGCAATGCAGGCAGGAACGCGGAAAGTTCACCGTGCGCGCGAGTCCGTCGGCGCCACTCTCATACGAATGAATGCGGTTGAACCACACCCCGTCCGGTTCGCTGCCGTAGGGATCGTAATCGGGCAGGCGGCCCGCCTCGCCACCGGTATTCCACTCCTTGCAGTTCACGGCACAGGCGTGGCAGCCGACGCAGGTATCCAGGTCAATGACCAGCCCGAGTTTGCGGGCACCGGGAGCGGGTTTCGCAACTTGTGTCATGGGGCACTTCCGATCGGTGCGCGGATGCGCAGCGGATTGGCCTCGGGGTGTGGGACGGTCTCATCGGCGGTGCCGGTATCGCAACGCTCCAGACGTACCGTCAGGTCGAACCAGGCGGCCTGTCCGGTCACCGGGTCGGAGTTCGAATGCGCCGCCGAGCCGTCCTCGGCCGGCAGGAATTCCGATATGACGTGGTTCAGGAGAAAGCCCCGGCGCGACTCCGGCGCATTGGTGGCGAGAGCCCAGGCACCGGAGCGCTTGCCGATCGCGTTCCAGGTCCACACGGTGCTGCGGTTGACTCCGCTCATGGTGCGCGCGCGGCCTTTGACGCGCCCGCTGCGCGAGATCACCCATACCCAGTCTTCATCCTCGATGCCGAGTTCGGCGGCGAGATCGCGGTGCAGATAGATGCGGTTCTCGGGCAGGATCTGCCGCAGCCAGGCGTTGTGCGAGCCCCAGGAGTGATACATGGCCATCGGCCGTTGGGTGATGGCATGCAGCGGATAGCGGGCCGACTCGCTCACGGCCTGCTCGAGCGGGAGGTACCAGATGGGTAACGGATCGAAATAGCGGTGCACCCGCTCGCGCAGCCGCGGTGGCGGCAGGCACGGGCCATGTCCTTCGGCGGCAAGGCGGAAACGCTGCAGCGTCTCACAGTACAACTGCAGCACGATAGGCTCGCTCGAGCCGATGAGTCCGAATTCGCATGCGCCGGTGAGATACGCCTGGTTGGCGTACTTGTAGTAGAGCTGCTCGGCGGGCAAGTGGTGTACCCAAAACCCGCCGTTGTCGATGTACCGCTGCAGTTGCTGCGGGTTTGGCTCACCACGGCCGCGCGCGAGCCCGTCGGCGCCGCGAAAGCCCGCCAGCGGTCCGATGCCGGGCGCCCGTTCGTGGCGGACGATGTAATCGGCGTACGAGGCGTAAAGCGGCCGACCGTGTTCATCGGCGAAGTCCGGCAGCCCGAGTCGCCCTGCGATCTCGATCAGCACGTCCTGGAACGGCCGCACGTCGCGTTCGGGTTTCAGCACCGGCACGCGGATCGCATCCGCCGGACCATGGGCCGAGCCGATGGGTCGGTCAAGCAGCGAGATGCAGTCGTAGCGCTCGAGGTAGGTCGTGTCGGGCAGGACCAGATCGGCATACGCGACCGTTTCGGACGCGAACGCGTCGGCGACTACCACGAAGGGTATGCGGTAGCTGCCGTCGGCCTCGGTCGCGCTCAGCATGCGTGTGGTTTCCCCGGGGTTCATCGCGGAGTTCCACGCCATGTTCGACATGTATAGAAACAGCGTGTCGATGCTCTGCGCGCCGGCCTCGAAGGCCCGGGCGATCACCATGTGCATCAGTCCGTGGATCGCGAGCGGCGCTTCCCAAGAGAATGCCCGATCGAGCCGCAACGCCTCGCCGTGCGCATCGACCAGCAGGTCCTCGGGGCGAGTGGGGCAGCCGAGCGGCGCTGCGGTAAGGGGCGCGCCGGGGCCGACACCGGGGCGTCCCGGCGGACCGCCGGCGGGAATCGGCTTCGGGTAGGGCGATTTGTAGCGCCAGGATCCTGGGGTATCGACTGCGCCGAGGAGCATCTGCAGGACATGGATCGCCCGGCAGCTGTGAAACCCGTTGGAATGCGCCGAGATGCCGCGCATGGCATGAATCGCCACCGGCCGGCCCACCATCTGGGCGTGCCGGCGTCCATGCGTGTCAGTCCAGGGCTGCTCGAGCACCACCGGTTGCTGGAATGCGACTTCGGCGATTTCTGCCGCAAGACGCCGGATCGTCGCGGCGGCAACCCCGCATCGGGGAGCAACGGCCTCCGGGGCGTACTCGGCCGCGGCGTAGCGCTCGGCGAGCAAGGCAAACGCCGGTCGTGCGCTGCGACCATCGGGCAGGGCGAAGGTGCCCGCGAGCGCCGGATCGATCCCGGTGGCCTGCGCCGCTGCGAGCACACCGCCTCGGCGGTCGAAGGCGAGTGCATGTCCCTCGGCGTTGCGGGCGATGAGTCCGTGATCGGCCGTGCCGGGGTCATCGATGACCAGGTGGTGTGCGTTGGTGTAGCGGATCAGGAACTCGGTGTCGATGTGACCCGACTCGAGCAGGCAGTGAATGAGTGCGAGCACCAGCAGACCGTCGGTGCCGGGAGTGACCGGCACGAACTCATCGGCGATCGCCGAATAACCGGTGCGCACCGGATTGAACGAGACGATCTTTGCCCCGCGCGCCTTCAGGCGCGCCAAGCCGAGCTTGATGGGATTGGAGTCGTGATCCTCGGCGACGCCAAAGAGCAGAAACAGCCGCGCGTGCTCCCAGTCCGGTTCGCCGAATTCCCAAAACGCCCCGCCCAGCGAATACAGTCCCGCCGCGGCCATGTTGACCGAGCAAAACCCGCCGTGGGCAGCGAAATTGACCGTGCCGAACATGCGCGCGAAATGTCCGGTAAGGGACTGGGACTGATCGCGCCCGGTGAACAGTGCGAGGCGGCTCGGATCCTGCGCGCGGATCGCCGCAAGCCGCTCGGTGAGCATGCGCAGCGCCTCCTCCCAGGAGATCGCCTCGAACGATCCGGACCCGCGCGGGCCGACGCGCCGCAGCGGGGTGCTGAGACGGGCCGGAGAGATCGCCGTCATGATGCCCGCGGAGCCCTTGGCGCACAGCACCCCGCGATTGACCGGGTGATTGCGGTTGCCCTCGATGTAGCGCAGCCGGCCATCCTCCAGATGCACCTTGATGCCGCAGCGGCATGCGCACATGTAACAGGTTGTGTAAGCGACCGACTTGGCGCTCATCGCACTTCTCCTGCGGCGTCACGGTCCGACGGAGCGGCTGCGCCGCGCGTGCTCAGCCTGGACCGCGCCGTGCGGCTTGTCACCTCAGGGCTTGTGCGCACGGTGTCTCAAGGGTGGGGGACTCACCGACGGTACGAAGGGGCCATGATGCCGCGCCGACAGCCATGCCACAAATGCAGAAATTGCAACGGACACATGCATTAAATATATGAATTCATGCGCGCAGCACACGCTCGGCAGAGCGCCGGCGAAGCACGGACGTGGTTTCGTCGGCTAATATATTAGTAAGTACTGATATACTTTTCGGCGCACCCGGCAAGGCCTCGCGCCAAGCTGCAGCAGCGGAGCGTAAGACGAATATGACACAGCACCCTCAAACCTCGACCCCGGCGCAGCCCGCCGGCACGCTGCATGAGCTCGACCCGGCGCAGGTCCACCAATTGCTGCGCGAGCGGCGCGCGGTACTCATCGATGTGCGCGAGCCTGGAGAGTTCGAGGCCGAGCGAATCCCCGGGGCGCTGCTCGCGCCGCTGTCGGGGTTCGATCCCGACAGCCTGCCGCTCGACACCGGCAAGCGCATCATCTTTCAGTGCGGCTCGGGCCGGCGTTCGGCGCAAGCGGCTCACCGGGTGCTCGCGAGCGGCCAGCGCGTCGCGACGCATCTGGCCGGGGGCATCAGCGCCTGGAAACGTGCCGGTCTTGCGATCATCGCGTACGATCCGGCCACCGGACAGTTGCGTAAGGGCGCTCCTGAGCGGTGAGTCTTGCGCGCGGGGTGCGGGCCGCAGAGCGCTACCAGGGAAATTGTTGGCCGTCGTAGTTGAAGAACTTGCCGCTGTCGCCCGTGCCGAGCCCGGCAATGACGCGCCGCATGGCCGTGACGCTCTGCGGCGCACTGAGCGGCGCCTGCATCCCGCCCATGTCGGTCCGCACCCAACCGGGGTGCATCACGACGCACGTGACGTGACGGGCGGCGAGCGAGAGCGCGGCGCATTTCATGGCCATGTTGAGCGCGGCCTTGGAGGAGCGATAGGCAATCCAGTCGCCCTGGCCCGTTTCGCCGATGGAGCCCATGCGGCTGGTGAGGGTGACGGCAAGGCGGCCCGTGCCCTGCTCGAGATGCGGGACGAAGGCCTCGAGCATGCGTAAGGGGCCGAGCGTGTTCACCGCGAGCAGCTCGGCCCATTGCGCGTAATCGAGCGCACCGACGGTCTGACCGGCACCGCCCATCACCCCGGCGCAGTTCAGTAGCAGATCGATGGGCTCGCTCTGCAGCGTCTGCGCCGCGTGGCGCACGCTGTCCGCAGCGGTGACATCGAGAGCAACGATCCGCAGCGCGCGCGCGGATTGCGCCGCCAGGGACTGCAGCGCCGGCGCGTGCTGCGGGCTCCGGCACGTTGCGAACACCTGCCAGCCCTCATCGAGGTACTGGCGCACAAACTCCAGACCGATGCCGCGATTGGCGCCGGTGATCAGCACGGTCGAGGGGGCATTGCTCATGGGAATGACACTCCGGTGCTCAATGTGCGCTCACCAGCCTCGGAGCCCGAAACGGTGCAACGCCGCCGACTGTCGTGATCTGGTAGGTCTCGCTCGCATCCTGACCGGACCGCACGGACGCATCGGGGCGCACGCTAAGCTTCAGCAGCGCACCACTCTTGTCAGCGACGCATGCGGTGAAGGTCTCCCCGAAGGTGGAACCGCCCGAAGCGCGGATCTTCCAGATATGGCCGGGGAGCGCAGCCTGTCGACAGGGGCCGTCGCGGCGTACCACGGTCCCGGTGAGGCGCGTCATGGCGTAGAACTGCGCCGCGAACGCCGGCAGATTGGTCTGTGCGTAGCGGTCGGGCCGATCGGTGTGCGCGCGCCATTGATTGCCAAGGCGCGTGTAGCTCATCGCACCGATGTGCACGACGGTCGAACCGCTCTGCATGACCCAGTTCTGCGGGCTGTACACCTGCATCGTGATCTGCATGTGGTACTTGCCCCGGCCGCTGGTGAGGCGAGCGCGGTAGTTGGTGAGGGATGCCAGTGCGCGTCGGCTGAGTGTTGCCGCGCCGGGCGCCTCGACGCGCGCGATGCTCCGGCGGCCGCAGCCGCTCAGCGCCAGGGCGCACAGGATCGCTGCGGGGAGGGCGGCGGGCGGGGCAACGCGAATCGGCATAGGTGTCCTTTGCTGTGCAGCGGGCTGGCGCGCACGCGCCGAGCGCTTCTACCATCCCAGCGCCGCCGGCTCAAGCGCACTCGCACGGTGCCCTGCGGAGGCTTGCCGCCGGGAAGGCTCCGGAGCACCACGGATGCGCTGCGCGCCTCGTGCACAACGCTGCAGCTCGCCGGCGGGCCGATCGGGTGCGGGGTGCCGGACCGTGTACCGAGGCGAACCCACGGCGCGCGTGGACGGACGTAATTGATACAATGTATCATTTGGCCATGCGCAACCTGCTCCGCTCTGTGCTCGGTTCCCTGGCCATCACCGGGGTGCTGGCGATCACAGTGCTCGCAGCCGGCTGCAGCCAAGCGCCCACTGCCGGTCCACCGCTCGCGATCGGCGTCGAGAGCCAGTATGCCGACGTGCTCGCGCAGATCGGTGGCCCGTACGTCCGGGTGCGCTCCATCCTGAGCAATCCCAACACCGATCCGCATGCCTTCGAGGCGAGCCCGGCAGTGGCCCGCGAGGTGGCCGCAGCGTCGCTCGTGGTCATGAACGGTCTCGGTTACGATGCCTGGATCGAACGCATCCTCGCGGCGGTGCCGAACCGTGAGCGCACGGTGATCGATGTCCGGGCGCTGCTCGCAGTGCCGCGCAACAGCACCAATCCCCACCTGTGGTATGACCCGCGGACGATGCCGGCCGTTGCCGCGGCCGCCGCCCGGGCTTTTGCCGCGCTGCAGCCCGCCCATGCCGAGTACTTCGAGGCTAATGCGCAGCGCTTCGCCGCCTCGCTCGGACCGTGGCGGCAGGCAATCGACTCGTTTCGCAAGCACTACGGTTCGACGCCCGTTGCGGTCATCGAGCCGGTTGCCAACGCGCTGCTCGAGGCGGCCGGTTGTCGCATTCTCACGCCGCTCGCTCTGCAGCTTGCCATCATGAACGGGACCGATCCTGCGCCGCAGGATCTGGCGAGCGAACGGGCACTGCTGAGTGAGGGCAAAGTCAAGGTGCTGATCTACAACCAACAGGTGACCAGCCCGCTCACCGCCTCATTCCTGCAGCTCGCGCAGGCACACCATATCCCGGTCGTCGGCGTCTACGAAACGATGCCGCAGCCCGGCTACCATTATCAGTCCTGGATGCTCGCTGAAACCAACGCGCTGCGCGCCGCGGTTGCCGAGGGCGTCTCGACCCGCACGCTGATCGGCGCCGGAGCGCCCCGATGAGCCCGGCGAGCGCGGCGCTGACGGTCGAGCGGGCCTGCGTCGGGCTCGGCGGCCGGCAGATTCTGCGCGAGGTGAGTTTCACCCTTGCACCCGGGGAGTTCTGCGGCCTGATCGGCTCGAACGGCTCGGGCAAGACCACGCTGCTGCGGGCGATTCTCGGTTTTGTGCGCCTCGATTCGGGACACATCCGGCTCCCCGACGGGGCGGCGGGCGGACGCATCGGCTATGTGCCGCAAAAAATTGCGCTCGACCCGGGACTGCCGCTGCGTGCCCGTGATGTGGTGGCGCTTGGACTGGATGGCGCGCGGCTCGGTCCGGCCCTGCCCTCGAGGCGGCGCAGCGAGCAGGTCGAGCAGATGCTGCGCGCGGTGGGTGCGCAGGGGTTTGCCGATCAGCGCGTCGGGCTGCTCTCCGGCGGCCAGCAGCAGCGTGTGCTGGTGGCGCACGCGCTGGTACGCAGGCCCCGCCTGCTGCTGCTCGATGAGCCGCTCGCGAATCTCGATGTGCGCAGCGCCGCCGAGATCGTCGCGCTGCTGCGGCGGCTGTCGCGCGAATACGGTGCGGCGGTTCTGCTCTCCGCACACGATATGAACCCGCTGCTGCCGGCGATGGACCGGATCGTGTATCTCGCCCACGGCTCGGCGGTGGCCGGTCGGGCCGAAGAGGTGGTGCGCACGGAGGTGTTGAGCGAGCTCTATGGCTATCATGTCGATGTTGTGCGCGTGCATGGTCGGGTCGTGGTGGTCGCCGCCGAAGCGAGCGATCAAATCCGGGCCGCCGTGGCACGCGATCCGATCCACACCGCCCCGGTACCCTAGCGCGCAGACCTCCCGATGATGGCCATGCCGTCCAATCCCGGATTCTGGGCCAACGAGCCGGTGCGTGTGGCACTCACGGTCGGGGCAGGGGCGGCGCTGGTGTGCGCGGTGGTGGGCTGCGCCACGGTGATGCGCCGCCAGTCGTTCGCCGGTCATGCCCTGGCCGATGTCAGCAGCGCCGGCGGCTCGGCGGCCTACCTGCTCGGCCTGAACCCGTTGCTCGGCTTTCTCGGCATGGCCGCGGCGGTCGCCGGGCTGATGGAGTGGGCGGAGATACGCGATGCTCGCGAGCGCGATCTGCTCACCGGCGTGGTCCTCGGAGCTGGTCTCGGACTCACCGCGTTGTTGCTGTACTTCGACGCCACGCTCGGCAGCGCGAGTGGCGCGGCGGTAGCGGTACTGTTCGGCTCGATGTTCACGATTCCCCCGACGATCGTTCCCTTGGCCCTCGCCGTTGCAGTCGCGGCACTCGTGGCGAGTGCCGTGATCTACCGGCCGCTGCTCGTGAGCGCGCTCTCGGGCGATCTGGCGCGCGCACAGGGGATCCGCGTACGCGCGGTGACACTGACCCACGCGCTGGCCCTGGCCCTGGCGGTGTCGCTTGCGGCGATGACCGTCGGGGCCATCCTGGCGACGGCGCTGTTGATCGGGCCGGCAGCTGCGGCGCTGCGCCTGGCGCGGCGGCCGGCGCAGGCACTGGGGCTTGCCGTGCTGATCGGTCTGGGGGCGACCTGGGGGGGTATCGTGCTCGCCTATGAGAGCTTCTACTGGACGCCCGGTCGCGGCTGGCCCGTGAGCTTTTTCATCGTGACATTGATCTTCGCGGCCTATCTGCTCAGCAGCTGGGTGAGCAGTCGGGACCGAACGCTGCGCGCGGCGGCGACCTGCGGCGAGGGGGCCTGAGATGTTTGCCCCGTTCATGCTGCATGCCTGGCTGCTTGCCACGATCGTTGCGCTCGTGTCCGGTTCGGTCGGATTCTTCGTCGTCGCGCGCCGGGCGGCGTTTCCGGCGCACGCCTTGCCGCTCGGGGCCTTCCCCGGCGCGGCGGCGGCCAGTCTCATCGGCGTCAGTCAACTGCTTGGCCTGGCGGTGTTCTGCGCGCTCGGGGTGCTGGTGATCAGCCAGCTGCAGCGCCGGGAGCGGCGCGAAGTGGCGAGCGCGCTGTGGCTGGCCCTATCGCTCGCCGCCGGCATGCTGCTGCTCAGCCTCTCGGGCGTGTACGCTCAAAGCATCAACGGGCTGCTGTTCGGGCAGGTGCTCGGCATCAGCCGCGAACAGCTCGTCAGTGTGGCGGTGCTCAGCGGACTTGCGCTCGGGGTGCTCGCGCTGTGCGCGCGGCCGCTGCTGCTCGATTCACTCTCGGGCGAACTCGCCGCCGCTGCCCTCGGGCGTACCGCGCGCCTCGAGTGGGTGTTTCTCGCCATCCTCGCCCTCTCGACCGCCATAGCCGTACCGGTGGTCGGGGCGTTGCTGGTGTTCAGTCTGATGGTCGGCCCAGCGAGTGCGGCACGGGCATTCACGAATCGCCCCTGGCGCGCACTTGGCGTCTCGGCCGCACTCTCGATGGTCACGGTGTGGAGCGCCATTGCACTGGCCTATCTCACCAACTGGCCGGTGGGGCTGTTCGTCGGGTTGCTCGGCGCGGCCTGTTACGTTTCCGGGCGACTGCGCAGCGCCGGTGCCGTGGCGCAGGCCGGCTGAGCGCGGCAACGGATCATGGCCAAACCGCGCAAAGCGCTCCCCTCGCAAGCGCAGCAGCGTGCCCTCGAGCGGCTTGAAGCGCTGTGTCGCGCCCGCGGTCAGCGACTGACGCGGCAGCGCCGGGCAGTGCTTCGCCAACTGCTCGCCGAGGGCAGGGCGCTGTCGGCTTACGAACTGCTCGCCCGACTGCGGCCCGAAGACGGGCGCTCCACGCCCGCGGGCGTGTACCGCGCGCTGGAGAGCCTCATGCAGGCCGGCGTGGTGCACCGTCTGGAGTCGACACGCTCGTTCATTCTCTGCGGTCATCCCGAGGGACCGCACTGCGGACAGTTGCTCATCTGCCGAACCTGCGGGCAGGTGGTGGAAACCGAGGACGAGCGGGTCGAGGCCGCCACCGGACGGCTCGGACAGCGGCTCGGATTTTCGCTCGATCAGCGCTTCGTGGAACTGACCGGAGTCTGCGAGCGCTGCCGTGTCCCGCACGCGGCGCACTGAGCGGGGCGATGGGGTGCACACTATGCAGCGTGCGTGCTGCAATGGGCCGGCCGAAAGGAGATGCTCATGAAATTGGTTGCCTGTTGGGGTAGTCCACGAAGCGAGCGACGGGCCTCCCTCGTACTGCTCGCGATCGGGCTGGCGGGCGCGGCACTCGCTGCCGTTCCGGCCGCCGCCACCACCGCGATGAGTGGCAATCCGTGCCTCGGCGCGGCGACTACGAGTCCCGGCGCGCCGTTCCTATACATGCTCCTGCACCCCGGGGCGCATTTCCAGCTGCCCGCGCAAAGCGCGGTGCAAAAGGCGCAGGCGGCCCGCGCGGCGGCCCGGACGCGTGCACGAGACTGGGCGGATCTGTGCCGCTACCGGGCTGCGAATGCTGCACTGCACCATCGGCCGCGCGTGGTGTTCATGGGTGATTCGATCACCGACTTCTGGCAAAACGGCGACCCGCAGCTGTTCACGCACGGCGTGCTCGACCGCGGCATCAGCGGTCAGACCAGCCAACAGATGCTGGTGCGGTTCTGGCCGGACGTCATCGCACTGCACCCGAGGATCGTGCAGATCATCGCGGGCACCAACGATATCGCCGGCAATACCGGCCCGACCTCCGAGCAGCAGTACCAGGACGACATCGAGGCGATGGTGACGCTCGCCCGAGCCAACCACATTCACGTCATTCTCGGCTCGTTGCCACCGGCCGTGCGGTTCTGGTGGGCGCCGCAGTATCGGCCGGCGGCCGAGATCCGCAGAGTCAATGCCTGGCTGCGCCGCTATGCGCGCGCGCAGCACGTGCGCTTCGTCGATTATTACGCGCACCTGGTGAATCCAACCGGTGCGTTCCGGCGCAGCCTCTCGAACGATGGGGTGCATCCAAACCGCAAGGGCTACCGGGTGATGAGTGCGCTCGCCCGCAAGGCAATCGATACCCCCTGGCCGCGCGCGCCGATTCAGAACGCACGCCGCTAGCGGCCCGCTGCGCCGTGCTCGGGGCGGCGTGGTTAGTCCCTATGGACGCGCCGGTGAGGCCGCTCGACAGTACCGGGCGTGCACAATGGGGCGCAGCGCAGTCTAGGCGGCCGGATGGTGCTGCTTGCAGCAGCGCTGGTGGTGTGGAACGCGCTGACGTGGGGTTGGGCACTGCTGGTGTTTCATGGCGATGCGCTGCTGCTCGGAACCGCGCTGCTCGCCTATGGATTTGGGCTGCGCCATGCCGTCGATGCCGATCACATTGCCGCCATCGACAACGTCACCCGCAAGCTGATGCAGCAGGGCCGTGCCCCGCTGAGCGTCGGACTTTTCTTCTCGCTCGGTCATTCGACCGTGGTCACGGTGCTCACGGTGGGTGTCGCGCTCGCCTCTGCGCGCATGAGCCATCAGTTTACGCATCTGAATCTGCTCGGCGGCGTGCTCGGAACCGCGGTCTCGGCGGTTTTCCTCCTCGCCATCGGGGCGGCGAATCTGCTCATCCTGGGAAAAACCTGGCGCGACTTTCGCGCCGCGCGCACCACCAGGGGAGCGGGGCAGCCGCCGCTTGCAGTGCCGGGTGGACTGCTGGCGCGCCTCTTCCGGGGCGTCTTTCACCTCATCGAGCACAGTCGGCAGATGTACGCTGTGGGCGTGCTCTTCGGACTCGGATTCGATACCGCCACCGAGATTGGCCTGCTCGGCGTGGCGGCGGACGGGGCCGCCAAAGGCCTCTCGCCGTGGGCCATCCTGGTGCTGCCGGCGCTCTTTTGCGCCGGCATGGCGCTGATCGACTCGGCCGACAACCTGCTGATGGTGGGGGCGTACGGTTGGGCATTCGTAAAGCCGATTCGTAAGCTCTACTACAACCTGACGCTCACCTCGCTCTCGGTGTTGATCGCGCTGGGAGTGGGGACGATTGAGACGCTCGGCCTGCTGCACGGCTCTGTGGCTTCGCGCGCACCGCTGTGGAGCCTGATCGGTGCGGTGAATCAGCACTTCGACGCGCTGGGCTACGGCATCATCGGCGTGTTCGTCAGCGGCTGGCTGGTCTCGCTGCTGATCTACAAACTGGCCGGTTTCGAGACGGGGTGAGGCCGATCTCGTGCGAGGATGCTCGCACTGCGGCGGCGCGGCGATAGCGCCAGGGGGCGGCCTGTGTCAACCGCCACGATCCGCCGCAATGCGGCGGATCGGAATGGATGCTCGCACGAGAAGCGCTGCGGCAGAGGCCGCAGCGCCCCCGAGAGCAAAGCCGTCGAACTCAGCTGCGCGCGTTGAAGGATGCGCACCAGCCGTCGGCATTGACCGAGTAGCCGGCATAAATCTGGCAACCGGCATAACCGGATTTCTGCCCCGCCGAGCCGAGGAAGAAGCGGCACTCGCCGCAGCGATCACCGGGCTTGAACGTCGGATACTTCTTGCGATCGACCTTGCTGGCATGTGCGACGTAGCCGAGGGACTTCGCAAGCGGGTCGCTCTCGGACAGGTGCGGCAGGTTTTCACCCGCAGCGGACGCAGTGCGTGGACGCAGGCCGACTACAGCGGCGGATGCGGCAACGGCAGCGGTAGCGAGGAAAGCACGACGAGACGGATCAGTACGATTCTTCGAATCAGACACAGCACACCTCCATAGCGGCGGGTGGCTGCAGTATCGGTCAACCACTACGCTGGTGGCAACCGCCACGCGCCGCGATATGTACTTATGGCATTGCCGTCGGAGTTCCGGTCACGCAGGCGGCGGCCGATTCCATTCAGCTGCCGTTTAACTTCGGCACGCGGATGGCCCGGCCTGACGCAGCGTGAGATTGAGGCGCTGACGGCCGACTCTGGGGTGCTCCCCTTCCGGTACAGGCGCCACGCCGTGATACGCCAGGCGGACCGGTCCGCCCCAGACGATGACGTCCCCGTGCTCAAGTGCAATGCGCAACGGCCGCCCGCGCCGCTGCAGGCCGCCGAAGAGAAACACCGCCGGCAACCCGAGCGAGATCGAGACGATGGGAGCCTGCAAATCCCGCTCGTCCCGATCCTGGTGCAGCGACATGCGCGCCCCTGGCACATACCGATTGATGAGGCAGGCATCGGGTGCGAACGCCGCAAAGCCCGCTGCGCCGGCTGCGGCTACGGCGAGCTCGTGAATGACCTCGGGCAGGGGAGGCCAGGGCCGTCCGCTCTGCGGATCGAGCGCGCTGTAGCGGTAGCCGCGGCGATCCGAAATCCAGCCCAGGGTGCCACAATTGGTCATGGCGACCGACATCGGCTGGCCGCCCGGAGTCCACAGGTGACGAAACGGCGCTGCGGCGAGAACCGCGGCGATCGCCTCCAGGAGCGCCTCCTGACGGCTGAGTGCAAAGCCCTCGAGCCGCCGCACGCCATCCGGCAGGGGCAACGGTGCACTGGTGGTTGCAAACAGGTCCTGCTCGCGCACGGGAGCGGCTTAGCGGTAGCGCCGGTACGCGGCGATCCAGTTCGTTGCAATCATGTGTCGCGCAGCCGCGAGCGACAGCCGTCGGCGACAGACCAGGTGATTGAGGCGGTTCTCAAGCCGGTCCTTGCGATGGGAGCCCCAGCCGCCGACGACGTAGTGCGGCTCTGGCCAAAGATTGCGCGGCGAGGTCGGTGAGCCGCCGAGTTCCAGCGGAATCAGGTGATCTTCCTCGTAATCACGCAGCCAGTGATCCGGGTAATGGTAGGCACGGATTTGTCTGCGCTTAAGCCGCTCGGTATACGCCTCGGGCGGACGGATACGGCGCGTATAGCCCCGTACGCAAATCGTCCGATCAATATCCGACTGGGTGACCGCGGCATTGAGGGCGCCCGGGGTCAGTCGCGTCTTCGGCAGCGCATCACGCAGCGGAAACACTTTGTGGCGCGCAGACCGCCAGTGGGAATACCCACGATAGGCATGCCAACGCCCCCAGGCGAAGGCGAGCGCCGGCACCAGCAGGCAGACCGAGAGCACGAGCAGGCGAGAGGTCTTCATGGACGGAGCGCGATTATACGATTTGCCCCGCGGCGGCGGACGACTCTGCGCGCCAGACCGAGCCGCTCGGGGCGGCGGGTTGTGGCGAGCGGCCGGGCACGCGGTTGCGCGGCCGAGGGTCCGGGCGGATGCGCCAAGAGCATAAAGAGGCATCGCGGCAGGCGGCGAGTCACATGATTTTCGATAGGATGCGTCATTCGCTCATCATCCCCGTTGAGACATCAGCAGCCGATATGACTCTCGACCATCCAAAATCCTCTGCATCGCCCCCGCGTGATGAGGCCGCACCGGCCTGCCCGTTGCCGGTCGCGATCGAGGCGCTGATCGGTGCGACCCGGCGCTTCATTGACACCCACGCGCCGCAGTTCGTCGCCGGCGCCAGCGTGCCGTGGTCGGACCCGCTGCAGCGCCGCACCGTGCCAACGAGCAGTCTGCCGGTCTTGCGCCACCTGTCGCTGTGTCAAACGGCAGCGCCGCCGGCGATGCATCCATTGGTCGAGGCACTGCACTCAGCGGCCCCCGTGCTCCCCTGGCGCCAGACCTACGGCGCGCGGCAGATGAGCCAACATTTTCTCACCCAATACGGTTGGGCTGAGCTGGTGGGCCTCACTGGCCCGGTGCCCAGCCGAACCTGCGCCGTTGGATTCCTGCTGCTGGGTCCCGACGTCGAATACCCCCCGCATCATCATGAAGCGCTGGAACTGTATCTGCCCCTCGCAGGACGCGCCGCCTGGTGGCGAGCGCAGAGCGGATGGCAGCAGATCGAGCCCGGTGAGCCGGTACTGCATGCCCGATGGGAAGCGCATGCGATGCGCACCGAGTCCGAACCGCTGCTGGCGCTGTACCTGTGGCGCAGCGAGCATCTCGACCAGCATGCCGAATTGACCGACCGCAGAGCCCTCGAGGGGTGAACGCGACGGGTCTGCAGCGCAACGCCGCCGGATGAGTGCTGCCGGCGGTTTGCAGCCCCCGGGGGGGTGATGTGCGGGTGGCGCCGGGATCCGGTAACGGGCGAGCCGCAGAGGAGGCTGTGGTGCAGTCTCTGATCCCCGGGACCGGCTCGGCATCGGTTGCATTGGGCGTCAACCGACATTCCAGAGCGTAGTGTGTGATCGGCGCCTGGAAGGCGAATTGCTTGGCCACCGTCACGAACGGCTATTGCGCCTAGCGCGTCTTTCAGTGTGGATGGTGCAGCGTTCCCTTCAGGCGCTGCCAGTGCTTCTCGGCCTTGGCCAAATAGGTCTGTGGCGAGCTTAGAAAGTACACCAGCGAGGTGGCTGAGGTGAAGCAATAGAGTTTGTGGGTATCGGGGTCCGTCCAGTTGAACGCGCAGTCGGCCGCGATGAGTTTGCCGGCCACCAGACCAATCGGATCATGATCGTCGAACGCACCGTTCATCTTGACCGGAGGCACGACCCACTTCCAGATGCCTTTGTGCTCGAGCATCGCGGTGCGGGCAGCGGCGGCTTCTGCTTTGGCATTCGATGACGGTGCCGCGGGCTTCGCGGCGTGCGCATAGGCCGGCAGGGTCAGCAGCGCGCAGCCCAAAATCAGAATGCGCGTCACTCGTTTCCGAGCGTTATCCTGTCGGGTCATGCCGTTCTCCTCGGGTAACTGAATCCATCGAACGCTCTGAACCCATGCCAGAGTGATGTCCCGATGATGGTTTGCGGGCTCGGCTGCTAGCCCGATTCTTCCCGATGGCCCGTGCGTCTGCGGGATGTCGAGGCGTCGCGCGACGACTCGGCCCAACTCTGCGCCGCGTCAACGGGCACCTGTGGAGCGGCAAACATATTGCCAACGCACAAGCAGTTTACGCCTGCGCCTTGGCGAGCACAATGACGGAGCAAGGCCGTGGAATCCCGATATATGTTCGGCTCTGTTCCGCGTGAACGAGACAGCTATAACCTGACGTCAGCGTCGGCACGACTCCGAGGACGGTCGACCCATGGCGCCGCGTTCTCAGGTCGCACGCGTAAACTGTCGCTCAGTCAGACCTTCTGCATCGTTCCGTGCATCAGCGGCCAGGGCGCCATCGCAGCAGTGCCAATTGCACGGGGGCCGTGCCACGCGGCGCCAAGATCAAGCGTGCACCGGCGCTGCCGGAGGCCAGAACGGTATCGCGCTCGCGGGCGACCCGCGTCCGCCGATGGGCCGCATCACGAACGGCTACCGCTCCTCGCAGGACGAACAGTGCGTGTTCCAATTCCGCAGTCAGCGTCAGCGATCGAACGTCGCGCAACGGAAACACGGCCGGAGCGCGCACGATACAGCCGGACTGCGTAGCGTTGCCCCGGGCCACGATCAGGCTCAGATCGGTGCACGGTCCATTTCCGAGCGTGCATGCGGTGCGCCAATTTCCATCGAATCGGGTGCCACGGCGACGGGAGTCGAGCACGCAGCTGCCCTGGCCGTGGTAATCCAACCGCACAGATTGGCCACTGACCAGGACGATCGCGCGATGGTATCCCGGGTACGGTGAAAAAGGACCATCGACCGCTATGTCCGCGAGGCTCAGTCGCCACGCGAAGGGCTCCCCGGCCACCGGCTCGCGGGCAATCTCGAGCGTCATGCCCTGCCCATTGCGCCACGGCATGGGGCGATAATCGGCATGGCGAACCAGAGTGAAGCACGATCGCGTCATCTCGACACCTCACTTGCTTGCTGTGATGCGCCGTGGCCGCTGCACGGGGCACCAGCCGGCTCTCGGACGGCGTGTAGCCGCCTCGCATCCGGGCGGTGCACCCGGCTGACCTTCGGATTTACGCACAGTCGCTCGATCCGGCAGATTGAGTTCTTTGGTATCGATGGAGCATTTCGGGTCAGCCGTTCTCGGGACGTCGGTCAGGCCAACCGGCGTCAAAATAGACAGTTATTCGGACAGGGCATTGCCTCGTCGCCGGTCAATTTCGTCCATGAGTTGGTCGACTGTTGGGTTGCCCAGGATCGCACACCGCTCGGCGACGTAGTCGCTATGCCCAGAGTCGAGTTGCTGAAGAAACCGCGACATACCCACCGGTCCCAATGCCTTGACGAGCGCATCAAGGCCCATTCGCCTGATCTCTGCCAGGGTCGCTTTGCCGCTGTCGATTGCCTCTACAGTCGCGTTCATCGTGTAACGGGTTTGGATGCTGGTTTTGAGTTCGCGAGATGCGCTGTTGGCCGGACGTTTCCGGTCGAAGTGAAATTTTTCTGTTGGCTATCGATTGTCGTGGACTTTGTGATTATAGAGCTATCTTCCGTGAGCTTCTGTGGGATTCAATTTAACGAGCGCCTCGGTGCCCCAAGAATCGGTATGTTCTGCTGCCTTTTCAGCGCGAATGAATGGGAGTCGCCCGAGACGGTAAGATCGGCTCTGGTCGCGACGGCTTATGCGCCCACTTGGAAAGGCCGAAGACTTGCTCGAGTTCGGCGAGCAAGACAGGGCTTGGAGAAGAAGCGGAACGGGAGGCGTCAGACCGGAAAATGCGTTGGTGCGGCGGTTCCTGCCACGGGTGCGCCGATATGACTAGGTTCGTGTCGAGGACGAGGCGCAATGCTGGCCCGACAGGGGATGATCAGCGGCATGTCGGACGCTGGCCGCGTCGGGCTGTGTGCTGAGCACTGATCTCGGCTTCTATTTCCTCAGGACTCAGTGGAGGATGCGCTGGAAGACGAGCGCAACGTGGTGGGCTAGCGTCGGGTCAAGCTCCACCGGCCCGAGCCGTTCGCCGGGTTGGTACGCTTCCAGGTGGCTGTTCACCGTCGCGCAGAAGTCGGCCAGCGCTTGCGCGGCGGCGTGATCGCCTTGCGTCTCCCGCTGTCTACGAAGCATAGGCAACAAACCGGCATCAAAGCCGACTTTGCATGCCTCGACATCCGACCACGTTACGCCTTGTTCGCCCATGCTGGCCTTCTCCAGCCCTTCAAAGAGAAGCGCCGCGACAGCGGGTGAAGGGACCGGTGTTCGGGGAGCAGCCTAGCCGCGGCGCATTCGGCTTATCGCCTCACACCTTGGCATCAGGCACCCGAGCCATCACGCGACTCGATGTGCTGGAGCGGTTTCACCTTGGCACGAAAGCGCCGTTTGGCCTGCCACAGGTCGTAGTCGGCCTGCATGCCGTACCAGAGCCCCGGGGTGGTGCCGAGCGCCTTCGAGAGGCGCAGATCCATCTCGGCGCTCACGCCAGCCGCGCCGTTCAGTACGCGCGAGAGCGCCGCGCGCGTCACGCCCAGGTGCTCGGCAGCGTCTGTGACACTGATCTCCGAAAGCCACTCGCGCAGGACCTCGCCAGGGTGGGGGGGATTGTGCATCTCGGTCATGGTGGCGTCCCCAGTGATAATCCTGGTAGTCGACGAGCACCGCATCGGTGCCCTCGAAGCTGAATGTGAGCCGCCAGTTCTCAATCCACCCAAACGGCCCAGTGGTTCTTCAAGCCGCCGTACAAAGGATGAAGCCGCCAGGGCGATGCGGCCATATCGCGCGGGCCGCTGGCCCGGTTCAACTGCCCGAGCTGCAGCCGGAGCCGCTTCGCATGCTTCGGCTGAATTCCTGCTTTGGAGCCCGTGCGGAAGAACGCCTCGAGTCCAGCATGGCGGAACGAGCGGATCACAGCGAGTAGTGTGTAGGCTCACTATACGGATTTCAACGGACACAGGCGCACGGGGTGCGGATGGTCAATCAGGTTACGCCTTGCGCCGGATCGGCACGACCTTGGCGTCGGCCCTCAATCCGTCGAGATAGTCCGCCCATGCCTGCATCATCTTGCGGCGCTCCTCGAGGCGCTGTGCGCGGTTGTATGCGGCACGGACTTTGTTGTGCTCGGTGTGCGCGAGCTGCAACTCGATGCCGTCGGGCGGGAATCCCTGTTCATTGAGCAGCGTCGGGGCCATGGCCCGGAACCCGTGTGCGGTCATTTCGTCGGTGGTGTAGCCGAGCCGGCGCAGTGCGGCGTTGAGTGTGTTCTCGCTCATGGGGCGTTCACGAGAGTGCAGCGACGGGAACAGATACCGGCCGTTGCCCGTGACTGCCTGCAGGCCCGTCAGGATCTCGACCGCCTGAGAAGGGAGGGGGACGATGTGTGCGTCACCCATCTTCATGCGCTCGCCCGGGATGCGCCACTCGGCGCCACGGAGCTCACCGGGGGCGCACGAAGGTGAGGGGGCGAGTTTGTGCGCTGCAGCAGTGGCGGCTTCGCCCCGGTAGCCGTCGACGGCGCGGAGCAGTTCGCCCACTCGTACCGGATCGGTCAGGGCGGCGCGGTTTTCGTCGGGACTGGTGCCAGCGCACCGCGCAGGCCTTGTGTGATGTCGCGTTCGGCGCGGCCGATGGCGATGGCGTATCGAATGATCTGCCCGACGCGTTGCTTTGCGCGCGTTGCTGTTTCGTGCCGGCCCTTCGCTTCGATCCGGCGCAGCGTGGCGAGCAGTTCCGGTGCGCGGATGTCGTTTATCTGCCTGTCGCCGAGCTTCGGGAGGATGAACGTGTCCAGCATCCAGCGGGCCTTGTCGACCGTCACCGCTGCGAGGGTCTTGGTTTACATGCCGAGCCATTCCTCGGCCACGGCCCGGAGGGTGTCGGAGGCTTGAATGGTGCCCGGGGCCGGACTGAGGATGGCTCTGCAAGTTAATGATGGGTAGGAGTTCGCGATCCGTCACCGAAATGCCATGGTGCCGCACAGAGCTAGGACAGATGAGTCAACATCGTCCTCTCTGTTCCATTCGTCAGGACTAATCAAGCCTGTTGAGCGCGCTCTCTCCAAACCCGTGGATGGCGGCTGCCGTGCAGAGCTGCGATTACAATTACGCCAGTGTCATCGACTGTGCAAAAGGTTCCAAATGGGAATCGCTTGACAAGTGCGCGGCGAACCGACTTGTAGATCATCGGGTACGCGACAGGCTGCTCCGCGATGGTGACCAGCGCGCTTTGCACTTGATCGAGAAATTTGCCGCCGAGAGTGGGTTCGTTCGCCTCGTACCATAAGGCCGCCTCGACCAGGTCCTGCTCGGCTTCCGGCCGGAGGCGGACCTCGACAGTCACAGCCGGCGGCGCACATCGGCTAGGACGTCGGCCGCGGGTCGGCCGCGATTCTTGTCGACTTCATATGCCTCCAGGCGACGGTCTAGTTCGGCCTTTTGTTCTGCGGTAACTGGAAGTGCTTTGCGGTCTTCGGCGATGCTGTCCCATAGGTCCTCGACGAGCTTTATGCGCTCTTCTACAGGAAGCTCTCGCAGTTTGGCGTTCATGAGCATGTCTCGCTTCGCTCCGACCGAATCAGCATACCGCCTGAGTCGAGGTGGTGCCAAGGCTGCATTTCGGGTGCATTTGTGCAGAAATTGTAGTCGTACCGCGTCGTCGATCAGACGTAATGTCGGACGTTGCCCACGAACGTCGCAGGAAGCGATATGGGCTCCCTGGTTCGCTGCATCAGGCTGGAACCGATCCCGTAGGTGCGGGATTCATTGAGTACATTCCGTAGCGCGGAACCCGCTGGGACGCAGAAGGACGAGAGGGGGCAGTTTCAGGGCGATCGCCGTCGTCGGGTGTCCGACGTAGCCATCTATGCTGCGGAGCAGGCCGCCGATCTCCTGTGGCTCCATGATGGTGGCGCGGTTTTCGACCGCCACGG
>DAHVTM010000108.1:0-25948 GCA_027324195.1 Gammaproteobacteria bacterium | reverse complement strand
TACCGAAGATCGTCGATTGGTATATGGACAAGAAGATTCGCATCGACGAGCTGATCACGCACGTCATGCCGGTCGAGCGCATCAATGAGGCGTTTGACCTGATGCACCGCGGCGAGTCCATCCGCTCGGTGGTCACATTCTAACGGTTGGCAGAGAAAGCACCTCGTCTCACCGGGCGGCTCACAGAGCCGCCCGGTGAGCGTATCGGCACTGGCGCGCTTACTCGAGCGCGACGTCCATCCGCTGCGTGTAGAAGGTGTTGCTGGCGCTATCGTAGGTACCGATCGCGACCAGCTTGAAGACCTTATTCGAGCCGTTCACCGCACTCGCGAGCCCGCTGAGGAAGCTCGAGGGGCTGTCGTAGACATTGACCCCGCTCGTGGCATTGCCGACGGCGTACTCGGAGTTGCCGCTGCAGGTGCCGCTCGAGCAGCCAGCGATGATCGTCGGGCTGCTGGCGAGGCTGGAGAGCTGCACGGTCTGCGGTCCGGTGCGCATCAGGGCGGAGGTGATGCTCGAGTTGCTGAGGTTCACCACCACCCCAGAACTACCCTGGCTCGTGAACGGCGCTGTCGTGCCCGAGGTCCACTCCACGATGAGCGTGGACGGTCCGCTGCTCATATTCGCGACCGTTGAGGCGGTGAAATCCGGCGGCGCCGAGCCGAACGGCGTCACGATCCCCGTGGCATTGAGCAAGGTGTTGGCGCTGAGCGTGCTGGCGTCATACGAGCCGGTGTTCACCGTGTAGCTGGCGGGATTGGCGTCGCTGCTTGCGGTGAGACCGGTGCCGGAGAAATTAAAGCTGCTCGGCGCGTAATTGCCGAGTTCGAGCAGATTGACGGTCGCACTGCCGAGTGCGCCGCTGCCGAGCGTTCCCCACAAATCGGTCGGTTGCAGGCGGATCTGGCCAGCGCTTGCGTTGAACGAAAGCGCATTCGAGCTGCTGACCGTGCCAATACCGAGCGCCGTGATGCGCTGGCCGACCGATACGGACTGCTGCGTGAGGCCGCTGGCGGCCACGCCGTCTTCGCTTACCACGGTGCCCGAGCCGACAGTGACCGTCGCAGTAGGGTAATAGGTGTAGGCTGCGTTGCTGAAGCAGACGTTCACCTGGCAGACGTACTCGGCTCCCTGCAGAGTCAGAGTATTGCCGGAGCGGCTCGCGACGACGCCTCGCAGCGCTTCATTGCCCGGGCTGATGACGCTGGTGCCGGCGTAGACCGCGGTCGCATTCAGCTCGGGCGTGATGGTCGACAGGTTTCCGAGCGAGCCATAGGCGGTTACGGTGACGCCGGGGTTCAGACTCGCTAGCGCGGTCAGCCCGGCTGTGCCCGTGTAGGACGTGCCATTGATGTTGAAGTAAGTGCTTGAGGTGGCATTGACCGTCAGCGCACCGACGTCGCCGTCCGTGTAGTACGTGTCGTCGAATGGTCGGATATTTTCGATGAAATTTCCGGAGCCGGGGTTCGATTTGACGATCTGCCCGCGAGCGCGCAGCGGATTGGAGTCGTATGGCAGCACGGTTGCCACGATGAACGGCTTGACCGTGACGGTATTGGCGCTCGCGTTGATCGAATTCGATGCGGCGAGATCAACGTCGATCGCGACCGGAGTCGATTGATTCAAGCTCACGACCAGCGGATGCGAGGGAGAAAAATTCACCGTCTCGCTGATCACGCCGGGATTGACCGTGCCGCCGGAGCTCTCGACTTTCGCTGGGGTCGTTTGACCCTTCAGGTAGACGACCGGCGAGGAGTAATCAAGGCTCACCGTCATGCTCTTGTAGGTGCCGACTGGGATGCCGGTCGCATTGAACAATTCGGTGAGATTGGTCCGGCGGGTCAGATCGACTTCCTGATCCGTGGCCTGGGCATAGACCACGTATCCGTCGCTGCGCGTGAGGGTGACCGTGTACAAGCCCACCGAGTAGCTGGCGAAGTCGCCCGCGCTCTCGCCGGTGAGCATCAGCACCGGAGTGCCGTTGTACACTCGGGTGGTCGCGCTGCAGCCACCGAGTGCGATGGCGAGCGCTGCGCCCACGGCGCAGATCGAGGTGCGCAGGGTGCCGGAGGCGCCCGATATTGCGCGAGCGCAATCGAATCTCATCAATCTCCCCCTTCAATCGGGATGGGTATTGCAGGTCCGTTCAGGATGAACGGCTGAAAAACGCCTAGTGTATCGTCTTTGAGTCGACCGCGTCTGCGGGGTTCCGGGACAGGGGACCATCCGCTTCCAGTCGCTGTCGCGCGGTGGGCTAGCGGTCCTGGGAGAGCACTCCGACCGGGGCACTCGAACTGCCGAACATGAACATCGAGTACACGTTGCCCGAGCCCAGGGTTGCGCTGCTCTGCGTGTAGAGCGTCTGCGAGGTGGTGTAATCCGTTACGGTCACGGTTCCGGTCGTGGTCGCGCTCACCTGCGTATCATAGGCTGAGGTGCCGGCCGTGGTGCCGCTCGGCAGATCAGAGCCGAGCGGCACATTGGTCGCAACCGGCATGAAATTCACCGCCAGGGAGAGCGGATCACCGCTGCCGGACATGGCATTGACCAGGCGCACGCTCGCATATCCGCTGAGCGGTGGGACATTGCTATCGGACAGCCAGCTCTCACTGACGCTGCTGGCATTGCCGTAGATGAGCAGCGTGTAATCCTGGCCGGCGGTCAAAGTCTCATTCGGGACGGTGACCACGGTTCCATTGATTGCCAGGGACACGGGCTGGCTGCCTGCCGGGATCAGCTGATAAGTCCCCACAGCCGCTGCCGGCGCGGCACTGACCAGGGTGGTACCCCCAACTCCAGCGGTCACGCTGCTCGCGCCCGTCAATCCGATCGCTGCCCGTACGCGCGCGTCCGGATTGGTGTAAGTGGCCAGCGAGCCCTGTTGCGGCAGCGCCATGACATTGACGAGATACCCGCCCGGTGCCTCGGTGATGATGAGGCTGAGGACTTCCTCATTGGTGAGCTTCAGCCCCGAGAGGTCGAAGCGCAGGTCGGTGTTCTTACCCGCGCCGGTGATGCGCAGCTCGTAGGTGCCCTGTGGGATGGTGCTGAAACTGGTCGCTTTACCGCCGGCGACGGCGCTGAAGTTCGGCGAGGCGCTCGCGAGCGGGACTCCGGCACTGGTCAGATAGACATCGAGACTGCCGGCGTCCGGGTCGGCATTGAGCACCTCGACGCTCGCATAGCCGCCATTCGGTGCGCCCTGCTGTTCATTGATTTCCATGACTCCGAACGAGCCACTGTCCCCGTAAGCGACGTAGGTTCGTCTAGCACTATTTGAAAAAGTCTCACTGCGGCTCGCAAGCGCATTGGGTGCCCCGACCCCGTGGCTGGTGAAGTAGACCGTGTAGGCGGTCGGAGTGATGGCCGCGTAGCCGCTTGCAGACCCCGTGGCGACATTGCTCAGCTGTGCCGTGCCGCCCGTGCCGCTTTGCTCGAAGTACACATCGAGTGACGGATACCCGGCACTGGCATTCACGAGGCGTACCTTCGCATCGCCGCTGCTGCCGCAGCCGGCGAGTATCACGGTCGCGAGCGCTGGCAGCAGCATCGCGCCGCGGCGAATGATGGACATGCGATCAACTCCTTACGGGTGTCCGCGGCCGGCGGCAGTGCTCACGCCCTGCGTGCGGGGAGCAGTAAGGATATCGGAACCGGCAGGTGATTGCCGCCGCTGCGCTCGGGCCGGCCGCAGGGCGGGTCCGAGCGCCGTTCAGCGCTCCTGGAACTGGCCGTCGATCCAGGTGGCCCGCACGTTCAGCCGCTCGTCCGTGAGGACGAGATTGGCCCGGTAGCCGGGCTCGATGCGCCCAAGCTCACCGGCGAGTCCGAGGAAATCCGCCGGGTAAAGACTGGCCATGTGTACCGCCTCATGCAGAGGCACCCCGAGCAGCTCGATCGCGTTTCGTACGCAGCTCGCCAGATCGATGTTGGAGCCGGCAAGCCGCCCTTCCTCGTCATAGCAGGTCTGGCCGCAGACGCTGATGCGTCGGCCCTGCAGCTCGAATGAACGAATGTCGGTGCCGAGTGCGGGCATGGCGTCGGTGACCAGCATGAACCGCTCGTGCGGCTTGCAGCGCAGCGCCAGGCGCAGTACCGCAGGGGCGATGTGCTCGCCGTCGACGATGATGCCGCACCAGCTCGAGGGGTCCTCAAGTGCAGCGCCAACCACGCCGGGCTCACGGCTGGTCAACTGGGACATGGCATTGAACAGGTGCGTGAAGCCGCGCAAGCCATTGCGTAGCGCCTCGGTCGTCTCCGCATAAGTGGCGTTGGTGTGGCCGGCCGAAACGATCACCCCGGCATCGGCAAGTCTTCGGATGATGTGGGGCGTGGTCACCTCCGGAGCGAGCGTCACGACCGTACGTCCGACTCCCATGGAGGTGAGCAGCCCCACCGCGCTGTCATCGAGTTCGCGCAGCTTGGCCTGATCGTGCACTCCCTTGCGCTCGACACTGAGGAACGGTCCCTCAATATGGATCCCGAGGACCCCGGGGACGCCGGCGGCGATTGCGGCGCGCGTCGCCTCGATAGCCTGTGCGACGACATCGAGATCCGTGCTGATCAAAGTGGGTAGAAAGCCGGTCGTCCCAAAGCGGCGGTGTGCGCGACCGATCTGACGAATGGACTCCACGGTCGGGGCGTCATTGAACAGCACGCCGCCGCCACCGTTGACCTGCACGTCGGTGAATCCAGGCAAGAGCAGCCCGCCGCCGAGGTCCACGCGTTCGATTCCTGGACCGCGCGCGGCCGCGGATGGCATGACCTCAGCGATACGCCCATCGGCGATGAGCACGCTCTGTTCAGCGACAAAGTTCGTGCCGCGCAGCACCAGCGCGTTGGTCAATGCGATGGACATCAGACCGTCTCGGTGACTTTGCGCAGGTGGGGGGGGTGGTCCGGGTCCAGCCCGCGGGCGAGTGATAGCGCGTTCGCGAAGCGATAAAATGTTTGGATCAGCAGCATCGGTTCGATCACCGGGTGGGCAGGTTCGGCCGGTAGCTGCAGTGCCTGCGGGCAGCGCGAGCCGGCGATCAGCACCTGTGCGCGGCGCGCGGTCAGCTCCTGGGCCAGCATCTCGATGCTGGCGCGGGCCTCATCGTTCTGCGAGAAGATCAGCACGGGGAACCCGGGCTTCACCAGCGCCAGGGGACCATGGCGCACTTCTGCGGCACTCACCGCTTCCGCATGTACGCCGCAGGTCTCCTTCAGCTTCAAAGCGGCCTCCTGTGCGATGCCAAGACCGATGCCGCGGCCGATCACGTACAGGTCACTCGTCGTGGTGAGTGGCTCGAGCGCAGCGCTCCAGTCGAGACTCCAAGCCTGCTCGAGATGTTTCGGGGCTTTGCGCAGCGCTTCGGAAAGCATCCGGTCGCCACTCCAGCAGGCCACCAGATGGATGATCGCGGCCAATGAGGCGATGAAGGATTTGGTGGCCGCGACGCTGGTTTCGACGCCAGCGGTGAGCGGTACGAACTCATCGGCGAGCGCCTCGAGCGGGGAATGCTCGGCATTGACGAGCGCCACGATCCGTGCGCCGGCCTCGCGGGCCTTGCGTACCGAGGCCAGCAGATCCGGGCTGGCGCCGGACTGGGAGATCGCCAGGCACAGCGCTCCGGCAAGGCGCGGTCGGGCGTCATAAAGAGAGCTCACCGAGGGCGCAGCGGAGCTGGTCGGCACCCCGAGGCGTGTCTCAATCAGATATTTGGCAAACGTCGCCGCATGGTCGGAGCTGCCGCGTGCGCAGGTGACCACCACGGGCGGATTCAAGGCGCGCAACCGTTCTGCCAACGTTTCCATGCGCTCGGCATTGCTGAACAACTGATCGCGCACGGCTTGCGCGGCCTGCGCCGCTTCGCCGTGCATGCGGGTGGTCGATTCGTGCAAGTGTGCCCTCATATGTCGCTCAACTCCGCCACGAAGTCGTAGATATCACCGCGGAAATACGACTGGGTGAATTCCATGGCGCGTCCGTCTTTCAAAAAGCCCACCCGCTCGACCAGCAGCCCCGCGTCGCGCTCGCGGATCTGCAGCAGCTTTGCCTGCTCAGCCGTAAACAGCACTGCGCGCAGCCGCTGCAGAGCGCGCACCGGGCGGTTACCCGCGCGTTCGAGCGACTCATAGAGTGAAGACTCAACGGCATCGAGTGCAGGCAGGCAGGAGGCGAGTACAGTCGCGTACTCGATCGACATCGGCGCATCGTCGGCGTAACGGATGCGATGGAAGCGAAAGACGGGTGTACCCGGGCTCGAGCGTAGCGTGAGCGACTCTTCCGGCGTGACGCTGCCCTCGGACTTGCGCAGCCACACGCTGCGCGGCGCTCGGCCTCGGGCGCGCATGTCCTCGGAGAACGAAGTGAGCTTGGAGAAGTTCTTCTCCACGCGCGAGCACACGAAGGTTCCGGCACCCTGGCGGCGCACCAGTAGCCCCTCGGTCACCAGCCCGTCTATGGCCTTGCGCACGGTGATGCGCGAGATCTGAAAGTCCTGCGCGATGTCGCGCTCCGGAGGCAGCGCATCCTCGGGCCCGATCTGGCGAGTCTCGATCGCCTGACGCAATGCACGCTGCAATTGCTGGTACAGCGGCAGCGAGCTGCTTTCGTCGAGCTTCCCCAGCGTTTGCGACAGCATCAATGGTGTGACCTCCGGAACCGATTCCACCGTGTAGACGCAATACCATTATAGTACCAGTCAAACTGCGTGGTGTCTAATGTGTTCTGATAAGACATTGATTAGGATGCGATAAAAGATTCGCGGGGCGGCCGGCATTGCGCCTGCATCGAGTTCACGAAAAACCGGTATTAGAGTGGCACTAAAAAGGTTCCAGTGTGGCGCTGGCACGATATCCCATCTGCATCGGGTGCACCGGCGAGCGTTGGACAGATGCTCACCTGATCTTGGTTCGGGGCGGTGCATGGGTTGCGAATCTTACGGCGCGGCTGCGCAGCGTGTCGGTCTTGCAGGTTGCTGTGCTCTGGTCAAAGGCTGCCCCCGGTGAATTGACGGACCGTGGAGCGCTGTGGCGGCTCGGGCACGCCGCGCGCGCGACAAGCTCGGGCTCTGCGCAGATCGCATTCTCGATGTAGGTCGAACGGTGAGCCCGATCTGCTTCGCGGTCACGAGGGTCACGTGTGGCAGGATCCGGTGTCCGGGTGCGATTCCTTTTCTCTTGAGGGCCGGTGCCCACTGGCGCGCGCCTCAATTCCTCCGCCACAGCCTGCATCTGCCCAATTCGCTTGGCGTGGCCGCTGAGCAGGCCGGCGGAGTGCCTCGCGCTTCGAGACACTGGTGCTCTCGCCGGGGTCGAGCGCGCGTCGTCCCTTGCGGCGCAAAGCCTTGATGAGGCAGTCGTTGGTCAAGTTCGGGCGGCGCAATTCGAGCTTGAGTGAATCGATGCGCTCGCGGCAGCGCGGCTTCAGGATCGCCGGGACGTTGCCAACGTGCGCCGGGAACAAGAGTTGATCCCACGGAGTTGAGGGCGCAAATGCCACAGGGCCTCTGCGGCCGCGTAGCGCCGGACAGGGCGGCCTCGGGATCACCGCGCGTACTGCAATTGTCGACTGCGATGGAGACTCAATGTTCCGCTCGCGAGCTTCGGACGACCATTCGTGTGCCCCGGTGCCAATCAGGCGCTTGGCTCAGAAGATACCAATAAAGCACCAATATGTTGCACGGAAAATACAGTGATATTCATAACTCAATGATTCATAAGAAATAGAATTTTAGGGCCAAAGCAACAACTCCAGGGTGTGGCGTTTTTTTTAAACTGGTATTATAGTGGCAACGAAGTGGTCTTGAACGTGCGCTGTCCATCGGGGGGACTGGTTCGGATTTCGGCTCGAGAGGACTCGAGCAGGCAAATGGGACCGCTGCGGGGGGCTGGTTCTTCTTGCAACGACAACATCTGAAAACATCTGGGGTGAGCAATTTATGAGAATCGCAAGGTCCACGTTGATCGGTACGGCCGTCGCGATGGCATTGTTCGGGCGCAACGACCCGGCGCAGGCACGTCCGCTGCCGGCTCCGGAGCACACGCAGCCCGCCACGAAGAGCAAGAATGCTCCCGTCGCGCTGCAAACCGTCGTCGTATCGGGTATCCGGTACTCACTCGAGAAGTCGCTTGCGCTGGAGCGCGGAGCCGTCGGCACCGTGTCTGTTGTCACCGCAGAGAGCATCGGCAAGATGCCGGACCGGAACGTTGCGGATGCGTTGGAGCGGCTGCCGGGTGTCAATATCAGTACGGCGGGCGCCACCGAAGGCGGGTTTGCCGAATCCGACCGCGTGAGTCTGCGCGGCCTCAGCCCAGGCCTCACGATGACCACGCTCAACGGCCATTCGGTTGCCTCGGGCGATTGGTTCGTGCTGGATCAGAGCCAGGAGGCGGGTCGCAGCTTCGATTACACACTGCTGCCGGCGGAAATCGTCAAGGAGATCAAGGTCTACAAGACTCCCGAGGCCTCGCTGCCCGCGGGCGGTGTCGCGGGCGAGGTGGATGTCGTGACGCGCAAGGCACTCGACTTCCACAAGTCCGTCACCCTCGAGGCCGACGTCGGTGCGGTTCATGACACCTTGGCGAACCGCAATGATCCGCAATTCAACGCCCTCGGCGACTGGATGAACAGCGAACGCACCTTCGGCGTGATGCTGCAGCTGTTCTCCGAGACGGAGCACTTCCGGCGTGACGGCCAGGAGATGCTCGGCTACAACCAGATCAGTCCGACCAGTGCGGTGGGTACCGCCAATCCGGCGCTGGCGAATGTCTACTACCCAAGCATCCTCGATGCAGCGTATTTTACGCAGCGCACGCAACGCAACGGCGGCAATGCCGACATCGAGTGGCGGCCGGATCATGCGCTGTCCTTAAACCTGAACCTGTTCAGCTCGAAGCTCGAAGCGACCAACTACAACCGCAGCTACTCGATCTGGCCGTCCGAGATCATTGGCGAAGGTTTGGCGCCATCGCAGTATACGGTGCAGGGCAACACCCTGACGTCGGCGACCTGGGCACCGGTGGCAGGTAAGACCTTCGGCGTGTACGATCAGATTTCTCGGCCCGATGAGAGCGCCAGCACAAATTGGGCGGACTTCAGCGGGAAATGGCGGCCGGATGACGATTGGGCGGTGTCGTGGGATGGCGGTGTGTCCTTCGGTCACAGCAGGACCCCGAATCAGAACGTGCTGGAGACGCTGCCCGGTGTCGGTGCGGGCGGATCGTATACGATGCACGGCACTGCGACCGCGGCCAGCTGGAACCTCGGCAACACCGTCAATACCAGCCCGACGCCGGGCGGCACGCCGGTGGCGTTCAGCTGGATCTTCGGCGACCAGAACATCGATGTGCTCGACGCTGAGCGTTGGGGCAAGATCGATGCGGACTATGTCCTGAATCGAGGCGTGTTCAGCGATCTGAAGTTCGGCGCGGACTACAAGACGCACGACCGGCATCTGTGGAATGCGATCGGACAGGGGCCGGCCTGCAATGGCGGTGCCTTCGACTGGGGCTCTCCCCCCTACTACTGTGCGGCCGGTGCCCAGTACTCGGCCTATAATCCGGCCAATTACCCGACCGGGTACCAGAACTTCCCGAGCAATTTCGGCTTTGGACTCGGGTCGGGCTTCCCGACCCAGATCTGGTATTTCACGCCGTCTCAGCTCGCCGCCTACGATCTGTCGTATACCAACCGCAACCCGATCACGCGCGCCGATTGGACGGTGGACTTCGGACTTCAGGAGAAGGATACCTCCGGGTACGTGCAGCTCGATCTCAGCGGGCATCGCTGGAGCGGCAACGTGGGCGTGCGGTTCGTGAGAACGCAGGACAGTATCGTCACGAACGTCGGCGTGCCGGCGACGACACCGGGGGCGATCACGACCTCAGCGTTCGGTTCGTACGCGCAGGTGACGACCAATCACAGCTACACCGATGTATTGCCGAGCGCTAATCTGAAGCTCGATCTGACACGGGACTTGGTCGGACGGCTGGCCGTTGCGCAGACCATGGCGCGGCCCGCCTATTCGGCCCTGGCCGGATCGACCTCGTTGGAGGTTCAGGCCACCTACGGCGGTGGCGTGGGCACCGGCACGGGCAGCAACCCGAACCTGGCGCCCATCAAGGCAACCAACGTGAACGGGGGCCTGGAGTGGTACTTCAATCGCAAGTCGGTGCTGTCGGCTGAAGCCTACTACATGCGACTCTCGAACTATGTGTCGTACGGCACCGCCAACGAGCAGTTCATGACGTTCGACACGGCTCATCCGCAGGGCTTCGAGGGTACCTATGCCATTACGGCCCCGGAGGAGGCCAGTGCCAATGTGCATGGTGTGGAGCTCAATTACGAGCAGCAGTTCTTTGATAACTGGGGGCTTGAAGCCAACGCCACGTTGAATGGCGGCAGTGCGACAAACCCATCTGGATTGCCTGGCGGCAGTCGCGTCGTGGGTCTGTCGAAGGAGACTTACAACGTCGTCGGCTTCTATGAAAATAGCAGCTTTAGCGCCCGAGTGGCCTATACCTACCGCTCGCAGTTCTTTAGCGGAGTCGACCGCAGCACGGCGTTTACGATGATGGGCGAAGGTACGCTGGCGGCCTCGTTGAATTACAACGTCAACAAGATCTTTTCCATCTCGCTGGTGGGTCAAAACCTGAACAACCCAGAGCTGAAATACTACGCGGCGAACCAGAATCAGCCGCGAGCCTTCTACCTGAATGGTCGGCAGTATTTCTTGGACTTCCGCTTCGTACTCTGAGGGAACGGGCGGCCCGCCGGCGTCTGGCCGGCGGGCCGGCGGATCCTCCCGGATCATCGGCGCGAGTTCGGATCTGCTCGGGAAACCCTGCGGGGGCGCAGGGCGGCGCGGCCGGCTTGACGGCCCCAGGGGCAGCGATCAGCATGCCTCTTTGAGGCACATTTGCCGATTCTATGGCGATGACCACGGTCTCGGATGATTCGTTCAATTTCTCGGCAACGATGCGATCACCGGTGTCGCTTGCTGCGCGTATCGCCATCGAGGCGGCGGGGTCGATGAGCGCGGCGGGTGCCACCGGCACGAGTGGCGCCGGGACCGACAGGGGGCGCTCGATTGGGGGTTTCGCCGCCCCGGCCAGCCGCGAGCGGCTCTGTCTCGCCGGGTTCGGTGGCCCGAGCCTCGAAACGGCTCTGCACCCGCAGGCGATCGATCGTGAGCATCCCACCGTATTCGGGTGTGCACCCTTGGCGGGCGAAACGCTTTGCCTCAAGCGCCAGTGCGTGCGTGCCGCGACTATCGTGGAATTGTGCTGCAGGATCGAGCAGCGCGACGGTTCCCTTGCGGGTGTCACTGCGCGCTGTTGTGCACACCGGCTGGCGTTTGCACACATTCCGTGGTGCCGGAAGATCCCGTCTCGGCAACGGTGTTCGGGGTGGCGGTGACGGCGTCGTGCGAACTTCCCGGTGCGCCCATGCGCGAACTCGATGTGAGTGACGTGGGTGTCTGGCGGGAAATGGTTGCCTCGTCGGAACCGGCGGTGATTCGGGGGCTGATACGTGACTGGCCTGCGGTGGCGGCAGGTCGTCATTCGGCCACTGCGCTCGCCGCATACCTGCGACGCTTCGACAGCGGCCAACCTGTCGATGCGATCATGTGCCCGCCGGAGGTCGAAGGACGCGTGTTCTACGATGCCGACATGGCGGGGTTTAACTTCGTTCGCAATCGCTTGGCGCTCAGCGCCGTGGCCGAGCAGGTGCTGCGGTATGCGAGCTTCGAGCGGGCTCCCTCCGTCGCTGTGCAGAGCGCGCTCGTGAGCGCTTGCCTGCCGGGATTTTGCGCGGCGAACCGCTTGAGCTTTCTCGACGATTCGATCGTGCCGAGAATCTGGCTGGGCACAGCCATCACCACGCCGACGCACCTCGATGAATGGAACAACATCGGCGGTGTGCTGAGCGGTCGGCGCCGCTTCACTCTGTTCCCGCCCGAGCAGATCGGGAACCTGTACATCGGCCCGCTCGATTTCGCGCCTACGGGGGCGCCGATGAGCCTCGTGCCGCTGCACCAGCCCGACTTCGCGAGCTTCCCGCGATTCCGACGGGCGCTTGCGGCGGCCGTGAGTGCCGTGCTCGAGCCGGGCGACGCGATCTTCATCCCGCCGTTGTGGTGGCATCACGTCGAGTCGCTCGAGCGCTTCAATGTCCTGGTGAATTACTGGTGGAGCCCTGCCCCGACCATACAAACGGCGACCGATTCGGGCTTCGACGCCCTGACGCTTGCGATCTTGAATCTGCGCCGGCTGCCCGCACCCACACGCCGGGCCTGGCGGGCGCTGCTCGATCACTTCGTGTTCGATGAGCCCGACGTCGCGGTCGGTCACATACCGTCACACCGGCACGGCATGCTCGGAGCGCTCGATGGTCAGACCCTGGCGCGCTGGCGGGCCTACCTGGCCGGCAAGCTGCGGTCTGGCCGGTAGCAACGATCAGCCGAAAGGCGCGGAGTCGGCGCGACGGTCTCGCTGGCGTGGAGAGAGCGGATGAGTCGGAGTGGCTCTGTGAGCTATTTGATCTGTACGGCACCACGGACCGGCAGCACGCTGCTGGCCGAAGCTTTGAGCAGCACGGGCCGTGCGGGCTCGCCGGATGAGTTCTTCAAAGGCTACGAGCCGCTCGATCGCTTGTGGCGGGACGCGTTCGGCATTGAAGGCGACGCCGACTATTTCGACAAGGTGCGGTCAGCAAGAACAGGGGCAAATGGGGTCTTTGGTCTGAAGCTGCTCTGGCCTCAGGGCCCGGCGCTCATGGCGAAGCTGCGCGCGAGCGCGACCCTGAAGCATGCGCCAGCGAACGCGTCAGTGCATGAGTTGCTCACCATGAAGCTCGGTGCGCCGCCGCGCTACCTTTGGCTGCGGCGCAGGAACAAGCTCGCACAGGCCATTTCCTATCTGCGCGCCGAGAAGACGCGGATCTGGCGTTCGAGTGACATGCCGCCGCGTGGCGGGCAGGCCGAGACTGAGCTCGACTTCGATTTTGAGTCGATCGTGCGCTACCTGCGCGCCGTGAACGGATTCGATATGGAATGGGCGTGCTTCTTTCTGGCGCATCGTGTTCAGATGCTGCCCATCACTTACGAGGAGTTGAGCGCCGCTTACGAGGCGACCGTCCACAGAGTGCTCGATTTCCTCGAGGTGCCCCGAGACGGGGTCACCGTGGCGCCGCCGGCGCTGCGTCGTCAGAGCGATGCGCGCTCGGGCGAATGGGAGAGTCGGTTTCGCGAGATGGCGCGGGCGCGTGGCTTGGAGATGCCGGAGTTGCTCGGCACGGCATAGCCGGGGAGGGGCGCCCGCCGCTCAGGCGATGTCAGAGCATCGTCCGACAATGCCGCTCGAGATATTCCCGGTGCGTGGGCAGCGCGCGGGCAGTCTCCTGCATGGCGCTTCGGACCCAGGCGAGAAACTGTGCGATATCACCGCCGCGAACCTCGGCAAGAGGGTGGTAACGCTGCGGCCATACCTGTTGACCGAGGAGTACCGCCAGCCAGTTGTTTCTCTGGAACAGCTCCGCGGTCTCGACGATCGGCCGGCCGCTGTGACGGAAGTGATCGATGCGAGCGCGCAAGGATGCGGGGATGGGCATCTCGCGTGTGTGGCACCACATCGGCTCCTCGCGCCGCTGAGCGTGGTAGTGCAGGATGAGGAAGTCGCGAATCCACTCGTATTCTGTGAACGTTGCGCGGTTGAATTCCTCCGCCAGCGCCGGGTCAAAGTCACGATCCGGAAACAGCAGCAACAGTCGGGTGAGCGCCGACTGGACAAGATGCAGCGCGGTCGATTCGAGCGGCTCGAGGAAGCCCGCCGCGAGCCCGATGGCGATGCAGTTGCGTACCCAGGTCTGCCGGCGCACTCCGGTGGTGAAGCGCAGCGAGCGTGGCTCGCCAATGGGCTCGCCGTCGAGGTGGGCGAGCAGAACCGCGGTGGCCTCGTCATCGCTCATGTATTTGCTACAGTAGACGTGACCGTTGCCGATGCGGTGCTGCAGCGGAATCCGCCACTGCCAGCCCGCAGCATGTGCGCTCGATCGGGTGTATGGGGGCAAATCCGCTCCCACCGCGCAGCCCACCGTCACAGCACGGTCGCAGGGCAACCATTGCGCCCAGTCATCCAGCGCGACGCCTAGCGACCCCTCCAGCAGCAGGCTGCGAAATCCGGAGCAGTCGATGAAGAGGTCCGCCTCGACGTACCGACCTCCCTCAAGCGTCACGGCTTCGATGAAACCATCTTCAGCGCGCAGGTGGACGTCGACAACCTTGCCATCGGTCCGTCGCACTGCGCGCTCTTCGGCATAGCGGCGCAGGACCCTGGCGTAGCGAGAAGCATCGAAGTGGTAGGCATACACGAGGGCGGAGAGGACTTGGCGCGGATCGCTCGGCGGGCGATCGAATCGGCCGGCCCGCGCCGCTGCGCAACACAGGGAGTAATCTTCCAGCGGCACCTCCAGGCCGCGCGCTCGCTCACGCAGCCAGTACTGATCGAATGCGACGCCGTCGTGATCGGTGCCGAACCGTCCGAAAGGATGAAAGTACCGCTCACCCGGACGCGTCCATCCGGCGAATTCAATGCCGAGCTTGAACGTGCCTCCGGTCGCCGCGAGGAACGCGTTCTCATCAATCCCCAGCTGTTGATTGAAGGCCCTGATCGGCGGAATGGTCGCCTCGCCAACCCCGATGGTGCCGATGGCGGAGGACTCGATCAGCTCGATGTGACAGCTGCCGCGCAGCGCCTCGGCAAGCGCCGCCGCTGCCATCCAGCCGGCCGATCCGCCCCCGACGATGACGATGCGCCGGATGCGGCGGTCTGCGTTCATCGGTACACGTCGGCAATTGGCGGACAGAGGGGCTGAGCGATCCGCTTGCTGCCATCGACGGCCGATGCGGCCCCGGGCTCGACGCCGCTCGTGGCCCGTGCAGCGATGAAGCCCCGAAGCGACGGGCGAGCCGCCCGCACGACCCCGGCCCACTGCACAGGGGTCATTGATCGCTCAGCTCGGCAACGAAATCGTAGATGTCGCCACGAAAATACGATTGGGTGAATTCGACCGCGCGGCCATCCTTGAGGAAACCCACCCGCTCGACGAGCAGTCCGGCATCCTTCTCGTGGATCTGCAGCAATTTGGCTTGCTCGGCGGTGAACTGTACCGCGCGCAGACGCTGCAATGCGCGCACCGGGCGGTTGCCGGTACGCTCGAGTGCTTCGTATAACGAGGACTCCACGGCATCGAGGGAGGGCAGGCAGGAGGCGAGCACGGTGGCGTATTCGATGCACATCGGCGAATCGTCGGCGAATCGGATGCGTTGAAACCTCAGCACGGGCGTGCCGGGACTGGAACGCAGGGTGAGCGACTCCTCGGGCGTCACACTGCCCTCGAGTTTCCTCAGCCAGACGCTGCGCGGGGCACGGCCACGGGCGCGCATATCCTCTGAAAACGAAGTGAGCTTGGAGAAGTTCTTCTCCACGCGTGTGCTAACGAAGGTTCCGGATCCCTGGCGGCGAACCAACAGGCCCTCGTTGACCAGGCCATCGATGGCCTTACGCACCGTGATGCGTGAAATGTGCAAATCTTGCGCGATATCGCGCTCCGGGGGCAGTGCGTCTTCGGGAGAGATGACGTGGGTTTCGATTGCCTGGCGCAGGGCACGCTGGAGCTGTTGATAAAGTGGCTGCGCGCTGACTTCATCCAGCCTGCCGATCGTTTGAGACAGTATCAAAGGTCTACTCCAGGATGCGCCCGACCGCATCATGATACCAGTCAAGTACCATTATGCAATTTGAGTCATAGTGGTTGCGCCATAACGCACTGTAACAATTGTGAAACACGAGTTTTGGCATCTGCGTCGGCGTGACGGTTCGCTCATTGGTATTAAATTGGAGTCTACGGTTCAAGTGCGCAGGTCCGGACCGAGCACCGTGCAGTGCGTTGCCCAACAGCGTCCGGCGGCCGCAGGCCGCTCTACAGCAGGCTCATGCAATCCTTTCCGGGAGGGCGTGGCTGCGAGCCACCGTGTTGCGTCCCTCGTTGGCACGATCGACGCACAAGCATGTCGCAATGCACGGGTGATCGCCTCCTCCGTACTCTCGCTCCGGCCGTCGATTCAGCCGGTGAGGACGTTCGGGTGTGCGCCGGTGAACGCTCTGCTGGGGTCCCCGCCGGGCGTGCTCCGGCGCAGTGCCCGGGGCAGTTTGAGGTGCGCCGCGGGATTCCGCTCATCGTGCGTGGTGACTCTGAAAGCGCTCATCGGTGCAGATCGATCGCGGTGTGTGCGCAGCGGGCGGATGGTGAAGGGCGCGTAGGAAGCGCCGGCTTTTCGGGCGCACTCGGTGCTCGGGAGGTAGGGCCGATTCGTCCTCGAGAGCGACCGTTCGGCGGTCCGGGACCTCCTGCTTTATCGCTGCATCGTCCGGCAGTCTGCCGTCCCTCGTCAGGTGGCCGGAAAAGGCCGGTGCCTGGAGTATTTCTCTGCGGCGGGCAGGGGCGCTCTGCGGTCACTCTTCAGTCGTTGGGCCGTGCCTCAATGGAGTCTGTCGGGGTCCCCTGATGGAAGCGGAGCTGCCATCCGGCTTCTGTCAGCTCCCAAAGCGATGCGCGCAGGCTATGGCGTTCGAGGGTGCCATCGGCCGTCACGTGAGCGGAGCGATAAGTCAGAAGCGCCAGCCTGTCAGACAGTTTATCCAGCCGATAGTCCCCGGACCGGGTATTGCCCGTGGGTGGCCGTGCGACGAGATGGGCCAGCACCTCGTCTCGGGAATGTTCGCCTCCGGAGCGCCCGAACTCGCGAAAGCGAGGATGGAGCAACTGCTCGAGACGCGTTGCATCGGCGCCAATGACCGGCTGGTGCAACGCAACTTCGAGGGCGCGAAGCTGACTGAGCAGCTCAAGATCCATGGCGATCTCCCGTTCGTGTCTTCCCGGCAAGCGGTCCTGCCTGCACTACCGCGCTGCGCGGGTTGATATGACCGGGCAGAGTCCTTGGTGCGCGGCGCCATCGGAGGTGATTTTACCGAGTCTTTATGCCGCGCCGGCGCGGTGCAGTCCAGTACGCCCTCGCGGAGGGGTGTCGAGGTCAACCGGGGGCTCCTTGATGTGTTGACCGATAACGGTACCGTCACGGGCGGCGCAGAGGAGACGGGGCACCTCACGGCCTGCCCCTGGGAGGAGCCGGTGCGCCACTGCGCTGGGCTCGAGCATCGCGAGCGAGCCAATCGATGTCGACTCGTGGCGGAAAGTTCCACCGGCGGAACTCGACGGCGCCTTCAGGGCTTGACCATCCGCCGTGCGCGAGGTGGTGCCGGCGTGCTGCCTACCCTCCAGTGGTCTTACGCGCGGCGATGCTCTGCTCCTGCGCTTGCGCACTTTCGCGGCGGATTCGGCGAGCCCCGATCGTCTGGCCCCGGCACCCGTCGCAATGGATCGCGCCGCGCCAGCAGCCGGCCTACCCGGCGCGCGCCTCAAGCGAGGGTGCGGGGCGTGGCAAGGGTGGCTTCTTGCGCCGTGGCACGGGACGGTCGTAATAGTACCAATATCATACCGGTATATCTTGGTGACGGATGCTGGAATTTATGACGTATTAAACTATAAGAGCGAAACATTTCGCCCATCTGAAGCGCTACGCCATGTGGATTTTCCCTTAAACTGGTATTACACTGGCATTTAAAAGGTACCAGTGCGGCGAGTGCACAATGTCGCCGGCCCGAGCGACGCAACGGTCATGATTGTGACCGCACGGCAGGGCGAAACGCAGGCGAACTGGACGAGCGACGACAATACCGGGGTGAGTTACGCGTGTCCCATCCGAATTCGAACGATACCGGCCGGTTGAGGCCCGCAGGCAGTCCCCGCCCCGGAATCCTGGGCGCCAGCAGGTGACCAAGCGTGCATTGAAAATTGGGGCGTCGGCATGCCGCCCGTGCGAGCGGGTGTGCCGATGTCCGCGCCGGCAGGGCTCAGGTCGATGCGGACCTGCCTGCTACCGCGCAGTTGCGGCGCCGGGGTCCTCGCGGCAACTCCCCCCAGCCGCGGGGGCCTCGGTCAGGCCGGCAACCGTCACCGAGTGGCGTCGGTTGCCGGCCTTGCCGGCGTACACCGTCCCGCGCGCGGGCCGCTGCGGCCTCACGCAACGATCTGTGCTGCACAGCATCTGGGAGCAACGATGAAGGAGTCGATGGTTAGGTGTCTTGGGGGCGCGGCCAGATCGGTACCGCGGCCGAGACTGTGGCATCGCGCTCGCGCGGGTGCTTGGCGCGCAGGGGTCGGAGCGCTACTCGGGTTGACCGGACTCGCGGGCGCAGTCCCGGCGCAGGCGGCGAGCCCCCAGGTCGTTGCCTACTACGACGGTGGCATGCCGGTCGCGGCGATCCCGGCGGATCGCCTCAACGCCGTCATTTACGCCTTCGAGGAGCCTAACGCGGCTGATCTGTGCGCGCGACCGAGCGCTGCGCAGATGCGCATCATCAATGCGCTGCGGCGGCTGCGCCGGCGCCACCCCGGGCTCGCGCTGCTGGTGTCGATCGGCGGCTGGGACCGCGCACCGCAGTACTCGGACCTGGCGCTCACGGCCGCCTCGCGGGCCCGGTTCGCCCGCAGCTGCGTGCGGCTGCTGATCGCGCAGGATCATTTCGATGGCATTGATCTGGACTGGGAGTTCCCCGTGCACGGCGGCATGAATCGCTCCCGCCCCGAGGACCGGCGGGATGCCACCGCACTGGTACGGGAACTGCGCCGGCGGCTCGATGCGCTCGGCCGCCGAACACATCGGCACTATCTGCTCACCGTGGCGACGCCTGCGGGCACCTGGCAGAAAGGTGGCGCCTACTCGGTGAGCAACAGCTACGATCTGGCGGCTCTCGTGCCGTACGTGGACTGGCTGAATGTCATGACCTACGACATGAACACCATCTTCAGTCCCTACAGTGGTTTCAATACCCCACTCACGGCCGATCCGCGCGATCCGGCGCCCGAGCCCGAGCGCTCGCGTGACAACCTTACCGGCGCGGTGCGCTATTACGAGGCGCACGGAGTGCCGGCGGATAAGATCTTGCTGGGCGTGGCGTTCTACGGGCGCGGCTTCACGGGGGTGAGTGGGCGCAACGCAGGACTGTACTCGAGGTATGCCCGGGGCTACCCGGAGACACCCTGGAAGACCATCGAGTCACGCATGCTCACGAGCCCGCAGTGGGTGCGCCACTGGAGCGCCACGGCCGAAGCACCGTGGCTGTACAACGCGCAGCGACATATCTTTTTCACCTACGATGATCCGCAGTCGCTCTCGATCAAGGCGGCCTTCGTACGCCATCAGCACCTGCGCGGGGTGATGATCTGGGTGTTGGGAGAAGATGACGCGCGCAATTCGCTACTGCGGGCCCTTGTGTGGGGCCTGCGCGCCGGGAATCGCCTGCCATGAGTGAGCTGGTGCTGCTCTCGCCGCTGCACGGCTGGAGCACTCCGCTCGAGGAGGTGCCCGATCCGGTCTTTGCCGGTCGCATGCTCGGCGATGGCCTGGCGATCGATCCGCTCGGTTCGACCCTGCACGCCCCCTGTGCCGGTCAGGTGGTGGCGTTGCCCGACACCCGCCATGCGGTGACGATTCGCACCGAGCTCGGCCTCGACATCCTGATGCACATCGGCATCGACACGGTCGCGCTCGGCGGGGAGGGCTTCGAGGCTCACGTGACGGCCGGGCAGACCGTGGCGGCCGGCGATCGGCTCATCAGCTTCGATCTGGATCTGCTCGCCCGGCGCGCTCCGAGTCTGCTGACCCCGGTGCTGGGGATCACGGAGGGCGAGCTGCGACTGGCGCGACGCATGGAGGGTCGCATTGTGCAGGTGGGCGAGCGGCTGATGGAGTGGACCGCCGCGTCCTCGCCACGGGTTGCACCGGCGCAAACCGACGGCGAAGCGCTGGTGCGCAAAGTGCAGGTCGCACTCGAGCATGGCATTCACGCGCGCCCGGCGGCGCAGGTGGCTACGGCCCTGAAGAGCTTGGCTGTCGAGGTTCAGCTGCGATTCCGGGGGCGCAGCGCAGATGCCCGCAGCGCAACGGCGCTCATGACACTCGGCGTGCACCGGGACGATGAGGTTGAGATCCGTGCCAGCGGACCCGATGCGCGCCAGGCGCTCGAGTCTCTCGCGGCGCTGCTGTCGAGGCGGGCCTCGAGCGCCCCCACTGCCGCGCAGTCTGTGCCCGCCGCCGCGCCTGCTGCCGCGCCGGCCGAGCCGGTTCGCGCCGGCACCGTGCTGAGCGGCGTCGTGGCGAGCCGCGGTATTGCCGTGGGCCGCGCGGCGCCACTGCAGCGGCGGGACATTGTCGTGACCGAATCGGGAGCCGGCATCGAGCACGAGCGGGCCGAATTGCACCGCGCATGCGCTGCCGTGCGTGCGCGGCTCGAGCGCTCGATTGGCGCCGCTGACGGCGCCGCCGCGCAGGTCATGGAGGCGCACCTGGCGCTGCTCGAGGATCCGCAGCTCCAGGGGCGCGCACTGGAGGGGATCGGGCGCGGTCGCAGCGCGGCGTTTGCGTGGCGCGCCGCCATTGGCGAGAGCATCGCGGCACTGCGTGCGCTCGGCGATCAACGCTTGGGCGAGCGCGCCGATGATCTGACGGATCTCGAGCGCCAAGTGCTGCTCGCGCTCGCGGGTGAGTCGACCGCGAGCGCTGCGGCGCTTGCGCCGGGATCAATTCTTATCGCTGAGGAGCTGCTGCCTTCGCAACTCGTCGGACTCGATGCCGAAGTGCTCGCCGGCATCTGCCTCGCCGCCGGTGGGGCGACCTCGCACGTGTCGATTCTGGCCGCCGCCGCCGGCATCCCGGCGCTGGTGGCGCTCGGTCCGGCGCTGCAGAGCATTGCTGCGGGTACCCCGCTCGTACTCGATGCCGAGGGCGGACAACTGCGGGTCGACCCGGGCGAGGCGCACCTTGAGACCGTCCGGCGCGAGATCGCGCGGACCGCCGCGCGACGCGAGCGCGAGCGCGAGCTCGCACAGCGCGAATGCCGTACGGCCGACGGCGTGCGCATCGAGGTGCTCGCCAATCTCGGCTCGTTCGCCGATGCCGAACTCGCGGTTCGCAACGGTGCCGAAGGCTGTGGACTGCTGCGCACTGAGTTTTTGTTTCTCGAGCGGCGCGACGCCCCGAACGAGGCCGAGCAGCGTGGTGAATATCAGCGCATTGCGGCCGCGCTCGCCGGTCGCCCACTCACCATCCGGACCCTCGACGTCGGCGGCGATAAGCCCATCCCCTACCTGCCTCTGCCTACCGAGGACAACCCCGCCCTTGGCCTGCGGGGGATCCGTACCAGCCTGTGGCACCCCGATCTGCTCGACGAGCAACTGCGCGCGGTGCTTGCCGTCGAGCCTTACGGGCAGTGCCGATTGCTGCTGCCGATGATCACCGATCTCGCGGAAGTACGGGCGGTGCGCGAGCACATCGCCGCGGCGTGTCGGCGCATCGGTCGCTGCGCAGCAATCGAGCTCGGGGTGATGATCGAGACTCCCGCCTCGGCGATGATGGCCGATGCGCTCGCCCGCGAAGTCGATTTCTTCTCCATCGGCACGAATGATCTGACTCAATACACCCTCGCCATGGACCGTGGCCATCCGCAACTGGCCGCCCGCCTCGATGGACTGCATCCGGCCGTGCTTCGCCTGATCGGACGCACTGCGCAGGCGGCAAGCGCGGCGGGCCGGCGCACCGCGGTATGTGGGGGCCTCGCTTCTGATCCGCTGGCAGCGCCGCTGCTGATCGGACTCGGGGTGCATGAGCTGTCGTGTGCGCCGGCGGCGATCCCGCGTGTGAAGGCACTGCTCGGCTCAGTCACGCTCGAGCACTGCCGGGCGCTGGCCACGCAAGCCCTGGCGCAAGACTCGGCCGAGGCGGTACGGGCACTCGCGGCCGTGCCCATCGAGCCGAGCGGCGCGGTGGCGCCCCTCGCGACATGAGCGCCTCATCACCAGGACTCTCGCCATGAAACACCTGCTCACCGCGCTGCAGAAGCTTGGCGGCGCACTCATGCTGCCGATTGCGGTGCTGCCGGCGGCCGCGCTGCTGCTGCGCCTGGGTCAACCGGATCTGCTGAACATTGCCGTCATGGCTGCAGCGGGCCAGGCGATCTTCACCAATCTGGGACTCCTATTTGCCGTCGGCGTGGCGATCGGATTGGCACGCGACAATCATGGCGCAGCGGGTATGGCGGCAGTGGTGAGCTATCTGGTGATCATCAAGGGCGCTGCCGTATTCGTCGCGGTCTCCGGCGCAGCGCTGGCGGGCGTTCCCGAGCACGCCCGGGGGCTTGTGATCGAGGCCTTCAAGGACCAGCGGCTTGGCGAGTTCACCGTGCCGGTCGGTATCGTCTCGGGGCTGATGGGCGGGGCGCTCTACAATCGTTTCCACAACTTCACGCTGCCGAGCTATCTGGCCTTCTTCGGGGGCCGACGATTCGTACCGATCGCGAGCGGCTTTGCGGCTGTGCCGCTCGCGATCGCGCTCGGCGTCGAACTGCCTCACCTTGAGGCAGGCATGGCCACGCTCAGTCGAGTGGTGCTCGCCGCCGGGCCTTGGGGGCTGTTCGTCTACGGGGTGCTCAACCGGCTGCTCATCGTCACCGGCCTGCACAACATCCTCAACAGCTTCGCCTGGTTCATCGTCGGCAATTACCATGGTGTCACCGGCGATATGAATCGATTCTTCGCCGGCGATCCGCGCGCGGGAGCTTTCATGGCCGGATTTTTCCCGGTGATGATGTTCGGCTTGCCTGCAGCGTGCCTCGCCATGTACCACACCGCTCGACCGGAGCGGCGCGCGGCCGTCGCCGGACTGCTGCTGTCGATCGCACTGACCTCGTTCCTCACCGGGGTGACCGAACCGGTCGAATTCACCTTCATGTTCCTCGCCCCAGGGTTGTATTTGCTCCATGCGCTGCTGACCGGTCTGGCGTTCGTTATCACCAATGCGCTCGATGTCCGTCTGGGCTTTGGCTTCTCGGCCGGTCTGTTTGATTACATTCTGAATTTCAAGCATGCGACACATCCGCTGTGGCTGCTGCCGATCGGTGCACTTTACTTTGCCCTGTACTACGGGATATTCCGCTATGCGATTGTCAAATTCGATCTCAAGACTCCAGGCCGGGAGGCTGAAGGGGAGCCGGCCATTGCCCGAACAGTCCCCGCAGGCGCCGGCGAGCGGGCGTCGGCTTACATCTCCGCGCTCGGTGGGGCACAGAACCTTGAATCGGTGAATGCCTGCACCACGCGATTGCGCTTGATCGTGCGTCACCAGGATGCCGTCAACGTAAATGCGTTGAAGGCGCTCGGCGCAGTGGGGGTTGTGCGGCCATCGGCTACGGCGTTGCAGGTTGTGATCGGGCCGGTGGCGGAGCAGATCGCCGGGGAAATGCGCCTCGCACTGGCAGAGCAGTCACACAGCGTACCGGCTGTGTCGCGCACTGCAGAAGCGGCTGCCGTCGACAAGGCTCCTATGGCGCCGCAGCACGCACCGCTTGCCACAGAGCAGCTCCATGCACTGCTGGCGGCGGTTGGAGGCGTGGGCAATATTCGCGCCATCACCCCGGCCGCATCGCGATTGCGCATCGCCGTCGCGGATGTCACCCGAGTCGACTCGCAAGCGCTGCAGAGCTTGGGCTTGCGTGGCAGCGTGTTGGCGACGGTCGATTGTCTGCACGTCATCATCGGGCCGGCCGCCACTGCCGCGGGCGCCGCGCTCAATGCGCTCCTGCAATCGGCTTCAGGCGACTGACCCCCGTTTTAGTACGGCATGCCGAGACTGCCGGCGACCCCATCCACGCATTGAGTCTGACGCTAATCAAAGCGTCACCTTGAACATCTCCTGGGCCGTCTATTAGTTCGCGCATCAAATGCGTCGAATTTCGACGGGACTATCCGACGGCCTTCATGACCCTGTTGCCTGCCCGCATCGCGCCCAAATCTTGTGCCACAGAGGGCGATAAATTCTGTTCAGGCGGTTGCTGATAGAGTCAAATGCAGACTATAGTCATCACGCTTGAAGCGACAAACATCGGGTGTTGCTCAACACCAACATGGGCGCAGAACCGGGTGTCGCAGTCGAATGTCGGTTCGGAGATGGCTTGGGGTGGAGTATGCCGCACATCAATGAGTCCGGTTCGAAGCCAGCGGGGACGAACTTCCCTTTGCTTCGATATGCACGTTTCTTGTCAGTGCGGTTCCTCCATGAATGCGCGTAGCGCCGATGCGCCGCTTGACGCGCACGACGCGACGGGCGGAATCGCCGAAGACACGTGCCCGAGCGAACGTGAGCGCCGGGCGGAAGCGCTGGCCGCGGTGGTCCGGGACCACCACGCGCCGCTGCTACGCTTCCTGACACAGCGCACCGGGTCGATCGAGGAAGCGAAAGAGATTGCTCAGGACGCGTACGTCAAGGTGCTCGCCGTGGAGCGTGAGGGTTCCATCGGCTCGCTAGCAAGTTACCTGTGGCGATGTGCCTTGAACCTCATGACGGATTATGGCCGTCGGCGCACGGTTCGGGAGCGATTCGCGCAAGGAGTGCGTGCCGAGGCGGAACAGGTGGCCCCGTCGGCCGAAACCGTCGTCGATGCCAGGCAGCGATTGGAGTTGATCCAGCAAGCCATCGGCAGGCTCCCGCCGCGCTGTCAGGACGCCTTCATGCTGCGGGTGGTCCAAGGCCGACCCTTCGACGAAGTCGGTCGGGAGATGGGCATCAGTGGTCGAATGGCGAAGATCTACGTAGCACGCGCGCTGGCACTTCTCCACGCGAGCATCGGGGATTCCGGCCCTCCGGGAGACAATCCGTGAGCGTGCCCGAACCCGACGGCGAAAGGCCCGAGGGGCGCTGGATCGAGGCCGTCGAATGGCATGCGCGACGCTGCGAGGCACAGCCGCTCACGGTGGCAGAGGAGGCGGCTTGGCGCGCATGGCGGCAGGATCCCGAAAGCCGCATGGTATATGCCGCTTGTGCCCGCCTGTATGCCGAGGCTCAACAGTTGAACGGTGCCGCACTACCGATCCGGTCACCCCTGCTCATCGCCGGACGGCGGAGGCATCGCGGATCGGCAGGCCCAGGGCGGCGAAACCACATGCGTACCGCCGCACTCCTGATCGCGGTGGGCGGCAGCATGCTCCTTTGGCGGCCAGCTCCCCAAGCGCCCGGGACCAAAGACCGAGGATCCGATGCGCTGGGGATCCGCTACGCGACACGCGCCGCTCAGACTCGATCCGTGCGTCTACCTGACGGCACGAGGGTGATTCTGGGCGCCGACACCGCGCTCTCTGTGGCGCTGGGGCCGCATCATCGCACGGTGGTCCTGAAGCGTGGCGAGGCGTGGTTTCGAGTCGCGCATCAGCCCGGCTGGCCGTTCCGGGTTCGTGCCGGCGACGGCATCATTACCGATCTGGGCACGGCTTTCGCTGTCGATCGCGAGTCCCGCCGAATCGAGGTGACGGTGACGGAAGGGCGGGTCGAGATCACTCTCGTGCCGCGGCGCCGAGCAGCGTTCATTCACGCGCCGCCACTAAAGCCGATCCGGCTGCACCGCGGTGAACGTTACGCCTATGGTCCTGAGGCTGCGCAGATCGTGCGCAGCATCGATCCCCGACTCGCCATCGCATGGACGCACGGTGAACTGGAATTCACCGACGAGCCACTGCGCGACGTGGTCGAGAACCTTAACCGGTACACGTCAAAACCGATCATCATTTCTCCGGCTGCCGGCAGTCTACGGGTGACAACCCTGATTAGAGTTTCGGAAATACCGGCGTGGTTGAATGCCCTGGGTAATGTGCTGCCAGTAACGGTATCTGAGGGCAACGTCTCGGTTCACATCCGCGTTCGCGCGCCACTTTGATAGAGCGTAAATAACGCCAGAATAACGCGCTGAGTCGGACGCAATATATCGCGGCAGTCAGCCGTCCGACCGTTTTAAG
>DAHVTM010000091.1:0-16872 GCA_027324195.1 Gammaproteobacteria bacterium | reverse complement strand
CAGGAAGCGGCCGTCGTCGTCGAAGAGGAGCGGCATTCCCGCCGGCGCTCTCACCCCGCGTAGCAAAGTCTCCGGAAGCTCGCCCGGACCAGCCTCTTCGGACGCCCTCAGTGTCTTCGGCACTGTTCACCCCCAAGTCATTATTGCCCGCACACGACTGAACAACAGTGGGCACCATTTGGTGCGGCTCTACGCGCCACCTCTGGCCTTTTTGTGAACAGGTGTATTACATGAAATAAGTAGACCTGAGCGCAACAAAAGCCCGGGGCGGACGAGAAGGCGGAAAACGATGATGGAAGACTGGACCAGCCTTCGGATATCGGGGTGAGAGGATTTGAACCTCCGGCATCTGCGTCCCAAACGCAGCGCTCTACCAGGCTGAGCTACACCCCGAGAGAAGAATTGCGGGTAGGAGATCGGAGATCGCCCCGCTCCATGGCTCCATTCCGGAGGCTACCAGCAGTGCCAGGAACTGAACAGTCCCCGGTCAGTGTCCATAACGAACTCCCGACCCTCTGCTCCCAAAGCATCCCAATAGCCTTACGGGGTGAAATTACCTGAAAGGCCATAAGAGCGCAAGTCCTATATTTTGCGGCATTTCACACTCTCAGAATCACACATTGCATTTCAGAGCATTTCAGATACATTGGCCACAACGTGGCCACAATTCCAGTCCATCGCGTGCGCCAGAGTGTCCCGAAAAGGAAGCCTCGAATTGTCAGGAAGACCCGCTTCGTGGCCAATGCGCTCGGCGGGCTGCCCCCCGGCGACCATACCGACCCCGCTGTCCTGGGACTGCAACTCCGGGTGCGGGTGAAGGCCGGCGGCCATTCCCGGACATGGCTTTTCCGATTCAAGTGGCGCGACGAGTGGGTGCGCATCGTCATTGGCCACCTGCCTACTATGCCACTTGCCGACGCCCGGGAACGCGCCCTGGCGTTGCGCAAAGCCCTCGACGATGGCATCGACCCACGGCGGGCGCGCCCGCGACGCAACTCACGCAGTACCACACTGCCCGCCTCTACCGCACAAGCCAAGCCCGGTGATCACCATACCGTGGCATTTCTCGCCTCCGAATTTACAGAACGATACCTTCGTCCCAATCGCAAGCGGCCGGAGAAGGCCGAATGGCTGCTCCGTCGAGACATCCTCAGAGAATGGCAGGACCGCGACGCCCGCACCATTACACCGCGAGAAGTAGTCGATCTCCTCGACAGCATCGTCGATCGAGGCGCACCCGTACTGGCCAACCGAACGGCTCGAATCCTCGGGCAGATGTACCGGTTCGGGATCCAGCGACGCATCGTCGATGCTTCCCCGGTCATTCTGCTCACACCGCCAGGCGGCAAGGAAAAGCCGCGGAAGCGTGTGCTGTCCGATGAAGAACTACGAATCTTCCTCGGCGATCCAGAAGCCTGCACGCGGCAGGAAAAGCTGACCCACGTCATCATGATTCTGCTGCTGACCGGGGTCAGGACCGGTGAACTTGCCCACGCCCGCTGGACTGAGTTTGATTTCAAGATCAAGACCTGGTCCGTGCCTGACGAGCACCATAAGGAGGACGATGGACACGTCGTCCCGCTGACAGATCCCGTAATCGAGCATCTCAAGGCGCTCCGCGCCCTGGCCCGCTCCTCGCCCTGGGTTTTCCCAACCAAGCGCGATCCGACCAAGCGTGCGTCGCCGCAAGAACTTGGACGTCGGCTCGCGCGATGCATGAACCGCTTCAAGAAAGCTGGAATACAGAAATTCAACCTCCATGACCTCCGCCGCACCTGCCGCACGGGTCTGTCACGGCTCGGCGTCGTACCTCATGTCGCCGAGAGAATTTTGAGTCACAAGCAGAGAGGGGTCGAGGCAGTGTACGACCGGTGGCAGTACCTCCCGGAGAAGCGAGAGGCGCTGGAAAAATGGGCGAATTTCGTCTTGAAACTGCGAGATGCCGAGGAAGATGGCGAATGATCCAGAAGGAGGCGCGGCCAGCGGAAAGTTATGAGGTCAGATTAAAGAGACGGATGTCTGAGATCACGCAGGCATTGTTTCCTCATTTTCCCGAAGCCGATCGCGTGAAGGTCGAAAAATTTGCGTTTATTGCAACTACTGTGTTCGATTGCACGACACCCCTCCCGCCTGCCGAATTAGACACACGACGCAGGAAGATCAAGCAACTCCAAAGCCGTACCCGGGATTTCCTCAAACACGTCACATCCACCACAATCAGACACGTTCACCTCGGGCATTGGACGAAATCAAACACCGTGTCCACGGCCATGGGCAAACCACTGAATATCGATGGTTTGGCGGCAGCGGAACTCTGTGCATCGGATAGGTTGGCTCGCGCCCACGCCACCGTGATGACAGCGGTGGCCGAATATCTATCGGCGCTCGAAGCGATCGAGGCTCTGAGTCCGCCGCCGGTCCGGACCGGCCGCCGTGAGGGAGACGGAAACAATGCGCTCGCCGAAGTCGCGGCATGGTGGTGGCAATTTTTCGATGCGCCTCCGACCACGACCGATACCGGACCATTTTATGCGCTCGCCGCGACACTGCTGAATGTGGACAGTCCGGATAAGCAGGTACGACGAGCGGTCGCCACGGTACTCGAAATCGGACCGCCCGGCACTCCGCCGCCGCACATGATGGATTTCGATTTCCGCCGAGCGCTATCGACTCAGTCGACACGAACTCCAAGTCCTCCTTCCCCCTCGCGGCCGACGAAAGTCCGCTGAACCGCGCGAACTTCCGTACTACGGCTTCCAAAAATTAGGAGCATATAAGACAGACTCTCTTCCAATTAGAGAGTCTGTCATGGCATCTCCTAAGCAATCGAAGCGTCGCCCCGCTGCGCCGGCCGCAGTCATGAGGCCGAGCGATGTCGAGCAATATTATGGAATCAGCCTGCCGACCCGGTGGCGGTGGGAACGGCTCGGCTGGCTTCCTGCGCGTGATGTCTTCGTCGCCGGTCGCCCATACGGTTGGCGGCGCGAAACAATCGAACGAGCCGCCGCAGGCGCGGCCTTGCCCGTCGCCTAAAAGAGAAAAACCGCGCTCCTGCCCGGGCCGCGCGGCCTTTCTTGTACGCGTCGCATCGTGGCTCAACACGAGCAACGTACCCCCGCCGCGCTCACCGCGCAAATCGAGGGTGTTGTCTCTGCAGGCAGCCCTGCCTCTGTCCAACTGGATTGGGTCGACGAGGCTCGCTGGCCGCGTCGACCCTACTGTACTGATGACCTGAGCCGGGGACTTGCCGTCCGCTCGCTGCGGCAGGCGCTCGCCCGGCAGTACATCCAGGCGAACCCCCCTCACCTGCGCTGCTGGTCGATCTACGATTGCGACTACGAGGGTGCGGCCGGCGCGTGGCTCGATGTGCTACCGATCCCGACCTGGATCGCGAGAAACCGGCTGAACGATCACGCACACCTGGTCTGGGGCCTCTCGGCCCCGGTCCTGGTCGATGGCGCGGGCCTGCATGATGGCCCTGTCCGCTATCTGGCCGCTGTCGAGGGCGGCATCCGTGCCGCTATACGCGGCGATCCGGGCTACTCGGGCCTCATCACGAAGAACCCACGCCATCCGGTGTGGGACACCCGTACCAGCGGAGCGCTCTACGAGTTGTCCAAACTCGCCGACTACGTGGACCTGCGCCGGCACCTGCCCAAGCGGGGCACACAGGCCGGCGAGATCGGCCTGGGTCGTAACTGCACATTGTTCGACCGGCTCAGGGTCTGGGCCTATCCTGCGATTCGGCTCTATCGTGGTGCCGGTCGCGCAGCACCCGGCGCGTGGTGCGCGTGGCAGAACGAGTGCTACGACCGGGCACTCTCCTTCAATGGGGAGTTTACGCGCCCACTCGCCCTGAACGAGGCTCGCCACGTCGCCCGCTCGGTCGGCAAGTGGGTCTGGCAACGCGACCCCGCCGCGCTCGCCGCGTTTCAGACGCGGCAGTCGTGGAAGGGCAGGCGCGGCGGCGCGGCATCGGGCCTCGCCCGGCGGAAGGGCACGCCCCTGGAACGTGATCGTGCGCCATGGACCGCTGACGGTATCAGCCGGGCAACGTGGTATCGTCGGCGTGAGACTGAAGCCTAAATCAGGTAACAGCGCCCGTAGGGCGGGGGGTTTGGGGGCTCCGCCCCCAAATTAGGCGGCTAAATAAAGCGTTCGGGGCCGCGCGCTCGAGCGCTTCCACCCTCCCGAGGGGCTTGGGAGCCCCTTCTCATCATGAAATCGCCCCCACCCCGCCTTTTACCCCTCTCTCTGCTGAGGGGCATCGGGGCCGGCTCAGGCTCAGACGTCACAGGGTCGGCCCGTGCGGGCCCATGATGGGCTCGCCCCGGGGCGGATCGCGGCGCTCGAGACGGCACAGGCGGTCCTGCGGGGTGGCTCCAGCACAGATTCTGGTGCCGCCGGGGCGGTGGCGGCGATGTCCGGCTGAGTCAGCCGGAGTGATGCGCACCGCCTTGACCGAAAATACCAATTTGGTATATTACCCGCGATGCACGTCATCGCGAAGCCCGCCTTGGTCGAGTTCTGGAAGAAGCATCCGGATGCCGAGGGGCCGCTCGAGGCGTGGTACCGGATCATGCGCCGGGAGGTCTTTGCGGATTTCAACACCCTGCGGGAGACCTTTGGCAGCGCCGATTACGTTGACCCGTTCACGGTGTTCAATATCGGCGGGAACAAGTACCGCCTGATCGCGGTGATCCATTACAACCGGCGCAAGGTGTACATCCGCCAGGTGCTCACCCATGCCGAGTACGACCGCGACAAGTGGAAGCGGAGAAACTGAATATGCGCCATGCACACAGCACTACCCCCGACCCGCAGGCGATCCTGCGGGCCTGGATGCCGTTCAAGAAGGCGATCGGCGTGACCGCGGTGCGGAACGAGGCGGAATATACGACCGCGCGTTCTGTCGTCGATGCGCTGATTGACGTGATCGGCGACGACGAGAGCCATCCCCTTGCCGAGGTGCTCGATTACCTCTCCGATCAGGTGGAGGCGTACGAGGGTGAGCACACGGTTATCCCCGAGGCGTCTCCGGCCGAGACGCTGCGCTTTCTGATGCAGCAGCACGCGCTCAAGCAGGAGGATCTCGTCGATTGCGCGCCGCAGAGCCGGATTTCAGACATCCTCAACGGCCGGCGCGCCATCAGCAAGGATCTCGCGAAGAAGCTCGCGCGACGGTTCAACGTCGCGGCCGATCTGTTTATCTGAGGACGCCCGAAAGCGAGCACGTAGCACTACGATGACCTCGATGATCCGTGAGTATCTGGAAGCCGTCACGGCGAGCGGCGAGGAAGACACCGTGGAAGACCCGCTGGTAGCCTATTCCCGGGGCCACCTCGCGCGCCGCGATGCGATCCGCCTTCTGGGATTGCGGGATTACGCTCAGTTGCTCGTTGCGCTCGGGGATGCTGACCTCCCGCTGCCCTCGCCTCCGGCGCATGAAATCGAACAGCAAGCCGCGATCTTCGAGAACATCTGGAAGCACGCATGAAGCGCTGCACGCTGATCATTCCCGATAGCGGACCATTCAACAGCCTCTGGGTCGCCGACCAGTTGCCCCTGCTGCTCGCGCTCGACATGCGCATCGTGGTGCTGGATGCGATCGTCGCCGAGGTGACGAGCGACCCGAAGCACTGGCCCAAGGATGCGGCCGTGAAGGAGTTCATCGAGACGCACCAACCTCCATTCGTCATCGAGCAGACCGGCGTGTGGCAGGACGAATGCGCTCGGCGTACCCGCCGAGGCAGGAAAAGAAACCACATTGGCGAGCTCGCCATCGCCGATTTCCTCAATGCCGAAGACGGTTTGCGCAAGTATCTCGCGCCCGGCGAGCCGGTCCTGCTGCTATTCAAGGATGCGGGATTTCGGGTCTTCGAGAAACCCCCGCATCTGCACATGCTCTCAACCGTCGGAATATTGCGCAGCCTCGAGCGCGTCGGTGTCGTCAAGTCGACCGATTCGATCATCCACGAGATGACTCGTCCGACGAAGCCAGGGCGCCGCACGGAGGATGCAGCCGCATGAACGGGCTGGCGCTCGACATCGACCTTGTAAATCCAATTCATCATGAGAAGGGCTTCAGCTATCCTGGCTCCTTCGGCCCTGGACGTCCCAACCAGCCACTCATGCAGTTCAACCACATCAGCAAATGGCGCGATTACCTGCTGACGCTGCAGGTCAACGATACGAGAGTTCCCGGGATTCACTGCGATGCATACCACGATGCCCTGCGCATACTGCTCCTGGCATGGGCCGAACCGGCCGTCGTCCAATCCGCAGAAATGCAAGCGCTGCGAAGCCTTGAGGGCGCATTACGTGGTGTGTATTTTCAGCGGCTGTATGAGGAAGAACAGACTCGACAGCTCCGCCTCAAGTCTGAAAATTTCAAACCTGGCCTGAACCGGTTCCTGAGTTACATGAGCAAGCACGACGACTTGCCGGACGCGTTGCATAGTAAATCGGGGCGCGGACCGGGAAGTTCTCTCAACACGATACGCAACCGTCTTGCTCATGGCGATCCTCTCAACAAGCTGCCCTGCGGTGGGCTCTTTGAGGCCGTGCGCGAAGTGATTGTGCACGCCCATCGCAATTATCCCGTGGGCGCGCTGTATGGGTCTCAGATCGGTGGCGTACAGATTCTAGACTGAGTGGTGCGACGATAGGCAACGCCGTAGAATCCGAGGTGGAAGCGGCGGAGTTCGGTCAGGTTCTGCGGTATTTCTCGGGTTCGTTGAGGATATTGACGACTTGAGTTGCAACCGATTGGAGTTGGGCATTGACCCTTGCCGTGATCTCGGCGTCGTTTTGAAGCGCCTTTTTGACCTGCGGCAGCAGCGTGCGGAAGTCTGCGAGGCGCGCCGGCGGAACGAGTGACGATATGGATGACGCTGCGGTGTGCCAATGGTCCCAATCTTTCTCGCAGGTCTTTGGCGATGAACTGTAGGGACACGCTGAGTGCATTGCGTGGGCTGTGGTTCTTACCTTGATCGGTGCTTCGATGAGCATGTGCTGGATTGCCGTACTTTGCACGGCATTAATATGTTGGTCTCTCTTGATCAGAGACACTTCCTGGTCGCGATCCCAAGCGTCGTTGCGCACCGTCATTGCGCACCGACTCCAGCGCCATTCCGGTACTCCTGCTGCCGCTAGCGGACGGATCTTCGCGAGGCAAGCGTCATAATATTTCGCTTTCTTTGCCCACCATAGCCGTACGCCGTCTTGGTGCGCAATGCGAGTGCGGCCCCAAGTCATGTACTGCACGATGGATGCATTGAGCCGCTTGAGGTAGGCGGTCGTGTGGCGAATGAGATGTCGGGCATTTCGCAGGGAGTTGACATTCGCCTGAACCTGATTCAGCGCGGCAAGACGGTCCTGGTAATCGGCTGCGGACGTGAGGTAAAGAGTGAAGGGTGAGTGTCCCTGCAGGCTCAGGGTCAGGCGATCGCCGTCGAGCGTCCCGACATACACAGCGCTCAGCAGGCCGAATAGGCCGGGTGTCTTTAGCGTGATGTTGCCACCGGCGATGCTGCCCTGAAGTGTGCGCCGGGTGACGCCAGGGGTTGACCCGCCCTGATCGACGGTGGTCACGACGAGCGCGCCGCTCACGTGCCCGCGGGGCGCCTCGACGAGCCGGACCATGATGATGCTAGCGGCGCTGCCGCGCGAGACGTAGTACCCGTTCACAAGTGGTCGGCCGAACCACGACCCGAATCCAGTGAGAGCGATGAGGCACACGACCGCCAGTACGCTTCGCGCAACACGAGACCGTAGCACACCCAATAACTTGGCTTCTCCGTCCATGTGGGTACCCCTTGGCTTCTCAGTTAGCGTATCGACTCCGATCGTGGCACGGTGACTCCGAAAAATGAGAGGTGGGCCTCGCAAAATCGAGTAGAGGCACACTGATGGATGGCGATTGGGACCGACCGATCGCTGTGACTGGAGTCACGGAACCGCCCAGCGCGACTCCGCTGATGGCACTATCGTTCTGATTCTCGGAGGGCCTCGGCACGCTCCGCGAAGCGGACGGACAGCTCGCTGGCTTTCTCGCGCCGCCGGCCGCTGAGGCGACGTGGCGTCTGCAGTATCTCCGCCGCCGCCGCAAGATCGGCGGCATCTCCGGCGTGTATGCCAGCCTCGAGGAGCCGTAGGCCCGCAGCGCGTTCGGTAGCTAAGAGTCCATATCCACAAGCGAGAGCCCGCAGGCACCAGCTCAGGGCGGCGAGGGATGCCGCCGGATCCAGCGGGGCTGGAACTTCCTGATCGCCATCCCCCTCGAGACATGGGTCCGCGCTCATCGTCCGAGGTCCTCGCTGGTGCGCCGCTCCGGCGGTGGGGCCAAGCCATCCAGACCGGCGACGGATAGCGTCTCGGGGGAGACGGTCCACCCCGCCTCGAGTGCCGCCTCGGCCCACGAGCGGCACTCAGCGCGGACGATGTCGATATCGTCGCTGCACGCCCGAGCCCATTCAGCATCCGAGCACGCATAGTCCCCGGACTCCACCATGTCGTGGATGAGTCTCTGGCAGGTCGCCTGCGCCCGCTCGAGTTCCGAGGGCGGCTGCACTCGCGGCGGCTCGCCCCGGCGCATGCGCGCCTGCTCGTCCGCGACGATACCGGCGAGATCGGCATCGACCACGCGGATGCCTTCGCGCGCCGCGGCACGGGCGGCGCGCTCTCGAAACTCGCCCGACCCGGAAATCTGTACGCGCCCCCACTTTGCCTGCGCAACCTGCAGCGCCGCGAGCGTTGCATCGTCCTCTCGACTCGAGGTCATATTGATCATCCGCCCGGCGTCGACGAACGCGAGGCGGCGGTCCGCATCGCGGCGATACTCCACCGTCGAGCCCATCACGTGCGCGGAAAACGCCCGGATGTCCCGAGGCACGGCCGGCTGGTCCTCGCCAAGGAGCCGCGGGGCGATCCAGCGCGCGTAGGCGTCGGCCTGCTGGCCGCGCCCCTGTTGGCGGAGCCAGTCCTCGTAAGACTTTGCAGATCTCTTTATCCGCTCCTTTCGCTCACGGGCCTGTCGATCGCGCAGCTCGAGGCGCTCGCGGGCATCCTGAGCCGCAAGCTGGCTGCGTATCACATTGAGTTCCGCGCCGCGCCCCCGCCAGTTGCCAGCGGTGGCCGCCTGGCGGCGCTCTCTCTGCGCGGTCTGCAGCGCGGCCCGCTCGTGTCGATGCCGGGCAGTGAGGGCTGCGCGATTTGCGCGCCCCTCGGCCTGCCGCTCGCGGCGGGCGCGCTGATACTCGGCCCACGTCGCGCGGTCCGTCGATCCTGCCGCCCGCTCCGTCGGCTCGGGTCCTGGCGCGTTCGCGCGGGACTGCTCGGCCTGCTCGGGGGTCAGCGGCTGATACGGCCCGAGGCGCTTCTCGAGTTTGGCAAAGCTCGCGTCTCTCGAGACCTCACTGGCCTTCACGGCGGTCTCGCCTACCCAAATGATCGCGCCCGATCCCTTGCGCTCGTACCTCAAGCCGCGTTCGGCGAGCGCGGCATGGAGTTCCGCCCAGGTCTGGGCACCGCGTTTTGGGTGGAACAGTTGCCCGGCGCGCTCGCGCGCGATCTCGACGGCAGACCGCTCCTCGTGGCGGTGAGCACCGTCCCGGGCGCGGTCGTTGGCGCGCGGACGCTCCCGCGCGCGCTCGCCACGTCGGTCTTCACGGCTGGTCTTGCGGTGGCGCTCAGACTCGGCAGCCTCGCGCTCGGCGGCGGGTGTTGCAATCTGTTGCCATCCTTGTGCCCGTTCAATTTTGGCGACTGCCTGCAGGAGTGCCCGTCTATCCCACCCTCCACCGGCTCTCACCACTCTCTCGGTCGTTGGGTTTACGCGGGACACCACCACATGCACGTGGTCATTGTCGGTGTCCAGGTGAAGCGCGTAGATCGCCTGATGCCCCTCTAGGCCGAGCTCCGACAGCACGATGCTCACAGCTTGGTCGACTTGCTCGCGGCTCGGGTGCTCGCCCTCCGCCCATGAGACGACGTAGTGGGTGATCGGATCGGCCGACTGCGGGGCCGCGAGTGCCAGGGCGGCCATTTCCGCCTTTTGCGCCGCGAGGTCGGTGGCGATGAAACCTACTGCCCCCGAGTAGACGCACTTCTCCGGACCCATTTCTCCTGGTCGATCCGGGTCAGCGTGGCCCCCGGGGTCGGTGACGTACGCGACTAAGTTGTCGATACGTGCGACCTTGCCGCCGCCACCGCGCGCAGGGATTTTTTTGCCAATCATGGCGGCGCGCCTCCAGCAATCCGATTGATCGCCGCTGTGACCGCCCGCCACGCTGCCGCAGTCTCCTCCGAGTGTGTACCGCCGCTCGCTATGTGCATTGCCTTCGCGAGCCCCCCGAGCCGGCGGAGCTCATTGACGACCGATAGATCGGTCCTTGAAGTCACCACCCGGCCCAAGATCAGTGAGCGGCAATAGGCGGACACCGTGAGTCCACATACTCGGGCCTGAGCTACGACTGCATCCCTCTCAGTGGCGGTGACACGGACGTTAAGCACACGTGCGAGTGGAGATTTTTCGGTGGTGGACATCACGAGACCCTCGATCCTCTATGCGTATCTGTCCTCCGCCAGATGGGCCCTGACGTGTCTTAAGTCGTTTCACAAGACGGCACCCGTCACACAACTTGCCACTCCGTGGCTAGTTGGTGCGGGTGCGGTCGCTCGGCGGCTGCGCCTTCTCGCGTGGGGACGTTCGGCGCTTCGCTTCTCACGTCCGGGTGTGGGCCCACCGTGCCGAGCACTGGTGAGGGCGGGCATGTGACCCGCGATGACCTGGAGACGGACATGGCCGAGACATACGACATCGACGAATACGCGGCGCGGGCAGGGGCGGCGCTCGACAAACTGAGGGCCGACCAAAGGCCCGGTGCGAAATCTGGACGGGGCGGCAAAGCAGCAGTTCTGCGCGCGGTCCAGGATCGTCTGCTGGCCCTCTCAGGGGAGTCCTACACGACCGGCCAGGTGACAGACGCGCTACGCTCGGTGATCCCCTCAATGAGCGTCCGCGCGGTTCGCGCGGCGCTTCGTGCGGCGGCGCGGGAGGGAGCAGCGGGGAAGAAAGCGCGGAGGCAGAAATCCACTCGCGAAACCCGCGCAGGGCCCGCCGGGCGCGGTGATTCGCGCCCTACGGGATCGGGCGCGGAGCGCGAGAAGACCGACAGACGGCCCGCCGCCGCACGCAGTGACGCGCCGGCTGCTGCCGCACCTCCAGCCCACCCGAGACCATCCAGCGTTCCAGGCGGCGGCGCATCTGCTGTTCCTGACGCGGACGCCACCCCGCCCACAGCAGGGACCGTCGCGAGCATTGAGCTCACCCCCGAATTACGCGCGCAACACCGGATCCCCGAGTGGGCTGACGGCTCTGACCTGGGCCCAGGGGAGGACCTCGCCTACTACGGGCGCCGTAAGCGGGTAGCAGGTAAACCGAAAACCCCTGATGAGCTGAGAAAGTTCATCGGCGAGAGCTGAGGGGCCCGGACAGCAGAGAACAAATATGGCGACAACCGCGCAACAAACTGAGCGCCCATGGCACCGGCGATCCGGGCTCTACGCCCGCGAGTCGGAGATCCGAGCGCTGCGGGCCGACGGCTACTCGCTGCGCCAGGTCATCGACCGACTCGACTTGCGCGTGAGCAGATCCACCCTGCATCGCTGGCTGCGCCGCGCCCGCCCTGCGGACGAACCTGCGGCCAGCGCGACCCCGGCCGCGCCGGGCGCGGTGGAATCCGCAGAAGCCGCCGCCGCCGACGACGCGGCGGCCGAGGCGCTGCTCGCCACCTCCAATTTCACTCCACCACCTATCGGAAGGTCACCACGATGAATGCATCCTCCATGAGCTACCTCGCCCTGTCAGGCGTCGGGAATGTGGGCAAGACGACCCTCTGCCGCCATGTCTTGGCGCTCGGCAGCGACGCGAGCATCGTCACCCTCGAAACGCATACACCGTCCGGTGACGAGGCAGACCCCATCGATCGGGACGGACTCGCAGCGCAGTTGTTCGCGTCGTCGCCGGGCGGCGTCATCCTCGACGTCGGCGTTGGCGACTGCGGCGCGGCACTCGAGGCGCTCGCGCTCGTCGCCCGGCAGGACTCGAGCCTGCCGGCACGGCTGCGCATCATCACGCCGATGCTTCACGACAGTAAATCCGTGGCCGGCCTGCGCTGGCTGCTCGGTCAGTTACCCCAGGGGCTGAGGGCCACAGTCCGCGCTGTGTGGAATCGGGTGCGGTCCGAGGAAGAGATGAAGGACAGTGACATCGCGCGCGCCGCGCGCTCCGTCGCCCGTCAGGCCGGCGCGCGGCTCTGTGTGCCGGTGATTCACGAGTCGCCACTGTTTGATCCCGCGCACCCACTGGTGCGGCGCCGCGGCGGCATCGAGGCCCTAGCAGGATTGCCCGATGACGAGATCCGCGCGGCCCCGATGACTGACATGCCCGCACTGCTGACGGGTCGGGACGCGGCGCAGGCGGCGCTCGCCGACTGTCGCGCGGTAGCAGCCGCCATCACTGAGTGACTCAGGAGATAGACCTATGCGTCACCACATCCCCATTCCCATTCGATGCGCCGCCGCGGCTGCGGCGGCCACCCTCATTCTTGCGTCCGCCGCACCGCCCGCAGAGGCGGTGTCGGAGGTAGCCGGTGCGACCTTCCCCGAGCAGGTGGTGCAGGAGGTCACGGCCGTCGAGCAGGATGAGCAAGAGGTTCAACAGACGGAACAGCAAATTTCGATGCTCGCGGATCAAGCCATAAACGTCGGCACCATGCCCCTTCAGCTCTGGTCGCAGTTGGCGCAGCCGGTCCTGCAGATGCAGCAAATTGTCTCGCAGGCCCAAGGTATCTCCGCGAGCGTGCAGGACACGGCCGCAGCGACCGCGCAGCAGTATGGTGACCCCACCGGGTCGCTCGGCTATGCCGGCGGCACGCTGTCTCAGTGGACGCAAGGGTTCAATGAGCAGATCACGGGTGTGCTGCATGAATACGGGTTGTCACGACAACAGTTTTCGACCTCCGCGGCGACCGAACAGACGTTGCAGGCGGCCTCGCGCAGTGCGCAGGGACGCAATCAGATTCTGCAAGCGAGCAATGCGATGAACGGAGTGCTTGCGACCGAGCTCTCTCAGCTCGACACCGACACGCGTACAGCCAATACCGCGATTCTCACCGACATGGGCAATCGCGCGAACGCACGGGTTGCCAAGCAAAAGACCATCGAGAGCTGGCTTACCGCGCCAGTCAAGTTGCCCCCGTATTAAGGAACCAATTATGCGACATCATCGTCGTCACAAACTCATTCTTCTCGCCGCGCTCGCTGCGGTGTTCTTGCCCGCGCTGGCGCAGGCCGCGGTGGGTACGTGCGCGCCGGCCACGGCGGGCGCGCCTTCGACCTGTCTCACCAATGGGTTCTTCGACACGATCCTCTCCATGGTGCAGAACGCGACGGCGAATTGGGTGTCGATCGGGGCCGGAAAGACGGGGATCGGGTGGATGATTTTCACTCTCCTCGCGACGCTCGAGATGTTGTGGTGGGGCATCACCAACGCACTGCGAAAAAACGATCTCGGGGAGTGGTTTTCGAGTTTGTTCTTGAAAATGCTCGAGATTTCGTTTTTTGGCTTCATCGTCGCCACCGCCCCGACGTGGATGCCCTATATTCCGCAGCAATTCGAGACGATCGGTCAGAAGTTTCTCGCGGCCTCGCAGTTCGGTACGCCGGCAGGCGCCACCACAGTACCGCTCACGCCGTCCGGCATCATGACGGAGGCGGGAAACGTGGAAAAAATATTGTGGAACGGGGGTAACCCCACGCGGGTGGCCGGCGGCGGCAATCCCACCACGGCCTGCGGCACGTTCGCGGTCGGGTGCAAAGTCCGTCAGGCGGCGGAAAATGCGATGGAGGGCATGGTCGCATCCCTGGCGACGGTGGTCACGTCGCTGCTCTTGTACTTGGGTTTCGGTCTCGTGGCGCTGCAACTGATGATGACGCTGATCGAGATGTACATGGTGCTCGGGATCGGCAGCGTCATGTTGGGGTTTCTCGGCTCGCGGTGGACGGTGCAGTTCGGTGAGCGGTATGCGAGTTACGCCGCTTCAGTCGGGGTGAAGTTGTTGACCACGTATGGCGTGAGCGCCGTCATGGTTCATATGGCGCAGCAGGATGCGGCCTGGCTGAATCAGTTGGCTTCCGGCCAGGTGCTCTCGATGCCCAGCATGATGGCCCTCGGCACGAGCGGCATCCTCGGCGGGATCATGGCGCTCACGATTCCCTCCGTCGCGGGCAGCATCATGGGGGGCGCCGCGAGCCTCGGACTCTCGCACCTGACCTCCGCAGGCGGGTCAGTCGCCTCCGCAGGTGCTGCGGCGGGTCTCGGGGCGGCGGCGGGAGTCGCCGGCGGCAAAGCGACAGGGGCCGCGCTCGCTCGCATTGCCGGGCTCACATCCGTGGCGGGCGGCGCGGGCAGCAGCGTCGGAGGGGCCGGATCCTCGGTCGGGGGCTTCAAGGGCGGGGCCGGCGCGATCGCGGCCACCCCGCCGCCGCCTGCGGGTGCTGCGGGAGCTGGCATGAGCATGGGCGGGAAAGCCGCAGGGGCCGGTGTCGCAGCGGCCGGGAAGGCCGCGGGGGCTGCTATTTCCGCTGTGCCAGGGCTGCAGCCTGTCGGTGCGGCGGTCTCCGCTGCCGCACAAGCGGCCGGCAAGGGTGCCGAGGCCGCCGGAAAGGCCGCCGAGCAGACGACACGCGCAGCAGGACAGGCAGCGGGCGCTGCGCGCGGCGCAGCGGGTGCCGCCACTACCGGCTCGGGTGCCGGCCCTGCGGGGGACACGCCTTCCAGCGGCGGCGGCAAGGGTGGCGGGAATGCACCGTCGACCGGCAGTGCCCCCAGCACGGGCGGACCAGATCAACTCTCGGCACCCGCAGGGGCGTCCCCGGCAGGGGGAGCGCCCCCCGCAGGGGAAGGTGAGAAGAAGGAACCGTCCGCGGCCAGCAAACTCTTGCGGCAGGCGCAGCACCATGCGGGCCAGGCGCATCGCGGCCTGCCACACGAGGGCGCGGTCAGCGCGCCGGGGCTGCGGTTCAGCCACTCCGAGGACTGAGGAGGATTAAGCGATGTCGATGCGCACCATTCGTCGCTCGTTTATTCGGGGATATCGGCAACAGTCGCAGGTCACACCGGAGCTCGGCGCTCGAGTGCTGCGGCTCATCTTCGCCGTGTGTCTCGGCTTCGACTTCGCCGCCGGCCACCCCCTGTGGCCGACGGTTGTACTCATTGGCGTGATCGGGGCAGTGTTTGCCTACGGCGCTCTTGAGATACGCCGTGCGGCAAAGCCGTCACCCGGCGCAGAGGGCCCGGGCGAAGGAGAATAACTGGCTCCGCGCTTCCCTCCTGGGCGCCTCGGCCGGACCGTGGTGGGGCTCACGAAGAGCCCCACCACGGCTCCTCTACCGCAGGGGGACAGGAGGTCACCATGTCAGTGTTATTTCGCGCCGCGTCCGAATTTCGCAGATTTTTCTCGCCCGCCGGCGCCGTCCCGCGCCTGCGCGTGTGCTTTTACCTCACCGTGGCCGCCCTCGGCCTCACGCTCGTGCTCACTCATCGCCTCGTCACGCGCGAGCACCGCGAGGCGCGGCTGCTCGCCGTCGCGACTCACGCATGCCAGTTCCGGTCCGGGCTGCCCGTGGTCTTCGTTCGGGTGCCGCCCATCGCGCGGGCGGCCATAAAGGTGAAACATAACACTGACCGCGCGCCGGCTACGGCGCACGAGGAGAAATAACATGGGTGCGGCAGAGGTCATCCTATACATCGCGGTCCTGCTCGGTCTTGCGATCATGCTGCCGAGCATGGTCGGAATGCAGCACCAGGCGTTCACCGATCAGGTCGCGAAGGTGGCCGCGGGGCAGCTCGCGAACATCACCAATGCTGCGCTGCAGTACGAGTACGGCTATATGGCTTCGTTGTCCGCCCCGGGCAGCACGCACACCGTCACCGTGGCGCAACTCATCGCGGACAACTACCTGACCGCCGGCACCTCGGCGGTGGACCCGATGGGAAACACGATCTCGGTGCGGTTCCAGGCCGACTCGAGCGGAAATGTGACTGGCTATGTGAACGACCAGGGGGCCTACCGCTACCCGGACGTGGATGCCGGCGCTATTTTGCTCGCCCTCGGCGATCGCGGCGGGTATGTGCCCGAGGTTCCGTTGCCGGGGCAGACGACGGGTGTGATTTACGGCACGGCGGGCACGTGGCAGCATCCCGCGCCGGCCGGCTTCACACCAGGGAGCATCGATGTGGAAGTCGAGCCGAACGCTGCTCAGCAGGCCGACGATTCGCGCTTTCTGTGGCGCGAGCCGGCCCCGACGGCGGCCGGCAATACGATGGACACACCCCTGATTATGGGAGCCGTGGAGACTCCTGGCGCGGCGTGCGCCAATATCGGTGCCATCGCTCAAGACGGGACCGGGGCGATGGTGAGCTGCCAAGCCGGCGTGTGGACTGCCGTCGGCGGCGGGCACTGGCGCGCGCCGGTCGCGACCTATGGCGCGCTGCCGAGCTCCGGAAACCAGAACGGCGATGTGCGCCTCACCTTGGACACCGACCGGGCGTTCGCGTGGTCTGGCGTGTCGTGGCAGGCGCTGGCGGTCGACCAAAATGGTGACCTGACTGTACCGCGGCACCTCACGGCAGAGGGCGGCCAGGTGAGCACGTCGACGAGCTGCTCCGGCCAAGGCGCGCTGACCGCAGGCGACATCACACTCACCACAGACAATGGCTGCGCTGACGGTGGTTCGGCGATCGGGATGCAGAGCCCGGTGACCGGTCAGGGGTACGCCATCGTCGATTCTCAGAATGGCTCGTTGAAT
>DAHVTM010000063.1:0-19473 GCA_027324195.1 Gammaproteobacteria bacterium | reverse complement strand
TTACGCTGCACGAGGCCGGAAGCCGCCAAAGTCTCAACGTCCTCGTGCACGCGCTTGTAGTCGCGCCCCAGTCGATTCGCGAGCGCCTTGATCGACGGTGCGGGCTCACGATGCACCTCCCGCAGCAGTTCCAGGCGCTTTCCACTGAGGGCACTCATCATCGACGACAGATTCGGGAACGTCACGTGCTGCTCGCGCACGCGCTCACCGCCCTCGAGCCGATGCCAAGCGCTCGCAAAGCGCTTGCCCATGTCATCCAGCGTACCGACATGCACTTTGACTTTCTTGCTCATGATCTACCTCGCACCCGACGCACATCCGCCAGAAAATCGTTGATCAGCTGTTCCACATTCATGAACGCGTACCGCTCTTCCTTGCCTCGGATATGCCGATGATCGCCCTTACCGCGCTCATTGTCGTAGCTGACGATTCGCTCGTCCTTCCGTCCGTAGAACAGGCTGTACTTGAGTCTATGACCGCTGCCGGCCACGGGCTTGGGGACCTCCCAGATCTTCATCTCCACGAGGGTCCCATCGGGCAGCACTTGCTTGTCGTGGTACGCGAGCACAGCCTTCATATGGCGTATCATGCCATATGGACGGCTATGGCATCAAGCGCCATAAACCATGGCACTGGCTCGGATCGGAATCGCATCGCGCCTACCTAATCGGCGCAAATGCCGGCACCCGCCGAGCGCTCCGCCAGCCACACCGTACCGTCTGCAGGAACACGCCAAGTCCTGAGCCCCACGCGACATAGGGCTTGATCACGTGAGGAAGCCGATGCGGAGCAGCCGAGGAATCTCGTCGATGGCTCGCTAATCGTCGCCGCCGAGACATTCAAGACATGCAAGGTGGTCACCATGGACCGCGATAACTTCCAGACATACCGGGTACGGCGAGCACCGACACCCGCCAGTGCAGATCATCGGCTGACCTGCTTGGGCGCACCGCGACTTCGTCCAGTCTCATCACTCAGGGTACCGGTATGGCCTGGCAGATCGCGCCCCAGAATTCCCCAACCCAGTGCGGTCCTGCGGGTCGACACCCGGTAGCAGCGATTGACGTGGATATATTTTAAGTCAATGTTTTTATTGTTCTTTTAGTCAGCGTCCGGCACCGTCATGAACGCTGCCGGACACTGATGGCTGGATTGATGGTGGAGCGGCGGGGGATCGAACCCCGGACCTTCGCATTGCGAACGCGACGCTCTCCCAGCTGAGCTACCGCCCCACGCAAGGCGGGCGATTCTAGCTATGATGGGCCTGGAAGCCAAGGCTATTTATCAGGAGCCGGCAGATGCTGGCCGTAGGAACACGAGCACCCGAATTCACTTTGCCCGATGCCGACGAGCGGGCCGTATCACTACGCAGCCTGCTCGCCACCGGCGCGCTCATTCTTTATTTTTATCCGGCCGACTTTACTGCCGGGTGCACCCGCGAGGCCTGCCAGATCCGCGATCTGCACCCTCAAATCCACTCTGCCGGACTGCAGGTCGCCGGGATCAGCCCTCAGAGCCCACAGAGCCACCGGGAATTTCGGGACAAATATGGCCTGCCCTTCATACTGCTCTGCGACCCGGAGCGCTGCGTGGTGCGCATGTACGGCGTGCGCGGCCCATTCGGCATAGGCGTCCGGCGGGCCACGTTCCTCATCGATCCAAACGGCACGATCCTAGACGCCGTGGCGGCGGACCTGCGCATCGGTGCACACGCCCGTTTCGTGCGCGCAGCCATCGCTCGGCGCGGTGAGCCTTAGCGGCGGCGCAACTCAATCGTGCATTCGAAGCACGCGCGCCGGGCCATAGCGCGGGATGGTGATGATGTACATATCGCGGGCGCTGGCGGCACCGATCTGATGACCACTGAGGGCACGCACCAGGGCGGCGATGATCTGCCGGCCGCACACGACGAGCGCGGTCTTGCCCGCCTGCGCATCGAGGATCTTGCTGGCGATGTCGTCCGCGTCGCGGTCTGTCAGGACGATGGGAGACAGCCCGAGCAGCTGCGCAAGGGGCTCTGCCGTCTGCTGGGCCCGACGGGTACTGCTGACGTAGATCGCGCTCAGACCGTCCCGCCCCGTCGCACTGGCGAAGCGCTGCGCGAGTATCTGAGCTTGCTGCCCGCCTGCGGCCGACAGCGGCGCATTGTCAATCGAGCCGAGCTCGCCGTTTGCAGACGGGACGACAACCACGATGGTATTGATCGCCGAGGCCCACAACCCGAGTCCCAGCCCTGTAACCGCGAGCACCGCCAGCAGAGTCAGCCACACCGGCGCCAGAAAGGGCCGTCGGCGCCGGGTGATGGCGGGAGCGGAGGGATCTGCGGCGTGTGATGGCATCGGCGCTATCGTCTTTTCGCGGGAACTCGATCGATGGATCGTGAAGTTCATCACACTGCGCCTGCAATGTCACCTTTACATTCGGGCGTAGCTGCCTGTTGCCGATGCCCGCGTCCGAATCTTCTGAATGTCACCCCGAAGCATCGGCTCGGCAGGGATTGACGAGCCCGGAGGGGGTTCAATGGCTTCTGGCGGACACACAACTGTCATAAAGCGGGTGCTCGAAAGGCGCGTGCACGAGCCAGAGGCCCGCGAAGACACCACTGCCACCGTGGCGGTGATGCTGCGTGTGTTGCCGCCGCCGCATGCCTTGCTCGTGATCCGCGCACCTGATACCCGCAAGCACCTCGAGCAGCGCATCCACAAAGAGATGCTCGATGTCACGTTGTGCGACGAACACGAAACCATCGACAGTCTGCGTGAACAGTTCCGCGCAGTCGTGATCACCGACAGCCTACCGTTGATCAGTCGGATTCGCGCACAGAAGTTTCCCCGCGACCCTTTCATCCTGTACGTCGCCCCGATCGATAGCCCCGGAGAAATCGAGTCGGGATTGTTCGCCGGCGCTGATGACTGTCTCGCTCGGCAAGCGGGCGAGCCGGCGCTCAAGGCCCGGCTTGGCACCGCGCGGCGTATTGCCGAGCTCGAAGAGGTGCTGCGCATCGCGGTGATGGAAAATCGCGAGCTGTCGACCACCGATGAGCTGACCCGGGTGGCGAGCCGTCGGTTCTTCGGTAAGCACTTTCCACGCGAAATCGAGCGCGCCGCACGCTATCGGCGCCCGCTCTCGCTGATTCTTTGCGATATCGACTTCTTCAAGCATGTCAACGACACGCTCGGCCATGCGAGCGGTGATGAGATTCTCAAACAGTTTGGCGCGCGCCTGCAGGAGTCCTTGCGCCGCGGAGTCGACTGGGTCGCGCGGCTCGGTGGCGAGGAATTCGCGATCATCCTGCCGGAGACGAACTACGATCAGGCACTTGATGCGGCCCGCAGACTGCGCGCCTGTATCGCGGACCGCCCCTTCCCCATCTCCGGCAAGACGGTGGAGGTCACGGCAAGCTTCGGCATGTGCAATCTGCAGCAGGTGCCCTTCGGGGACCGCAAGACGGCCGACCACATGCTGCGCATCGCCGATGCAGCCCTCTACCGCAGCAAACATGCCGGGCGCAATCGCGTCACCGCCACGCTCATGCCCATGAATCCCCTGCGGCGCCAGGACGATGACATCGACAGCATGCTGAGCCGCTGAACGCGCCGGCTGCGCTGAACAGCGGGCACCACCACCGGGCGGCTCTGGTACCCTATAGAGGGTTTCACCGGGCCATACTGGCGGGTGATCACGGGGGTGCCGTGCGGTTTGCCGCGTATTTGCTGCCCTGGCAGTTCTCACCGACGACGTGCGCGCTGTTCGCGCTAGCACTGATGCTCTACCTGCGCGGATGGGCGGTCTTGCGGGGCGAGTCGATCCACATCGGATGGGCACGCCCGAGCGTCTTTCTGCTCGGCCTGACTCTGAATTACGCAGTGCTGCAGACCCATTTTGATTATCTCGCCCAGCACATGTTCTGGATCCATCGCCTGCAGCACCTGATCCTGCATCACATCGGGCCAACCCTGCTCGTGCTGTCGGCACCGGTGCCGGTACTGCGCGCGGGCATTCCGGACCCGGCCTGGCGGGTGCTGAGTGTACGCGGGGTGCGCGTACCGCTCACCCGGCTCTGGCGCGCCCTGCAGCACCCGTTCATTGCCCCAGTGCTCTTTGTCGGGCTCATCTACTTCTGGCTGATTCCTTCTGTGCATTTCACCGCGATGCTCGATCAGCGACGCTACCTGCTGATGAACTGGAGCATGCTGATCGATGGCATCCTCTTCTGGTGGCTGATGCTCGCCCCGCGCGAGGCGCAAGGCGCGAGTGCGCTCGGCTATGGCGTGCGCTGTATCATCCTCACCGCGGTCGCGTTGCCGCAGATCGTGCTCGGCGCCTACATCGCACTCACCACCCAGCCGCTCTACAGCATTTACGCCGTATGCGGCCGTGCCTGGGCCATCAGCCCCATGCTCGATCAGCAGCTCGGCGGGTTGCTCACTTGGATTCCGGCCGCCATGATGTCCGCGGTCGGCGGCATCGTGGTGCTGCATCACGTGCTTGCCGAGGATCGCCAAGCCGACGCAGCTCAAGCGCCGCGCGCCGCGCAGCCCTCCGTCGGAGCACCGGCGTGAGCGCCCGCGCTGCACGGCTCGCTGCGCTTGCGGTGCTGACCGGCCTGTTGCTCTGTGGCTGCGCACAGCGCCAGTTGGGCGACCACATGACCAACATCGCGGGCCTCGTCGAGCCGCTGCGGTTTCACATGACCGATCAGGATGGCAGGCCGGTCAGCGCCGCAGACTACCGCGGCGAGGTCGTGCTGCTGTACTTCGGCTACACGCACTGTCTGGATGCCTGTCCGACCACCCTGGCCACGCTCGCCGATGCGATCGCCCGCCTCGGCGCACAGGGGCAACGCGTACGTGTACTGTTCGTCACCGTCGATCCGCGCCGGGACACCGTGGCGGTACTGAAACGTTACGTCAATGATTTCGGGCCGCAGTTCGTCGGCCTGCGCGGCACGCATGCGCAACTGACGCGCATGATCAAGCGCTACCGCGTTTCCTACCATGACGAGAAGCCGGACGCGAGCGGCGCCTACGAGGTCGACCACAGCAGCGCGGTCTTCATCTTCGGCCGCCACGGGCACGCGCGTCTGCTGGCACAGAGCGGCGCTCCCGCCGCGGTCCTCGCGACCGACCTGCGTCAGCTACTCGCCAGCGCGTGAGCGCACGCCCGCCACCACAGACCATGCGGTTGACAGCGCTGCTCGAGCAGTTGAAAGTGCTCGCATGGATGCTGAGCGGTTGGTGACGTTCGCGGTTTCGGGCCGCACCGCACGCTGTGCGGCCGATCAGACTCTGCTCGAGGTTGCCGAAGCGGCCGGCATCCCCATGCCCTCCTCCTGCCGCGACGGCACTTGCGGCAAGTGCCGCACGCGGCTGCTGAGCGGACGGGTCGACATGCGCCACCAGGGTGGCATCCTGCAGCGGCACATCGATCTCGGCTACGTGCTCAGCTGCTGCAGCCGACCACTCACGGACGTGGTGCTCGAGCGCTGAGGGTCGGCGCGGGCCGGGCGCACGAGGCGGCTCACGCGGGCCTACCGCGGCCAAGCCATCGGTGCACCACCTGGCAGTACCGCTCGTATTCGGCTCCGAAGCGCCGCCGCAGTGCCTGCTCCTCAGCGCGGATCTGCGCGCACTCGATCAGCGGAATGAACAGGACCGCACCGATCAGTGCGCTCACCGTGCCCAACCGAAGCGCCCAGCCGAGGAGCACCAGCCACAGTCCGAGGTACATCGGATTGCGCGTCCAGGCGTAAACGCCACTCGTGACCAGCACGGCGGCTCTCTCCGGTCGGTGTGGGTTCACGGTCGTGCGCGCGCGCCGAAACTGAACAAACGCCGCAGCCGCCGGTACGACTGCCAGGGCCATCACTGCCCAGCCGACTCGTGTGTAGGGCGCAGCGAGCACGGTCCGCAGCGGCCAATAGCGGCTCAAGGCCCACTCGGCGGCGGCGATGATCAGCATCCACAGAGGAGGCGGGACGGGTGAGCTGCGCATGACATCCACACCGAACTCGAACACGCTCACGAGCATCCGCGAACCGACTCGGCGGGTCAACAGGGCCACTCGCCGGCCCGCCAAACAGCGTAGGCGCCGCCGTACTACACTCCGTGCTGCCGTTTTGGAGTATCGACTCTGGAGAGCACCACATGCCGCTTGAGCTGCTGAGCCCGGTTGAGTTCCTCATTCGCCTGCTGCGCCACCTCGGCTGGGCGATCCTGCTCACGCTGACCTCGTTGAGCGTCGGCGCCATCGGGTACCATCTGACCGCCTCCCTCGGTTGGCTCGACAGCTTTCTTAACGCCAGCATGATTCTGACCGGCATGGGACCGCTGGCACAACTGAACACGCCGGCGGCGAAGCTCTTCGCCATGTTTTATGCGCTGTACAGCGGCGTATTCTTCGTGTCGGTGACGACGATCCTGGTCTATCCGGTGATGCACCGGCTGCTCAGACGCGTGCACATCGAGTCGTACCGCACGAAATGAGCGCCGCTGCGGCGCAAACCGCGACCGGGATCTCACCGGCCCGTTCGCCGCGCGGGAGGCAAATCGGCTAAAATTTTCTGATGCGTCCGCTGAAAACCTCTGGCCCGATGCGGGTTCTGCTCTGTGCCGTGCTCGGCATGGCCTCGCTGTGCGCTCAGGCGACCCCCGCGAACTGGACGAGCCCGGTGGGGCTGTGGTCACCCATCGACAGCGCCACCGGCAAGCCTCTCGGCCTGATTGCGATCTACGAAGACCACGGCCTCTTCTACGGGCGCATCGAGCCGGAAACGGCGCAGGACGACCGCACCGCGCGCTGTACCGCATGCACCGGCAGCCGCCACGATCAACCGATGATTGGTCTGCTGCTGATGCGCCATCTGCGCTACCGGAACGGGCGCTACGTCGGCGGGGATATCCTCGATCCGCGCAACGGTCATGTGTTCGGCTGCGAACTGCGCCTGATCGATGGCGGCCGCAAACTCGTCATGCGCGGGTATCTCGGCATCCCTTTGTTCGGGCATTCACAGGTCTGGCAACGCATGCAGGGCACTCCGGGGGTACGCGTCTGGCCGGTCAGCGACCCCTGATTGACCCTTGAGCGGCGCGCCGGGCGCCGGTACCGTGGCAGACTCTATGCCCCGGCTGAGCGCAGGCGGCGCACCCGTCCCATTTCTCAAGCGACCTGCACCGATCATGAACAAAATCTACTCATGGAACGTCAACGGCATTCGCGCCGTGACCAGGAAGGGCACCCTGCAGAGCTTCATCCGGGGCCACGATCCGGACATCCTGTGCCTGCAGGAGACCAAGGCCGAGCGCGCTCAGGCCGACATCGAGGTCGACAGCTATCACGAGTACTGGAACTCCGCGCAGAAAAAAGGCTACTCCGGCACGGCAATCTTCACCCGCCCGGAACCGCTGTCCGTCACCAACGGCTTCTCGGCCGCCATCGCGCGCAAGTACCACTTCACCGACGAGGCCGGTCGCGACAGCCTCGGTGAGGGCCGCGTCATCAGTGCAGAATTTGCGAAATTTTACGTGGTGACCGTCTACACGCCGAACGCCAAGGACGATCTGAGCCGGCTTGATCTGCGTTACCGGCACTGGGACCCGGCCTTCCTGGCGCATTGCCAGTCACTCGAGAAGAAAAAGCCGGTGGTGTTCTGCGGTGATCTGAACGTGGCGCACACCGAGCTTGACCTCGCCAATCCCGGCCCCAACCGCGGCAAGAAGGGCTTCACCGACGAGGAGCGCGAGGGCTTTCAGCGCTTTCTCGACGCCGGCTTCATCGACACGTTCCGCCTCTTCAAGCAAGGCAATGGCCACTACACGTGGTGGAGCCATTTCGCGAATTCGCGCGCCCGCAATATCGGGTGGAGAATCGATTACGTGCTGGTCTCAGCGGCGCTGCGTAAGGCCGTCAAATCGGCCGAGATTCACCCGGACATCCTGGGCAGCGACCATTGCCCGGTGAGCATTACGCTCGATCTGTGAGGGGCGCACACCGCGCTCACTGCACTGACAGCAGGGCCGCCTTGTGCTCAGCGGCGAGCGCCGCCTGGTTGTGGCCCTCGGCACGCAGCGCCGCGGCGATCTGACCCCATGCCGATGCCTCGGCCAGCGGATCTCCGCTCGCCAGATACAGCGCCTTGCGCGCCATGCCGTAGGCCTGCGCAGGGTTGCCGGCGGCGAGGCTCTCGCGCGCGAGCGCGATCCACACCAGAGGATTGCGCGGCTCGATCGAGACCGCCCGCTCAAGGGTCTCCGCGGCCACTCCGTAGTGACCGGCACGCTCCTGCACATCCGCCGATGTCACAAGCGCCTCGGCGGCCGGGCCGAGCTGATACTGCGGCGGTGGCGGCGGCGCCAGGGAACCCGCGGCCGGCGCCGCCGTAGCGGCTTGCGCCGGCGGGGCCACCGGTACGCCGCTCTGCATCCCGTTCGGTTGCTGGATGACCCCGCGACGCGCGCTCCTCGCAGCAGTCGGATGCGTCGCGCTGTAAGGCGGTCCAACCAATGCGCAGCCCGACAGCACCATCGCCGCACCGAGCGAGCACAGCGCGGCGCGTGCAGCAGCCGATCGCCCTCGAATCATCACTGTCCTGCACCCATCAGCCCACATCCTGCCATCGGCGGGATCTGCGTGCCCACCGGCACGGCCACTTCGACCGCATTCGCCGCATCGCAGCTCGGAGTTGCCTCGAGGCCGGTCGGAAAATCGATCCACACGTCCGTCAGCCCCTGCGGCGGCGGCATGCTGAGGGGCAACGTACCGATCGACGCCATGATGTGTGCCCATACCGGCAGAGCGCCCATAGCACCGGTCAGCCGAGTCGGCTGATTGTGATCATAGCCGACCCACACCACCGCCAGGTCGCTACCGGTGAATCCGGCGAACCAGCTGTCCCGGTCATTCTGCGAGGTGCCGGTCTTGCCCGCCGCGACAAGCCCTGGGGGCAGTATTGCCTGGGCCGGCTCGCCCGTACCGTGGGTCAGCACCTGCTCCATCATGGTCGTGACTTCATAGACATCGGCGGGCGGGGCCACCGGCGTGACGCGTACGGGGAATGCCTTCAGGGATCTGCCGTTGGCACTGATCACCGCCTGCACGGCGCGCAGCGGCTCGCGGAACCCTCCGTCGGCGAGTCCGTTGTACAGCTGCGCCACCTCGAGTGGTGACAGATCGCTCGCACCGAGCAGCATCGCCGGCACTTCATCGGGCAGATGCTTCAGCCCGAAGCGCTGTAGCGTGTGCGTGACCGGGCCCAATCCGATGCTCATCCCGAGCCGCACGCTCGCGGCATTGAGCGAGTCCCCCAGCGCCCTCACCAGCGGCACCGGACCGTGGAAGATCCGCGAATAATTGTGCGGCCGCCAGTACCGTCCAGGTCCAAGTCGTACTGCAATCGGCTCGTCCTCGATGATGCTCGCCGCCGTGTACTGGCCGGTCTCGAGCGCGGTCAGGTAGACGAAAGGCTTGACCAGTGAGCCGATCGAGCGGCGCGCATCGAGCGCGCGATTAAAGCCATCGAAATCGGCATCGCGGCCGCCGACGAGCGCGAGCACATCGCCGGTCTGCGGCGAGGTGACCACGACGGCGCCCTGCAGGTGCTCAGCTCCGTAGTGATGCGTGGCGTCGAGGTGGTGCAGGTGCGCATCGAGCGCCTGCTCGGCCATCTCCTGCACCCGCGGGTCGAGGCTGGTGTAGATCCGCAGACCCGCCTCGGTGAGCGCCCGTTCGGGGTAGTCTCGGCTCAGCGTACGGCGCACCAGATCGAGGTACGCCGGGTAATAAGCGCCTGAGGCGTGCGCCGTCACGCCGAGCGGCTTGCGCATCGCGGCCTCGGCGCGCGCGTGCGAGATCACGCCTTGGCGAGCGAGGATCTGCAGCACCAGATTGCGTCGCGCCAGGACTCGCTTCGGGAAGCGTCTCGGGTCGTAATAGGTCGGACCGCGCACGATGGCCACGAGCATCGCAATTTGAGGCAGGTCGAGCTCATCGAGCGGCTTGCCGAAGTAGAACTGGCTCGCGAGCCCAAACCCGTGTACCGACCGGTTGCCGTCCTGGCCCAGGAAGATCTCGTTGATGTAGGCGTTCATGAGATCCGCCTTGCTGAAGTGCGCCGTGAGCGCCACAGCCATGATCGCCTCGCGGATCTTGCGCCAGAACGTCCGTCGGTTACTGAGAAAATAGCTGCGTACCAGCTCCTGAGTCAGGGTACTGCCGCCCTCCTCAATGTGGTGCGCGCGCAGATCCACCCAGGCGGCGCGCAGGATGCCCCGCGGATCCACTCCCCAGTTCGTGTCGAAGGTGCGGTCCTCGACCGCCTTCAGCGCCGCCGGCAGCAGCGGCGGTACCTGCTTCGGCGTCACCACGATCCGGTCAACCCCGTCGCTCGGAAAGAGGCTGCCGATGAGCAGCGGATCGAGCCGGATCACCGCAACCTCGGTCCCGGCGGCATTGCGCAGATCCTGGATCCCGCCCGGCCCGAAGCCGATGTGCAGCAGCATCGCGGGACGGCTGCGATCGGCAAACTGTGCCGGGCGCAGCAGCACGGTCATGCGGCCCGTCGCGGCGGTATAGGTGCCCGGCCCATCGAGCCGCGCCACCCGCCGGTACGCCAGACGGTGCAATTCGTGCTCGAGCTGGCCTTCGGTGAGCACCTCCCCGGCATACAACTGCAGCGGTGCGGCATAGACGCGTGCCGGCAGTGTCCAGCGCAGGGAACGGAACTGGCGGGTCACCAACCGGTCGAGATACAGCACGTACCCGCCGCCCACCACGAGCATCACCAGGGCGGAAATGGCGAGCACCCGCCACAGCCAGCCCCCGCGCTTGCGGCGGGCTTTGGCCGTGCGGCTGGGCCGCGATGCGGACGGCTTGCGCGCTGCGGACCGCTTCAGAGGACGAGCTCCTCGGCCGGCTCACGCAGGTTGTAGTGCGAACTCATCGCATGGCCGTAAGCGCCGGTATTGGCGATGAGCAGCACGTCGCCCTCGCGCGTCGGCGGCAGCAGACGATCATGGCCGAGCACGTCTGCACTCTCGCAGATCGGCCCGACGACGTTGGCCAGTTCGCTTGCAGGCTCATCGAGACGGGTCAAGTTGACGATTTCATGGTATGACCCATAGAGCGCCGGACGGAGCAGAGAGTTCATGCCCGTGGCGATCCCCACGTAGCGAACCCCACCCTTGCTCTTCAGCTGCGTCACCCGGGCGAGCAGCACACCGGCCGCGGCCGTCACATAGCGTCCCGGCTCCAGCGAGATCTCCAGACCCGGATGCTCGGCACGCACCGCGGCGAGCAGCGTATCGAGCTTGCCGAGGTCGAGCTGACGTTGGTCGGCCCGCTCCGGCACGCCCAATCCACCGCCAATATCGATCGTACGCACCGACTCGATGCGCTGCGCCAGATCGGCGAGCTGACGGGCCGTGTGCTCCCAGGTGCTCACATCGAGAATGCCACTGCCAACATGGGAGTGCAGACCGACGATGCGCGCGCCGTGACGCTGTGCCTCGCGGGCCAGCTGCTCGAGATCACCGATCGGCACGCCGAACTTGGCGTGCGCCCCGGCAGTACGCACGTGATGGTGATGGCCCGCACCCACGCCGGTATCGATGCGCACGAAGATTTCCCGCTCGTGCCACAGCTCGCTCCACTCGGTGAGCGCATGCAGGCTATCCACTGTGACCTGCACGCCGCGCTCGAGTGCCCAGCGATATTCCTCGCGCGGCGCGAAGTTCGGTGTGAACAGCACGTGCGCCGGATCGAGCGTCGGGAAAAGACCCAGCACCCGCTCCAGTTCGCCGCGCGACACGCACTCGAAACCCACCCCTTCGGCGGCGACCGCGCGCAACACCTGCGGATGCGGATTGGCTTTGATTGCGAAATACACACGAGAAAGTGACTTCAGCGAGCGCAGAGCGCGCGCCGCTGCGCGCACGCTCTCGAGGTGATAGACGTAGGCGGCCTCACGCGCTCCCAGCGCATCCATCAGCTGTGCGCGCTGCCGACGCCACCACGGATCGTCCGCGGCGGCAGAGATCGACGTGCCGGTGAACAGCTGTTCCCAAGTAGGACCGAGCACGCGGTCTGCCACAGCGGGCCGGATCAGCAGCTCGTGCAGCTGATCGACGAGCCGGTCGCCCTGACTCTCATCGACCACGAAGGTGAAGTTCAGGTCGTTGGCCGCTTGGGACACGAGGTAGATCTTCTGCTCGGCGAAGAATTCGAACGCCCCGCCCAGCTGGTGCAAGATCGCACGAATATTGCGACCGACCAGACTGACCGACGCGCACGGTCCGATGAGCTGGACTCGGCACAGGCGCGACAGGTCGCTCACCAGAGCACCGAGCAGCGCATTGTCGAGCGTGTTGGCGGCCGGATCGAGCGACACGGTGACGTTGGTCTCCGAGGTCGACACCAGGTCCACCGACATGCCGTGCGCCTTGAAGACCTGGAACGCATCGGCGAGAAAGCCCACCTGGTGCCACATGCCCGGGCTCTCGAGCGACACCAGCGTGATGCCCTTCTTGGTGCACACCGCCTTGACTTGCGCCGCATCGTCGCCTTCGGCCGTGAGCACCGTGCCGTCGAGCTCGGGGGCCTGAGTGGCATACACGTGCAGCGGAATGCCGTACTGGCGCACCGGCAAAATGCAGCGCGGATGCAGGACCTTGGCCCCGCTGGTTGCAATCTCCTGCGCCTCGTCGTAGTGCAGCGCACGCAGAAGCCGCGCGGTGGGAACCTGTCGGGGGTTGGCGCTGAACATGCCCGGCACGTCCGTCCAGATCTCCAGGCGCTGCGCGCGCAGCTTGGCGGCGAAATACGCCCCCGAGGTATCCGAACCCCCGCGGCCGAGCAGCACCGTGTTGCCGTCGCTGTCACTGGCGATGAAGCCCTGGGTCACGATGACCGGGGCCATCGCGTGCAGGCGTTGCTCGAGCACGTGATCCGGCGCGAAGTTGCACACGGCCGACAGCACGTTCGAGCGCGCCGAGGCACCGCTGCGCTCCTCGGCGCTGAGCATGGTGCGGGCGTCGGCCCACTGCGCCTCGATGCTCTGTGTGGCGAGAAAGCGGGCGCCGAGATCGGTGGCCATCAGTTCCCCGGCCGCCATGACCCGCGCGCGGGTCCGATCGCTCACCTCGCCGATCAGCGCCACGCCCGCGGCGATCTGGCGCAGCTCGGCCAGCTGACGCTCGCAGGCTTCGCCGAGGGCGATGCCGAGATCGGCGGCGAGCTGTCGGTGACGGGCCTCGATCTCGCGCAGCTGCTCCTCCTGAGCCTGCCCGCGTGCCAGGTCGAGCAGTCGCTCGAGCCGGTCGGTGATGCCGCTCAGGGCCGAATGCACGATCAGGACACGTGCCCCCGCAGCGCGGCGCGCCTGGGTGACTTTGGCAATATTCCGCCAATTGGCGACGGAGGAAACGCTGGTCCCTCCGAACTTCAGGACGATCCACTCGGAAACGCTGCGGGTCACGTCGATTCCTGGCCGAATGGCGGGGGCGGCCGGTTCACACACTCGGGCCGAGCAGGCCCCCGGGCGCTGCCGAGTGTCGGCCGCCCTGCTCGGGTCGAACGAATCCGCTCTCAGATCGCGCGGGCGCTAGAGCTATTCGTCGAAATCGCGAAGATCCTTCTCGAGCTTGCGGTCCGCCAGGACTTCCTCGAGGCGGCTCCACGCAGCTTTGCCGCGCTTGCCGGGATGGGGCCGACGCTTATCGACCCGATCGAGCATCCGATCGTAATCGATGCTCTCCTCGGCGCTCCCGCTCAAGAATTCCTCGTCGAGATCGTAGCTCTCGTTATCTCGTTCCGACATCTAGCGGTGCAAATCCTTAGTTAAATCAATTGGGTAGTGCAATTCGACCTGGAGCAAGAGAGCGCACTATAATGAAATCCAGCGCCGGGGCAATAGCCTTCAAGGGTCAGGGCATCCGATCCCGCACGATCACCGGCGCTCCGCGCCCGAGGCCAAGACCCTCGGCTGCACTTTGCTCGGCGCGGGCGATCTCGAGCACGCCGAACGAATTGATCAGCGCCAGGTACTGCCCGGGCTGGGTATCCCCGTAGGTGCGCAGCAGCGCAAAGGCATGTGGACCGGCATGCACCAGTGGCAGTCGGAACCGCTCGAGCAGCGCTCCGTCGATATTGGTGATCAGATTGCCGAAGTGATCGATGGTGATCACCACCCCGCTGACGCTCGCGCTTTCCACCGCCGGGTCATCGACCCAGGCCGGCACCAGCGAGTCCGGCCGGCAGGCCTCGCCGAGGTCATCCACACGGCAGCGTCCGGCGGCGAGTTCGGCCGCCACGGGTGCAAATATGTCCCGGCCATGGAAGGTCGCGCTGGCTCGCGCGATGCCGAGCCGGGCAAGCCCCGCGGGGCGCAGCCGCACCACCTCGGCGTCCGGGTGACGGGCCACGAGCGGGGCCAGCAGTCCGTTGTCGGGTGCGAGGAACAGGTGGCCCGCGAGGCTCACCGCCACGATGTCCCGTGCGGTACCTACCCCCGGATCCACCACGGCCACGTGCACCGTTCCTTCGGGAAAGTACGCAAACGCGCGGGTCAGCCAGAATCCGGCCTCGGCCGGCCAGTGCACCAGAATCTCGTGGGTCAGATCGATCAGGCGCGCCGCGGGGAAACGGCCGAGGATCCTGCCCTTCATGACCCCGACGAACGGGCCCTGGTGGCCGAAGTCCGTGGTGATCGTGATCACGCCCGATGGCTGCGGATGACTCATGGCCGTCATCCTACAACGCCGCGCGGGCGATCTGCTCCATGCCGCACGCCCACCCGGCTAACGACGCTTGCCCTCGGCACACTGGCGACACCGATCGGTGTAGGGAACCGCCGCGAGCCGCCCCGCCTCGATCGGCGCGCCGCACACCGCACAGGTTTCGTAGACACCCTCCTCGAGCCGGCGCAGCGCGGCATGAATCTGCCGCAACTCCTCGCGGGCGGACTCGCCGATGGCATCGAGCACTTCGTCGCTTTCCCGCTGGGTCGCCTGCTCGGCGAAATCCGCACTCAGCGGATCGGACTCGTGGCGCAGATCCGCCTTGGCACTGCTTGCCCGGCGGTGCAACTCCTCACGTCGTTGCAACAGACTTGCCCGTATCGCTTCTGTGTCCACAGGGGCCTCCGGCCGTTGCGCGGGCGCGCCGCCTCCGTCGGGGGCGTGTGCGCCCGCAATTGACCGCCGCGCGTTCGCCTGCGGAAAATACCTAGCGCAAACGGCGGGTTACAGGCAACATACTCTCGCAGGTGAGCAATGCATGTCCATTATTCTCAGTCCAGCCCACCGCGGGCCGCGAGCGGCCCCACCCAGCGAATGGTGAACGCCCGATGGAAACTGTCCGCGATCTGCAACCTACCGTGTTCGTCGTCGATGACGATGAGGCGGTGCGAGCCTCGCTTCGGTTGCTGCTGAAGTCGGTCGGCCTGCCCGCGACGGTCTACTGCAGCGCCCAGGAGTTTCTCGCCCAGTACGATGCCCGCCACCCCGGCTGCGTCATTCTCGATGTGCGCATGCCCGGGATGAGCGGTCTTGAGCTGCAGCAGCTGCTCAATCTGCGTGGCGCGACCGTGCCGGTGATCTTCATTACCGGCCACGGGGACATCCCGATGGCGGTCGAGGCGATGCAGCATGGCGCATTCGACTTTCTGCAAAAGCCCTTCCGCGACCAGGATCTGCTCGATCGGGTGCAGCGCGCGCTCGAGAAAGACCAGCGCACGCGCCTCGAGCTGAAGGAACAGGACCGGATCCGCGATCGGCTGGGCTCGTTAACGCCGCGCGAGCGCGAAGTGCTCAACCTCATCACACGCGGCAAGCCGAACAAGGTGGTGGCCGCCGACCTCGGCGTCAGCCAGCGCACCGTGGAGATCCACCGCGCGCGGGTGATGGAAAAGATGGGTGCCTCCTCGTTCGCCCAGCTCGTGCGAATGGTGCTCGACAGCGAGTTGTAAGGTCCGCCCCTACACCCCGTGGCGACGCGCCGGCGTGGCGGCAGTGGCGCTGGCATCGGCCTCGACCCCGATCAGCTCCGGCATGCCGTTGGCGTGCTCGGCCATGCGCCGCACCCGCGCCCAGTCAATCGCCACGGTTGCCCCTCCAACGGTCTGATCGATGACCTTGGAAATCGCCGCATAATCGGGCTTGGCGGGCACGTTCTGACTGTGCAGCGGCGGGTGGATCGACAGGTACAGCCGGCCGTCCTGCAGCGTCGCGAGAATCGGATCGTTCACGATCGTGACCGGAGTGCCAACGGGCACGACCGGAAACAGCGCCGCGATGTCCTCCGGGTACAAACGCACGCAGCCATGCGTCACCGCCATACCGATTGCCATCGGATTGTTGGTGCCGTGGATGTAGATTTCCCCCCCACTCAGCGTCGTCTGCAGTGCCCACTCACCCATCGGGTTGTTCGGACCGGCAGGCCACACGCGCGGGATCGGATCGCCCGCCTTGGCGTGGGCGCGCAGGATGGAGGGGGTCGGGATCCACACCGGATGGGGCACCTTGCGCACCACGCGGGTGACGCCGACCGGCGTGTCCCAGCCCTTCTCGCCCGGGCTCACCGGGTAGGTGATCACCACCGCCTGGTCGTGCCGGCCGCTGCGCGGAAAATAAAAGAGGCGGTGTGCGGGCAGGTTCACCACGATGCCGACATGGGGCACCGGCGGGATGATGAAGCGGCCCGGAATGACCACCGGCGTCCCCTCTCCGGGCAGCCACATGTGCACGTGTGGGTTGGCGGCCTGGATTTCCCAGTAGCCCACACTGTACCGGCGGGCGATACCGAGTAGCGTATCGGAGGCCTTGGCATGGGTGAGACGGTCACGGCCGATCAGCGCACCGTCGGCCGGCAGCGGATACACCGCCGCGCGGCCGAGGGTCGCTGCGGCGAGAGCCAGTGTGGCGAGCCAGCCGGCGGCCAAACGGCCCCAGGCGCGCGATTGAGTCTCGAGCATGGATCAATAGTTCCGGACGAGTTCCGGCCGAATGGCCGACGGCCCTATTATAACATGCTCACCCATGCCCTCGTCCCATCCCCTCGAGCGCGAGTTCTACCTGCACAAGACCCTGACCGTGGCGCGCACGCTGATCGGCATGCACCTGGTCCACCGGGTGGGCAGCGGCTCTCGCCGCGGGCGTATCGTCGAGACCGAGGCCTATCTCGGCCCGCAGGACCGCGCGGCGCACTCCTCGCGCGGCCGCACGCCACGCACCGAGGTGATGTTCGGCCCGCCCGGACACGCCTACGTCTACCTCATTTACGGCATGTGGCACTGTCTGAACGTGGTGACCGGCCCGCCGGGCGTCCCGCATGCGGTGCTGCTGCGCGCACTGGAGCCGCTCGAGGGTCTCACTGCACGGGCCTCGGGGCCAGGACTGCTCTGCCGTGCGCTCGGCATCGACCGGCTCGCCAACGGGCTCGATCTGTGCGGTTCGCAGCTGTGGATCGAGCCGCCGCCGCTCCCGCGAAGCGTACGGATTGCACGCAGCGCCCGCATCGGCGTGGAATATGCCGGTGAGTGGGCGGCGCGGCCGTGGCGCTTCTTCGACCGCGACTCGCCCTTCGTCTCGGCGCAACGCGCCCGGCGCGCGCACCGGCCGGCACCGCCCCGCCGTCAGCCCGACTGAGCGGCGCTCAGCACCAGGTGGCCGTTACGCACCGGAATGTGTGCGCCCGGATCGTAGTTCATGCGTACGGTGCCGGTCTTGTGGCCGAGGCGGTAGCGGACCTCGTAACCATTGGGACGCACGCTGCGGTCATACACGGTGACGCACCGACGCACCGTCGTGCTGTAGGTGTCCCCGCGCTGCATGCGTGCCTCGATCCGATTGCCGGCATATCCGCCGGCGGCGGCACCGGCGACCGTGGCCAGGGTACGCCCCGAGCCATCCCCGACCTGATTGCCGAGCAGTCCGCCGACCAGCGCCCCGGCGATGCTGCCGATCACTTGATGCGTATCGCTTGCTGGGCGAGTCCGCTCGACGGTCGCATCGTGACACACCCGCCGGGGCGTCACGCGCGTGCGGCTGAGCGGCACGACCTGCACCACCTCGGCATAGCGTGGCCCGGTATGGATGAGTTTGTGGCTGACCATCGCGCCGGCACCGACCACCACGGCCAGCGCGCCACCGGCGCTGGCACCGATCAGAAACGATTTGTTCATGGCTTCAGCTCCCCTGCATATCACGCCGCAGCGGATTGTCGTCGAGGAAAACTGAACCCAACTTGAACCTAACTGCCGGCGTCGCTCAGTGGCGACAGACTCAACAGCTCACTGCCCTCCGGCACGCGCTCACCGAGTGCAAAGTGAATCCGCGCAACGCGGCCGTCGAACGGCGCACTGATGGCATGCTCCATCTTCATCGCCTCGATGACCATCAGCGTTTGCCCACGGCTCACCTGCTGGCCGAGCTCGACGTGCACGGCTGCGATGACCCCGGGCAGCGGTGTCGTGAGCCCGCCGACGTCGGGTGCGGCACCGACGATCCGCGTACGCGGATCGTCGATCTCGAACAGCTGGTATGCGGCGCCGAACCACAGGTGCACCCGGTCCGCCTCGCGCAGGAACCGTGCGCGCGCACGTACCGTTGCGATGCGCGCCTCGACCGTATCGGCCGCGCACGACACCTCGGCGAGCGCCAGCTCCTGCCTCGCCTCGCCCGCCTCGCCGCCCTGCACGTCGAGCGCCTCGATGATCGCCGCCCGCGGGGCCTGCTCTGCGTAACGCAGGGTGATCCGCCAGGTGCGTGCGGCCGCGCGCAGCGTGACCTCGAACGCGCCGGGCAGATTCGGCGTGAAGCCATCGCGGGCCGACCAGGGATTGGCGGTGCGCCCGGGCACACTGATGAGGCAGGCCACGAGCACGAGCATGGCATCGGGCAGCGCCTCGGGTGCGCTGAACGCCTCGGCGTGCTCGGCGAGCAACGCCACGCTGTGCTGGACATCGAGAAATACCCGCGAGCGCAGAATGCGACTTAGCCACCGCTCGTTGGTGCGCACGCCGGCGAGCCGGGTTCGCTCGAGCGCGGCGGCGAGCCGAGCGGCCGCCGCAGTCCGCTCAGGCGCCCACGCGATCACCTTGGCGAGCAACGAGTCATACACCGCCGGCACCGTATCGCCGCTCTCGAAGCCCGCATCGACCCGCAGGTGATCACCGGCGGGCCACTCCGCGAGCTGCAGCCGGCCCGCGCTCGGCAGGAACTGCCGCCACGGATCCTCGGCGCACACCCGTGCTTCGATCGCATGCCCGCTGATGCGTACCTGCGACTGGGTGAGCGGCAGCGCCTCGCCGGCCGCCACGCGCAGCTGCCACTCCACCAGATCAAGCCCGGTCACGGCCTCGGTCACGGTGTGTTCGACCTGCAGGCGGGTATTCATCTCGAGGAAGTAGAACTCGGTGCCGTCGAAGAGAAACTCGACCGTTCCGGCACCCCGATAGTCGATCGCGCGCGCAATGGCGATCGC
>DAHVTM010000060.1:0-34896 GCA_027324195.1 Gammaproteobacteria bacterium | reverse complement strand
CACCGGGTGATCTACACCGTGCGCTCGGGCGATACGCTCTGGCAGATCGCGCAGCGCTTCCAGGTGCGCGTCGCGCAGATCCTCAGCTGGAACGAGATGCGGCTGCGCCAGCCGATCCTCGCCGGCCAGAAGCTGATGATCCTGGCCGCCTCGGGCGGCTGATTGGTCTACACTGCCGGCCCGGATGCTCCGCGGGGCATCCGGGCCGTTTTTCTGTGCAAGGGTTGTGGCATGGGATTTCTCACCGGTAAGCGTGCTCTGATCGTCGGCGTCGCCTCGGATCGCTCGATCGCCTGGGGGATTGCCCAGGCGATGCACCGCGAGGGGGCGGAACTGGCCTTCTCGTACGTGAACGACAAGATGAAAGAGCGGGTCGAGACGCTGGCGGCCTCGATCGGCTCGCGCCTGACAATGCCCCTCGACGTCTCCCAAGACAGCGAGATCGACGCGGCCTTTGCGCTGCTGCAGCGCGAATGGGGTCATCTGGATATCCTGGTGCATGCCGTGGCGTTCGCGCCTCGCGAAGGCGTCTCGGGCAGCTTCCTCGAGAACACCAGCCGCGAGGTGTTCCGCATTGCCCACGACGTGTCGAGCTACAGCCTGACCGCACTCGCGCGCGGCGCCGCGCCGCTGATGGCCGGCCGCGCCGGCGCCGTGCTGACACTCTCCTACCTTGGCGCGGTGCGTTCGATTCCCAGCTACAACGTCATGGGTCTCGCCAAGGCGAGCCTCGAGGCCAACGTGCGCTTTCTGGCCGCCGATCTCGGTCCGCGCGGCATCCGCGTCAACGGCATCTCCGCCGGGCCGATCAAGACCCTCGCAGCGGCGGGCATCGCCGGGTTTCGCAAGATGCTCAATCGGGTGGCCGAAGTGTCGCCTCTGCGCCGCAACGTCACGCAGGAAGACGTGGGCAATGCGGCGGCCTTCCTCTGCTCGGACCTCGCCTCCGGAGTGACCGGAGAGATCCTCTACGTCGATGGCGGCTTCAGCACCGTCGGCATGAGTTTCCCGGACGCCGAGCCGGGCTGAGCGCCCTCACGTCCCGAATCCGATCCGGCCATCGGGGCGTAGCCCCGATGGCCGGGAAACCCACCCCTTACTGGAACGCGTTCGGGTTCTTACGCACCTTGGCCGTCGCTCTCATCTGGGTGATGTAGGCCATCACATCGCCGTCGGCGTCGGCGCGCAGTTCCTGCGCAAGTTGTGAGCGGACCATGAGCGGATTGAGTTGCGGGGCGGTACGCACGGCGCTCACGACCAGCAGCACCGCGCCGGCATCACCGGCCAGAGGTTTCGCCTCGATCACCGGTCCGCTCTGCGGCTTCGGCGCGGCGAACACCAGCTGACTGATGGCCGTCGGCACCGACGGATCATCCCGGCCGATGAACTTCACGGGCGCCACTTTCATCTTCAGCGCCTTCGCCACCTGCGCCATGCTCTTGCCAGTGACCAGTTGCTGGCGGGCGGCCTGCGCCGCTTCGAGCGCCGCCTGCTGGGCGCGCTGCGCGCGAATCGCCGCCACGATGCTGGCACTCACCTCGGCGAGCGGCTTGACCTGCGGACCGTGGCGCGCGATCACCTTGACGAGCACCAGCCGGTCGTTGTCGAGGATCACCGGGCCGCCGATCGCCCCAGGGGCAAGCGCGGCGCTGCCGAACACCAGACTCTGCACCGCCGGTGCGGCACCGAGCGGTGCGGCGCCGCTGCCGCGCAGGAACAGCGGGATCTGTCCGCTCGTGAGGCCGAATTGCTTGGCGAGCGCGCCGAGGCTCGCGCCCGGCTGGTCGATCGCGTTCTGCAGACGGTCCTCGATGCGCCCGAAGCGGCTGGTCGCCCGGGTGCGGCTGAGCTGGGCGGTGAGTTCCGGCTTCACCTCGGCGAAGGTGCGGGTGTGGCCCGGCTGGATCGCATCGAGTCGGATGATGTGATACCCGTAGGGGCTCTTGACCGGCCCGACGATGTCGCCGACTTTCGGGATCGCAAACAGCGCATCGGTGAACGGTTTGACGAAGCCGTGCCGGCCGATCCACCCGAGGTTGCCGCCGTTGCGGGCCGAGCCGGGATCCTGCGAGTACTGCTTGGCGAGCGCCGCGAAGTTCGCCCCCGAGCGGGCGAGCTTGAGAATGTGCTCGGCCTTCGCGAGCGCCGCCTGCGGATCCTGACCGAAGGGTATGAGGATGTGGCTCGCCTCGCGCCGCTCGGGCACGACGAAGCGGTTGATCTGCTTCTGGTAGAGCGCCTGCAGCGTCGCATCGGAGATGTGCTCCCCGGCACGCACCTGGGCGAGCGTCAGCTGCGCGTAGTGCAGCTCGACCGACTCGGGGATCAGATACTCGGCCTGATGCGCCTGGTAGTACGCCTGGATCTGCTGCGCGCTCACCGGCGCGGTATTGGCGTAGCGGCTGGCGGGGAATGGCAGGTACTGCACATCGCGCTGCTCGTTGTGCAGCGCCTGGGAGCGCTGCACCTCGACCGGGGTGAGGAAATCCGATGCGCGGATGCCTTCAATGAGCTGATTGCGCCGCAACTGGCTCTTCAGCTCGCGCTCGAAGTGCGCGAGCGACAGCCCCGATTCGGCGAGCACGTCGGTGGCGGCCTGCGCCGAGTAGTGGCCGGCGACCTGGAAGGCCGGCTCGGCGCGGATCGCCTGAATCAGATCGGCCTCGGTGACCCGATAACCCAGCTGCTCGGTGCGCGCGGCGATCAGCGTGTCACGGATCAGCTCCTCGAGCACCTCGTTCTGCAGGTGCTTGCGCAGCGCGCTCGGCAGGTTGCCGCCATAGGCCTTCTCGAGCTGCTGCTGGGCGCGCAGCCAGGCGTTCTGCGCCTGCTGCAGCGAGATCGTTGCCCCGTTTGCCGTGGCCGCGTAGCTACTGGAGCCGAAGTTGAGGTTCACGATGCCGTAGGCCCCCCAGGCCGCGAACACCAGCGCCAGTGCGCCGAGGATCGTGTACCAGAACCACTTGTGGGTCGCGAGGCTGTCGGTGAGTTTTTGCAGCATGGGACATACGAACCGGCCCGTTGGGGACGGCCCAGGCGGTTAAACCGCCAAGGATAGCAAATCGAGCGCGCGCCACGGGACCGACCTCGCCCGACCGCAAGGCGGCGCGGCTTGTGCGGATGGGCGAGCCCCCGCGGATCGACTACTAGAGAGGGCGGTGCGGCAGCGGCCGCAGGCCCTGAGGGGAACGATCTGATGAATGCGGCGCAACGCCTCGGTGGTCTCATCGCTCTGGCGCTCGGGCTCGCGCTGACGGCCGGCTGTCACCGCCGGCTGCCGCACCCGGGCAAACCCATCGCGGCGCAGCCGGCACGGCCGGCCGCCGCCCCGTCACCGCCGCCGCCGCGATCGGCGCCGACGGCCCCGGCCAACGCAGCACAGCCATGAGCGTGACGTCCCCGGGCGCCCCGGAGGTGCCCCTCGAGCGCCTGAACCGGCGCTGCCTGCCGGCGGAACTGGCCTTTCAAACCACCGCGGAGCTGCCCGATCCTCAGCCGGGCTTCGGCCAGGCGCGTGCGCTCGCGGCGCTCGAGCTCGGGGTGCGCGTCTCGGCGGCGCACCACAACATCTTCGTGATGGGCTCCCCGGGCAGCGGCCGTCATCCGACCGTGCAGCGCTACCTCGAGGGCATCGCCGCGACGCGGCCGGCTCCGCCCGACTGGTGCTACCTCAACCGCTTCGATGATCCGCAGCGCCCCAAGGCGCTGCAACTGCCGAGCGGGCGCGCCTCGCAGCTGAAGAGCGACCTGCGCGAGCTGGTGCGCGATCTGCAGGCGAGCCTGCCCGGGGTGCTCGAGTCCGAGACGCACCGCCAGCGCCGCTCGGAGGTCGAGCGCGAATTCGACCAGCTGCAGCAGCGCTCCCTCGAGGCGCTGCAGAAGGAGGCCGAGAGCCGCGAGCTCGCGCTGATTCCAACTCCCGATGGGGCGGGTCTGGCGCCGCTGCGCCGCGGCGAGGTACTCGGGCGCGAGGCGTTCGAGCGGCTCTCACCGGCCGAGCAGACCCGCATCCGCGCCGACATGGAGCACCTCGGGGAGCTGCTGCGCCAGCATCTGGAGAGCGTGCCGCGCTGGCGGCGCGACCGCTTCCGCAAGCTGCGCGAGCTCGACCGCACGGCCACGGCCGCCGCGGTGCGGGTGCACATCGAGGAGCTGAGCGGCCGCTATGGCGACTGTCCCGAGGTGCTGCGCCACCTCCAGAGCGTGCGCGATGACCTGATCGATACCGCTGGCGGCGCCCCGCGCCCGGACGGCCCGGCCGTGATGCTGCCGGGGATGGAGACACCCGAGACCTACCCGCGGCTCTCGCGCTACGACGTCAATGTTCTGGTCGACGGCCGCGAGCGCCACGGCGCCCCGCTCGTCTACGAGGGCAACCCGACCTATCAGAACCTCATCGGCGAGATCGAGAACGTCGCCCAGTTCGGGGTGCTCAAGAGCGATTTCATGCTGGTGCGTCCCGGGGCATTGCACCGGGCGAACGGCGGATTTCTGCTGCTCGATGCCGAGCGGCTGCTCGCTCAGCCGTTCGCCTGGGAGGCGCTGAAGCAGGCGCTGTTCGAGCACAGCGTGCGCGTCGAGCCGCTCGGCGCGCGGCTCAGTCTGATCAGCACCGTCGCGCTCGAGCCCGAACGCATTCCGCTCACGGTGCGGGTGGTGCTGATCGGCACCCGTCGCCTGTACCAGCTGCTGGCGAGCTACGACCCGGAGTTCGCCGAGCTGTTCAAGATCGTGGCCGATTTCGACGATGTCATCGAGCGCTCCCCGCAGAGCATCGCCCGCTACGCCGAGGTGGCCGCACTCTGTGCCCGGCGTGAGCGGCTGCTACCGCTCGAGGCCGGGGCCGTCGCGCGTCTGGTCGAGCACGGTTCGCGCCTCGCCGGGGACTCCCGCAAGCTCTCGACGCACCTGCGCAGCCTCGAGGATGTGATCCGCGAGGCCAACGAGCTCGCCGCGGCCCTCGGCCGCGCGACGATCGGCGCCGAGGACGTGACGCGCAGCATCGCCGCGCAGCGCACGCGGCTCGCGCGGGTGCACGAGCAGATCCTGGAGGCGATCCGCCGCAATACGCTGCTCATCGAGACCCGCGGCGAGGCGATCGGACAGATCAACGGACTCTCGGTGATCGAGTTGGGCGCCGTGCGGTACGGGCAGCCGACGCGCATCAGCGCAACAGTGCGGCTCGGCGATGGCGAAGTCCTCGACATCGAGCGGGAGGTCAAGCTCGGTGGCGCGCTGCATTCCAAAGGGGTGCTGATCCTGGCGGCGCTGATCGGCGCGCGGTTCGGCGCACAACATCCGCTGTCGTTGCACGCCAGTTTGGTGTTCGAGCAGACCTACGGCGGCGTCGAGGGCGACAGCGCCTCGCTCGCGGAGGCCTGCGTGCTGCTCTCGGCCATTGCCGCGGTGCCACTGAAGCAGTCGCTGGCGGTGACCGGCTCGATCAATCAGCACGGCCACGTGCAGGTGATCGGCGCAGCCAACGAGAAGGTCGAGGGCTTCTTCGCCGCCTGCCGCGAGCACGGGCTCACCGGCACCCAGGGCGTCATTCTGCCCGAGGGCAACCTCGAGCAGCTGATGCTGAGCGAGGAGGTCCTGGAGGCGGTCGGGCACGGCACGTTCCACATCTACGCGGTGCGCTGTCTCGATGAGGCGATCGAGCTGCTCAGCGGCCGGCCGGCCGGTACGGCGGATGCCTCGGGGCACTACCCCGACGGCTCGCTCAACGCGCTGGCGAGTGAGCGGCTCGGGGAACTTGCCCGGCGCCGCCAGGCGTTCGCGCGTGCCGCCGCGCCGGCACCGATGCCGCAGCGTTAGCCGCGCGATCGGGCCGGCAACGGAGCACTGCTCAGAGCGACTGCGGCAGGACGGCGGGGGACGGCTCGGTGCCGACGCCGGCATGCGCGTAGCGGCTCTTCACCACGAGCAGATCGCATTCGAGCGCATCGACCAGCCGTTCGGTCAGCTGTTCACTGCCGTGACGCCGGGCCGAGGGGCCGCTTGGCACGCCGATCACCAGCGATTGCGCCCGCGCTTGACGCACATAGCGCGGCAACAACTCCTCGGGCACGCCGCATTCGACCTGCACCTGCTGTGCGCCGATCTCGTGCAACTCGGCGAGCCGGCGCACCTGCGCCTCGGCGCGCACGCCCTCAGGGTTGGGGCCGGCGTGCTGGGCAGGCGGCTCGGCGTGATAGAGGTGCACCGGGACATCCGCCAACGCGCCCGCCAGCGTCTTGGCCGCACCGATCGCGAGCTCATCGAGATCCCCATCGGCCTCACGTGCGTGCTCGGGCTCGACGGCTGCAACGATGCACCCCTTGGAGTAGATCTCGCGGGTCTTCACGAACAGCACGGCACAGGGGGCTGCCTCGATCAGGCGCAGTTCGCGGTACACGAGCGCACGGTGTGCCTCCTCGAGCGCCAGGGCCGGCACGATGAGCAGATCGGGCTTGTGCCGCAGCGCCTGGCGGATGATGCCCTCGTAGATCGGGTAATCCCAACGCACGCTGGGGCTCACCGTCACCCCCTGGTCACGCAGAATGTCCGCCAGGCGCTCGAGGCGGCGCCGGCGCTCCTCGACCCGCGCGGCGATGAGATTCGCCGCGCCGCCGCGCACCGCCTGCGCCTGGGCGGCCTGCGGCTCGTAGAGGCAGTGGAACAGATCGACCTGCGCCTCGAAGGCGCGGGCCAGCCGTCCGACCCGATCCAGCACGTAGATCGGCACGAGCTCCAGGCCCGTCACTGCAAGCATCAACCGACGCCAGATCATCCGCCGAGCCCCCTGAGCATTCTCCGGTGCGAGCATTTCACGCTTGCCCCGCCCCATGAAGCCGCACGGTCCGCAGCCGCCTAGGTAGTTGCCCCAGCGGAGCCCTCGGGCGGCCCCCCCACTCCGCATTCATACGGATGGCGCTCGCGCCCCAGACGTGGCGCAATCGCAGCATCCGTCAGGGGGCGTACGGCACGCGGCGGTGTGCCCGCTGAGTCCCGCTGACTTCACGGAGACCGGTCCGCATGCGCACAGGCACCGCTCAGCGGGTCTTTACCGACCGGGCCGCCGCCGGTGCGGCGCTCGCCCGGGCGCTCGGGGAGCAAACCCGCGGCGCCCCCGTACTCGTCCTCGGGCTGCCCCGCGGCGGGGTCGCGGTGGCGCGCGAGGTCGCCACCGCCCTGCACGCACCGCTCGATGTGCTCGTGGTGCGCAAAATCACGCTGGCGCACGACCCTGAATTCGCGATCGGCGCGGCCGCCTCCGGCGGCATCGTCTTGTGGGACGCACACCGCGGCGCGCACCGCGGCGCGCACCGCGGCGAGGCGCTCGAAGCGGCGCGGGCGGCGGCCGTGCGAGAAATCGAGCGTCGCGAGCGACTCTACCGCCCGGGCCGCGCACCGCTCGATCTGCGCGGCAAAGAGGTGATTCTGGTCGATGACGGTCTCGCCACGGGCGCCACCATGCTCGCGGCGATCCGCGCCGCCCGGCAGGCCGGCGCCGCCCGGATCATCGCCGCCGTACCGGTCGGCTCCCCGCAGGCGGCCGAGCGGGTGCGCGCCGCCGCCGATCTGCTCGTGATCCTCTCGAGCCCAGCGGCGCTGTTTGCCGTCGGTGAGTGGTATGAGCGCTTCGAGCAGCTCGAGGATGCCGAGGTGTGCCGGCTGCTCGGGCTCGAGGGGCCAAAGGGCACCCCGAGGTAATCCGCCATGGAGCTGATCATCGAGTGTCTCGAGCACGCCAGTCCCGCCACCGCCGCGGTCGAGATCGCCGAGCGCAAGGGTGTCGGCCATCCCGACTCGATCTGCGACGGCATTGCCGAGCAGGTGTGCGTGCGGCTCTGTCAGTACTATCAGGAGCGATTCGGAATCATCCTGCATCACAACGTCGACAAGGTCATGCTCTGCGCCGGCACGTCCCAGCCGGCGTTCGGCGGGGGTGAGACGCGCGAGCCGATCGAGATCTATCTCGGCGGCCGCGCCGCCGCCGAGCATGCCGGGGTGCACATCCCGGTGCAGGAGATTGCCGAGGCGGCGTGCCGCGAGTGGCTGCGCACGCATCTGCCGCACCTCGATCTCGATCGGGGCGTGCGCATCGTGCCGCGGCTGCGGCCGGGCTCGCGGGATCTCAACTGGCTGTTTGCCCATTCGGCCAGCGGCACCCCGCTCGCCAACGACAGCTCCTGCGGCACCGGCTTCGCGCCGCTCACCGAGCTGGAAAGTGCGGTGCTCGCCGCCGAGCGGACCCTGAATGCTGCGCACACCAAACAGGCCCACCCGGCATTTGGCGAGGACGTCAAAGTCATGGGCGTCAGACACGCCGAGCGCATCGAGCTCACCGTCAGCTGCGCGTTCGTCGACCGCTTTCTCACTAACATGGACGATTACCTGGAGGCAAAGCGCAGCGCCGCAGCGCTCGCCGTCGCCGCGGCGAGCCGGGCGAGCACACGGGAGGTGCAGGCGGTGGTTAATGCCGCCGATGACATCGAGCGCGGCGACATCTTCATGACCGTCACCGGCACCTCGGCCGAGGCGGGCGATGATGGGCAGACCGGTCGCGGCAACCGGGTCTGCGGCCTGATCACCCCGTATCGGATCATGAGCATCGAGGGCGCGGCGGGCAAAAACCCGGTCAGCCACACCGGCAAGCTCTACAACCTGCTGGCGCTGCGCATCGCGGCGGCCTGCGCGGCGCATCTGCCCGCCGTCAATGCGGCCGCCTGTCTCATGGTGAGCCGGATCGGCCAGCCGCTCGATGATCCGCAGCTCGTGCAGATCACCCTCGGCGGGGCGTCCCCGGCCCAGGCACTGCAGCAGCAGACGGCCGAGCTGCTCCACGCGCAATTGCACGAGCTGCGCAGCCTGCGCGAGGCGCTGCTCGGTGAGCAGCTGAGCCTCTACTGATGCGCAGCCCCTGCACCACGCGCGCGGCGACCTCGCGCCCAACCGCCCCTCGGCAAAGGACACCCTAGTGCCCAACTCGTGTGTGCGGCCGCCGCCCGAGCGCCCCGCGACCCCGCGCTTCTTCCGTGAGCCGCAGGTGCTCGAGGCGCTCACCAGCCGTGCGCTCGCCGCGCGCATCCGCAGCGCGAGCGCCACCGAGCCGCTGCGCGTGTGGGTGCCGGCCTGCGGCGCTGGCGAGGAGGTGTACACCCTCGCGATCTGCCTGCTCGAGCAGTTTCTGGCACAGGGCAAGGCACCGCGCCTGCAGATCTTTGCGACCGATCGCGACGATGAGGCCCTGGCCCTGACGCGCGCCGGCCGCTACGCCCCGAGTGCGCTCCTCGGCGCGCCGCGTCTCACCCGCTATTTCGAGCCGCTTGCTGGGCAGGCACTTCAGGCGCGTCCGCTGCTGCGCGATCTGCTGAGCACCGCAGTGCACGATGTGCTGCGCCATCCGCCGATTTTCACGCGCCTGGATCTGATCAGCGCCCGCAATCTGCCCGCGCACCTGCCGCCCGAGACCGCCCGACGCTTCGCCGCCAACACCCACTTCGCGCTGCGCGCCGGGGGCGCTCTGCTGCTCTGTGCAGAGGCCGATCAGGGCGCGGTGCGCGCGCAGTTCTCACCCCTCGAGGAGGGGCTGCAGGGGCTGCCGATTTACCGCAAGAGCCCGCACCGCCGCGACCGGATCGAGCCCCCTGCCAGCGAGCTCGAGACGGCCCATGCCGCACTCAGCGATCTGACCATCCAGCTGAATTCGCTGCGCGAGGAGCGCGCGCTGCTCGGCATGGAGCTGCAGCACAACGCGCGCCGCCTGGAAGCGGGCAACGATGATCTGGCCGGTCTGATCGACATGCTGCAGGCCACCGCGGTGTTTCTCGACCCGGATCTGCGCATCCGGCGCTATGCCGGCGGCGCCGCCGCCCTGCTCGGTGTGAGCCCCGCCGATCTCGGCCACTCACTCACCGCACTCGCCAGCCCGCTGATCGACGCGGCGCTGCTCGCCGCCGTGCGCCACGCGGCCGCCACCGGGGCGAGCGCCCAGAACGAGGTGCACTGCGAGACTCAGCGCTGGTACCTCAGGCGCATCCAGCCGCACAATCTCGCCGGGGCCGCCGACGGGGTAGTCATCACCTGGGTCGACATCACGGCCCTGAAATCTCTGCAGGCGGAAGTTGCGCGCATCGCCGCCCTCGAGCAGCAGCGCATCGGCCAGGAACTGCATGACGGCATCCAACAGGAGCTCACCGCCCTGGCGCTGCTCGCGCAGAACCTGCGCGAGGCGCTCGATGGCAGCGCCAGTGCACGCGAGCGGCAATGGACTGCTCACCTCACCGAAGGCATCGCCGTGGTCCACCGCCACGTTCAAGCGCTCGCGCGTGGACTGGTACCGGCGCCCCTCGATGCCCAGCGCCTCGCCCCGGCGCTCGCCGAGTTCGCACGCACCACGAGCGAGTGCGCCAATGTGGCCTGTGAGTTTGTGCTCGAGGGGACTTTGCACCTGCCGGACGCCGAGTGCGCGACGCACCTGTACCGCATCGCTCAGGAAGCCGTGAACAACGCCACCCGGCATGCACGCGCGAGCCGCATCGTGATTCGGCTGAGCGCGCACGAGGGCGCCCTACAGCTCGAGATCCGCGACGATGGCGTCGGGCTGCCACCGCAGAGGGGCCTCGGGCGTGGCGTGGGTCTGCGTCTGATGGAGCACCGCCGTTCGCTCATTGGCGCGACGCTGAGCGCACAGAGCGAGCCCGCCGGCGGCACCCGCGTGGCCTGCACGCTGCCTGCGCCCGCGGCGCGTGTTTGACGCTCAGGCGCGGCTCTCGAGCGTCCAGAGCACGGCACGACGCAACAGCTCGGTGCCGTTGCGCAGATTCAACTTGGCCCGGATGTGCTCACGGTGCGACTCGACCGTGTGCACGCTCAAGTGCAACTGCGCGGCGATCGCCCGCGTCCCGGAGCCGCGACCGATCAGCTCGAAGATCTGCAGCTCCCGATCACTCAGCAGCTCCAATCCCTGCGTGCCACGCCGCCCCGAGACCGCCTGACTCGCCAGCCGCTGTGCCAGCCCGGAGCTGAGATAGATCTCCCCGGCGAGCACGGCCCGGATCGCCTCGAGCACCGAGCCGTGCAGCTCCTGTTTGTTGACGTAGCCGTGCGCGCCGGCACGCAACATCCGCTCGGCAAACAGCTCCTCATCGTAGGCGCTCACGACCAACATCTTCGGACCGTTGCCCTCGGCCGTGATCGCCTTGACCAGATCAAGACCGCTGCCCTGTTTCAGCCCCACATCGACGATGGCCAAGTCCGGCCGGCGCGTGCGGATCAACTCGAGCGCGCTGTCCGGATCGGCCGCCTCGCAGCAGACCTGAAGATCCGGCTGGGTGGCGATCCGAGCGGCGAGTCCCTCGCGCACCAAGGGGTGATCGTCGACGATGGCGATCCGTATCGGTGGCGCGACGGCTGGCTGTTCCGACAATGCATTCACGAGCCGCTCCCTCGATCTTTCCATACCCATGGTAACACCGTGATTCCATGACGATAAGGAGCAACAGCGCCCGACACGTGCCGGGGTGGTGGAATCCACCATGTCGGGTTGGCGGGCGGCCCGATTGCGTGCAACCGCAGGGTCACAGAGGATGGAGGCGCCCTTCACCGCCCTCGAAGGGCATCGTCTCGCAGTTGCAGGGTCAACCGTCACAGACGAGACCGCCGTGTTCACCGCGCCGCCTGAAATTGCACGCATTGCTCTGCAGTCCGCCCCGGATGCCATGCTGCTGATCGACGCTCTGGGGCTGATCCTGTTCGCCAACTCGCGCGTCGAGGCTTTGTTCGGCTACTCGCGCGAGCAGCTGATCGGTCACAGCGTTGATACTCTGTTACCGGAACGCTCGCGGCGCGCGCACGCCCTGCTGCGCGATCGGTACATGCGCCGCGCACGGCGCAAGCCCATGGGCATCGGCTTCGAGCTGCGCGCGCAGCGCAGCGACGGCAGCGAGTTGCCGGTGTCGATCCGGCTCTCCCCGATGAGCTGGGGGGACAGTACGGTGGTGTTGGCCGCGATCCGCGATGCCAGCGCACGCAAGCGCATCGAGGCCGAGCTGCTCGCGGCGCGGCGCGCAGCCGAGCAGGCCCGGGAAGTCGCCGTGGGCGCCAGTCAGGCGAAGAGTCGGTTTCTCGCCACCGCCAGCCACGATTTGCGCCAGCCGCTGCAGACGCTCGCGCTGCTCAACGGCGCACTGCGGCGCACTGTGCACGACAGCGACGCCGTGCTTGCGCTCTGTCAACAGGAGCAGGCGATCGGGGCGATGTCGCGGCTGCTCAACGCACTGCTCGACATCAGCAAGCTCGAATCCGGCGCGATCAAACCGGCACCGATGGATTTCGCCATCGATGCGCTGTTCGAGGAGCTGCGCCGCGAATTCACCGAACTGGCCGCGAACAAGGGGCTTGCGCTCGAGGTCGCAGGCGGGGAGTACCTGGCGCACACCGATCCGGCGCTGCTCGAGCAATTGCTGCGCAACCTGATGTCGAACGCTGTGAAGTACACCCACAGCGGCCGCATCACGCTGCGCTGCGCGCGCGAACCGGACGGAGTGCTGCGCATCGAGGTTCGCGACACCGGCATTGGCATTGCCGCCGAACAGCTCTCGCGCATCTACGAGGAGTTCTATCAGATCGGCACTGCCGATGGCTATGGACTCGGACTGACCATCGTGCGTCGCATCGTCGATCTGCTCGGCCTGCAACTGCAGGTCAACTCGCGGCCCGCAGAAGGCTCGTGCTTCAGCGTGCTAGTGCCGGCGGCCAGCGCAGCGCTCAGCGCCGCGCCCACCGCCGAGGTGTTTGATCCGCACCTCGCCGCGCAGACACTCTCGCACCGGCAGCGGGTTCTGTTGGTCGAGGATGACAGTGGCGTACGCGATGCCACGCGCATGCTGCTGAAGGTCGAGGGCTATCGGGTTGCCGCAGTTGCCTCGCTCGAGGAGGCACTCGCCGCGGCCACCGAGGGTGTCGACCTGCTGGTCACGGATTACCACCTGCGCGACGGGCAGACCGGCACCGAGGTCATTGCCGCCGTGCGGCGCACGCTCGGCAAGCCGCTGAAGTGTGTGCTCATCACCGGGGACACCTCGAGCTCGATCCGCCAGCTGCCGCGCGATCCGGACTTGCGCGTCGCGAGCAAGCCGGTACAGGCCGAACAGTTACTGACACTGCTCGATACGCTCGGGGCGCCGAGCGCCGCGCCGCCGCCCTGAGCCGCCGCGCGGCGGTACTTGACCGGTGGTTTGTCACGATGGCGGCGGCCGGCACGGGCCGCTACCGTCACGCCAGATGCTCGGATGCGCAGCAACGATCGGGTGAGGCGCATGTTGCAAAGATCGCAAACCAGTTGGAGCGAGCCGGCCCGCAGCCTCGTGCCGGCTCGGCCCGAGCCGCAGCTGTGCGGCGAGGTGCTCGAGCGGCTCGACACGCCGGTGTTCCTGTTCGGCTGCGGGCCTGAGCGGCACGGCCTGATCTATGCCAATCGCGCCTTCGAGCGCTGGGCCGGATGCGCCGGCGCGGCGCTCGAGGGCATGGACTGGCCGGCGCTGTGCTGCATCAGACCGGATGATCCGGGGCTGGCGCATCTGCAGTCCTGCGTGCTCGGCGGCCGCGGCGGTCGGGCGGTGGTGCGGGCCCAGCCCTCCGGCCGGACCCCACGCTGGGCACAGGTGCAGGTGAGTCCGCTGCCGGATGCACAGGGGCGGCAGCGCTTCATCGGCCAGCTGCGCGACGTCACTGCCGAGGCGCGCGAGCGCGCACAGCTGCGCCGTCAGGCACTGTACGATGGGCTCACCGGACTGCCCAACCGGCGACTGCTGCAGATCCGCCTGCAGCAGGCGATCGTGCGCGCGCGCACGCAGCACCTGCCGTTTGCGCTGGTGTTTCTCGACCTCGACCGCTTCAAAGCGATCAACGACAGCCTCGGCCATGAGGCGGCCGATCAGCTGCTGCGGCGCATCGCCGAGCGGCTGCGGCACGGGATTCGCGCGCACGACACGGTGGCGCGACTCTATGGCGATGAGTTCGCTCTGCTGCTCAGCCCGCTGCCCGACGAGCCCTCGGCGGAGCTGATCTGCAGCCGGGTCGCGGCCTGGCTCCACCAGCCGTTCGTCGTCAACGGCATGCGGCTCACGGTCTCGTGCAGCGTGGGCGTGGCACTGTATCCGGATGGTACCGACGGCCATCACCTGCTCGCCAGCGCCGACCGGGACATGTACCGTCACAAGCAGACCCATCAGCGCCGCACCAGCGTCGATTGCGCCTGAGCGAGCGGCAAGAGACGCGCGAACAATCCGGCAGGTGGCAGGTGGGCCGGCGCGCTGGCCTGCACGGGCGGACCGAGGCACACTGTGTTGGGTGCACCGCCTGCCCGCTCACGCCGCCTGGCACAGAGGATGACCGCCTCATGACCCGCAGCGCCCTGTTGCTCGCGCTGGGCGCCGTGGCCACCACCGCGGCCGCCTCCGCCGCCGGAGCCTTGCAGAGCCTCGGTGAGGCCGCCGGCGGTGCTCGCTGGGGCGCGATCGCCGCCATCGCGGCCACCGGCCACGAAATCAAGGACGGACAGAACTGCACCGTGCAGACCCTCATCGACCTGCGCAGCGGCGAGTGGCGCCGCGCCGTGCGCTGTCCGCTGTTCACCACGGCGCGCGGCATCGACGCGCACGGCCCGTGGCGCGAGGACCGCTCCGGCTGGGTGCATGCGCTCGATTCGCGCGAGGCCGTCCGGCTCGCGGCCACCCGCCGTTGGCTGAATCGCAACGGCCCGTATTTCCCGCGGCAATGGCCGGCGACGCTGCAGCGCGTACCGGGCACAACGGTGCAGCAGATCCGCTATCGGCGGATCAGGGCCACGCCGGCGCACGCGCGCACGGTGACGCTTTGGATCAGCGCGCGCCGCCATCGCCTGGCGCGCACGGTGATGCGCCGCTCATTCGAACTGCGGCGGATCGATTTGCGCGACTATCGATGGGTCGATGGGGTGCTGTTGCCGTTTCGGATCGTCTCGCGCGACGCGCCGAACGCGCCCCGGGAGGTCGAGGTCATCCGCCGCTACCGGCTGCTGCGCAGCCTGGCGCCGGCGGCACTCGCGCGACCCGCCAATCCCACGGACGATGCGGATATCCCGGCCGCCGGCACGAGTGTCCCGATCACGTTTGCTGCCGACGGCAAGGTGCTGATCGAGGCGCGCATCAACGGCCGAGGTCCCTTCCCGTTCGCACTCGACACCGGCGGTCATGCACTACTCACGCCCGCCACGGCGCGGACGTTGGGACTGGCCGTGCACGGTGAGGGCCTGACCTATGGGGCCGGCTCGGGCAGCACGGCGGTGCGCTATGCGCGCGTGCGCGTCATCGGCATCGGCGCGGCCCGCATCACCGAGCAGACTCTGTTGGTGATGCCGGTCTCCCCGCTGCTCACCGACCGCGGCGCGCGCCCTCCGGTCGCCGGCATCCTCGGCCTTGAGCTCTTCGAGCGGTTCGCCGTCACGGTCGACCCGGACCGCAGGCGGCTCACCCTGCAGCCGCCCGGCACGTTCCGTCCACCGGCGGGTGCAGCGGCCGTGCCGCTGCGCTTCACCGGGGACATGCCGTTGATTGCGGCCCGCCTCGACGGCCGGCGGGGCCTGTTTGGTCTTGACACCGGCAACAGCGGCCCGCTGCTGTTGTTTCCCACCTGGGCGGCGCGCGAGCACCTGCGGCACTATTATCGGGCAGGCGTGCCGCAGACCGAAGGCGGTGATGGCGGGGCGTTCACGGTGCACCTCGCCGACATCCACTCGCTGCGCATCGGCGGTCTCACCGTGCCGGGCCGCTTGATCGGCGCGCTCACACCGCACGATGCCGGTGTCGTCAGCAATCCCAGCGAGGCCGGCAACCTCGGGATGACGGTCTGGCGGGCGTTTCGATTCAGTCTCGATTACCGCCGGGAGCGGTTGTATCTGACCGCCCGGGCGCATTATCGGCCCGCGCCGATACCCCGTGCGACCGCTGGCCTGCTCGCCGTCAAGTTCACCCCGCGGGTTTTCACCGTGCTGCAGGTGAGCCCGGACGGCCCGGCGGCGCGAGCCGGCCTCGGCCCGGGCGATCGGATCGTCGCCGTGAACGGGGTCAGCGCCCGTCGGCTCGCGAGCCTGTATCTGATGAACCTCATCAACCGGCGCCGACCCGGAACGAGCCTCGCGCTCACCCGCGGCAACGGCCGGACCGTGCAGGTCGTACTGGCCTCGAACGCCACGCAGTTGCGGGCGCTGCAGCCCGGGACTCGGTGAGCGGGCGGGCGCCGCGACGCGCGCGCCGTGAGCACAGGCCATCCGATGCAGCGGGGCAACAGTTCGCTTGAGCCGCCCGGGGCGCAAGCGGGACAATGCGGGTGTGCGGCGGCTCGGCCGGTCCACTGCGCGCGAGCCGGGGCCGAGGCGGGGCGCTGCGCCCACCCCGAGGGCGTTGCGCGATGAATCACCCGTCGATCGACCATCCGGATTGCACAGCGGCACAGCACTGTGCGCAGCGCATCGCCGAGGCTTTCGCCGCCTACAATGCGGCATTCCGTGCCATCACCCGGCGCGCAGCCGAGCGCTTCGAGAGCCGCGACGGGCTGGGCAGCCAGCGCGACATGGTCGAGCGCATCGAGCTTTACGACCGCTTCGTCGAGCGCAGCGTCGCGGAAGTGCGCGGCCTGCTCGGTGAGCGGGCGCTCGAGCGCGCACTGTGGCGCGAGATCCGCGCCGATTTCGCCCACCGCGTCGCCGCGCTCGCGGATGCGGAATTTCCCAAGACCTACTTCAGCTCCGTCAGCCGCCGGCTGTTCGGCACCATCGGTGTGGCACCGGACATCGAGTTCCTCGCCACCGATCTCGACCCGCTCGCCAACGCCACCACGCCCGTGCTCACCCACACCTACCCCATGCACGGCTCCCTGGGGTTGCTGATCGAGGAGCTGCTCGGGAACGTGCGCCTGCGCACGCCCTGGCGAGACCTCGAGGGCAGCACCCGTCAGCTCGCCCAGGAGATCAGGGCCCACTTGGACCGTCTCGGGGCGCTCGGCGCCGTCGAGCGCATCGAGGTGATCCGGACCGTTTTCTTCCGGATGTCCCGCGCCTACCTGGTCGGACGGATGGTCGGCCCCGGGCTGTGCATCCCTCTGGTGCTCGCGCTGCGCAACGGCGGCGGCGGCCTCGGGATCGATGCGGTCATGATGTCCGGAGCGGACGTCAGCGGCGTCTTCAGCGTCTCGCGATCCTATTTCCACGCCGACCTCGACCGGGTCGACGCGGCGGTGGCGTTCCTCAGATCCCTCCTGCCGCACAAGCCGGTGAGCGAGTTGTTCACGATGCTCGGTCGGGCCAAGCAGGGCAAGACCGAACGCTATCGCGAGATCATGCGCCACCTCGAGGGCACCGAGGAGCAGTTCGTGCACGCCGTCGGGGATAAGGGGCTGGTGATGGTCTGCTTCACGCTGCCGTCCCTCGAGGTGGTCTTCAAGGTCATCCGCGACCGCTTCGCGTATCCGAAAACGGTGCGCCGCGAGGACGTGTTGGCGAAGTACCGGCTGGTCTACACCCATGATCGCGCCGGGCGGCTCATCGATGCGCAGGAGTTCCGTCGCCTGCGCCTGCCCCGGCGACTGTTTGCCGCCGAACTGCTGCAGGAGCTGCGCGCGGAAACCGCCGGCACGGTGCGCGAGGACGGCGAGCACCTCGTCTTCGACCACTTGTACATCGAGCGGCGTCTGATTCCGCTCAATCTGTATCTGCGCGCCAGCTCGAGCGAGACGGCGGCGCGGGCCGTGCGCGATTACGGGCAGTGCATCCGCGACCTTGCGCTCACCAACATCTTCCCCGGCGATCTGCTGCCGAAGAACTTCGGGGTCACGCGGCATGGGCGCGTGATCTTCTACGACTACGACGAGCTGTGCCGGGTGACGGACTGCCGCTTTCGCGAGCTGCCGCAGCCGCGCAGCCTCGAGGACGAGATGTCGGCCGAGCCGTGGTTCTATGTCGGCGAGGAGGATATCTTTCCGGAGACCTTCATCAATTTCATGGCGTTCGACGAGACGCAGCGCGCCACGCTCCTGCAGAGCCACGCGGACATCTTTACCGCCGGTTTCTGGCGTCAGGTGCAGCAGCGCCTGAGCGCCGGGGAGGTGCTGGAAGTGCTGCCCCACCCCGCCGGCCCGGTCCGCCTCGCCAGCAACGCCTGAGCGGACGGTACGCTCTGAGCCGCCGGGCGCGCGCACTCAGCGCGCCCGTTCCGACACCGACTCCTGATCGAGCTGGCCGTACTCACGAATCGCCGGCAGCAGCTCGGTGTCGGCAAACGGGCAACCGGTGCGCTGCGGGTCGCTCTGTCCGGGCTCGGTGCCGCCGGCGGACCGGTACCCGCCCTGACCGCGCAGCCGCTGCAGCATCGGCTCGTAGCCGGGGCGCCAGGCGGCGAGCCCGGGGAAGCGATTGCGCAAGGACTTCAGGATCTGCATGCCGGCAAAATCCAGATCCCCCCAGAACCAACACGGACCGGCCGGCGCGGCCGCCTCGAACCACCAGCGCTCGAAGGCCACCCGGCGCTGCGGCGCGCCGGGGCCGGCAAAGTGCAGCAGTGCCCCGGAGCGGGTGCGAATGCGCTCGGCCGCAGCGCGAAATCCCGCGGCATAGACGACCGCGAGCGGCGCGGACTCGGGCGGGAACCCGCCCGCCGCGGCGGTGTAGGTGTCCTGGTTTTCCACGAACAACGTGCCGCCAGCATCGGCGGGCAGATGCACGGCGACCACGATCGAGCGCTCGCGAATCTCGAGCTGCGGAAACAGCGCCGCAATCAGCTCCGCCCGTCCGTCGAGCACCTTGGAGTTGCCCCAGAACACCGCCGCGCTCAGCTGGCGCAGCGTGAGCGGCCCGCGCAGCGCGCCAATCGCAGCGAACGCCCGCACCACCTCGTCGGCCTGCCGTCCCGCGATCTCGATGCGGCGCGCCGCCAGCGCCGCCCCGCCGTGCGCAAAGGCCGCGCCGTGACGCTCGAGGGCGCGCCGCCAGCCCGCCATCCGGGGCTCGGCAGGCTCGCGGCCGAGCCACTCGCGCAGGACCGCCTCGCAATGCGGCTCGAAAGCGAGCCGCGCGTCCTGCCACGGCGGGTCGAGCGGATTGCCCCGCGCGGCGCGCACGTGCAGCACGCCCAGGCGCTCCAGTTCCCGGACCAGCACCCAACACGGCTCCGCCGGCGCCGCGCCCCGCGCCAGGGAGGGCAGGTAGCGCGCGGCGGACAACACCACCGCCCGGCGCCGCGCGGCGCCCGGCTGGCGGTCGAAGCGATCGAGCACCGCGTGCAGCAGCGCCCCGATCTCGAGCTCCTCCTCGAGCCAAACCGGGCGCGGCCCGATGCTCATGCGCGCGTGCCGCTTGGCCTCATCGGCGTCTCTTCGGCGACGACGTCGCTCAGAAAATCGAGCTCGGCCTGCTCGCGCACCGTGCGCCGGTGCTGCTGCCAGAGCTCAGCGATGCGCTGCACATCGCACTGCTTGCGATCGACCAGCACCCGCGTGCGCAGCTGGCCGCGCGGGGCGCTCGGCACCTTCGCGAACACGAACTCGTTGCTGATCAGGTCCATGAACGGGCCGCATTTGCTCGTCGGCATGATGAACACCAGCTGCAGACCGAGCGAGCGGGTGAGGTAATCGATCACCTCGCGCGAGCGGCTCTCATCCATCTTGGAGAATGCCTCATCGACCAGCACCATGCGCAGGTGACTGGTCCCCTCCGCGTAGCGCAGTGCCGAGGTGATGCTCGCCGAGCGGATGATGTAGGCGGGAGTCTCGAGCTGCCCGCCGCTGCCGGTCCCGTATTCCGAGAGCGCGATCGGCGGTTTGCCCTCGACTTCCTTGTAGATCTCGTAGCGGTGATAGTTGCGGTAATCGGCGATCCGCTCGAGCTCCTGCAGGGACTTGTGCTCATCCTCCCCGAGCAGCAGCGCCATCAGCTGCTCGCGCACCTGCGCCGATTTCCCCGAGAGGCGCGTCTCGAACAGACTCTGCCCCTCCCCGAGCGCCGGGTTCTGCACGACCTCCTTCAGAAACTGTGCATACTCGCGAAACTCCGGCACCCACTCGTGCGCGAAGCGGAAGCGTTCGCGGTCCGAGCCGAAGCGGTGCTCGGTGAGTTCGCGGTTCAGCAGCTCGAGCTGACGTTCCCCGTCGCGCAGCGACTGGTGAATCTCCTGACACAGGTGCGAGACGAACGCATCGTTGAAGCTCGCCTTCAGCCGCTGCAACTGCTCGTGCTTCTCGATGAGCACGTTGTTCCTGAGGATGTTGTAGATCCGGTCCATCTCCCGGCGCAGCGCACACAGCTCGACAAACAGCGCCGCATCGTACTGGCCGACGAAGGCGGTGTAGACGAGGGCGTCGGAGGGGCGACAGCGCTGGTTGTGCTCGAGAATGGTGGCGGCAATGGCGCTTTGGGCGCGGTGCAGACCGGTCTTGGTCTCCTCGAGCGCGCGCGCGGCACGCACCGGATCGAATTCACTCGCCTGCGTCTCGGCGTACTGCAGGCGCGCCTGCAGATCGAACTCGGGCCACTGCGCGTGCACCTGCGTCAGATCGCGCTCGGCCACCGCCATGCGCTCCTCGGCCGCGTCCTTGTTCCGGTGCAGCTCGGTGAGCCGTCGGCGCAGATCCTCCAGCTCCTTGTTCAGCTCACCGGCCCGCTGGTGCAGCGTCGCCTCCTCGGCGCGCAACGCCTCTTCCTCCTCCCGCAAGGTGCGCAGCTGTGCCTCGAGTGCGGCGTGCTCGCCAACCTCGAGACTCTCCAGCTGCAGCTCCACGCGGCGCAGCTCCCGATGCACCTCGAGCAACTCAGCCAGGCAATCTGCGTAGGTGAGCGGGGCGAGCGCATCGATCGCCTGCAGCAACCGCGCGCTGTCCTGCAGCGCGCGGTTGGCCTCCTGGCGCTCTCTCGTCAGCCGCTCGAGCTCCGCTTTGCGCGCCCGCAGCGCGCGCTCGCGCGCCGCCGCGCCGAACACCAGATCCGCATCCGCCACATCGCAGCGGAACATCGAGTAGCTGCCCGAGGCCATGCCCTCCACGGTGATCCCGCGGGCGCTCTGGCGCAGCGCCTCGGGGCTCTCGACCCGCACCACGCCGCCGTAACTGGCCGTGAGGAACGCCTGCGCAACCGCGTGGGTGAAGGTGAGTCCGTGCACGATCGAGTCGGCCGGCAGGCTGATGCGCGTCGCATCGCGCAGCGCCTTGGCGCCCTGGATGACCCGTGCGCGATTGTCCCGACCGGCCAGGGCACGCACGATGCGGATGGCCTGCGCTTCGTATTCGGGGTCGACGATGAGGGCGAAACGGGCGCCGCCGAGATAGCCCTCGATGGCCGATTGCCAGCGGGGCTCGCTGACCTCGATGTGATCACAGAGCACGCGTGCGTCGGCCTGCGGGCACTGTGCGCGGATCGCCTCCAGGGCGCGCTCCACGTACGCGGGGTAGACGACCTGCTTCGCCTCGAGCCGGGCGATCTCGCGCTCTTTCTGACTCGCCTGTTCGCTGAGCTGCGCATACTGCTGCCGACGGGCCTGATGGGCGTGCGCCACGCTGTCCCGACGGCTCTCGGGGAGGCTCTCGCGCCGCTGCCAATAATCGGCGAGCTCGCCCTGTGCGCGCTGCGCGCGCCGGGCCTGATCGAGTTCGGCCTCGAGCCGCGCGAGGCTGTGCGTCAGGTCCTGTTGCAGCAGCAAGGAGACGTCGAGTTCCCCGCCGAGCGCCTCGAGCGCGTCCCGCACCACGCGGCGGGCCTCGCTGTCGGTGAGTTCGGGCAGCTCGCTCACCAGCGAGGGGACCGCCAGCAGCTGCACGAGCTCTTTCGCCGCGGTTCGATTGCGCTGCAGTTGCTGTCCCTGCGCGAGCAGTTGCAGGGCGGCGGGCTGCAAGCGTGCCTCGAGTGCTGCACGCGCGACCTCGAGCGTATCTTTTTGCTGCAGCGCTGTAATGCCCTTGCGCTGCGCCTCGAGGCTGATCAGCGTCTCGCGCAACTGCCGGCCGCGTGCGGCGGCGAGCGCGAGGCTGGCGGTGTTCTCGTGCAGATCACGCGTGGCGCGCTCGCGTCCCTCGCTCGTGCGCAGGAACAGCGACTGCTGCTCGAGATAGCTCGCGCGCGCGCGGGTGAACTCGAGCGTGTTGAGCTCGATCCAGCCCTCCAGGTAGCTCTGTGTGTGATGCGCCGCGGCCTCGAGCCGCTGTGCGCTGTCCTTCAGTGCCTGCGCCTCGCGCTCCATGCCATGGATGGTCTTCAGCTGGCTCGAGACCGAGCGGATCGCCTCGCCCAGATCCTTTCTCTCGAGCACCTCCTCGGCGACGAACTGGTTGATGCTGCTCACCGGCTTGTAGGCCATGAAGCGCGAGAACGCGCGGGCGGCGGCGAGCGCCTCGCGCTCGGCAACCGAGTCCCGCTTGCCGCGCAGCGCCCCGTACAGCCGGCGCAGGTATGCGCGCTTCTGATCGTAGCGCTCCACCGCACGCTGCCCGTAGCGTGCAATCAGCTTTTTCTGCAGCTCATCGAGCAGCACCGTGTGGACCACCGTGGCGCGCGTCTCGAGGAACGCCTCGATCTCGAGCTCGATCCCCGGCAGGATGAAAAACGCCAGCAGCTCCTCACGGGCGAGCGGCTGCTTGCCCGACTGATCGAGCCAGGCGCGCACACCGATGAGCGCGGTGAAGCGCTCGGCATCCTCGCCCCGGGTGGGGTGGAATACCGCGGCGAGATATCCGTCCGTCAGTTCAGTGCGGGCATAGCTGCCATCGTCACAGCCGAGCACATAGGAGGCCAGCGTGCGCACGCGCTTGCCGCCGCGACCGCGCTGGGTCGTCTCCTCCTGGCCGGGGTTGTAGTGGAACAGGTGCTCGTGCGCGGCCGTCATCACCGTCTGCAGCGCATCGCCGGCGGTGGTCTTACCCGAGCCGTTGGCGCCGGAGAACAGATTGACCGGACCGAGTTCGAACTCCCCGTTCGGGATGTTGCCCCAGTTGACGAACACGAAGCGCTTAAGAAACATCGGCCTCTCCCTGCAGGTCCCGGCCGTGCCGCTGCGGCGCCTCCGCCTCGCCCGCCCCCCCGGGCGCAGGTCCGCTCAGCGCCTCGATGGCCTCGGCGCTCACAAAGTCGACGATCATGGGATGAATGCGCAGCCACGCCTCGCTGTGCTCGAGTTCCTCCTCGGAGCGGTACTCGATCAGGCGCAGCTGGCGCAGGCGCTGGAACACCCGCCGCCGTTCGGTGGCCTTCTCCGGCAGCGTGCGGTTCAGCCAATTGCGCAGCGCCAGACTCACCGCCTCGAGCGGCTCGGTGGCATAGCCTTCGGCGTCGATCTTGCCCTCGCGCAGCGCCTTGTCGTACTGCGCTCGCAGCACCAGGATCAACGCCACCTCCGGCTGCGTGAGGCGCGCGCGCAGGCTCGCGCCGAAGGCCTGCTCGGCGGCCTGTTCCATGCCAGGGGTGCGGCTGCCGGGCGGATACAGGCGCACGTACTCGAAGCGCCGATCGTGATGCAGCTCGATGCCGTAGAGGGCGAGCGTCTCGATCACCAGCGTCTCGATGCGCACCAGACGGTCATACAACTCCCGCTCGATCTGCGACTCGGCGCGCACCAGCACCCCGTAGTTGAGCAGCCGGATGAGCAGCTCGCGCAGCTCCTCGAGCGACACGGCACTCGGCTCAAGCCGCTCCTCGAGATACCTACTCAGCTCCACCGACGCCCCCTTGCGACTCCACGACCCGCACCACAAACTCATCACTCGCGGTGAAATACTCCCCCGCCACGCGCCGACCGGTCGGCTGCACCTCGAAGGTGAGGCCGAAGCGCTCCCAGCCGGCCGCGCCCACCTCGATCACGTGCGCGGCCTGCAGCAGCTCGCGCGCATCACGCACCGGCAGCGCGCTGGTGCGGATCTCATGGCCGCCGGCGAGGGCGTTGAGCAGATACGCATGCAGCTCGCGGTTGGTGATCGCAAAGGCGCGCTCGAGCGCCTGCTCGATGAACAGCCGCCGGCGGGACTGCCGATCGTCGGTGGCCGGCGGCTCGAGCAGCGTTGCCACCGTGCGGCGCCGCTCGGTGCTGTAGAGGCGCAGGTGATCCGGATCGACGAGGCCCACCTCGAGCGCCGCGAGATGCTCGCCCGCCGCGGCGAGCTGGCCGTCCTGCTGCGCCTCGGTGAGATTCGCGAGTTGCTCGAAGGCGGCGAGCAGCGCGTGCTGGCTCGCCTCGGTGAAGCTCAGCTGGCGCAGCAGAATGTCGGCGCGGCGTGTAAATCCGTGCAGCGACTGGCGCAGCGCCGGCAGCATCACATCGGCGGCACTGTGCAGGCGGCTCTCGATCTGATCGAGCAGGGTGAGGTACACCGAGCGGCGGCCGTCGCCGATCAGCTCCGGGGTGAGCCGGCGCAGCTCCCGCTCGACCGCCGCCTTGGTTTCGCGGCGCTGGGCCCGGGCGCGGCGCAGCAGCTCATCGAGCTCATCGCGGTACTTGACCACGCTGTCCTCGGAGAAGCGCAGTGCCACATCGGGCATGAAGCGCTTCTCCATGAAGTCGAAGAATTCCTCGCTCGCCCGGCGCACCAGCTGCTGCGCCTCGACCTCTCGGATCAACTGGCGCTTGCGCTCCTCGAGTTCGGCGATGATGTCGGAGAAGTCCGAAACGATCCGCTCGGAGTACTCGTAGGCATCGAGCAGATCGTAGACTTCATGCTTGTCGAGAAACGAGCGCAACGCACTGCAGGTGTTGCGCGTGTTGCGGTGGCGGGTGCGAAAGCGGCTGCCGGCGATCTCCTCCATGGGCTGGGTGAACAGCCGCCCGATCCGCGAGAAGCCGTACGTGCTGCTGAGGGTGAGTTCATCGACGTTGCGCTCGAGCCAGCCGTGCTCGAGGAGCAGGTTGAGCATCCAGGCGGCCTGCTCACGCTCGGCGCGCACCGGCGGCGCGGTGTCGTCCTCCTCGCTCTCGAGCACCGGGGTGCGGGTGATGACCTCCTGGAATACCTCGATGACGAGTTCCCGATGCACCACGCGGCTGTAATCGGCGAGTGAGCTGTACAGCCGTGCATACAGCGCGCGCAGGCACGCCACCACCTGCTCGCGGTACTTGCCGGTCAGGGGGCGAAAGAAATGGAGCCGCTCGTCGGCAAACAACGTCACGTCGGGATCCCTCGGGCGGGGAGCCGCCCGGGTGCATCGTAACGCAGCGGCGGATCGATCAGAACCCGCCCGGCGCCTCGCGCCCGGGTGGCTGCCCGGCCCGCCCCGGGCGCCTCAGAGCGGAATGCTGCAGCGGGCCAGCACCTCGCGCAGATCGCGCAGCGGCGGGAACACCTCGTTGTTCCAGTCGCTGCCCTGCGCATCGTGCGCGCGCTGTTCGTACTCGACGATCTGCTTGTCCTCGCGAAAGATGTTCTCGGTGAACCAGACGACGAACGGCCAGACCATGTGGATCAGGCCCGGCACGGGCGGCTTCTTCACCGACAGGTAGCCGAACGTGCGGTTGGTGCGGTGCTCGGCATCGAGCGGGGTGTAACAGAGCCACACGTCGAGCACCGGATCCTGGGTCTGCTCGATGTTGCGCCCCACCCAGACCTTCAGGCTCTGCGCCGGATAGTCGGTGCGGATGCGCATGTGGTCGCGGAAATCCTGCTTCTCCTGCCCGCCTCGCGTGCGCATCAGGTCGACGATGACGCGCTCGCCCATCGAGGACTTGCCCTCGGTGCGGCTGAAGCTGTACTCCACCTCGGCCCAGTGCTCCCCGTGGCGCCGCCCGAGGCAGCTCGCCCGGATCGAGCCCATCTGCTTGCGGTGCAGGAACTGGTGGTTCATGTCGAAGAGGTTCTCGTGCATGAACGTGTAGTGACAGGCCACCTCGCGGTTGAGCCGGCGCGTCTTGTAGTCGCGCCGCTGCGAGGCGCCGAGCGCGGCGGGCACTCGCGCGGCAGCAAGCGCCGGGTCGCCGGGGAAGATGAAGATCAGACCGTCGATCTCGCGCACCGGGTAGCTGCGCACCCCGTTCGGCCGGCGCTCCTTGCCGAGGTAGGGGACATCCACGCACTTGCCGGCGCAGTCGTACGCCCAGCCGTGGTAGTGGCATTTGAGCTGATCGCCGGCAACCACGCCGAGGTGCAGCGGCACCTGCCGGTGGGCACAGCGGTCCTCGAGCGCAAAGACCTGGCCGCTCTTGCCCCGGTACAGCGCAATCGGCTCACCGGCGAAGCGGCGACCGAGAATCTGGCCGGCCTTGAGCTCATCGGACCAGGCGAGCGGGTACCAATAATCCGGGTGAGCCGCCGTGCGGCGCAAATCCACCCCTCCGGCCGGACGCATCGCGCGCTCGGCAGCCAATATCACCTGATCGTCCGGCATGGACGCCCCCACGTTGTAGTAGTAGGGCGAGATTACGCTGAAGGCGTCTGAAGAAGAAAGATCAGTTGTGTGACAGCCTGCGCTCGGCAGCCCGCCCGCAGCAAAGCCGCCGGGCGCCATGGTGGCGCCATAAGCGCCGCCTGCGGGCCAACGATCGTCGCGAGAGGGTGAATCGCCGGGATTTCCGCCGCACGGGCGCCGGGCGGCGTCAAGGCCGCGACAGCCGCTTCGAGGCGGCGGTAACCAATTGTCTCTGAAGGGGATTTTAGAACTGGCGGAGCGGACGGGACTCGAACCCGCGACCCCCGGCGTGACAGGCCGGTATTCTAACCAGCTGAACTACCGCTCCACCGGAAAGGGCGCGCATCCTAGCGGACAGCGCGTCCCTTGTCCATCGATTCGGCCCCGCCCCTCGCGCCGGCCGCGCCCCCCCGGAGCGGCTGTGCCGCGTCAACCCGAGCGAGACACAATTCGTTGAAGTCCCCCTGAGCGCTTTCGCTATAGTCACGCCATGAACTCGATTGCACCCGTCGCAGCCACCGTGCTCGCCTGTACCGGCCTGCTCTGTTCCCGGGCAATCCTCGTGCCCGCCCGGGCCGCCCTCGGCGAGCCGGCGGCCTCGGTCGCAGCCGATCAGCTGCGCATGAAGGGCCAGCTCCGCCACGCCACCGGCCCGGGCTACCAGGTCGAACAGATCACCGCCCCCGGCGGCACGCTGGTGAAGGAATTCATCTCGCCGGCGGGCATCGTGTTCGCGGTCAGCTGGCGCGGCCCGACCCTGCCGAACCTCGCCCAGACGCTCGGCAGCACCTACTTCGGCATGCTCAAGACCGCCGAGCGCAGTGAGCGCGCCGGCCTGGGCCACAACCACGTGCAGCTGCGTACCCCGCAGCTCGTTGTGCATGCCGGGGGACACATGCGTTATTTCTTCGGCATGGCCTACGTTCCCTCGCTCCTGCCCCCGAACGTATCGGTCGCCGACCTCCACTAAATTCTGCAACGAGGTTTTCCGTGCGCAAGACCCTGCTCGTCGGTCTCCTGCTGAGCGTGCTCGCCGTCGCCGGGTGTGGTGGGGGGGGCGGCTCGAGCGTCGCGAGTTCCAGCAGCGGCAGCAGCAGCGGCAGCGGGCAGACGAACTCCTCCCCCGGCGCGAACGTGGTCACCATGACCGTTGACGCCGGGCCGAATGGCAAGTCCGTCGACATTCCCTACATCACGGTCACAGTGTGTGAGCCGGGAACCGCGCAATGCCAGACCTTCGATCACATCGAGGTCGACACCGGCTCCTACGGGCTGCGCATCGTGGCAGACGCATTGGATACCTCCGGCAACCCGTTCTCGCTCGCGCTGCCGACGGAGACCGTGAGCGGCAGTCCGCTGGTCGAGTGCACCCAGTTCGTCGATGGCTACAGCTGGGGACCGATCAAGACCGCCGATGTGGACATTGGCGGCGAGTCGGCGCAGAGCGTGCCCGTACAGCTGATCGGTGATCCGAACTACGCGAGCGTCCCGAGCGGCTGCCAGAGCACCGGCTCGGCGGAGGACACCGTGTCCACCTTCGGCGCCAACGGCATCCTCGGCGTCGGCACCTTCGCCGATGACTGCGGTCAGACCTGCGCGCAGCAGGTACCCCAGCCGGCGGTCTATTACATCTGCCCGGCGAGCGGCTGTGTGGGCAGCACGGTGCCCGAGAGCGAGCAAGTAACCGACCCGGCGGTGGATTTCGCCACCGACAACAACGGGGTCATCATCGAACTGCCGCCACTCGGACTCACCGGCACGGCGAGCACGGTCAGCGGCTCGCTGGTGTTCGGGATCGGCACCGAAGGCAACAATGGGATGAGCGCGCAGACGGTGCTCACGGCGAACAATTACGGCTACATCAGCACCACCTACAACGGCCAGGCGCTGCCCTACTCGTTCTTCGATACCGGCTCGAACGCCTTTTATTTCAACGACAGCGCCATCCCGCACAGCTGCGTGAGCCAGGGCAGCTGGTTCTGCCCGACCAGCACGTTGAACCTCACGGCGAGCAACCTCGGCCAGAATGGCGTGCAGTCGACCGTCGCGTTCTCCATCGCCAACGCCGGCACCGTGTTCAACCAGTACCCGACCAACACGGCGTTCGACGACATCGGGGCGGACGCCGGCAATCAGTCCGCATTCTGTCCGAACCAGGCCACCAACTGTTCATTCGATTTCGGGCTGCCCTTCTTCTTCGGACGCAACGTGTACGTCGCCTTCTACGGCGCGCTCACCAGCGCCGGCACCGGACCGTATTTCGCGTACTGAGCGACCCGCGAGCCCGGGGAGCGCTGCCGCGCTGCGCGGCAGCGCTCCCCGGGCTGCTGCTCAGTGCAGACGCACCGCTGGCACCGGGATCCGGGCCATTCCCGCGCGGCGCAATGTGCCGTTCAGCCGCTCGATCCGCGCCACCGTGCCGCGCCACCGCCGCAGCGACGCATCGAGCTGACCGAGTGAGGTCTGCAGAACCTGCTCATCGGCGCCGGTGGGTGCGAGATCCGCCGACTCCGCATCGGCCTCGAGCGCGCTCAGATGGCGATTGAGCCTGAGCAGGCCGCCCGGACCGTCGCTAGCAGTCAGCGCCAGCAGGGATGTTAGGTCTGCGGCGAGCTCCCGGGGTGCGCGGTGCGCTGCGATGCGCGTCCCGAGCGCGATGAGCGCTTGGTGCACCGGATGCTCGGCATCGTACAGCGCCTTGACCCGTGCGAGCCCCCCGTCGATCGCCTGGCTGTAGGACAGCAACGCGCGCAGCTGTGCGGTGCGCACGTGTACGCGCGGATCCATGCGGACCACCAGCGGCTCGCGGTACTGCCGACCCTCGACGCTGAGCACCACGCGGTACAGCCCGGGCAGCACGAACGGACCCTCGACGGACGTGGGGGTATTCAGACCGAATACCGCCTGCATGCTGTAGTGGTAATCGATGGCCGCCGGGCGCGCATAGCGCAGGTTCCAGACGAAGCGGTGCATGCCGGGGGCACTCGAGAGTGGCGCCGCTGGCTTCAGCCACGCCTTGGCGAAGTAGCGATGGGCGCGAAGGCTCACCGGCGGCGGACTCGAGGTGAACGAGCGGACCAGACGACCCCTGAAGTCGTAGATCGAGAGGCGCACCGGGCTCGGGCTGGGCGCCGCGAGCCAGTAATCGATGATCGCACCGGCTGGCGGATTCTCGCCCTGGGGCGTGTCCGCCGGCAGGGGCGTGTCCCGGTTGTTGTCCGGGTGCACGCGCCAGGCCGGCTCGGGCGCGAACAGGTGCGCCGGGGCGCGCAGCATCCGGGCCGACAGCTGGCGCAACGGCGCCAGATCATCGAGCACCCAGATGGCCCGCCCCTGCGTGGCGGCGATGAGATCCTCATCGTGCACCAGCAGATCCTTCACCCAGGCCTGCGGCAGATTGAGCTGCAGCGACTGCCAGTGCGCGCCGTCGTCGAACGACACGAACACCCCATCGGTGGTGCCGGCGTAGAGCAGCCCGGCGCGCTGCGGATCGGCGCGCACCACCGAGACCGGTTGATCCGCGGGTAAACCGCTGACGATCTCTCGCCAGTGCACGCCGTAGTCGTGGGTGCGCAGAATTTCAGGCCGCCAGTCGTCCTGGCGCTGATCATCGACGGACACGTACGCCGTGGCGGGATCGAGCGCCGAGGGCGAAATCGAACTCACCTTCTGCCAGGGCTGCAGCTGCGGTGGGGTCACGTTGCGCCAGTGTTTGCCCTCATCGCGCGTCAACTGCACCAGTCCGCTGTCGGTGCCGACCCAGATCTGCCCGGCCTGGCGCGGCGAGGGGGCGATCGCGCTGATCACCCCAAAGCCACAGGCGCGGGCGAGCTCACCGCGCGCCGCGGCCGTGCAGCCGCGCGTGCCAGCCACCTTGCCGGTCAGATCCGGCGAGATGATCTGCCAGGTGTTGCCGAGGTCCGCGGAGCGGAACAGCACCTGCGCGCCGAGCAGCAGTGCATACGGGCGGGTGGGCGTGAACACCAGCGGGGTCACCCAGCCGTAGCGGTACTTGACGGTGAACGGCGCGGAGCCATAACTGACGATCGGATACGGTGAGACGTTGGCGACCTGACCGGTGCGCGCGTCCCAGCGCGACACGCGCCCGCCGAGACCGCTACCGAATACCAAGTCCGGATCGGCCGGATCGGGCACCATGTAGTCCCGTTCATCACCCCCGACCGGGTGCCAGTCGCGCCAGGTGAGCGAACCGTAATCGCTGCGGCTCGCCGCACCGACCGAGCCGCTGTCCTGCTGGCCGCTGTAGATCCAGTACGGAAAGCGATCATCGGCGGCGAGATGGTAGAACTGACCGGTGGGCTGGTTGTACCAGCTGCTCCAGGTGCGCCCGCCATCGACGCTCACCACAGCCCCCTGATCGGAGGCGGTGATCCAATGGTTCGGGTGCAGTGGATTGATCCACACGAAGTGGTAATCGTCGCCGCCCGGGGCGCCCTTGATGATGTGCCAGGTGCGCCCGCCGTCGCTCGAGCGGCGGATCGACTGCCCGGCCGAGAACAGCACATTGGGGTTGCGCGGATCGACCGTGAGCCGCGAGAAGTACCAGCTGCCGAATATCGCCCCTTCGGCGTTGACTCGCTGCCAATGCGCACCGCCGTCATCCGAGCGCCAGATGCCGCCCTGCGTACGCGACTCGACCGTCGCATAGATCCGAGTGCCCTGCGCGGTGTGCGTCACGGCGAGCCCGATCCGCCCGAGCGGACCGCGCGGCCAGCCGCCGCCGGCCAGTCGCTGCCAGGTCTTGCCGCCGTCGCGGGAGCGGTAAATGGCGCTGCCCGGGCCACCGTGCGGTTCGAAATAATCGAGCCAGGGCCACCCGCGCATCTGCCAGGCCGCCGCGTACAACAGCCGTGGGTTGGTCGGATCGGCCGCCAGATCCACCACGCCGGTGCGCCGGTTGATGAACAGCACGTGTTGCCAGGTGCGCCCGCCATCGTTGCTGCGGTAAATCCCGCGCGCCCGATTCGGGCCGTACAGGTGCCCCATCGCGGCCACCACCACCACGTTGGCATGGTGCGGGTCTATCCAGATGCGCCCGATGTAGCGCGTAGCCTGCAGACCCACGGCCCGCCAGGTGCGCCCGCCGTCGGTCGATTTGAATACCCCGCGGCCGGCGCCCGCATCATAGCGGGGCGCGACCTGGCCGGTGCCCACGTAGATCGTTCGCGGCGCCGAGGGGGCGACCGCGATCGCGCCGATCGCCGGCGGCAGATTCGGACCCACCGGCTGCCAGGTGCGCCCGGCGTCGATGCTCTTCCACACCCCACCGCCGGCCGTGCCGATGTAGAAAGTGTTGGGTTCGCTCGGCACGCCGGCGGCCATGGTGGCCCAACCGCCGCGAAACGGTCCGATGAGCCGCCAACGCATCCCCGCGTAGGCGCTCTGCGGCACTGCCGCCTGTACCGCGACGGAGCACAGTGCACCCAGCAATGCGCAGAGCACCGCAACGGCGCACGGCCGGCCGATGTAACGATGAACCGAGGCGGTGCGAACCATGAAGCGCCCCCAAAAAGCGCCCACCATAGCGCACCTGGCGCGTCGGCACCTCGCGCTCAGCGCTGCGGCGTGGCGTGCGCGATGAACCGATCGATATTGGCGGCGAGCTGCGGCAACACGGCCGGATTGAGGTACAGCATGTGCCCGACCGGGTAGTAATACTCGTGTATGTGCCCAGCGAGCGCTGCGGGCAGTCCCATGTGCGCGATGGTGTAGTCGGTGGCAAAGAACGGCGTTGCCATGTCGAACCACCCATTGTTCAGCATCAGCTGCATACCGGGGTCGTTGCTCATGGCGCGCGCGAGTGCCGGGGCGACGTTGCGCACCCGGGCAAGGCTCTGGCTGCTGCCGACGCCCTCATCGAGCGCACTGAGCGGCGGCTGGTAGCGACCCCAGTCCCAGGCTTTGAAGGCCGCAGCACTGCTCTGCACGTACAGCCGCCTGCTGTGATAGTGCAGCTCGCTCTGCAGATACGCATCGAAGCTCGTGCTGAGCGCCCCCCAGATCGCCGTGGTTGCCGCGCCGGCGGCCGAATCGCCCTGCACGGGCACGAGTGGCTGCAGCTCGGGCGTGGTGAAACGCGCATCGAAGCGGCCCGTGCTCGTCGCATCCGCGAGCAGACGGCGCTGGAACACCGACAGCGGTATGCGCAAGTCCGCCCGCAGCCACAGCGAGGCGGGCAGCCCGGTGAAGCGGGCGAGCTGCGCGGCGATGCGCCCGCGGTGGGCGGCCGAGAGCGCCGAACCCTCGAACAACGCCCGCGCATACGGGCCGCCGGCAAAGCGCTCGACCTGTTTGACGAACGCCCGCAAGTGCGCGGGCTGCGGATCGAGCCGGTGGTGGTACCAGGCGACCGCCGCATACGAGGGCAGATACAGCTCGTACGGCAGATCGTTGCCGGGAGTGTTGTTCAGCGTCGCGAAATCGAGCACCGTCGAGCACAGGATCACGCCGTTCAGGTAGATGCCGCGCGTGACCAGATCGAGTGCCAGCACTGCCGAGCGGGTCGTACCGTAACTCTCCCCGAGCAGAAACTTCGGTGACTGGAAGCGGTCGTTTTGCTGGATATACCGCGCGATGAACTGGGTAAAGGCGCGCGCATCGCCGTTGATGCCGTAGAACATCGCCGGCTTGCCCGCCGCGAGGATGCGGCTGTAGCCGGTCCCCACCGCATCGATGAAGACCAGATCGGTAGCCTTGAGGATGCTGTCGGCGTTCGGGACCAACCGGTACGGCGGCTGCTCGGCTGCGACCTGCCCCGGGGCGGGCCAGTCGATGCGCCGCGGCCCGAATCCGCCCACATCGACCAGCGCCGACGCAAAGCCCGGCCCGCCGTTGTAGGCGAAGGTGAGCGGCCGCTGGCCGACCGCATGTACCCCGTCGCGGGTGTAGGCGATGTAGAACATGCTGGCCGTCGCCTGACCTGCCTTGTTCTTCAGAATGATCGTACCGGCCGTAGCGGTGTACGCGATGCGCTTGCCGTCGATCATCACGCTGCCGTGGGTGCGTACGGTTCGCGCCCGGGGGGTCGGTGCGGGGACCGCATGATGCTCCGGGGGCTGCGCCGCGTGCACTGCGGGGGCAAGCGCCATTGCGGCGCCGAGCAGCAGCGGGGCGAGAGTTCGTGGCATGCGCAAGGATCCTCCAGGTTCAGCCGGCACCGGCTCGGCCGGGCGGTTCGCCCGCGCCTGGCGCATCCTACTCCGCAGTGTCGGGCGGATCGAGCACCGTGTGCCACAGGGAGCGCACCGGCTTACCCGCTCGGCAGCGGCCGGCGGCTACTTCGCGGCTGCGGCGTGATATTCGCGGCGGATGCGCGTCAGGTCGACTGTTGGTTCGGGATACTTCAGGCCCATCGCCTCGAGCCGCTCGACCACGATGCGCGCCACGGCGAGATTGCGAAACCACTTGTGATTGGCCGGAATCACGTACCAGGGCGCCCGCTCGGTGCTGCAGCGACTGAGCGCCTCTTCGTAGGCGCGCAGGTACTGCGGCCAGAACCGCCGTTCGAGGTAATCGGCCTCGCTGATCTTCCAGTGTTTGGTCGGATCATCGAGCCGCTCCTTGAAGCGTGCGAGCTGCTCCTCGCTCGAGATGTGCAGGTAGAATTTCAGGATCACCGTGCCGTCCTCAGCGAGCGCCCGCTCGAACTCGTTGATCCGCTCGTAGCGCGCCGACCAGACCGATTTGGCGACCCACTGATGCACGCGCACCACGAGCACGTCCTCGTAGTGCGAGCGATTGAAGATCACGACCTCACCGCGCGCCGGCGCCACACGGTGCGCTCGCCAGAGGAAATCGTGCGCCGCCTCCTCGGGGGAGGGCCGGCGGAAATGCGCGACCCGGCAGCCCTGCGGGTTCATCGCCGCGAGCACATGATTGATGATGCCGTCCTTGCCGCCGGTGTCCATCGCCTGCAGACAGATCAGCAGTGAGCGGCGGCCCTCGGCGTAGAGCAGTTCCTGCAGCACACGCAACCGCTGATTGTAGTGCTCGATCTCGGCCGCAGCGGCGCTGTGCGCCTCGTGGTGGCCTTTGAACGCCGGATCGAACTCGGCGAGCTTCACCGGCCTGCCCGGTTCGATCTTGAACTGTGGCGGATAACTCATCGCCTCACCGATACGCCCCCTGCGGGCCAGTGTCGATACGCGTAGATCACAGCGCCGCTCAGCGGCTCACCGCAAGCGCTGCACTGCGCTCAGGGCTCGCACACCCGGCGGGCAATCCACTTCATCATCTGGCGCATCGCCTGCCTGCGTTCGGTCTCGCCCGGATGCTCATGGATGCAGGCATGCAGCCACAGAATCTGCTCGTCGTGGACCTGCTGGGCCTGCAGGAAGTGGCTGATCGGACAGTCGGCGAGCGGCCCCGGCTGCTGCACGTGCAGCGGGTCGTGCATCAGTCGCCACTGATAGGCGAGCGCGCCGAGCCAGCTGGTGAGCGGGCGGCCGGCGCCGCCGCGAAACGGGCGCTGCTCGAGCCACTGCGCC
>DAHVTM010000054.1:0-35205 GCA_027324195.1 Gammaproteobacteria bacterium | reverse complement strand
GTGCGGGCCGGCACAATTCGGCTCCCCGAAACAATGACTTAAGGGTTTCACCGGACTTTGACTTGCCGGTACCTGATACCTATTATACGCGCCCCATGCCGCAACCCTGGTCCAAGCCGCTCGATGTCGATCGGCTGTCCCTTGGGGCCGCTGTGCTCGATTTCGACATCGCATTAGCGCAGTTGCCGCGGCTGAGTGCGCGCGCCGAATTGATGGGCGGCAGCGTGCAGGGGACTGTACGCTTCGGGCGCGATGCGGGTCGAGCGGTGGCAGATGTGTCGCTCGCGGGCACGGTGCAACTGCGCTGTCAGCGCTGCATGCAGCCCATGGCACTGCCCTTGAGCGCGCACGTGAAGGTTGCGCTGCTCTTGAGCGAGGCCGACTCGAGCACGGTTGACGACGCGTTCGAGCCGGTGCTGGCGCCAGAGGGGCGTATCAGTGTCGCTGAATTGATCGAAGAGGAAGTGCTGCTCAGTCTGCCGATCGTGCCCATGCACGCTGGGGATGAGCAGTGCGAGCCGCTCGAGAATGCCGGCGGTGCGAGTGAGCCGCCGGCCGAGACGACGCAGCGGCCGTTTGCGCGGCTGGGTGAGTTGTTGAGTCACAAGTGATTATCCGCGCGTTGCGCGCATGAGGACATTATGGCCGTTCAGAAAAGCCGCAAGACCCCTTCCAAGCGCGGCATGCACCGTTCCCACGACGGAATCGCCGCGCCGGCGCTGTCGACCGATCCGCAGTCGGGCGAGACGCATCTGCGCCATCGCATCACCCCGGATGGTTTCTACCGCGGCCGGCGCGTGATCGAGAAGCCTGCCGAGGCCGATCAGGAATAACACGCGCGCGCGTGCCTGTGTTGCCGATCGCCATCGATGTGATGAGCGGCGATCGCCAGCCGCAGGAGTACATTGCCGGAGCGCTCGCAGCGCTTGCCGAAGACCCCGAGCTGCAGGCGCTGCTGGTGGGCGAGAGGCAGCTGATCGAGACGGCACGGGCGGCACAGCCGCCGGCGCTGCGCGCGCGGATCGAGACCGTGCCGACCACCGAGGTGGTCGGTATGGACGAGCATCCGCGTGAGGCGGTGCGCCGCAAGAAAGACTCCTCGATGCGTGTGGCGATCGAGCTCGTCAAGAGCGGACGCGCCCACGCGTGCGTGAGCGCTGGGAACACCGGTGCGCTCACCGCGATCGCGCACTTCGTGCTGAAGATGCTGCCAGGCGTGGAGCGTGCGGCGATCATTTCGGCCATTCCGGCCGCGCATGGGCATACCCAGATGCTCGATCTGGGCGCCAACATCAAGGCGACTCCCGAGCAGCTGTGCCAGTTCGCCACCATGGGCTCGATCATCTCGCGGGATGTCTACGGACTGACCCGTCCGCGCATCGGGCTGCTCAACATCGGTGAAGAGGACATCAAGGGGCACGAGGTCGTGCAGGCGGCGCACGCACTGTTGCAATCGAGCGCACTGCACTACGTGGGCTTCGTCGAGGGCGATGACATCTTCTCCGGCGAAGTCGACGTGGTGGTGACCGATGGGTTCACCGGCAACGTTGCGCTGAAGACCATGGAAGGGGTGGCGGCGCTGATCGGCGCGCGGATGCGCCAGGAATTTCAGGCCTCGTGGCTCGACCGGCTGGCCGGCCTCGCGGCGCGTCGGGTACTGCGACGCGTGGCCGGTGGTCTCGATCCACGCCGTTACAATGGGGCGTGCATGGTCGGGCTGACCGGGATCGTGGTAAAAAGCCACGGCAGGGCCGACCGGATGGCTTTCTCAAAGGCCGTCCTCACCGCCGCGCTCGCTGCGCGTCATGGACTGACAGCGCACATCGCTCAGGCGCTTGCTGCGCCGCCATCCATCGGGAGTTCGACGCCTTGATTTATTCGCGCATCGCTGGCACGGGCTCGTATCTGCCCGAGAAAGTCCTCACCAATTCCGATCTCGAAAAGATGATGGACACGAGCGATCAGTGGATCCGGGAGCGCACCGGCATCGAACGGCGCCATATCGCCGCCGATGGCGAGACCACGGTCGATATGGCCGAACAGGCGGTGCGCCGCGCGCTCGATGCGGCCGGTTGCCGGCCCGAGGATGTCGATTTCATCGCCTTCGGCACGACCACGCCGGACTTGCTCTTTCCCAACTGCGGTGTGCTGCTGCAGGCGCGGCTCGGCTGTCGCGGGGTGCCGGCCTTCAGTGTGGAGACCGCTTGCAGCGGCTTCATGTACGCCCTCGCGATCGCGGACAAGTTCGTGCGCGCCGGGGAGGCCCGCCGGGCCCTTGCGATCGGTGCCGAGACGCTCTCGCGCATCACGGATTGGACGGACCGTTCCACGGCGGTCTTGTTTGCCGATGGTGCCGGTGCGGTGCTGCTCGAGCCGGCCGAGCAGCCGGGGATTCTCTCGACGCATCTGCACGCCGACGGGGCATACAAGGATTTGCTCTACAGCGGTGGGGGTATGGATCCGAACAAGCCGCGCCGCGTGATCAGCATGACCGGCAGCGAGGTGTTCAAGGTCGCCGTGAGCACGCTCAGCAAGTCGATTGACGAGGCGCTCGCGGCCAATCACCTGGAGCGCTCGGCGCTCGACTGGCTGGTGCCGCACCAGGCGAACCTGCGCATCATTCAAGCCACCGCCCGCAGGCTCGATCTGCCCATGGAGCGGGTGATCACCACGGTGCAGGATCACGGCAATACCTCGGCGGCCTCCGTACCGCTGGCGCTCGATTTCGGCATCCGCTCGGGCAAGATCCAGCGCGGGCAGCTGATGCTGCTCGAGGCGTTTGGCGGTGGATTCACCTGGGGGTCGGCCCTGATCCGCTACTGAGCCGAGGTTCTGCGGGCCGCACGGGCTGCGCAAGCAAAAAAAAACGCCGCGCATCCGCGCGGCGTTTTCGTAGGAGCGAGGGGCTCTTACTTGGAGATCGAACGCTTGAACATGCGGTCGATCTTCTGGTTGATGGCGTCGATTTCCGCCTTGTTCGACTGCGCGAGCGAAAGCGCCTCATTGGCGGTGCTCTGGGCAGCGGCGGACTTCTGGTCGGCGGCATTCTGGGCCGCTTCGGCCGCGCTGTTGGCCTTGTCGGCAGTGCTCTGCGCTGCGGAGACCTGGGTCTGCAGCTGGGCCACCTGCGACTTCAGGTTGGCGATGTCCGACTTGATGGGGGTCAGGTCCTGGCAGCCGGCGAGACCGACCACGAGTGCCGCGGCCGCGGCCACCTTCACTACGCTCGCGTACTTCATAAAGTCCCCTTGGGGTTGTTGATTGAGGAAGTCCTGAAAATGCAAACGAACCGAGGTGCAGCAGCCCCCACGACTCGAGGGCGCAAGTCCAACAAATTTACCGTGGGAATGCAACCCTGTTCGCACTGATTTAACTGGATTTTGGGTTTGTACCGATGACGTTGAATGTACAGATGAATGGGCGCTGAATAAAGCCGTGGCGCACGCGGGAGAATCATGTTGCGTGGATGTGGGTGAGGGTGCAACGGGTGGCGTTGCGGCATACCGGCAACAGGTGCAGGCCCCAGGTGTATCACCAATGAGTCATTGACAGTCGGGCGCAAATGGCAATGGACGACTTGCTAAACATCACTGCATGGATATAATTACAGCCTTGTATAGGCAAACAGGCTTCGCCATGTCTGACCTCACCCCCCGACAAATCCAGGTTCTGCGCCTCATTCAGCGTTTCATTGCGCACGAGGGCATGCCCCCGACCCGGGCCGAGATCGCACGCGAACTCGGTTTCCGTTCGGCCAATGCAGCCGAGGATCATTTGCGCGCTCTGGCGCGCAAGGGCGTGATCGCACTGGTGCCAGGCGCCTCGCGCGGCATTCAGCTGAAGGACACCATCCGTGAGCAAATGGGGCTGCCGCTGATCGGCCGGGTCGCGGCCGGCCGGCCGATTTTCTCCGAGGAGAATATCGAGGCGCGGCTCGACGTCGATCCGGGGGTGTTTCAACCGCGGCCGCATTACCTGCTGAAGGTCACGGGAATGAGCATGAAGGATGCCGGCATCCTCGATGGGGATCTGGTCGCGGTACATCGCACGGCCGATGTGCGCAGCCGGCAGATCGTCGTGGCGCGCCTGGAGAATGAAGTGACCGTGAAGCGCTATCGCCAAGAAGGCTCGGTGGTATGGCTGCTGCCGGAGAACAGTGACTTCGAGCCCATCCGCGTCGATCTGAAGGAGCAGTCGCTGCTGATCGAGGGCATCGTGGTCGGAGTGTTGCGTCGGGGGAAAGGCCACGGCCTGATGTAGCCGCCGGCTGCGATCCGACGCTGAGCGAGGCAGGCGTGTATGACCGCCGATCTTCCGGGGAACGGCGCTGCGCCGGCGCGTCTCTCGCTTGCAGACCCCCGTCTCGAGTCCTTGTTGGCGCACCCGTCGATCTGGCGGGCCGGCTCCGCGGTGCGGGCGCCGGTCTGGCCGAGCGGATTCGCTCGACTCGATGAGTGCCTGCCGGGCGGGGGCTGGCCGCGCAGCGGTCTGATCGAGATTATCCCGGCGCGTTTTGGTCAGGGCGAACTGCGGCTGCTGTTGCCGGCGCTGGCGGCGATCACCGCCCGCGACGAGGCGCGTTGGTGCGCCTGGGTGGCGCCGCCGCTGCAGCCGTTCGCTCCGGCGCTCGCGGCGGCCGGTGTCGTGCTCACCAAGTTGCTGCTCGTGCGCGCACCTCAGCGCGGCCGGCGGCCGTCCGTCTTGTGGGCCTGCGAGCAGGCGCTGGGTTCGGGCGCATGCGACAGCGTACTCGCCTGGACGCGCCATGCACCGGCCCGCCAGTTGCGCCGGGTGCATCTGGCGGCGCAGCGGGGCAATGCGTTGGGGGTGTTGTTCAGGGCGCGCGAGTCGGCACGGGAGGCTTCTCCGGCGATGCTGCGGATCGTGCTCGAGTCACGTGCGGGCGGCGTGCGGGTCACGCTGCTCAAGAGCCGTGGTGGCGTGCGTGGCGCTTTCGATCTGAGCTGGGCGTCGCAGCGCAACAGACCGAGCGGATCCCCATGAGCGCGCCGAGGACTCTGGATCTGTTTGCGCCGGCAGCGCTGCCGGCGCGCCGTACGTCACCGGCGCGGGCCGTGGTGGTGCCGCAGACAACGCAGCGAGGCGCTCGAGCGTCGGATGCGCCGTTGTGGCTGGGTATTCACGTTGCGGCTCTGGTGGCGGAAGCGGCCGGAACAGTGCCGCAGACGCTGCAGGCGCTGGCGAGGCGCGCGCAGCGGTTCAGTCCGCGCATCACTCTGGCGCCGCCCGATGGGCTGCTGCTCGAGGTGCGCTCGAGTCTGCACCTGTTCGGTGGGCTGGAGGGATTGCGCCGCGCGATGGCCGAGGAGTGCGCCCAACTGACGCCGGCGGTGAGCCTGGCCTTTGCACCGACACCGCTCGCGGCACTGGCCGGGGCGCGCACCAGCGGTTCGTTCGTGGTGTTGACGGCGGCACAGCTGACCGGCTCGCTCGCCCCGGTGCCGCTCACTGCGCTGCGTTGGCCGCCGGAGCTGATTGCGCGTCTGGCCTGCCTGGGCGTGCGCACCATCGGTCAGGCGCTGCGTTTGCCGCGCGCGGGGTTCGCACAGCGTTTCGGCGCCGCGCGGCTGGCCGATCTCGATCGGCTGATGGGGCGCGCCAGTGATCCGCGGGCGTGCTACGAGCCGCCGGCGCGGTTTCGCCGCCGGCGCGAGTTGTCGTACGAGTCGACGAACCTCACGCTGCTCGAGGCGGCGCTGCGGCCGCTGCTCGAGGCACTCGGCCGGTTTCTCGCGGCGCGTCAGTGCGGGGTGTTGGCGCTGGAGTGTCGGCTGTGGCACCGCAACGCTCCACCCACCGGCTGTGTGTTGCGACTCGGGGCGCCGTTGGCCGATACGCAACGACTCGCCCAGCTGCTCGGTGAGCGTCTGCGCACGCTGCGGCTGCCTGAGCCGGTGCGGGCCTGCGAGCTGCGTGCCGGTGTGCCTGTCTCACGCGTGCTGCACTCGGCGGGGCTGTGGCAGCCCGGTGAGCAGGGCGGACTCGCCGCCGGCTCCGACCTGGATCTGCTCGAGCGGTTGCGTGCCCGGCTCGGCGCCGAGGCACTCGAGACGCTCGCACTCGTGCCCGATCATCGGCCGGAGGCCGCCTGGCGCGTTGTGGCGCCGCAGGCCGACGCGTCGACCCGTCCGGCCCGGCAGGCAGAGCGCACCGTGCCGCTCTTTGGCGGGGCGGTGCGCCCCTTGTGGCTGTTACCGGCGCCGCGACTGCTGCGCCAGCGCGGCGGTCTGCCGCGCTACCGCGGCGCGCTGCGTCTCGAGGGCGAGCCGGAGCGGATCGAGACCGGCTGGTGGGACGGGCGGGACATCGCTCGCGATTACTACAGTGCCTGCGATGTGCACGGTCGGCGGTTGTGGCTGTTCCGCGAGCGCGAGCCGCCGCACCGTTGGTTCTTGCAGGGTGTGTATGGGTAGCTTCGCGTATGCCGAACTGCACTGCCTGAGCAACTTCACCTTCCTGCGCGGCGCCTCTCATCCGCAGGAACTCGTCGCGCAGGCGGCCGCGCTCGGCTACCGTGCGCTCGCCCTCACCGATGAGTGCTCGCTCTCGGGCATCGTGCGGGCGCACGTGGCCGCCAAGGCGCACGCTCTTCACCTGATCGTCGGAGCGCAGTTCAGGCTCGCCTGCGGCCTGCGCTTGGTGGCGCTGGCCACCGATCGACACGGCTACGGACGGCTCTGCCGGTTGATCACCCGGGGCCGGCGCGCCGCGACCAAAGGTGACTATCACCTGACGCGCGATGATCTCGCCACGACACTCGAGCACTGCGTGCTGCTGTGGCTGCCGGGCGAGGATGCGCAGCAGGAGCAAGCGCACTGGCTCGCCGCCGCTTTCCCCGCGCAGGTCTGGATTGCCGTGGAGTTGCTGCGCGACGGGGCGGACCGCGCGCGGCTCGAGTCCCTGCAGCGGCTCGGTCGCCAGAGCGGTCTGCCGCTCGTAGCGAGCGGCGATGTGCACATGCACGTGCGCGCGCGGCGCAGACTGCAGGATGCGCTCACGGCCGTCCGTCTGAACGTGCCGATTGCGCAGGCCGGTCGCAATCTGTACCCCAACGGCGAGCGCTATCTGCGCGAGCCGCAGCGGCTCGGCAAGCTCTACCCGCCAGAGCTGCTTGCCGAGACGGTGCGCATCGCGCAGCGCTGCACGTTCAGCCTCGATGAGCTGCGCTACGAATATCCGCGCGAACTGGTCCCGCCGGGGCAGACTCCGGCCAGTCATCTGCGCCAACTCACCGAGGCGGGGGCGCGCTGGCGCTGGCCGCACGGCGTGCCGGCCAGCGAGCGTGCCGCGCTCGAGCATGAGCTGGGGTTGATCGGCGAGCTCGGCTACGAGCCGTACTTCCTCACCGTACACGATCTGGTCGCCTTCGCGCGTCGCCGCGGCATTCTCTGCCAGGGCAGGGGCTCGGCGGCCAACTCGCGGGTGTGCTACTGCCTGGGCGTGACGGCGGTCGATCCGCAGCGGGGCGCGGGGCTGCTGTTCGAGCGGTTCATCTCCAAGGAGCGCGACGAGCCGCCCGACATCGACATCGACTTCGAGCACGAGCGGCGCGAGGAGGTGATCCAGTACGTTTACGCCAAGTACGGCCGGGAGCGCGCGGCACTCGCCGCCACGGTGATTCTCTACCGCACGCGCAGCGCGCTGCGCGATCTCGGCCGGGCGTTCGGGCTCGCCCCCGAGGTGTGCGCGCAGCTCGCCAGGGTGACGCAGGGGTGGGATGCCGGGGAGGCGCTGCCCGAGCGGCTGCGCGCCGCCGGATTCGATCCGGGCAGTCCGGTGCTCGCGCGAGTGCTGCCGCTGGCGCGCGAGCTCACCGCTTTTCCGGGCTTTCCGCGCCACCTGTCCCAGCACGTCGGCGGACTGGTGATCAGCGCCGGGCGGCTCGATGAGCTCGTGCCGATCGAGAACGCCGCCATGGCCGAGCGTACCGTCGTGCAGTGGGACAAGGATGACCTCAACGCCCTCGGCCTGCTCAAGGTCGATGTGCTCGCACTCGGGATGCTGAGCGCGTTGCGCAAGGCGTTCGACCTGGTGAACGACGTGCGCGGCACGCGGCACGCGCTCGGCACCTTGCCCGCCGAGGATCCGGCGGTCTACGCCATGATCGGCCGCGCCGATACGGTTGGGGTGTTCCAGATCGAGTCCCGGGCGCAGATGGCGATGCTGCCGCGTCTGCAGCCGCGCTGTTACTACGACCTGGTCATCGAGGTGGCCATCGTGCGGCCCGGGCCGATCCAGGGGGACATGGTGCACCCGTACCTGCGACGTCGTCAGGCGAAAGAGCCGGTGCAGTACCCGAGTGCGGAGGTCGAGGCGGTGCTGCGGCGCACGCTTGGGGTGCCGATCTTCCAGGAACAGGTGATGCAGCTCGCCGTGGCGGCCGCCGGGTTCACCCCGGGAGAGGCCGATCAACTGCGTCGCGCGATGGGCGCCTGGAAGCGCAGCGGCGGCCTCGGTCACCTGCGCGAGCGGCTGCTCGGCGGCATGGCTGCACGCGGCTATCCGGCACAGTTCGCCGAGCGAATCTACCAACAGATGTTGGGTTTTGGCGAGTACGGATTTCCGGAGTGCCTGGTGGGTGAAACACGGGTGCTCGATGCCGATACCGGTCGCTGGCCCACCATCGAGGAGCTGATCTGCGGCCAGGCCAAAATCGCCACGACACTGGCGTGTGACCCGGCGCTGCGGTTGCGCCGGCGCAGAGTGCTGGCGATCAAGGCGAGCGGCGTGAAGCCGGTCTGGCGCCTGCGCAGCGCGCTCGGCCATTGCCTGGTGGCGAGCGCAGAGCATCCGCTGCTGACACCGAACGGGTGGCGAACGCTCGGGCGGCTGCGGGTCGGGGACCAGGTGGCCGCGGCGCGGGCGCTTTGCCTGATGAGGACACGGCGCTGGCCGCGCCACAAACTGCTCGTGCTGGCCGCCGTGCTCGCCGCGGGCCGACCGCGCCGGGGAGAATCGGTGCATTTCCCGGTGCGCTCGCGCGCGCACGGCGAGGAACTCGCCGCGGCGCTCGAGCGCTTTCCCAACACCCACGCCGTGGTGCAACGCCACGCTGCCGGCTTGCGGGTGCGCTTGCGGCCGCTCGATCGGCGCCGAGCGCCGGGCGCGCTCGCCTGGCTGGACGCGCTCGGCCTGGCAGGTCTGAGGGCGGGACAGCAGCAGTTGCCGGCGGCGGTGTTCGAGCTGCGCGATGCGGATATCGCTCTGCTCATCGCGCGGCTCTGGGAGTGCGCCGGTCGGCGCTCACCGGCCGGGCATGCTGTCTATGCCACGGGTTCGCAACGGCTCGCCTCGGAATTGCAGCATCTGTTGCTGCGGCTCGCCATCATCGCGCGGGTGCACCGGCAGCAACGTATGCACCGGGGGCGACGGCTGGAGCATTACGTGCTGACGGTCACGGAGCCACAGTCCGTGCAGCGGTTCGGGCGGCACATTGGCCGGCGTTACCTCGAACCGCGCACACGCACGCTCTGGCAGGCGGCGGCCGCCTCTGCTCGGGGTGGCGCGCAGCAGCATGCGGCAGCGGCGGACTCGCAGGTGCTCTGGGACCGGATCGTGCAGATCGAGGCGCTCGGACAACGGCAGACCTATGACCTGCAGATCGAGGCCGACCACAGCTTCCTCGCCAACAACCTGATCGTGCACAACTCCCACGCGGCGAGTTTCGCGCTGCTCGTCTACGACTCGGCCTGGTTGAAGTGTCACGAGCCGGCGGCCTTTGCCGCCGCGCTGCTCAACAGTCAGCCGATGGGCTTTTACGCCCCGGCGCAGCTGGTGCGCGATGCGCGCGCGCATGGCGTCGAGGTTCGCCCCGTGGATGTGTGCGTGAGCGAGTGGGACTGCACGCTCGAGCCGCAGGGACCGTCGCAACCGGCGCTGCGTCTCGGGCTGCGCCTGGTGAAGGGGCTGTCACGAGCCGGGGCGGTCCGGCTGCTCGAGGCGCGCGGCACGCAAGGGTTCAGCGACGTCGAGGCGCTCGCGCGGCGCGCCGGACTCGACCGCGGCGACCTCGAGGCGCTCGCCGCCGCCGGCGCCTTCGCCGCCCTGAGCGGTAACCGCCATCTGGCCTTCTGGGACGTCGCCGGCGTCGAGCGGCCGCTGCCGATCGAGCAGGGCGCAGCTTGGGATCGGGCGGCGAGCGCACCTGGCACACCGGATGGCCCGCCCGCGCAGTGCGCGCCGCGCCCGCTGCTCGCCGCGCCGACGGAAGGGCAGAACATCGTGGCCGATTACGCCTCGCTGGGACTGACGCTCGGGCGTCATCCTCTGGCGCTGCTGCGCGCTGCGCTCAGCCGCCGGGGTCTGTGCGCGGCCGATGCGCTCGCCGGGCTTGCCAACGGCCACGCGGTGCGCACGGCGGGCATCGTGCTGATGCGCCAGCGTCCGGCCGCTGCCGGCGGCGTTACGTTTGTGACGTTGGAGGATGAGACCGGTCAGGTGAACATCATCGTCTGGGAGCGCATCGCCGCGGCGCACCGCGAGGCGCTCGTGTCGGCCCGGTTGCTCGAAGTCCACGGGCGGCTGCAGCGCGAGGAGGGCGTGACGCACCTCATCGCCCGGCGGCTCATCGATCGTACGGCGTTGCTCGGCACGCTGCTCACGCGCTCGCGTGATTTCCATTAGTGAGCGGCGGCGCACTCATTTCTTGCGGCGGCGCGATCGGGAGGCCGGGTCGGCCTCATCGCCGATGTCATAGTCTTCGAAGTCGCTGGTGAGTTCGGCGGTGTGTTTTTCCTCGAATAACCGCTCGAGTCGCCGCCAGGCCGGGTCGCCGGCTTTCGGTCCGCGGTGTTTGGCCAGATCGAGATCCTTGATGACCTGATCGAGATCGACGTCGCCTTCTTCGACGACCGGTTCTTCCTCGTCCTCGAACTCTTCCGACTCGGATTTCTCACTCATGTGACACGCCGGGTTCCCACCTCGGGAGGGTGCGCAGAATTAAATCACATGCCGCGCCGAGCGCAACGGTGTCCTTAATGAATCAGATCGTCGAGGCGGAAGATCGGCAGGAGCATTGCAAAAACGATGCCCATGACGAACAGTCCCATCACCACGATCAGCAGCGGACCGAGCAGCCCGACCATCGCCGCCATGATTGCGTCGAGCTCGCGCTCCTGGCTGGCAGCGGCCTGATCGAGCATGGAGTCGAGCTCCCCGCTCGACTCCCCGCTCGAGATCAGGTGGATGGCCATCGGCGGGAACAGCTTGCTCACCGCGAGCGAGCGGCCGATCGGGGCGCCCTCGCGCACCCGCTCGGCCGCCTCCAGTACCGCATCGCGCATCGGCAGGCTCGTCACCACCTCCCCGGAGATGCGCAGTGCATCGAGCACCGGTACGGCGCTCGCCGAGAGAATGCTGAACGTGCGCAGGAAGCGCGTGGTATTGAAGCCGCGCACCAGCTTGCCCGCGAGTGGCAGACGCAGCACCAGGTGATGAAAGCGGCGGCGGGCTGCGGGGTTGCGCAGCCACCGGCGCGTGAGCACGACCGCCAGCACCGCCCCCAGCACGAGCCAGATGCCGTGCACGCGCAGGAAGTGACTGGTGCCGATCAGGATGCGGGTGATCAGCGGCAGCTCGGCCTTGCTCGCCTCGAATACCGAGACCACCTTCGGCACGACGTAGACCATCAGAGCGGTCACGATCAGAAAGCACATCACCGTGAGCACGATCGGGTAGAGCATCGCGGCGAGGATCTTCTGACGGATCTCCTCGCGGCTCTCGGTATAATCGGCCAGGCGCTCGAGCACGGTGTCGAGGTGCCCGGCCTGCTCGCCGGCCGCCACCGTGGCGCGGTAGATCTCCGGGAACACGCGCGGAAACTCCGCCAGTCCATCGGCGAGCGTGTGGCCTTCCATCACCTTCGAGCGCACGCCGAGCAGAATGCTCTGCACCCGCGGCTTCTCGGTCTGCTGCGAGACGGCGAGCAGCGACTCCTCGAGCGGCAGTCCGGCGCGCACCAGAGTCGCCAGCTGGCGGGTGAGCAAGGTGACGTCCGCGGCCGAGACGCGTCGCAGTGCGCCGAAGGCGCGCTGGCGTCCGGCTTCGCGCTCCGCGACTTCGTTCACCGCCACCGGCAGCAACTGACGTTCACGCAGCTGCTGGCGGATGTGCCGCGGTGTGTCGCCCTCGAGGATGCCCTTGAGCTCCTTGCCGCTCGCATCGAGCGCGGTGTACTCGAATGCCCCCACGTCAGTCTTCCCGAGTCACCCGCAGCACTTCCTCGAGAGTCGTCTCCCCGCGCAGCACGCGCATGCGGCCGTGGTCGCGGATTGAGGGGGTGGTGCGGCGTGCATGCCGCTCGATCTGCTGCTCGCTCGCCCCGTCGTGAATCATCGTGCGCAGCGTGTCATCGGCCACGATCAGCTCGTAGATGCCCGAGCGTCCGCGGTAGCCGCCCATGGCGTCCTCGCCGGCGCGGTACAGCGTCGGGGTCGGTCCGCCGAGCGGCAGGTTGAGCAGGCGCCGCTCGGTCTCACCGGCCTCGAACGGCCGCTTGGTCGCAGGGTTCAGCACGCGCACCAGGCGCTGGGCGAGCACGCCGATCAGGCTCGAGGAGAGCAGGAACGGCTCGATGCCCATGTCGCGCAGGCGCGTCACCGCGCCCGCGGCGGTGTTAGTGTGCAGTGTCGAGAGCACCAGGTGACCGGTGAGGCTCGCCTGCACGGCGATCTGCGCGGTCTCGAGGTCACGGATCTCACCGATCATCACCACGTCGGGGTCCTGGCGCAGGATTGCGCGCAGGCCGCGCGCAAACGTCATCTCCACCTTGGTGTTGACCTGGGTCTGGCCGATGCCGTCGATGTAGTACTCGATCGGATCCTCGACCGTCATGATGTTGCGGGTATTGTCGTTCAGCCGCTCGAGCGCCGCGTACAGCGTCGTGGTCTTGCCCGAGCCGGTCGGGCCGGTGACCAGCAGGATGCCGTGCGGCTTGTGGATGAGTTCGTCGATCAAGCGCTCGGTGCCCGGGTCCATGCCGAGCGCGGTGAGCTCGAGCCGTCCGGCCTGCTTATCGAGCATACGCAGCACCACCCGCTCGCCGTAGCCGGCCGGGATGGTCGAGACGCGCACGTCCACCGCCCGCCCGGCGATGCGCAGGCTGATCCGTCCGTCCTGCGGCAGGCGCTTCTCGGCGATGTCGAGTTTGGACATGACCTTGATGCGCGAGACCACCAGAGGCGCGACGGCCCGCTTCGATTGCAGCACTTCGCGCAGCACGCCATCGACCCGAAAGCGCACCACCAGGCGATTCTCGAACGGCTCGATGTGTATGTCCGAGGCGTTCTCCTTCACCGCCTGGGTGAGCACCGCGTTGATCAGGCGGATGATGGGCGCATCATCGTCGCTGTCGAGCAGGTCGGCCTGCTCGGGCAACTCCTGGGCGAGGTGCGCGAGGTCCTCGGTCTCATTGAGGCCCTCGACTGCCTGCATGGCGTCCGAGCCGGCCTCGTACACCTGCTGCAGCAGCCGGTCGAATTCCTCTGCCGAGACGCGCGCGAGGCGGATTGGACGGCCGAGCACCCGCCGCGCCTCGGCGAGACCGAGTGCGGAGGCCCGCTCGCGGCACACGCACTCGGCGCTGTCCTCGCTCAGCGTCTTGACCAGCACCCCGTGGCGCTTGGCGAAGGCGAACGGCAGACGCGGCGAGGGGGTGCTCAGGGCTACGGGGTCCATGCGCGACGGTTCGCTCACGGCTTCGGCGGACTGGCGGCGCCGGCCGGCGCCGGCGCGGGCTTGGCTGCGGCGCCGGCCGGAGCGCTCGCCGATGGGGTGCTCGGCGGCAGTGGCGGCAGGCTTGGGCGCGGTTCGCCGGGCAGCAGATGCGGAAACTCCGGTGCGGGCAGGGCGCCTTCCTGCTCGAGCATGTAGCGGTAGTTGAGGTTGCTCTCGTTGGTGGCCTCGTTCTGGTCGCGCAGGATGGTCGGCTTGATGAAGATCATCAGGTTACTGCGCGTGGCGGTGTCGTTGCGCGATTTGAACAGCCAGCCGAGCACCGGAATGCCGCCGAGGAAGGGCATGCTGTTGTGGTTGCGGTCCTGGGAGTTCTCGATCAGCCCGCCGAGTACCACGATGCCCTTGTTCTGGATGAGCACGTTGGTGGTGATGCTGCGCTTCTGGGTGGTCGGATCGACGGTCGAGACCGAGGTGGGCAGCACGCTCGAGCTCTCCACCGAGATCTTCAGCATCACCGAGTTGCCGGTCGCTGAGATGGTCGGCGTCACCTTCAATATGGTGCCGACCTCCTCGCGCTGTACCGTCTGGAAGGGCGTCACTGTGCCGCTGGTGACGGTCGAGGCGTTGGTGTACTGGCCGGTGACGAAGGGGACCTCGTCGACCGACTTCAGTACCGCCTGTTGATTGTCCATGGTCACCGCCGAGGGGGTGGCCACGATGTTGGTGTTGTTGTTGCCGCGCAGGGCGCGCAGCATGGCCGCGAACGAAACACCGCCGGCCGAGATCGTGCCGATGCCGATCGTCGTGCCCTCGAGCAGCGAGGTGGTGAGGTTTGCCGGGTTCTTCGCCGCGGCGACCAGATCGATGATGCTGGTGCCGCCGACCGGCTCGACGAACCCGCCGAGCGGCAGCTTGTTGACCTGGGAGTAGGCCGCCCAGTTCACCCCGAGGTCATCGGTCTTGTTGACGTCGACCTCGGCGATGATGGCCTGCACCAGCACCTGCGGGCGGCGGATGTCGAGCTGCGCGACGATGCCGAGAATAGTGCGCATCACTTTCGGCGGCGCGGTGATCACCAGCGCATTGTTCTGCGTGTCGGCCCAGACGAGCGCGTTCTTCTCGGCCGCCGTCTGTGCGGTGCCTTTGACGTTGCCGGCGGTGGCGATCTGGGCGAGCTCCTGCATCTGCTCCTTCAGCTTCGGGGCGAGCTCCTTGGCGCTGGCGTAGTGCAGGTACACCACGCGGGTGTCGCCGCCGGCCGCCGAGGGCGTATCGAGCTCGGCCACGAGCGCGCGGATGCGCAGCCGCTCGGCCGGATCGCCGCTGATCAGCACGCTGTTGGTGCGCTCGTCGGCCACGACTTTGAAGGTGCGGCCCATCTGCGCGGTCGCCTGGCCCTGGTAGAGCTGGTTGATGACCTGCACGACCTGCGTGGCCGAGGCATTGCGCAGCGGCATGACGTCCACGTCCTGGTTGCCCACGCGGTCAATGCGCTTGACGATGCGCATGATGCGATAGACGTTACTGGCGCGGTCCGAGATGATCAGGATGTTCGAGGGCGGGTAGGCCGCCAGGTGGCCCCACTCGGGCACCAGCGGGCGCAGAATCGGCACCAGCTCGGCGGCACTGACGTTCTTGACCGGAATCACCTGCGTGACCAGCTCGTCCGAGCTCGAGCTGACGTGCTTCGGCAACAGGATCGAGGGCATCTGCCGCTCATCGGCGTTCGGCACGATCTTCACGATGTGCGCCCCGGAGGGCACCGCGATATAGCCGTAGACCTGCAGAATGGAGAGGAACGCCTGATAGAACGCCGCCGGGGTGAGCGGCGTCGAGGAGTACATCGTCACCTGGGCATTGACGCGCGGGTCGAGGATGAAGTCCTTGCCGGTGGCCGCGCTCACCGCCTGAATGATCTGGCGGATGTTGGCGTCCTTGAAGTTCGGCGTGATGCTGGCCGCGCCGGCGCGCGCCACGGGGCCACCGATCAGGACGGTGGCGAACACGCTGAACACGAACCAGCGCAGACCTTTCACAAAGAGCTTCCTCATCGCGGCGGCGTGCCCGCATTGTGCAGCATGGCGCCAAAGGGCAGCGCGTGCGGCGCGCTGGCCGGGCGGCCGGTGGGGGCCGGTGGGGGCAGGGACTGTGCGGCCTGTTCGACCTGCGCCAGATCGAGCGTGAGCACCCGCTGGGTGCCGTTGCGCAGCACGGTCACGGTCGCCTCGCTCGAGGAGCCGAGCGTGTTCAGGATTTGCTGATCCTGGGCCGGATCGGTGAGCGGGGTGCCGTTGATCTGCAGGACCAGATCCCCAGGCTTAAGCCCGAGGCGGGCAAAGGCGACCGGGTCGCTGCCCGGGTAGACCCGGTAACCGAGCGGACGGCCGCCGGCGAGCACCAGTTCGGGCCGCAGCAGTTCGCTCAGAATCTGCGGGCGGCGGGCGACGAGGGCGCGCATGCGGGCGACGAACTGCGGGGCGGTCGTCTCCGCGGGCGGCAGTGCCGCGGCGCTCGGCGGGGCCGCCCCGGGTGGCGCCTGCTGCGGCAGCGCCAGGGACTGCAGCATGCCATTGCGCCGCAGCAGCACCTTGTTCGGCAGTACCGCGGCGAGCGTCGCGCCGCCCGGCACGCTGTCACCGACGGCGTAGACTTTCACGCTCTGGGCGTTCGGCCCGAGGATGGCGAGCCCCTCGGCCGGATCGTGCGCGGCGATCACCCCGGTGAGCACCAGCGGCAGGTCGGTCTGCGGGGCATTGGCCGAGAGCGGCTCGGCCGAGGGCGGGGCGATCCCGAACAGGTGACTGGCGATGAGCTCGGCAACGTTCGTGGCACGGACCTGCGGATGCCAGGCAGCCAGGGGTAGTCCCTGCGGTGCACCGCCGCCGGCCAAATCGGTCACCAGCAGCGCCGCCTGCGCCGCGAGGGCGAGAGCGAGCAGCCCGACCAGCAGCCCCGGCGCACGGTTGAGCAGCCGGTTGCGCCACGGATCGCCGGAGCGGAATCCTTCGAGCCAGGACGCGGTGCTCATCGATGCTTCAGCATGTTCGGTAGAAGATAGACCGTAAAACGCCCACAGCGTGCGACCGCAGCAGTCGATCAATGATACGGGGCTGCCGGTTCCGCTCACAAGCGCTTGTTTCTGTTTGAGACCGCGATCGCGAATTGCCGGCGGGCAACGACCCGGTGCGGGCGGCTCTTGTGTTGCGCCGTCGGCCACCCTATAAAGAGCTCATGAGCGACCCCCATCCGACCCGACCCGATAGCGGGGTACTCCTCGAGGAGGCGCGGCCGCAGGTCAAGCCGCCGCCACTGTTCCGGGTGGTGCTGCTCAACGACGATTACACCCCGATGGAATTCGTGGTCGACGTGCTGGAGAAATTCTTCAGCCTCGACCGGCCGACGGCAACGCGTATCATGCTGGAGGTGCACACTCAAGGTAAGGGGGTGTGCGGGGTGTTCACCTTCGAGATCGCCGAAACCAAGGTCGCGCAGGTCACCACCTACGCGCGTGACAACCAGCACCCGTTGATGTGCACGCTGGAAGAGGCGTGAACGGCAAGAGGCTCGATTACAGTGTTGTCGAACGAGCTTGAATTCTGTCTGAACGACGCGTTCCACCAGGCCCGCGAGGCGCGCCATGAGTACCTCACGGTCGAACATCTGCTGCTCGCGATACTCGACACTCCGCGCGTGCGCGAAGTGCTGCGCGCCTGCGGGGCGGATCTGAGCCGCCTGCGCCAGGAGCTGAAGGAGCACATCGAGCAGTCGACCCCGCGCGTGGCCGAGGGCACCGAGCACGAGGTACAGCCAACACTCGGTTTTCAGCGCGTGCTGCAGCGCGCGGTGTTCCACGTGCAATCGAGTGGCCGCAAGGAAGTCGGCGTCGCCAACGTGCTGGTGGCGATTTTCAGCGAGAAGCAGAGCCACGCGGTGTTTCTGCTCAACCGCCAGCACATCACGCGGCTCGACGTCGTCAACTACATCTCCCACGGGCTCTCCAAGCTCGCCGAGGAGAAAGCGAGCGAGGAGCCGCAGCTCGAGGAGCGTGATCCGGAAGGCGGCAGCGCGCTCGACAAGTACACCACCAACCTCAATCGCATGGCGCAGGAGGGACGGATCGATCCGCTCATCGGGCGCAAGCTCGAAGTCGAGCGCACCATCGAGATCCTCTGCCGCCGGCGCAAGAACAATCCGCTCTACGTCGGGGAGGCCGGGGTCGGCAAGACCGCCATCGCCGAGGGGCTCGCCCGTCTGATCGTCGAGGGGCGGGTGCCCGAGGTGCTCGTCGATTGCACGATCTACGCGCTCGACATGGGCGCGCTCATCGCCGGGACCAAGTACCGCGGGGACTTCGAGAAGCGCCTGAAGGGCGTGATCGGGGAGCTGAAGAAGCTCCCGGGGGCGATACTGTTCATCGATGAGATCCACACCGTCATCGGCGCCGGGGCGGCATCCGGCGGGGTGATGGACGCCTCGAATCTGATCAAGCCGGTGCTCACCAACGGGGAGATCCGCTGCATCGGCTCGACCACCTATCAGGAATACCGCGGCATTTTCGAGAAGGATCACGCGCTCGCGCGCCGGTTCCAGAAGATCGACGTCACCGAGCCCTCGGTGGCTGAGACCGTGGAGATCCTGCTCGGCTTGAAGGGACGCTTCGAGGAGCATCACGGCATCCCGTACACCCCCGAGGCGCTGAAGGCGGCCGCCGAGCTCGCCGCACGCCACATCAACGAACGTCATCTGCCCGACAAGGCCATCGACGTCGTCGATGAGGCCGGGGCTCGCCAGCGCCTGAAGCCCCTCGGGGAGCGGCCCGCGGCGATCGAGGTGACGCACATCGAGGACGTGGTGGCGCGCATGGCGCGCATCCCGCCGAAGAGCGTCTCGACCTCCGATCGGGAGGTGCTGCGCAGCCTCGAGCGCAATTTGAAGCTGGTGATTTTCGGGCAGGACAAAGCCATCGAGGCGCTGGCCGCGGCGATCAAGATGGCCCGCTCCGGGCTCGGCGATCAACGCAAGCCCGTCGGCAGCTTCCTGTTTGCAGGCCCCACCGGAGTCGGCAAGACCGAGGTCACCCGCCAGCTCGCCATCACCCTCGGGGTGGAGTTCCTGCGTTTCGACATGTCGGAGTACATGGAACGGCACACCGTCTCGCGGCTGATCGGGGCGCCGCCGGGCTACGTCGGCTTCGATCAGGGCGGGCTGCTCACCGAGGCGATCACCAAACATCCGCACTGCGTGTTGCTGCTCGATGAGATCGAGAAGGCGCATCCAGATGTGTTCAACCTGCTGCTGCAGGTGATGGATCACGGTACGCTTACCGACAACAACGGGCGCAAAGCTGATTTCCGCCACGTCATCATCGTCATGACCACCAATGCCGGGGCCCAGGAGATGGCCCGGCCCTCGATCGGCTTCACTCAGCAGGACAACGCCACCGATGGCATGGAGGCGATCCGGCGGCTCTTTACCCCGGAGTTTCGCAACCGCCTCGATGCGGTCATTCAGTTCTCGAGCCTCGATGAGACGACCATCGAGCGGGTGGTCGACAAGCTGATCCTCGAGGTGGAGATGCAACTCGAGCAGAAGGGCGTGACCATCTCCCTCGACGATGCGGCACGGCGCTGGATCGCCGCGCGCGGCTATGACCCGAAGATGGGCGCTCGGCCGATGGCGCGCACGATTCAGGAATTCATCAAGCGTCCGCTTGCCGAGGAGCTGTTGTTCGGCCGGCTGGTCGGAGGTGGCCAGGTGCGGGTGTCAGTCGCCGCCGACGGCTCGCGTCTGGAACTGGAGTGCACCGCCACCGCGCAGCCCGAAGTGACGGTGTAACCGGCACTCGTGCGTGCGCCGCACAATCGGTGCTCAGGCGTTCAGCGGCCGCGATAGACGATGCGGCCCTTGCTGAGATCGTAGGGGGTCATCTCCACGGTGACCTGGTCACCGGTGAGAATACGGATGTAGTTTTTGCGCATCTTGCCCGAGATGTGCGCGGTGACTACGTGGCCGTTCTTCAGCTTCACACGGAACGTGGTGTTGGGCAGCGTTTCCACTACCTCACCTTCCATCTGGATGGCATCTTCTTTGGACATATGGCCCTTAGCGTTGCGGGGGCGCGAATTGCAGCACAAATGGCCGTGGCTGTGCAATGAACTTACGGCGGACGTTGCGCCGGCGCCTCGGTGCGCAGTGCGGCCGGCTCCGGGCGAATCCAGCGCTCGAGCAGTCGCTCGAACTGCCCGCGCGCGATCGAGCGGGCACCGAGGCTTAAGAGGTGCGCCGAGGGCATCTGACAGTCGATGAGCGCTATGTCGTTCAGCGCCGTGAGCCGCACCAGCTGTGCGAGCGCCACTTTTGAGCCGTCGCGCGCCCGGCTGAACATGGATTCGCCGAAGAACACCCCGCCGAGGCGCACCCCGTAGAGCCCGCCGATGAGCTCGCCGGCCTCGCGGACCTCGATGCTGTGCGCGAAGCCGAGCTGATGCAGTCCGACGTAGGCGGCCCGCATCTCCGCCGTGATCCAGGTGCCCGGACTGCGCGCGCGGGGCGCGGCGCAGGCGTCGATCACAGCCTCGAAATCCGCGTTAACGGTGATCTGCAAGCCTCTGTTTCGCATGGTCTTGGCCAGACTCCGATGCAGGCGGAATTCGGCCGGAAACAGCACCGTACGCGGATCGGGTGACCACCACAGCACCGGCTGGCCCGGTGAGTACCAGGGAAAGATGCCGCGTCGGTAGGCCGCCAGCAGCCGCTCGTTCGACAGATCCCCGCCCGCGGCGAGCAATCCCGAGGGCTCATCGAGCGCCTGCTCGAGCGGCGGAAACCAGTCCCCCGGGGCGTGCGGGGAGAGCCAGGTGATGCGCTTCATGGCGGGGCTTTGCGGTACGGCACGTGTGCGCCGATTTCACCGACGTACTCATCCACCCAGCGGGCCTCCCGCCCGAGGTACTCGTCGATGGCGGCCCGGAAGCGCCGGTCGCGGATCTCGTGCGCCGACCAGGTGAGGCTCGGCTCGAACCCTCGGCTCACTTTGTGCTCGCCCTGGGTGCCGGGCTCAAAGCGCCCGATGCCGCGCTCGATGCAGAACTCGATCCCCTGGTGGTAGCAGGTCTCAAAGTGCAGGCTGTGGTAGTCCCCGGCGGCTCCCCAGTAGCGTCCCCAGAGCGCCTCTTCGGACCAGAAGAACACCGCCGCGGCGACCGGCGTGCCCCCATGCCGGGCGATCTTCACCATCAGCGCCTCGCCGAGCGTGCGGCAGATCTCCGCGAAGAACTCGCGCGTCAGGTACGGCTCGTGCCCGTGGCGCAGGAACGTTTCGCGATGAAAGGCGTAGATGCAATCGAGCAGCGGCGCATCGAGCTCGCAGCCGAGGCGGGTTTCGAAGCGGATGCCCGCTTCCTCCACGCGTCGCCGTTCGCGCCGCGCCTTCTTGCGCTTCTCGGCGGTGAAACTCCCCAGGTACTGCTCGAAGTCCGCGTAGCCGCGGTTGCGCCAGTGAAATTGACAGTCGCGCCGCAGCAGCCAGCCGGCCTGCTCGCAGGCGCTGCGATCGGCCGCGGTGAGAAACAGCATGTGCGTGGAGGAGCAGCCGTGCTCGCGCGCCAGCTCATCCAGCCCCTGCAGCAGCTGTGCGCGCACCGTGGCGGGCTCGAGCCCGGCGCGCACCAGCAGCCGCGGCCCGCTGGCCGGGGTGAAGGGCACGGCCACGGTGAGCTTCGGGTAGTACTCGAGGCCGTGGCGCGCATAGGCCTCGGCCCACGCGAAATCGAACACGAACTCGCCGAAGGAGTTGTCCTTGAGGTAGGCCGGCACCGCCCCGGCGAGGCCGGCGGCATCGCGGAGGGTGAGCAGGCAGGGCTGCCAGCCGCGCGCCGCGCCGAGGCAGCCGCCGTGCTCGAGGGCGGCGAGAAATTCATGTCGCAGGAACGGATGGGCCGGCCCGAGCAGCGCATTCCACTGCGACGGGTCGATTTGATCGATGCTCGAGTGGACGGCGAGCGACATCCGCTACGGCGAGTGGCCGGCCTCCAGCGTCTCGAGATAACGGTCCGCATCGAGCGCGGCCATGCAGCCTGAGCCGGCCGAGGTGATCGCCTGGCGGTAGATCGGATCGGCCACATCGCCGGCGGCAAACACGCCCGCAATGCTGGTCGCTGTGGCGTTGCCGTCGGCGCCGGCGCGCACCTGCAGGTAGCCGTTGCGCATGGTGAGCTGGCCGGCGAACAGCGTGGTATTGGGTGCATGCCCGATGGCGATGAACACTCCGGTCACGTCGAGCTCGCGCGCTGCGCCGCTCTGCGCGTGCGTGATACGCACGCCGGTGACGCCTTGCGCATCGCCCAGCACTTCGGCCACGGCGTGATCCCAGATCACGGTGATCTTGCCGGCTTCGACCTCGCGCATCAGTCGGTCCTGCAGGATCTTCTCGGCCCGCAGCCGGTCGCGGCGGTGCACGAGCGTGACGTGCGCGGCGATGTGCGAGAGATAAAGCGCTTCCTCGACTGCGGTGTTGCCGCCGCCGATCACCGCCACGCGCTGGCCGCGGAAGAAAAATCCATCGCAGGTCGCGCACGCCGAGACGCCCCGGCCGCGGAATTTCTCCTCCGAGGGCAGCCCCAGATACTTCGCGGTGGCGCCGGTGGCGACGATGAGCGCATCGCAGGTGTACGTGCCGGCATCGCCGCGCAGGCGGAATGGGCGCACCTGCAGATCGCACTGGTTGATGTGATCGCTCACGATTTCGGTGTTGAAGCGCTCGGCGTGGCGGCGCAGTCGCTCCATCAGCGCCGGGCCCTGCAGACCCTCGACGTCTCCCGGCCAGTTGTCAACGTCGGTGGTGGTCATCAGCTGGCCGCCGGCCTCCAGGCCCGTGATCAGCAGCGGGGCGCGATTGGCGCGGGCGGCGTAAACGGCGGCGCTGTAGCCGGCGGGCCCTGAGCCCAGGATGATGAGTCGGCTGTGCCGGGGGTCGCTCATGGAGACGGGTTCCTCAGAATGGCTGGGGGCGCTGGCACGCTCGCGCGGCGGGGGCGCCCGATACGGATCCGGATAGTACCAAGGGTGGGCCGGCGGGACCTGCGCTAAAATTACCTGCTGAGTTTCCCTAGTCTCTCCTGGAGCCGATCCATTGGCTGAGTCCCAGGCGCTCGCGCGCCGTTCGTCCCGCTTCAGCGCCACAGTGACCCGAGCACTGCGTGAGAGCGCCGTCATCGCCACGGCGGCTGCCGCGCTGGTGGTGCTGATCGCGCTGGCGACCTATCACCGTCACGATGCGGGTTTTTTCTACAGCGGCGCCGGCCGGACCGTACACAACCGCATCGGACCGGTGGGCGCGTACCTGGCCGATGCGCTGCTTGGCCTCTTCGGCTGGCCCGCCTACTGGGTGCCGGTGCTGCTCGGGCTCGCCGCCTGGCGCATGCATCGCAGCGCGCACGAGGAGCCGCCCGCCCGAGCCACCCGCTGGGCGCGGGCGGCGGGCCTGGCGCTGCTGCTCACGGCGAGCTGTGCGCTCGCCACGCTCAACTGGCATCCCGGGGCGTTGCACGAGGGGGCGGGAGGACTGCTCGGCAAGCTCGCCGGCGGCGGGCTCGGCGAGGCGCTCGGGTATCTCGGCGCGACGCTCACGTTGCTGGTGGCCTGGATGGCGGGGCTGTCGCTCGGCCTGGGGGTCTCCTGGTTCACCGTGATGGACCGGCTCGGGGCGTGGGCCTGGGCGGCGCTCGGCTGGGTGCGTGCGCGGCGCTCGGTCGCACGCGACGTGGCGGTGGGCCGCGAGCGCCGCCAGGCGCGCAAGGAGGCTGTTGCCGTCGAGCAGCAGCGTGCCGCCACGCGCGCCCCGCCGCGCATCAGTGTGCCGGCGGTCAAGATCGAGAAGAGCGAGCGGGTCGAGAAGGAGCGGCAGGTGCCGCTGTTCGATGCGCAGAAATCCGGCGAGCTACCGCCGCTGTCCCTGCTCGATGACCCGCCGCCGCGCGAGCCGCTGTACTCGAGCGAGGCGCTCGAGGGACTCTCGCGTCTGGTGGAGATGAAACTCAGGGATTTCGACATCGAGGCCGAGGTGGTTTCCGTGCAGCCCGGCCCGGTGGTCACTTGCTTCGAGCTGCGGCCCGCCCCGGGGGTCAAGGCAAGCCAGATTACCAGCCTCTCGAAGGATCTGGCGCGCGCGCTGTCGGTACTCAGCGTGCGCGTGGTCGAAGTCATTCCCGGCAAGAACGTGATGGGACTCGAGATCGCCAACGAGAAGCGCGAGATCGTCACGCTCGGGGAGATCATCCGCTCGAAGGCCTACGACGAGGTGCACTCGCCGCTCGCGCTCGCGCTCGGCAAGGACATCGGCGGCGCCCCCGTGGTGGCCGATCTGGCGCGCATGCCGCATCTGCTGATCGCCGGCACCACCGGTTCGGGCAAGTCGGTGGGCATCAACGCCATGGTGCTCTCGCTGCTGTACAAGTCGACCGCCGAGCACGTGCGCTTGATCATGATCGACCCAAAGATGCTCGAGCTGTCGGTCTACGAGGGGATTCCGCATCTGCTCTCCCCGGTGGTCACCGACATGAAGCAGGCGGCGAACGCGCTGCGCTGGTGCGTGGCGGAGATGGAGCGGCGCTATCAGCTGATGGCGGCGCTCGGGGTGCGTAACATCGCCGGGTTCAACCGCCGCGTCAAAGAGGCCACCGACGCCGGCAAGCCGATTCTCGATCCGGTGCTGCTCGCGCGCGCGGCCAATGACCCGACGCTCGATCAGAGCCAGATCCCGCACCTCAGTGCACTGCCGTACGTCGTGGTGGTGATCGATGAGCTCGCCGATCTGATGATGATCGTCGGCAAGAAGGTGGAGGAGCTCATCGCGCGTCTCGCCCAGAAGGCACGCGCCTCGGGCATTCACCTGGTGCTCGCCACCCAGCGGCCCTCGGTCGATGTGATCACCGGCCTGATCAAGGCCAACATTCCCTGCCGCATCGCCTTTCAGGTCTCCGCCAAGGTCGACTCGCGCACCATCCTCGATCAGATGGGCGCCGAGACGCTGCTCGGGCACGGCGACATGCTGTACCTGCCCTCGGGGACCTCATTGCCGACGCGCGTCCATGGGGCGTTCGTCTCCGACCAGGAGGTCCATCGTGTCGCCGAGGCGCTGAAGAAGGTGGCACCGCCGAATTACATCGAAGAAGTGCTCTCCGGTCCCCAGACCCCGATTCCGGGCTTGCCGGGGGAGGAGGGCGAGGGCGGCGCCGGTGCCGATCCGGAGCAGGACGCACTGTACGACGAGGCGGTGCGGATTGTGACCACCGAGCGCAAGCCGTCGATCTCCTACGTGCAGCGACGGCTGAAGATCGGCTACAACCGCGCGGCGCGTCTGCTCGAGGCGATGGAAATGGCGGGCTTGGTCGGCCCCCTGCAATCAAATGGCGCGCGCGAGGTTCTCGTGCCGGCGCGCCCGGAGGACTGATTTCCCATGGCAAAAGTGGTGTATGTGACGGCGCTCGCGGCCGCCGCGATGCTCGGCGGGTTGCTGCCGGTGGCACGGCCGGCGCACGCCGCGGTGGCGGTGCCGGCGGCGCAGAGCCCGACCCCGCTCGATCGCTTCCTCAGCCGCCTGCACACCCTGCAGGTGAGCTTTCGCCAGACCCTGGTCGATGCGCATGGGGCGCTGCTGTCGCGCGCGGCCGGCACGCTCATCGTCAAGCGGCCGGGTCGGTTCCGCTGGAGCATACATCCGCTGCCGATGAAACCCGGCACCGCTGCCGCGGGAGCCGGGCAGCTGATGGTGGCCGACGGGCGCAACCTGTGGTTCTACGACCGCGATCTCGAGCAAGTGACGGTGCAACCGGTGAGCGCGGCGCTCTCGGCCACACCGGCGATGCTGCTGTCGGGCACCGTTGATGTGCAGCGGCATTTCAGCGAGCGCATGGCCGGCCGGCGTGAGGGACTCACCTGGGTGTTCGTCGAGCCGCTGCATCCCTCGGGAGCGGACTTTCGCAGCGCGCTGTTCGGCTTCGAGCACGGCACGCTCAAGCGGATGATTCTCGAGGACACGCTCGGGCAGGAAGCGACCATCGTGTTCGAACACGTGGTGGTCAATCAGCCCGTGCCGGCCGCCGCACTCACCTTCACGCCGCCCGCCGGCGTCGATGTGATCGGCAAGCCCGCCCAGTGAACGCTGCGCAGAGCTCGCCGGCCGATCTGACGCGGCCGCTCGCCGACCGCATGCGGCCGCGCTCACTCGATGAGGTGGCCGGCCAGCGGCACCTGCTCGCCCCGGGCAAGCCACTGCGCCAGGCGATCGAGTCCGGACGGATGCACTCGCTGATCCTGTGGGGGCCGCCGGGCACCGGTAAGACCACGCTGGCGCGCTTGATCGCCCAGCGCAGCGGCGCGCAGTTCATCGCGCTCTCGGCCGTGATGGCCGGCGTGAAGGACATCCGCGCGGCGGTCGAGGCGGCGCGGGCCGAGCGCCAGAGCCATGGCCGGCCGACGGTGTTGTTTCTCGACGAGGTGCACCGGTTCAACAAAGCGCAGCAGGACACTTTCCTGCCGTACCTCGAGGACGGCACGCTCACGTTTGTCGGGGCCACCACGGAGAATCCATCGTTCGAAGTGGTGAGCGCGGTATTGTCGCGGGCGCGCGTCTACGTGCTGAAACCGCTCAGCGAGTCCGATCTGGTGCACCTGCTCGGCAGCGCGCTCGCCGACCGCGAGCGCGGCCTCGGCGCGCTGTCACTCAGCGCCGAGCCGGGCGCGCTCGAGCTGATTGCGCGCGCGGCAGACGGGGACGGGCGCCGCGCGCTCAACATGCTCGAGCTCGCCGCGAGTCTCGCCGAAGCCGATGGCCCTGGCGCACGCATCACGCTCGCGCACGCCGAGGAGATGGCGAGCGGCACGCGGCGGCGCTTCGACAAGGGCGGGGAGCAGTTCTACGATCAGATCTCAGCGCTGCACAAGGCGGTGCGCGGCACCGATCCGGACGGGGCGCTCTATTGGTTGAGCCGCATGCTCGACGGCGGCTGCGATCCGCTCTACATCGCACGGCGCGCCGTACGCATGGCGGTCGAGGATGTGGGGTTGGCTGATCCGCGCGCCTTTACCCTGACACTTGAGGCCTGGGAGGCCTACGACCGCCTCGGCAGTCCCGAGGGCGAGCTGGCGATCGCCAATGCGATCGTGTATCTCGCCTGCGCGCCCAAGAGCAACGCGGTGTATGTCGCTTGGGGCGAGGCGAAGTCCGACGTCGAGCGCTTCGGCACACTCGATGTGCCGCTGCGGCTGCGCAATGCGCCCACGGGCCTGATGAAGCAGCTCGGCTACGGACACGGCTATCGCTACGCGCACGATGAGCCGGGGGCCTACGCGGCCGGGGAGCGTTATCTGCCGGATGAGATGCCCGATAGGCGATACTATCGCCCGGTGCCGCGCGGACTGGAGATCAAAATCGGCGAGGCACTCGCGAAATTGAGGAACAGCAAGTCATGATCGATCCGAAGTTGCTGCGCTCCGATCCGGAAGGCGTGGCCCGCAATCTCGCCCGCCGCGGTTACCTGCTCGATGTGGAGCGCCTGCGCGCGCTCGAGGAGCGCCGCAAGAGCGCCCAGATCGAGTCCGATCGGTTGCGTGCCGAGCGCAACACCAATGCCAAGGCAGTAGGCATGGCCAAGGGGCGCGGCGAGGATGCCGGTGCGCTGCTTGCGCGTGGCGAGCAGCTCACCGGGGAACTCGCTGCCGCCGAGCAGTCGCTGAATGCGGTGCAGGCCGAGCTCGACGCCTGGCAGCTGACGCTGCCGAATCTGTTGCACGAGTCGGTGCCGGATGGGGCCGGCGAGCAGGACAACCGCGAGGTGCGCCGTTGGGGCGAGCCGCGCACGTTCGATTTCGAGCCGCTCGATCATGCGGCGATCGGCGAGCGGCTCGGAGGGCTTGATTTCGAGGCGGCCGCGCGACTCTCCGGGGCGCGCTTCGTGGTGATGCGCGGTCAGATCGCGCGGCTGCATCGGGCGCTCGCGCAGTTCATGCTCGATCTGCACACGCTCGAGCACGGCTACACCGAAGTGTACGTCCCGTACCTGGTGCAGAGTCAGGCGCTGCTCGGCACGGGTCAATTGCCGAAGTTCGAGCAGGATCTGTTCGCGGTGCGCGGCGAGCAGGGCTTTTACCTGATCCCGACCGCCGAGGTGCCGGTGACCAACCTCGTGCGCGAGCAGATCGTGGCGGCCGAGGCGCTGCCGCTGCGCTTCGTGTGCCACAGTCCGTGCTTCCGCTCCGAGGCGGGCGCGGCCGGCAAGGACACCCGCGGCATGATCCGCAGCCACCAGTTCGACAAGGTCGAACTGGTGCAGATCGTGCGACCGGAGGAGTCCTACCGCGCGCTCGAGGAACTCACCGCTCACGCCGAGCAGGTGTTGCAGCGCCTCGAGTTGCCGTACCGCACCGTGGCGCTGTGCACGGCGGACGTCGGTGCCGGTAGCGCCAAGACCTACGACCTCGAGGTGTGGTTGCCCTCGCAGCGGCGCTACCGCGAGATCTCCTCGTGCAGCAATTTCGAGGCCTTCCAGGCGCGGCGCATGCAGGCACGCTGGCGTGCGCCGCAGGGCAAGCCCGAACCGGTGCACACGCTGAACGGCTCGGGACTCGCTGTCGGGCGCACGCTGGTGGCGGTGCTCGAGAACTATCAGCAGCCCGATGGTACGGTGCTCGTGCCAAAGGCGCTGCGGCCGTACCTCGGCGGCTGCGAGCGCATTGGGACGAGCCGCTGAGCGCTGCGCTCGTTCGGCCGATGACGGCCGGGCGAGCGGGGCGCGGGTGCGCCGAGCCGAGCCGCTGGCGCGTCCGGTGCGCTTACTACTGATGGTAGTAGTTGGGCTCGCGCCGCTTAAATAGGCCCATCCATCGCTGACGCCGCGCGCCCCCGCAACGGCGCCCCGTTGCGGGGTCTCACCCATTCGAATTGAGAGGTTTTCGTGAAGGTCATCGGGCAGGCATGGGCTACGGGGCTCGCGCTGTGCTGCGCCGTTGCGCACGGACAGACGCTGGCGCTCAGCAGCCCCGGCGCGCGCGCTGCGGAGCATCCCGCGGGCGCAAACCACTCGGCCGCGGACAGCCGGGCGGGCGTTGCGCAGGTGCTGATCCAGGCGCCGTGGCTGTACAACGCGAGGACACGCTACGCTCACTCCATGCCGGAGATCTCCGGAACGCAAATCACGGTGACCCGCGACACCACCGTCGTGAAGCTCGACCAACAGCCGCCGATCATCAACAACCAGCCCCGGCAGCTGTTCGACCAGCTGCCGGGGCTGGTGCTCGCCGAGCAGCAGAACCCGACCAATCTCAATCTGTCCTATCGCGGTCTCGGCAATCCGCAGGAGAGCGAGTACCTGCTGCTGCTGCAGGACGGCATTCCGATGGAGATGGACTTCATCGGCTATCCGACGCTGTATTACCTGCCGAACTTTCAGTCCATTTCACAAGTGCAGATGATCCGCGGCGGCTCGGGGCTGCTCTACGGCCCGCAGCCCGAGCCGGTGATCAATTTCATCTCCCGCCGGCCGGGCAAGACGACCCAGGCGAGCACCGATCAGGTCTTCGGCAGCGATGGACTGTACTCGACCTACAGCTCGATCAGCGGACCCGCCGGCCGCTGGGACTACCTCGCCGACTTCTCCCATCGACACTCGAACGGACAGCGCAGCAACGGGGATTACACGGTCGATTCCGGGGACTTGATGCTCGGTTATCGCATCGATCCGGCTCAGAAGCTCAGCCTCGCGGTGCACGCCTACGCACTCGCGAGCGGCATGCCCGGCCTGCTGAGCGGCGCCGAGTATCGCGCCGATCCCAGCCAGACGAGTACCCCGGACGATCGGGACTGGGCGCATCGCTACACGGCGGTGCTCACCTATCGAAATCAGATCGATCACAGCAGTCTGTTCGTGCAAAAACTCTGGACCGGCTATCAGGATCTGGTCACACGCGCGGGCCGCTACGCCGCGGGCGGCCCGGTGCTGGCCACAGGAGCGACGCTCGCGTCGCAGAAATTCCATTACACGGGGCTCGATGGTCGCTTCCTGCATCACTGGGGGCACGGCAGCGCCTTCACCCTCGGCTACACCGCCTATGCCTCGAACAGTCCGTACACCGAGATTGACAGTGCCAACGCGCTGATCGCCCCGTACGGAGCAAGCGGTGCGCTCTTCTATCATGACCAGCGCCGCACGCGCTACGTGGCGCTGTTCGGGGAGAACCTGTACCGCTTCGGCCGCTTCCACGTGGTGACCTCGGCGCGGATCGATCACGAGCAGCTCTACACGCACGAGACGGTCGCGCCGCACCCGAACCTCGCGCACGGTACCTTCAGCCGCACCATTCCGCTGTTCGGCATCGGGTTCGGCAACGACTTTGGCCGCGGCAACGAGACCTATTTCAATCTCTCGCAGGGCTACCGGCCGGTGCGCTATCTTGACATCGCCAGTCCGTTCAGCAATTTCGCCGGCGTGAACAATCCGGCGAGCACGCACTATCTGACCTACGAGGCGGGCGTGCACGGCTGGCCGAAGGCGGGGCTCTACTACGATGCGAGCGTCTTTCAGATCAATGCAACCAACGAAATCGAGACCGAACAGCTGACCCCGACGGAAACGATTGATGTCAACAGCGGCGATCTGCGCAGCCGCGGCGTGGAGGCCTCGGGCGCCTATGACCTGTTGCGTCTGTGGCCGGATGTGTCCTCGGCCGAGCACCTGACGGTGTTTGCGAATGTCAGCCTCCTCAATGCGAAGTTCACTTCGAGCCGCATTCCCGGCCAGACCGGCAAGGTGCCCGCCTACGCCCCGCACTACGTGCTGAAGGGCGGGGTGACGTTGCGCGGGGTGCGGGGTGTGACGCTGAGTCTGATGGTCGATGCGGTCGGAGCGCAGTACTTCCAGAACAGCGACACGGCGCTCGGCAGCACCCCGGCGCTGATTCCCGCGTACACGGTAGCGGATTTGTCCGGACAGTATGCCTGGGGTGCGCACTGGCGGATCGAGGGTGGGGTCAGCAACCTCGGTAATCATCGCTACTACTCCCGGGTATTTCTCTTCGGCGGCATGCTCGAGCCGGCATTGACCCGCCAGTTCTATCTCGGCATCGCCTATCACCGGTAGGAATCGACGACTGGTATCATCCGCACCGGGCCGCCTGCGGCCGTCATGGGAGCACTGCGATGATCCAGGGCAGCTCGGTCCGCCGTGCGGACCATGCGATAGATAGCCAGTTTCTCGACCGCTGGTCGCCGCGGGCGATGAGCGGAGAGCCACTTGCGCGCGAGGAACTGCTCAGTCTGTTTGAAGCGGCACGCTGGGCCCCGTCTTCGGGCAACGCTCAGCCCTGGCGCATGCTGTTCGCGCTGCGCGACACACCCGAGTGGCCAACCTTTTTCGGTCTGCTGGCGAGCGGCAATCAGGCATGGTGCGTGCGGGCCTCTGCGCTCGTGGTGTTCGTCTCAAAAATCCTCAACGCATACACCGGGCGGGAGGCCGTGACGCACTCGTACGATACCGGCGCCGCGTGGGGCTATTTTGCGCTACAGGGATTTCGCAACGGCTACGTGGTACACGGGATGGAGGGCTTTGACTACGAGCGGGCGCGGCGCGAGCTCGCCATTCCGGAGGCGTTCCGCATCGAGGCCATGGCGGCGGTCGGCCGGCCTGCCCCGAAGGAAATGCTGAGCGAGACTCTGCAGGCGCGCGAGACACCGAGTGAGCGTCGGGCGCTGGCGGCTAGCGTGTGCGAGGGGGCTTGGCGGCTGGAGTGATGCGCTCCGGCTCAAGATGCGGGAACGGCCTCGCCGCTGTGCGCAGGGAAGATCCATTCTGCTAGCATCTGTCGCTGAGCGCGACCGTCATGCGGAGAGGTGGCAGAGCGGTTGATTGCACCGGTCTTGAAAACCGGCGTCCCTTCACGGGGACCGTGGGTTCGAATCCCACCCTCTCCGCCATATGTAAAATTTTTCGACGCACGCCGGACGGTGCAGGGGGAAGTCTCCCCCTGCGCCCACTGAAAAATATCCATTGAATCAAATTATCGAAGCGCCAACCGGCGTCGCGCCGCAAATCCCACCAGCGCCAGGCCCGCCAGCATCAGCGCAAACGCTCCTGGCTCCGGAACGCTCGGCGCGGCGCCGGGGTCGCCCGAGTGCACGGCCCACGCATACAAAACAGTGGGCTTGCCGTCGGTGCCCTGGCCGCCATTGCCGAAACCGAAGCTCCACGCGCTGACGCCGACCGTATCGGGCGCGTACTCCGTGGCCGACCAATAGTAGTAGGGCTGGACGTTGGAAAAGTCGTTGTAGTTACCGTTGTGGCTGCTCGTGATGGAACTCCCGGACGTTCCGCCCAGCCCGTTATAGAACAGGTTCCCCATCTGGCTGCCGGTGCAGTTGAACCCATATCCTTGCACCGGAAAGCCGCCACCGGGGTTGATCTGGTATCCACATGTCGAATCCGGCTGCACCGTCGTCGGAAGCCCCCAGCCGGCGACGGTGACTTGCTGCCCCGCGCTGTTGTAGCCCGTGATGCTGAGGTTGTCCGCCCAGGTGTTGGCCGCCGACCAGTTCATCTTGCCATTTGCGTTGGCATTGGCCAGCCACGTCAGGTTCGTCGTCGAATCGTAGTACGCCTGATAGTTCGTGCCCCCGAGCGTCGTCGCCAAGATCCCGGTGATCGTGTCCGCCTGTGCCAAACCAGCCATCCCTAGCAGCAGCACTCCGAACAATGCCCACTTCGCGTTGTAGATTTTCATGATTCTCCCGTCTAGTGGCCTGTAACATTCATTTGTAGACTGCTATACTAGCGTTCATGAGCAACGCCATTCACCTGACGAGCGTGGAGCGTATGGAACTGGAGCGGCGGGCGGCGAGCAGAACGGGACGCGCGGAAGATGCGCGCCGCGCTCGACTGATCCTGCTGTTGTCCGAGGGCCATACGTGGGATGAAGCCTGCGAGCGGGTGCCGTGCAGCCGTGGGTTTGTGGCCAGTTGGACGAAGCGCTTCGAGGAGCAGCGTCTGGCGGGCCTCTACAGCCGCCACATCGGGCAGGTGACCACGGTGCTGACGCCGCAGCTTGAGGCACGGATTCTGGACGCGACGCGCACCGGGCCGAAGGACGGCACGACGCACTGGAGCACGCGCCGGTTGGGTGAGCACCTGGGCGTCAGTCACATGATGGTCGCGCGCGTGTGGCGCAAGCACGGTCTGAAGCCGCACCGCCTCGAGCGCTACATGGCCTCGAACGATCCGGACTTTGAAAAGAAGGCCGCTGACGTCATCGGGCTGTACCTGAACCGGCCTGCCCACGCGGCGATCTTCTGCGTGGATGAAAAGACGCACATTCAAGCACTTGACCGGAAAGACCCGGTGTTGCCGCTCTCTCCGGGGCGCCTGGAGCGGCACGGCTTTGAGTACTATCGCCACGGTACGCTCTCCTTGTACGCCGCCTTCAATACCCAGACCGGCGAGGTGCTCGGCAAGACCGCCTCGCGCCACACCTCGGCCGAGTTTGTAGCCTTTCTCACCGACATCGTGCTCAACCAACCCCGCGGCCAAGAGATCCATGTGATCGCGGACAATCTCTCCTCGCACAAAACTGACCAGGTCAAGGCGTTCCTGGCCGAGCATCCGAACGTGCATCTTCACTTCACCCCGACCTATTCCTCCTGGCTCAATCAGGTGGAACTGTGGTTCGGCAGGATCGAGCGCGACGTGATCGCCCGCGGCGTGTTCACCTCGGTCGCCGATCTGAGGAAAAAGCTCATGCGTTACATCCGCCACTACAACAAGGCCCCGCGCACCGTGAAGTGGAAGTACTCCGACACCAGCAAGCGCCTCGGTATACATTCAGCTGTTACAGGCCACTAGACGATCGATGTCCGCTCTACTTGGATCTTGCTCTGTGCCGTTGCAATGCAAAATCCATGCAAGTTAACTAAAACATAATAAATGCAGTTACTTAGCGCAAAATGAGGCGGTAAGGAGCGAGAGAGAACAAGAAAATGTAAAGAACGCCGACGGTGGCAGATTGCTTGTGACGCTCGGCTTACGGCCTCGGCCGGAGGCTGTATTTGCTTACGATAAAAGCGTGGCGCTATATGACTTGAACGTTACCCTGGCAATTTGACACTGGTTGCGGTACTGGCTGGGTCAAAAATCACGCATAAATTACGCACAAATGATGTTTGTAGTAAGAAATAAGATTTTTGTGAGGGCCACGCTCTCCGCCAATTCTGCTCTTGCAGATCAAGGCGGTATGAGGTGACCTGCCGCGACTTCAGAAATTCCCCTCGAGCTGCGATTATTCACGTGTGTTGCCGGTCAGTTTCGGCAGACCTCACATGGCCTCAGACAGGCGAGAGTGCCGGTGAGGTAGGACTGCCGTGCGAGCGGCGGTTCCCGGCAGCCGGCATCAGCCGAACGCGGCTAGCACATCATAATTTCTGTTCTTGCGCGAGTCTCACGAAGGGCAATATCCGGGCTTTCGAGTCCGCCCATTCGGTATCTTCGCCGCGTGCATTCAGGTGCACCTGGTAGAAGCGGGGGATGTCTGTGCGCTGTGCGAAATACGTTATGTTCCTGCTGAGCGACCGTTCGCCGGCCTGGCAGTCCACCGCGAACTCCGGTTTACCGTTTCTCAGCACGACGAAATCGATTTCCCTGCCGGCGGCATCCCGCAGGAAGCGCAAAGACATGTTCTCTCCCAAGGTGTCTTCTGTGAAATGACAGTACTTGAGTAGGTGCGAGGCGACGAGGTTTTCAAACCGGGCGGCTTCGTTCTCGCAGAGCGACCAATCCCAAAGGTATAGTTTCCGCTCCTTCTTTACGGCTCGCAGGTGAGCGAGCCCGTACGGCATGATCCTAAAGCAATAGTACAAATTTTCGAATATACCGACCCACTTGTCTCTCTCGGAACGCCGCAGACACCGAGAGGCCCGCGTTCTTTTCAAGCGCGGACTTCTGCCGCCGAAGGCGGCAGACTGCGCGACGCCTTCGGCGCCGCATGCAGGAGACCCGATAGATGTAAACTTCAAGATCAAGAGTTGAAGACAGAGCCGTTACCGTGTTTAATCAACTCAGCAGGGTCGTCCACTTATCCCACCCGGAAATCTGTCCGAACGACCCGAGCCACCCCACTGTGTGCGTTGCGGGGCTGGCGCGGTGCTGAGGTCGAGAGGGGATTTGTAGCAGGTGCTAGTCTCTGTCGTGATCTTGCACAGGGCTACCGATTGCAATATCTACGGCCACGTGCCGCGACAGATCGTGGCCGATTTTCGTCCGGCAAGTGCGCCTGGAATGGTATCGTCTTGTGCCGCATCAGCAGCATGTAAACCTCGAACACGATATGGCGTTCGGTGTCCAGGACATCGTGCCCCCCCCGCGCATCGTTACGCCAAATAAGGCGGGCGGGTACGTTTCTCTCCGGTTACTTCAGTCATATTTGGCGCCGACGAACCAGGATGACCGGCCGCGCGCCGATCACCGAGCAGCGACT
>DAHVTM010000101.1:0-14525 GCA_027324195.1 Gammaproteobacteria bacterium | reverse complement strand
AGGGGCTTACGGGCGTGAGCCCCCGTTTCGTCATCAACGCAATCTCCACGGCCATCACCCGCGGCACCACCCGCAGCCTCACCAGCATGGATCTGCTGCTGGCGCTGAAGGACGCGATCGAGAGCGACGCGCGCCTCGAGGCCAAGCACAAGAAGGCCTGGATCGACCACCTGGTCACGGCGCGCAAGGAGTTCTACAACCGCTGGGTCAAGGAGGACGTGCATCGCGCCATGTTCGCCTCGTTCGAGGAAGAAGCGCAGCAGCTGCTCGAGAAATATCTCGATGAAGTCGAGGCCTCGCTCGATCACCGCCAGGTGACCGACCCGATCACCAGCGAGAGCCGCCCGGCCGATGAGCGCTTCCTGCGCTCGGTGGAGGAGAAAATCAAGGTATCCGACTCGGGCAAGCTCTCCTTCCGCCAGGAAGTGGTGCGCAAGGCCATGGTTGCATTCAAGGCCGGTGAAAAATTCAAACTGGCCAGTCATGCGCGCATGCGCGAGGCGATAGAGCAATATTTGTTCGACGAGCGGCGGGATGTGTTGCGCCTGGTCACCTCAGCGGCGCGGCCGGACGAGGAAGCCCGGCAGAAGATCTCGGTGGTGCAACAGCGTTTGATCAGCGAATACGGCTATGACGAGCACAGCGCCCGGGAGGCGCTGAGCTACGTTACGACCCTGTTGGCGCAGGAGTAAGCGCGCTCATGAGCGGTGACATACCCCGTGAACCGCCGACGAATGCCGCGAAGTGGTATGAGCTGTTCTCGCGCGGCGCGCGGGATTGGCTGCGCCACGACGTGAAGGTGCGCGAAGCCGTACGTCGTCACCTGCCGGAGCTGATGGTCGAAGGCGAACTGATCGGTGGCGGCGCACGTACGGTGCGCGTGCCGGTGAAGATGCTCGAGCATTACCACTTCCGCCTGCGCCGGGCCGAGGAGCGCGAAGGCGTCGGACAGGGACGGGCCAAGCCCGGCGACGTCTTCGTCGATCCGTCGCAACGCGGTGCCGGCGGTGGCAAGGGCAGCGGCGGGGAGGAGGAAGGACAAGTCGAGCTATTGCTCGAACTGAAGCTTGACGACATCGTGGAGTGGTTGTGGGAAGAGCTGCGCCTACCGAACCTCGAGCCGCGCAGCGGCTCGGCGGAGGAATCGGAGTGGGTCCGCGAAGGATGGGACCGGCGCGGTGCGCGCTCGAGGCTCGACCGGCGACGCTCGTTCAAGGAACTGGTCAAGCGGCGGGGCGTCGCCGGAGCGGTGCCGACGTTTACCGATGAGGACTTGCGCTTTCGCCAGCTCGCCCGCCGACGCCGGCCCGCCGTGCGCGCCGTGGTGTTCTTCCTGCTTGATGTCTCGGGCAGCATGTCCGAACGCGACCGCCAGCTCGCCAAGACCTTCTTCTTTTGGACGGTGCAGGGACTGCGCCGCGAATACCGCCTGCTCGACACCGTGTTCGTCGCTCACACGACCGAGGCATGGGAATTTTCCGAGCCGGAGTTCTTTCAGGTCAGCGGCACGGGGGGGACGGTGGCCTCGAGCGGTCTTGCCAAGGTGAGTGAGATTATTCATGATCGCTTCGATCCGGACCAATACAACATCTACCTGTTCTACGCATCGGATGGCGACAATGCGGCCGGCGATGCCGTTGCGGCGCACGAGGCGCTGGCGGCGCTGACCGGCGCGGCGTGCTTCTGCGGTTACGTCGAGGTCGCCGCCGGCGTTTCGCGGCATCTGGCAACCGGAACCGGCAGGCTGTTCGCCGAGCTCGAGTCGGCCGGCAGCTCCGTTGGCAGCTGCGTGCTCGCCACTCCCGATGATGTCTGGGAGGCCATCCGCAGCTTCTTCACCGCAGAGCAGCGTGCGGCGGAGGGTGCGTGAGCGCGCAAGGCTGGCAGCAGTACGTAGCGCGCATCGAGCAGCTCGCTCGTGATTCGGGGCTGGATTTCCACCCGGTCGAATTCGAAGCCGTGCCGGACTCATTCATGATGGAAATCGCGGTCTACGGACTGCCCGTCCGCATGCCTCACTGGTCGTTCGGGGCGCGCTATATCTATCAATTGATTCAACGGCACATGGGGCACTCGCGGCTGTTCGAAGTCGTTTTTCCCGGCGATCCGGGCAACGCCTATCTGGCGGCCGGCAACGGTCTGGCGGAGAACGTCCTGGTCACTGCGCATGTGCTCGGACATGCCGATTTTTCCCGCAACAACCTGCTGTTTCAGCGGTGTCAGAGTCAGGTCAGCGAGCGCATCGTCGAACATGCGGCACAGCACGCGCGGCAGATCCAGCAGGCCATCGAGGCGCACGGGCTTGAGCGGGTAGAGGCCGTGCTCGATGCGGCACTCGCACTCGAGCAGCACATTGACGTCGATCAGCCGCTGCGCCGCCCGCGGTATGCCGAGTACACCGAATCCCCGAAGCCGCCTGCCGACGATCTGTTCCGCCGCAGATTCGCCGCGCTCGAGGTGAGTCCCCCGGGGACCGTGCTCACGCCACGGCTGCGTGCGCCCGTGCCGCCGTACCCGGAACGTGATCTGTTGTGGTTCGTGGCGCAGTATGCCCCGGAGATGGAAAGTTGGGAGCGCGACATCTTTTTAGCCGTGCGCGAGGAGTCGTTTTATTTCTATCCGGTCTTTGCCACCCAGATCATGAACGAGGGGTGGGCGTCTTATTGGCATGCCCGACTGCTGCGCGAGGCAGACTTCATTGACCAGCAGATCTATCTCGATGCCATCAAATGTCACTCCGACGTCGTGCGGCCGGTGGCCGCCGATGAGCAGGTGGCGCTCGGGCTGAACCCCTATCATCTCGGCTTCGCATTGTGGGAGCACATCATCGCGGAGCAGGGGCTTGAAGCCGCATTCATCATCCGGGCCGAAGATGATGATTTCGCCTTCATCCGCAACTATCTCACCCGCGACATCGCCGCGGCACTCGGTCTGTTCCGCTATCGCACCCGCGATGGGCAGGTTCGCGTGCTCGAGATGGATGTTGCGGCATTGCACGAGGCGATTCTCGCGCCCAAATACAATTTTGGCGCACCGACGGTGTTGGCGCGGCACGTGCATGCCGATGGTACGCTCGACCTGGAGCACGAGCACGGTGTCGATCATCGCGGTCTTGATCTGCAACGCAGCCGTAAAGTGCTCGAATATCTGCAGCGTGTCTGGCGCCGCCCGGTGCGACTGACGACGGTGGATCAGGACGGAGTGGAACTCGAGTTGTCCGCGCCCTGATGAGGCAGGAGACATCGCAACGGATATTGCGGGTCGCGATCCATCCGCCATGCGTCATGTGCGCAGCCTGCGGACGGGATACTGAAGCATGAGTCAGGTTGATGCGTTGCACGCCGTGGCGGCGGCGCACTCTCCAGGGGCAGGCCCGCCATTGTGTTGGGTCATATGCCGGCGTACACTTTGCGCAAGCTTCTGGCTGTCACTGTCAACGGGGTGAAAGCCCAAGCGCGTGGAACGATTGTGAGCCCGGTGGTGCACGCGGTCTGAACACGCGGTGGCACGCCGCGAGGCGGTCGCAGTGTGGCGCGAACCGAGCGGGCCTGCTGCGGGCCCGCGTCTGCAGACACCGGCAGGAGACGGTGAGATGCCGGATGAGGGTCGGGCTCTGGTTCTCACGGTGCGCAGGGGAGCGAGGCATGGATCACACGGGCATTCGTAACATCGCGCTGGTCGGCGCAGCGGGCGCCGGCAAGACGCTGCTCGCGGACGCCCTGTTGTTCGCAGCCGGTGTGACCCGAACCAAGGGCAGCATCGAGCGCGGCACCACCGTGTCGGATTTCGATCCGCAGGAGCGCTCCCTCGGGCATTCGCTCGAACCGGCCATCCTGACCTTCGAGTACGATGGCCGGCGCATTCATCTGCTCGACACGCCGGGCTACCCGGACCTGCTCGCCCGGACCCTGGCGGTCCTCGAGGCGGTCGAGGCGGTTGCCGTCGTGGTGAATGCGGTGAGCGGTCCGGATACCGTGACGCAGCGACTGATGAATTTCGCTCGCGAGCGTGGTCTCGATCGCCTGCTTATCGTCAATAAGATCGATAGCCGCGAGGCGAACTGCGCCGAAGTGTTGCAACGGTTGCGCGAGCTATTCGGTCCGCAATGCCTGCCGATCAATCTGCCGGCGGAGCACGGCGCGGCGGTGCGCGATTGTTTCTTCCACCCGCAGAGCGTGCCGGTCGATTTTTCCGCCGTCGACGCTGCGCACACGGCCATCGTCGATCAGGTGGTCGAGCTCGATGAGCAGTTGCTGGCGCTGTACCTCGAGCAGGGCGAGGCGCTCTCGAGCGAGCAATTGCATGCTCCGTTCGAACAGGCTCTGCGTGAGGGACATCTCGTGCCGGTGTGCTTCACGTCGGCGGAAAGTGGCGCCGGCGTGGAGGCGCTGCTGGAGATCTTCACGCGACTGATGCCGAATCCGGCCGAAGGCAATCCGCCGCCGTTTCTGCTCGGTGCGGGCGGTTCGGTGCGGCGCGTCGCGGTGAGCCCGGATCCTGCCAAGCATGTCCTCGCGCACGTGTTTCGCATAGCGATCGATCCGTACGTCGGCAAGCTCGCGGCGCTGCGCGTGCACCAGGGAACTGTGCGCCCGGGCTGCCAGCTGTTCGTCGGCGATGCCCGCAAACCGTTCAAAGTCGGGCATTTGTACCGCATCACGGGCAAGGATTCCGTGGAGATCGCCGAGGCGATCCCCGGGGATCTTTGCGCGCTCGCCAAAGTGGAGGAACTGTATCGAGACGCGGTACTGCACGACTCGCACGAAGAGGATCACTATCATCTCGCACCGGTCGCACTGCCGCCCTCGATGCTCGGAGTCGCCATCGAGCCGCAGCGCCGCGGCGACGAGCAGCGTCTGGCCGATGCACTGCACAAGCTCACCGCGGAGGATCCGGGGGTGCGCATCGAGCAGCACGCGGCACTCAACGAAACGGTGCTCTACGGGACCGGGGAGCTGCATCTGCGCGTGCTGCTCGAGCGCATGAGTCAGCGCTACGGCGTGCAGGTGCACACGCATCCGCCGAGCATTCCCTATCGGGAGACGATTACCCGTGCGGCCGAAGGCCATGCCCGCCACAAGAAGCAGACCGGTGGCGCCGGGCAGTTCGGTGAGGTGTATCTGCGCCTCGAGGCGCTCGAGCGTGGCGCTGGGTTCGAGTTCCTCGACGAGGTGACGGGGGGAGCCATCCCAGGTCAGTTCATCCCGGCGGTTGAAAAGGGTGTGCGGCAAGTGATCGCAGAAGGGGTGCTCGCAGGCTTCCCGCTGCAGGATATCCGGGTCACCGTGTACGACGGCAAACACCATCCGGTGGACTCGAAGGAGGTCGCGTTTGTGGCGGCGGGTCGCAAGGCCTTTCTCGATGCACTCGGCAAGGCTCAGCCCATCGTGCTCGAGCCGATCGTGCATCTGGAGATCACCGCTCCGGCGAGCGCTATCGGGGACATCACCGGTGATCTGGCCACCCGGCGCGCCCGGATCAACGGTAATCAGGCGCGCCCGGGCGGGCTCGCCGCCGTGTCGGCTCTCGTGCCGCTTGCCGAGGTCATCGATTACCAATCGCGCCTGAAGGCGCTCACCGGCGGGCAGGGTAGCTACGTCATGGCGCTCAGCCACTACGACCCGGTGCCGGCGCGGCGCCAGCACGAACTGGTGCAGGCATACCGACCGAGGGCCGTGGACGAATAACGCCGGCGTTCCGCACAGCAGATTATTTGAGCGTCACCTGTCCGCTTTCGTCGAAGGGCAGATCGCGCAGCAGACCATGGGCGAGTTCGACCTTGCCGCGCAGCCGGTAGTGCAGGGGCTGACGGCGTCCGTCGCCAAGCACCGCAAGCAATGCGCCGGCCATGTTCGCAGTCACGTCGGTGTTGAAATCGGCACTGCTGTGTGCCGGCACGGTAAAGCTTTGCGCGCAACGTCCCGCGGCCACCGGCTGGCCGTTGACCGCGAGCGTGTAGGTCAGCGCCCTGACCGGCAGGCGGATCGAGTTTGGATTGCGGACCCGCAGGCGAACCACCAGATGTTGCTGCCAGAAATCTGCCCGCTGTACGTGCACGCTGAGTACGGTGAGCTGTGGCGTGACCAGCTTCGGCATGAAGAGCGCACAGCCGCCGAGGGCGCCGAGCAGCAGCGCCGGAGCCAGCCAGCGCAACCGATGCAGGATTTGCGGGTCAGCTCGCATAGGAACGGCGCATCACGCCGCCATGCTCCGGGCTACCGCCCCCGGTGGCGAGCGGTTGAGAGAGACTTTCAGGCGCGGTGCGACCGAGCTGCTCGTACAGCCGGCTGAGTTGGCGGCGGTACAGACTGTCGAACTGACTGACGGCATCGGCGGGATTGTAATCGCCGAACCACCAGAACCAGTCCGAACTCTCGCACAGGGCGAGCTGACGCTCTGCTGCGCGTTGTCGGGCGGCATCGAGCGAGCCGCTCGCGACCGTTGCATCGAAGGCGAGCTTGGCATCGCAGAGCAGATCCCATGCGCGGTTCTTGGCCGGGTCGCCCATCCACGTGGTGAGCGTACCGTGTACCCAGCTGCCGGCCATCAGCTGCGGCAGCGTGATCGGGGTCAGCCCGCGTGCGACGCATGCGCCGAGCGTGGTCAGCTCGAGTTGCGGGTGAGCGGCGAGCAGCGTGTACAGGGCGCGCAGGAAGTAATAGCCGTTGAAGGGGTAGTGCTCCCAGGCGTTCTCCCCATCGAGTGCGATGAGCACGACATGCCCCGGGTTCGCCGCGTACTGGCGCGCAAGCTGCGCGAGGGCATCGACCAGATTGTGCGCCGCGTCATCGCCGTGCCAGGTGGCGTACGTGAAGCCGATCAGATCCGATAGGGTATCTTCGCGGAAAAACTGGGCGAGCGAGCTGCCAGCGAGCCGGTATGGGCGGTTGAATACCTGTGCATCGATGCTCGGCGGCTGCGGGGCCTGAGCTGCGGTACGCTGCAGCGAGCCGTGCAACACATTGGCGCTGCTCGCGACCCATTTGAAACCCGCACGCTCGAGGAGCTCGAGCGTGGGTCGGCTGACGGCGCCCTCGGACGGCCAGCAGCCCACCGGTCGCGAGCCGAACGTCTGGGTGAACAGCCGCAACCCCTCGCGCACGTGCCATTCGGCGCGTTCCTTGCCACCGGGATAGGCCGTGAGCTTCGGCAAGGGCAGATTGGGCATCGCTTCGCGTGCAGCCTGGAAGTCGAACAGCAGCGGCACGATCGGGTGGCCATAGGGCGTAACCGACAGCTCGCACTGGCCCGCCTCACTCAGCCGGCGATAGCGCGGCACGATATTGGCGAGCAGCGAGCCGATCAGCGTCAGCAGTGCGCGGCGCTGTTCGGCGCTGAAGCCACGTCCCTGTTCGGTGAGGCGGCTGACCAGCGGATCGGAGCGGCGCACGGTCTCGCCCATCCAGGCGAGGTGGTACCACACCGCCAGATCCTGAATGAACTGGTCCGAGGCGTAATTGATGCGCTCGGGCGTGGCCAGCGTCTCGGCGATCGAGGCGAGCTCGAGGTAGGGCCCAAAGCGCTCGATCATCTGCTTGCGTTGTGCGCGCAGGCATGCGCGCACGCTCTCGAGGCGCGCCGTCGGCTCGCTCGGCACCGGATCCGGTCCGAGCAGCGCGAGCACCGGGTCGGGCAGGGCCTGCCCGTCCTGCAGATGTGCCGCGACCGAGCGCGAGAGCGCCTCGATCTGCTCGAGCAGCACCGGGGTGAAGTTCACGACCGCGCGCGCCTCCGGAATGGCCTCCAGGTGCGCGGCCATGTCCGTGTAGTCCTTGATGGAATGCAGGTACGTCCAGGGCAGCACGTAGCGACCCGTGAGGGCATCGCGGTACTGCGGCTGGTGCATGTGCCAGAGCAGTACGACCGGCAGGCGTGCGGCGGTCATGGGTGCCTCACGCCGAGATCCGACGCAGCATTTCGGCAGTCACCAACACGACACCCTTGTCGGTGACCAGGAAGCGTTGGGCGTCGGCCTCGCGGTCGACGCCGATGCGCATGCCGTCCGGTATTTCGCTGCCCTCGTCGATGATGGCGCCGCGGATTACGCAGCCGACGCCGATGCGAGTGTTCGGCAGGATCACCGCGCGCTCGATGGCGCTGCGCTCCTCCACCCGCACGTTGGAAAAGAGCAGTGACTCGCGCACCGATGCGCCCGATATGACGCAGCCAGCCGATACCATGGAGTTGATCGCCAAGCCCCGCCGGCTGTCCTCGTCGAGGATGAATTTCGCCGGCGGCTGATGCACCTGGTAGGTCCAGATCGGCCAGTCTTCGTCGTAGATGTTCAGTTCCGGCTCGACGTGCACGAGCTCGAGGTTGGCCTCGTAGTATGCATCGAGGGTGCCGACGTCCCGCCAGTAGCTCTGCGCGCGCGTCTTCACGTCCTGGAATGGATAAGCGAACACCTGCAGCGCGCCGGCGATCGCCTTCGGAAGAATATCCTTGCCGAAATCGTGCGAGGAGGACTCATTCACCGCATCTTCGCGCAGCAGCATCTCGAGCAGCCGCGTATTGAACACGTAGATGCCCATCGAGGCGAGAATGGCATCGGGCCGACCCGGGAGCGTGTCGGGCACCTGTGGCTTCTCGCTGAATTTGGTGACCCGGTTCCACTCCGTGGCGGTCAGCACGCCGAAATGCCGCGATTCGCTCGCGGGCACCTCGACTACCCCCATGGTGATGTCCGCCCCCTTCTCGACGTGGTAGGCGATCATCGGGCCGTAGTCCATCTTGTAGATGTGATCGCCGGCGAGCACGAGCACGTGCTTGGGGCGGTGCGAGAGGATGAGCTCGATGTTCTGGTAGACCGCATCGGCGGTGCCCTGGTACCAGTTCGGCCCCATCTGCTGCTGCGCCGGAACGACCTCGACGAACTCGCCGAATTCGCCGCGCAGGTAACTCCAGCCGTGCTGCACGTGCGCTATCAGCGACTGTGCTTTGTATTGCGTCAGAATGGAAATCTGCCGGATACCGGAATTGACGCAATTCGACAGCACGAAATCGATGATGCGGAACTTGCCCCCGAAAGGCGTCGCGGGCTTGCAGCGATTGGCCGTGAGGTCCTTCAGGCGCTCGCCCCGTCCGCCAGCCATGATCACCGCGAGCGTTCCGCCGGTGAGTCGGCTGACGTAGCGTCCGGAGGAGGCGCGCGCTGGTTGTCGGATCATGGACCCGGGCTCCCCTGTGGTGGTGGCAGGTTCTATCCTAGCAGTCTGTCCGCGACATCAAAGCCATTTCATCAGTCCCATCCCGTACGCATGGGCGAGGAGCTCGTGGTGGGGGTAAATGCGGATCTCGGTGGCGAACTGTCCGCAACCGGGCGGCTCGGCCTCGAGGGCAAACACCGCCGCCCCGTCGCTCCACTCGCCGGTCGGCTGCAGCGCGGCGCGCCAAAGACCCGGCGGTTCCACCGTGCCGAACGAGCACAGCGGTGGCGGTTCGGTGCTTGCCTGTGGCAGCAGCCGCCTGGCATGGAATTCGATGCGCACGTCCTCGGGCCGCAGTCCGCGCAGGTGCGCGGCAACCCGCAGGCGTACCTTGTGCTCGCGGGTGATCTCGGCGGCCGCATCCTCGAGCAGGCGCAGGTCCACCCGGCTCCAGGATTCGCGGATGCGCTGCTGCCACTCCGTCAGCTGGCGTGCGCCGGCAAAGCCGTGCTCGGCGAGCCGACGGTAGTGCGCAGCGGCCGGGCGATAGAGTTTGTCCGTGTAATCGCGCAACACCCGATCCATGTTAAAGCGCGGGATCACCATCACCATGGCTTCTTTGGCGCGCCGCACCCATTCCGGGGAGCAACCACTGGCATTGCGCTCGTAGTAGAGCGGGACGATCTCCTCCTGCAGCGTGTGCAGGATGAGTTCCGACTCGATCGAATCGCGCCGCCCCCAGTCCTGCACGTCAGAGGGGGGAATGCCCCAGCCGTTGTCCGCCGTGCAGCCCTCCGCCCACCAGCCGTCGAGAATGCTCAGGTTCAACCGGCCATTGATCGCCGCTTTGATGCCGGAGGTGCCGCTCGCCTCGAGGGGTGCGATCGGCGTGTTGAGCCAGACATCGACGCCCGAGACCAGCGAGCGGGCGAGCTGCAGATCATAATCCTCGAGGAAAATAATCCGGCCGATGAACTCCGGGGAGGTCATGAGCTGGCGGATTTCGCGCAGCAGCTGTTTGCCCGGCTCGTCGGCCGGGTGGGCCTTGCCGGCGAACAGCAGCACCACGGGACGATCCGGGTCGTTCAGCAACCGGGCCAGGCGTGCGCGGTCGCGCAGCAGCAGCGTGGCGCGCTTGTAGGTGGCGAAGCGGCGCGCGAAGCCGATGGTGAGCACCTCGGGCCGCGCCGGGTCGAGCAGGCGGGTGACGCGCGCCAGCTGCGCCAGGCTCAGGCCCTTGCGGGTGTATTCGCGTTCGAGGCGCTGGCGCACCGCATCGAGCATTTTGGCTTTCACTGCCTGCGCGGTCTGCCAGAAGCGCTCCTGCGGTACGGCGCGCAGTCGCTCCCAGAACGCTGTATCGCTCAGCCGCTCGCGCCACTCGGGGCCGAGTTCGGTGTCGAAGAACGTACCCCAGAGTTTGTGTAGGAACGTGGGGACATGCACGCCATTGGTGACGAATCCGACCGGATTGTCCTCGGGGCGGATCTCCGGCCAGTGATCGGCGCACAGCTGCGCCGAGACCGCCCCGTGAATGCGGCTTACCCCGTTGACGTGCCGCGCGCCGTTCAGCGCGAGACGCGTCATGTTGAACAGACCCGGCACCGTCGGGGCGCTGCCGAGGTCGAGAAACCGCTCGACCGGCAGTCCCAGATCGTTGATGAAGTCCTGGAAGTGCTCGAGGATCAGACCATGGCCGAAGGCGTCGTGGCCGGCGGCGACGGGCGTATGGGTGGTGAACACGCATGCTGCCGCGGTGGCCTCGATCGCCGCCTCGAATGGCAGCCCGAGCGCCATGTGCTCGCGCATCAGCTCGAGAATGAGAAACGCCGCGTGACCCTCGTTGAGGTGCCAAGCCGCCGGCGCTAGCCCCAACGCGCGCAGCGCGCGCACGCCGCCGATGCCGAGGATCATCTCCTGACGGACGCGGGTTGATTCGTCCCCGCCATACAGCCGACGGGTGATGTCCCGATCGGAAGGGGCGTTGACCGCGGTATTGGTGTCGAGCAGGTAAACCGGTACGCGCCCGGCCTGGGCTTTCCAGATCCGCGCCACGACGTCGCGCCCGCCAATGCGCACCGTGATCGTGAGCCAGCGCCCCGCCGGATCGCGGGCCGGTTCGACCGGCAAGTCGCGCGGATCGTGCGCCTTGTACTCGGCGTGCTGGATCCCGTCGTCATCGACAGTCTGGGTGAAGTATCCCTGCTCATACAGCAGTCCAATTGCCACGAAATTCGCGCCGGCGTCGCTCGCGGCCTTGCAGTAGTCCCCCGCCAGCACACCGAGGCCGCCCGAGTAAATCGGGAAGCTCTCATGAAAGCCGTATTCGGCGCAGAAATAAGCGACCAGCGGTTCGCCCTCCGGCGGCTGCGCCGCCAGGTAGGTATCGAGCAGCCGCAGCGCCTCGGCGTAGCGCTCGAGGTAGGGTGCATCGCCGGCGGCGCGGTCCAGGGCCGACTGCCGCACGCACCGCAGCATCAGGCGCAGGTTGCCCCCGCACTGACTCCACAGCTCGGGGTCGAGATCCTCGAACAGGGCACGGATCGGTCGATGCCAGCTGAAGAACAGATTGCCAGCCAGCTCAGGCAGGCGCGCGAGCGCCTCAGGTATGACGGGGGTGATTTCGAGCAGGGTATTGCGCATGGGAATGGATTGGAAACCTCGATTGCCGGTGGAAGTCTAGCCGCTTCGTAACCGTCGCGCCTGCGCGGCGAACCTGCAAGATTCGTGCGCAAAGGGAGACTTTCGCGCCAAGCCGGGGTCACGGTGCTTGTGCGACAATTGTCATGGATGGCTCAGGGGGGCGAGTATGACGACAAGTCCGAGCACTCTGACGCGGGCGGCAGCGCTGTTCGCGGTCGGTTTTCTGGTCTCGCTCGCGCCCGTGGCGGGCTTCGCGCAGACGATGCCGCTCGAGAATCTCGATCACTTTCCGCGCACCACGCTCACGATCGCGGTGGGCGGCACGATGCGCCGCTTCAGGGTGTGGATCGCCAATACGCCGGCGCGCCAGACCCAGGGGCTGATGTTCGTGCAGGACCTGCTTTCGGACCAGGGCATGCTGTTTCCGATGCAGCCCCCGCACGTGGCGCAATTCTGGATGGCCAATACCTATATCCCGCTCGACATGCTGTTCGTCGCGCCCGACGGCCGCATCGAGAAGATCGCCGCCGAGGCCAAGCCGTTTTCACTGCAAACGATCAGTTCGGGGGCGCCCGTCAAGGCGGTCATCGAGATCAAAGGCGGGGAAGCACAGAAGCTCGGAATCACAGTCGGGGCGCGCGTGAGCTGGGTGGCGAGCCCGGCCGATGCCTCATCGCGGGCCCATTGAGGGGCGCCGGACGGGCGGTGACCTCAAGCGTTGCGGCGCACCGCCCGAACGCGCGCTGGGGTCGGCGCATCGATTGTTCCGTGACTTGGCGTTGATGCGCATCTGGCGAGGGTGTGGCCCCTCGCACTCGCAGAGATCCGGGCCTGTCAGACGGGCAATCCTCGGCGAGCCGCTGACCGCTCAGCACCGAAGTCTTGCGCTCTCAACCTGTAGCGCGCCCAGCCGCGGTTCCGCCACTTCTTGCGAGTTTCGGGTAAGACCGGTACGGCCGAGGCGTGCGGCCGGCATCAATTACCGGGTGGCTGACCCACCATCGGTGCGCCCTGCTCGAGCAGTTGCTGATCGCGCTGCGCGCGCAGGACCTGGAACCGCAATTCAGTGGCCGTGACGCAGCGTGTTTCGGGCAGGTTCGAGCCGATTGGGACCTCTCTGCGGCAGTAAATGGTCTTGCCGTCGTGAGTCTGCGGCCGATAGCCCTGGTCGAAAGCGAACTGCAGGATCTGTTTGGACGAGTAGTTCACCGGCGGTGAGGTGGCTGCCGGCGGGCCCGCCGCGGTGCGCGCGGAGGATTGGGCTGCACAGCCTGCGCACAGTGCCAGTATCGCAGTGCCGGTGATGAACATTGGGAATCTGGGCACGAGCCGTCCTCCTGATTTCTTGTAATGAATCGCGATGCCCCCTGCAAGGCGATCATAGATATTCACTGGTGTGGCCGCAATGACAGCTTCAGGGATGCCGCCGAGGCGCCGGCTCCTCCTGGCACCAGAGCGTCAGGAGAGCGCTATACTTTCTCGATGAAACGGCCAAATCAATTTAGCGCGGAAGCGAGCCCGGTGCTGGCGTTGCTGCTCTGTGTGGGTGTCCTCTTGTCCGGCTCGGTATGGGCCGCAGCCGGCGATTCGCCGGGCGTGCTGGCTCGGGTGCTCGCCTGTCGCGCCATTCGCGCCGATCAAGCGAGGCTGCGCTGCTTCGATCTGGCCTCTGCTGCGTTGACTCGTAGTGCCCGCCACGCTCCCAAGCCTACCCAACAGTCCCGGGCCGACTTGAGCCCTCGGCAGACCTTCGGGTTGACGCCGGCGGCGATTCTCGCGCGCGAAGTCGCGAATGGCGCGCGACCGAAGCCGCTTGCCAACATTACTGAGCGCGTCACCGGGTTGCACGTCGGGGCGGACGGACGCATGATCTATGACCTCGCCAACGGTCAGGTCTGGCGCGAATTGCAGAATAATGGTGATGCACCGCCGCTGCGGATCGGAGAGCCGGTGAAAATCTCCCGAGGATGGCTCGGTTCCTACTGGCTGCAGGCCCCTTCCGGGCGCGGGTGCAAGGTCGAGCGAATACACTGAGCTGCAACTCCGATGTTTCTGCAAATCGAGGAATTCCTGAGTGCCGCCGAGCTCGCGGCCATCGGCGAGTGCGCACGCCAGGCGACCTTTATCGACGGTCGGCGCTCGAATCCGCACAACGTGACGAAAAACAACGTCATCGTTGATGCGGCCGATCCGCACGGGCAGCAGGCGGCGCAGATTGCGCTGGCGGCGTACCAGCGTAGCGAGGTGGCGCTCAATTTTGCGCAGCCTCGCCGGATCGCGCCGCCGCAGATTCTGCGCTACGGACAGGGCCAGAACTACGGCGCGCATGTCGATGCAGCGATGATGATGGTAGGCCGGCAGCCCCTGCGTTCCGATGTGTCGAGTACGATCTTTCTCAGCGATCCGGCGAGTTACGAGGGCGGTGAGCTGGTCATCTATCTGGGTTCGGAAGCGATCCGAATCAAAGGCGCAGCCGGGCAGGCGGTGCTGTACCCATCGACGACGCTGCACGAGGTGAAGCCCGTGACGCGCGGTGAGCGGGTGGTCATGATCACCTTCATCGAGAGCCGAATCGCCGACCCGTTGCGCCGCGAACTGCTGTTCTCGCTCAACGAGGTCCGCGCACTCGAGGGGTTGAAGATGGACTGGAACAACCGCATGCGGCTCGAGTACGTCGCTACCAATCTGCAGCGGCTGTGGAGTCAATGAGCGAATGGACGGCATCCCGGCACACGC
>DAHVTM010000007.1:0-36438 GCA_027324195.1 Gammaproteobacteria bacterium | reverse complement strand
CCGAGGCCCATGCGGCCCAAACCCAGGAACGCCACCGTCACCCGATGCCCTTCGTCTTGCCGTGCCGCATACCCGCGCCTGACCTCGTCAGTTGCGCTGCCGGAGCGCTTCGAAGCGAGCGAGCGCACGCTTGCGTGCCTCCTCGTGCTCGACGATCGGCCGCGGGTAGGTCTCCCCGAGGCGCACGCCGGCCTGTACCAGCTCGAGCGGCCGGGCGTTCCAAGGCGCGTGGATCATGGGGGCCGGCAGCGCACGCAGTTCAGGCAGCCAGCGGCGCAGATATTCGCCGTCGGAATCGAAGCGCTCGCTCTGTGCGACGGGGTTGAAGATGCGGAAATACGGCGCGGCATCCACTCCGCATCCACTGACCCACTGCCAGTTGAGCGCGTTGCTGGCGCGATCCGCATCGAGGAGCGTGTCCCAGAACCACGCCTCGCCGCGTTGCCACGGCACGAGCAGATCTTTCACCAGGAAGGAGCCGACGATCATGCGCACGCGGTTGTGCATCCAGCCGGTGTGCCAGAGCTGGCGCATGCCGGCATCGACGATGGGATAGCCGGTGCGCCCCCGGCACCAGGCCTCAAACCCCGCCGCATCTTCGCGCCAGCTGAACGCCTCGAACTCCTGGCGCAGTGGGCGCTGCGGCAGACTCGGAAAATGGTGCAGGGTATAGCGTGCGAACTCCCGCCAGCCGAGCTCGCGCAGAAACCCGTTGCCCACCAGTTCCGCCCGCCCGCCGCCCGGGGCCTTGAGCAGCGCATGCCAGATCTGCCGGGCACTGATCTCCCCGAAACACAGATGCGGCGAGAGCCGCGAGGTCCCCTCGACCGAGGGCACGTCGCGGGCAGTGCGGTAGCTGTCGAACTGCCGGCCGAGAAACTCGCGCAGCCGCACGCGCGCCCCCTTCTCCCCCGGAGTCCACAGCGGCGCAAAACCACTGTCCCACCCCAAACCCGGCAGCAGCCCCCATTCCTCGAGTCGCTCGCTGCGAGGCACGCTCGCACCGCCGGCGAGCTTGCGCGGCACCGGCAGCGGCGGCGCGACCTCCATGGCGCTCAAGCGGTTCCAGAATGCGGTGAACACCTTGAACGGCCCGCCACTGCCGGTCCGCAGCGCACCCGGCTCGGCAAGCAAGGCCCCGGGGAAGCGCTCGAACACCACGCCGGCGGCGGCGAGCCGCTGCGCCACGGCGGTATCGAGCGCATCGAGATCGGGCTCGTACGCGCGGTTGCAGTAGACCCCGGCGACGGCACACTCCGCAATGAGCTCACTCAGCACCTGCACCGCGGGGCCGCGACGCAGACACAACTGCAGGCCAGGCGGGGAAGCACCCTCGATCGTCCGCAGAGATGCCGCGAGCGCAACGAGGCTGTGGTGCAGCCACCAGCGGGCTGCGCCACCGAGGGGACGCGTGGCTGAACCACGCTCATCCAGAATGAACAACGGGATGACCGGCCGACCCGTGGCGATCGCCGCGGACAGCGCCGGATGGTCGGCGAGGCGCAGATCGTTGCGGAACCAGACGATGAGCGGGCGTACTGCCGCATCGATCGGGGTGTGCTGCTTCGTCATGATTTCGCGAACCTCGAGGCCTGCGCTGCCAGCCCTGTCGGGGGCCGCATCCACCGAGGCGCAGTGTGCAATGCCGCCGGGCGAGCTGTCGAGCAATGCACTGGCCGCCCGCTCGCCCACGCGGCAAGCGTCTCAGATAGACTGGCGGCCCTGCGGAGCCCGCACACCGTGCCAGATCTTCACGCCCCCTCCTCGCAGCCGCCAGCCGTGCCGTCCCACGTCCTTGCCGGCACGCCGATGACCCCGGCTGCGGGTCTCAGCGCCGCCGAAGTGTCGCGCCGGCGCGCACAATACGGACCCAATGCCGTCGCTGAGCAGGAAATCCCCGCGTGGCGACGGTTGCTCGGGAAATTCTGGGCTCCCATCCCCTGGATGCTCGAGGCCGCCATCGTCCTGCAACTGGCGCTCGGCAAATACCTCGAGGCGGCAGTCATAGCCGTCCTGGTGCTGTTCAACGCCGTACTCGGCTTTGCCCAGGAAGCCCGCGCCCGGGCCACACTCGATGCGCTGAAGTCCCGCCTGGCACTGATGGCCTCTGTGCGGCGCGACGGTGCGTGGCACACCGTGCCGGCAGCCGAGCTGGTCCCCGGAGACCTCGTCAAGCTGTCCCTCGGCGGCATCGTACCCGCCGATGTCCAGCTGATCGATGGGGAAGTCCTGCTCGATCAGTCGACACTCACCGGCGAGTCGCTGCCGGTAGAAGCGAGCGCAGGCCGCCAGAGCTATGCCGGCGCTCTGGTCCGCCGCGGCGAGGCGCTCGCGCAGGTGACTGCGACCGGCACGCACACGCGCTTTGGCCGTACCGCCGAACTAGTGCGAACCGCTCATGGCCTCAGCACGCAGCAGACCACGGTACTGCGCGTGGTACGCAATCTGGCGATCTTCAATGGCGCGGTGGTCATCGCGCAGGTCGCCTATGCGGCCATGCTCGCACTGCCGACCCATGAGGTGATCTCACTCACGCTGACGGCGATTCTGGCGGCGATTCCGGTGGCGCTGCCGGCAACGTTTACGTTGGCGAGTGCCCTCGGTGCGCGCGCGCTGGCTGCGCAGGGGGTATTGCCGACCCGACTCTCGGCGGTTGAGGAAGCGGCGACTCTCGATGTGCTGTGCTCGGACAAGACCGGCACCATTACCCAGAATGCGCTCGCCGTGACCGCCGTGCGGCCGATGGCCGGTTACGACGAATCGCAGGTGCTGGCGCTCGCAGCGCTGGCCAGCTCACAAGGCGGGGCGGATCCAGTCGACGGCGCCATTCATGCAGCAGCGGCGAGTCGGACGGCACCGGCGGGCGTGCCGCGCCTGCAGGCATTCATCCCGTTCGATCCGGCCCGCAAACGCGCCGAGGCCACCGCCACAGACACCGCAGGCAACTCGGTACGCATCGCCAAGGGCGCCTTCACGGCGCTGCAGAGCATTGCCACCGCGCCGCCGCAGACGGCCGTCGCGGTCGAAGCGCTCGCCGCCGAGGGGTTCCGCGTGCTCGCGGTCGCGTACGGACCGTCCGATGCGCCGCTGCAGATCATCGGACTCATTGCGCTCAGCGACCCGCCGCGCGCAGACGCCGCCGCGTTGATCGGTGAGTTGCGCACGATGGGCGTGACCACAGTCATGGTCACCGGGGACGCCCCGGTCACCGCCAAGGTCGTGGCTCACGAGGTCGGCCTCGACGGCCCGATCTGTCCTCCAGGACCGATACCCGAACGTGTGCTGCCGCAGGACTACGCGGTGTTCGCCGGGGTGTTTCCCGAGGATAAGTTTCATATCGTGCGGGCATTCCAATCCGGCGCACACACCGTCGGAATGTGCGGCGACGGCGCCAACGACGCCCCGGCACTGCGCCAGGCGCAGATGGGCATCGCCGTATCGAGTGCAACAGACGTCGCCAAGTCGGCTGCCGGTATCGTGTTGACCGAGCCTGGGCTGGCGGGCATCGTGAGCGCGATCCGTGAGGGCCGCATCGCCTTCCAGCGGATCCTTACCTACACGCTGCGTTCGCTGACGCAAAAATTGAGCCAGATGCTGCTGCTGGTCGTGGGACTGGTCATGACCGGCCACGCCATCCTCACGCCGCGCCTGATGGCGCTGCTGATGATTACCAGCGACTTCCTCGCCATGTCCGCGACGACGGACAACGTGCATCCCTCGCCAAAGCCAAACGCCTGGCACGTCGATAACATCACCGTTCTCGGTGTCGCCCTTGCGCTGTGCAACGTACTGTTCTGCAGTGGCGTCGTCGCGTTCGGGCGCTACGAACTGCTGCTCGATCAGGCCCGCCTGCAAACGCTCGCATCGGTGACGCTGTCGTTCACGAGTCAGGCCCTGTTTTACGTCGTACGCGAGCGACGCCGACTCTGGAGTTCACGACCGAGCGGCTGGATCATCGTCTCGATGCTCGTGGACGTCGGCATTTTCGCCACTCTTGCCACGCGCGGCATTCTGATGAGCGCGATCTCTCTGCAGCTCGTCGCTGCAGTACTGGGTGCCTGCATCGTCTTTGCCTTCGCCCTGGACACCCTCAAGGCGGCGATTGGCGCACACTTGAAGATGCAGTAGCGGCGACGGGGAGCCTTCAGCTCAGAACATCAGTCCGAGTCCGACGCCGGTGTAGTTGGAAAAGCCGCCGAGATCGCCCTGGATACGCACGCCTTCCTCCAGATCGACCTCGAAATCCGGGTTGATCAGGTACTGCAATCCGCCGTCGGCATCGGTACCCCACCCCTGCAGATAGCCCGAGTGAGACTGGCCGTAGACCTCGCCATAGAACTGCAGGCGCGCGCTCGACGCCCAAGTCACCACCAGATCCGGGTTGAAGCTCTGAAAGCGCTGCCCGCCCGCCGCGGTCGGTTCGGTCTGCGAGGTAACACCAACCATCAGCGACACCCCGAGCGGCCCGTTACCGTAGCTGACGATCGCGTTGAGCGCACCGCCGAGCCCGTGACTGCCATACAGTCTGTCGCCCGAGGGCAGCGTCGCGAGCGCCTCGGCGGTCCACTGCCAGTGCTCGGTATAGCCGAGCGAATGCTTGATTCCGACCACGGTCGGTCCGAAACCGCGCACGGTTGCCGCCGGGCCGCCCGGGCCGGCATTGACGGACTGATACTGAAAATTCGGCGGCAACCAGACGAGTTCCGAATTGCCCGGCAGACCAAACCGCAGCTCGAGATTCGGCAGCGTGTCGATCTGTCCGCCCGGGGAGCCGTACAGGCTGCCGGCCGTCGCACCCGCCTCCACGACGGTCATGCCCTGCGGGACAACGCAGCTCGAGTCCCCGACAGTCGGCCGGTCGAGCAGCCCGAGCAGGCCCGACGGTCCGCTGCAGGGCGCACTCGGCGTGTCAGCGTATGCTGCTGAGGCGCACACCGGCAACATCACGGCAAGCGCCAGGAATCCCAACTTCTTCTGCTTGTTCAATATCGGTCCCTCCAGGACTGAGGCCGCGCCGGCGCCACGGACGTGGCGATCCTCGCCCCTGCAACCATGCCGGGCCGGCGCGCCCGCACGAAAATTTATATTTTGCGACCCCGGACTGCGCAATCTCAAGGCCCATCACACTCGAGGCACATCCGCGCCCCGTGTAACGGTCAGGCGCGCCGGTACGCCGGGTTCGACTCGTACCATGAGGAAAGGTTGCACGATGGCCCGGCTGGCCCCGGGTACACGCTCGGCGCGGCTCAGAAATGCAGCTTGTGCAGCAGTGCAGCGAACACTCTCGCATCGCGCGAACTGTCTTCACCAGGCGCGTCCGGCCCGCCGGCCGCTCTGGAATCGGGATACATGCGGAAACTCTCGCTCATGACCACCCGATTGAGTCGCGGCGCAAGCGCCTCAACCACATGTGCCAGAGTTCCAAGGCCCGTGGTCACGCGCTCGGGCTTGTGCGTAATGGCGCTGCACACCATTGCGGCGGCCTGTTCAGGCTCGAGCAGCTGGAAATCCTCGTACAGCTTCGTCGGCGCACTCATCGGCGTGCGCACCAACGGCAGATTCACGACTGAAAAGCGCACGCCGCGGTCGGAGAATTCCCCAGCGGCACACCGCGTAAAGGCTTCGAGCGCCGCCTTCGAAGCATTGTAGGCGGCGAACCGGCTGGCATTCGTGAGCACGCCGATGGAGGAGATACTGATCACCTGTCCTGCACCGCGTGCGACCATCGAAGGCAGCAGGCCAAGAGTGAGGCGAACGGCGGCAAAATAATTGATCCGCATCAGCCGTTCATAGTCGTGAAAACGCTCGTACGTGGCGTCGATGCCCCGCCGGATCGAGTGTCCAGCATTGTTAATCAGGATATCGATCGGCGGCTGCTCCGCGGCGAGGCGGGTCAGCAGCCCGGCGCTGGCGAGCGGATCCGCCAGATCACACTCGTACACACTGGCACGACCGGCGCGCGCCTGCACCTCTGCTCGCACCTGCTCGAGCCGCGACGCGTCGCGCGCCACAAGCACCAGATGCGCGCCCGCGGCAGCAAGCTGCAGCGCGGTTGCACGGCCAATCCCCGAAGACCCACCCGTCACTAGGATGGTCTTGCCGGCTACCGCACGCCGCAGCAGCGTCAGCGGCTCAAGGTCCGGGTCCATCCGCCGCTCCCAGAAGTCCCACAGCCGCCAGGCGTATTGGGCCAACGGCGGCACACGGATCCCGGCCGGCTCGAGCAGGCGCTGTGCTCGGGTGGCGAGAAACGTCGTCGGATAATTGAACATCCCGATCAGCGCCCGCGGGATGCCCGCATCGGCGAGCACCTCATCCAGCACGCGGCGAACTGGGGCGAGCGCCTCGGGCGCCACGTGCACCGCCGCGGCCAGCGTCGCGCCGAGGTCCGAATCTATGCGCAACCGCAATGTCGGGGCATGCGCCGCTGCGGCGAACACATTGAGCGCCTCCGCTACACGGTAGTTGTGCGGATCGGTCAGGTGGAAGCAGTGCCCATCCTCGCCCTCGATGTGCGCCAGGTACGCAACCGCTGCAGCGACGAAATCCACCGGCACGAAATTGACGTACCCACCCTGCAGGCCGATCAAGGGGACCCAGCGCGGCAGCACATCGCGCAGGCGCTGAATCAGTTTGAACAGGTAGTAAGGCCCATCGGTTTTATCCATCTCGCCGGTCACCGAGTCCCCGACAACCATGCCCGGACGGTAGATCCGCCACGGCACACGGCAGGTTGTCCGCACGAGCGCTTCGGCATCGTGTTTGCTCCGAAAATACGGATGATCGAGCCCGACTGCTTCCTCGAACATGTCCTCCGTGAATATTCCCGGATAGCGGCCGGCGGCTGCGATCGAGCTCATGAAGTGAAAGCGACCGGCGCGCACCTCGTGCGCAAGCTCAAGCGCATGCACCGTCCCCTTGACGTTGTTGTCCGTCACCTCGGACGCTGGCGCACTCAGGTCATAAAGCGCGCCGAGGTGAAAGAAGTGCGAGACGCTCGCCCGAAGTACGCTGCAGTCGGCCGCCGAAACGCCCAAGCATGGCGCACCGAGATCCCCCTCAATCGGCACGAGCCGCTCGCCCTGCCCGGCACAATCACGTACGACTCGCTCGAAGCGCGCGCGCGAACCGGGCCGGACCAGCAGGTACAGTCGCTCCCCGCGCGCGGCGAGCTGTTTGACGAGGTGCCGGCCGATGAAGCCGGTTCCCCCGGTGACGAAGTACGGCATGGACCTGCATCCGGCGAGGGCGCCTGAGAAGAGGGAAGCTACGCACGGTCGCCGCGGCGCACATCGTGACAAACCGAAGCTTTACCGGGTAGACGATTGCGCCAAACTTTTCACATGCGTCCTGCACCTCATCCCCGCGTGCCGCCGCCGCGCACATCGAGCGCGTCGGGCTCGCCGCGCGTCCCCCTCTCGCGCGTCGACCGCGCGTTTCTCAACATGGAGCGCACCAGCAATCCCATGGTGATCGTTGCTCTCATCGTGCTCGGTGCACCCTTGCCGCGAGCACGGCTACGCGAGCGAATTGCCGAGCGATTCACGACTCACATGCGCTTCACCTGCGTTCCCGTCGACGGACTCGCACAGGCATTCTGGCAGCCCCTCGACTCATTCAACCTTGACGATCACGTGCTCAGCGCCGCCCTGCCCACCCCCGCCGGTCAGCATGAACTCGAGACGTTGGTGAGCGAGCTCGCCAGCGAGCCGTTACCGGCCGGCCGGCCGCTGTGGAGTTTCCACATCGTCGAGCACTTCGGCCGTGGCAGCGCCATCATCGCACGCATCCACCACTGTTATGCCGACGGCATCGCGCTGGTACGGGTTCTACTGAGTCTGACGGACGACCGCCGCTCCCGCTCGCGCGCCGACCTGGCCGTCCACACCGATCCGAACGTCGCAGCGCCGAAGCCTCCGCATACACTGCCAGCCAGTTGGTTTGCCGAAGCCCTGGGACAGGGTCGCCGTCTGGTCGACGCCGGACTGCACTTGGCATTGCATCCCGAGACGGCCACCTCGGCAGTCAGCCAGGCCAGCACTCTGGCGAGCGAGCTGGCCCACATCACACTACTGCCGGATGATCCGCCGACGCACCTCAGGGGCCCGTTGTGCGGCATTCGACGAGTTGCCTGGGGAAAATCGTTGTCGCTGGAGGAAGTGAAGACTATTGGACGGGTGCTCGGGTGCACGGTCAACGACGTGCTGATCGCAACTCTCGCCGGGGCACTGGGTCAGCATCTGCAGACACTAGGCGAAACGACACAGGGCCTGACGTTACGTGCAGCTGTCCCGGTAGACCTGCGCTCGGCCGAGTCGCAGGACGACCCGCTAGGCAATCGCTTCGGTCTCGTTTACGTCGACCTACCCGTCGGCGTGCGCCACCCGCTCGAGCGACTTTACAGGGTGCAAGCCGCCATGCGAACCCTGAAGGGCTCCGAGCAGGCGCTGCTCACTTACGGTCTGCTCGCGACCGTAGGCAGCCTGCCGCGCCCGGTCGAGGATGTGGTGATGGACCTGTTCAGCGCCAAGGCCAGCCTGGTCGCCTCCAATCTGCGCGGACCGCGCACGGCATTGTCCATCCAGGGGGCAGCGCTGCGCCAAGTGCTGTTCTGGGTTCCGCAGTCAGGCAGCATCGGACTCGGCGTCAGCATGCTGAGCTATCACGGACGTGTGCACTTCGGAGTGATGGCCGACCGGCAGATCATGCCGCACCCCGCAGAGTTGATCACCCGGATCAGGGCCGCATTCGAACAGCTCGTGCTCCTGGTACTGCTCGGCGGCAGCGCGTTGCAGAACTGAATCGCCCAAGCGCGACGCCGCGCTCAGGTCGGCAGGCCACGCTTGGCACGGGCCACGTCCAAAGCTTCCATCGCATCGAGCGGCTCACAGCCAGCCGCCTCGCTGTAGAGCTTCTGCGCCTCGGTGCGATGACGCGCCGGATCGAGCAGCAACAGCGCGTAAGCATATTCCATATGGACGATCGGTGAGCGTGGCGCGAGCTGCACGGCGCGGTGGAAATGCTCGAGCGCCGCCCGAGCAGATACTCCGTAGGTGAGCGAAGCCACGACACCGCCAAGCTTGTGCACGATCTCGGCGTGATATAGGCCTAGTGCCACGTGCGCTTCGGCGTGACGCGGTTCGAGCTCTAGCGTCCGCTCGAGATGCGTCTTCACGCGTGCCGCAAGTCCTTCCGATATCGCTTTCAGAATGGAAATGCGCTGACTGTAGCGACCGAGCACCAGTGCCAGGGTGTAATGCGTATTCGGGTGCTCCGGCAGCTGCTGGACAGCCTGCTCGCCGCGTTCGATGGCCGCAAGCAGCATCGAGGTCACGACGCGCTCACTGCTGTGCGAGTAGAGCGAATCAACTGCCGCGGCCCGATTGGCCACACAAGCCCCGAGCGCCCCCAGCGCTCCTCCCAATTCGATCGCCCGGGCAAACGCGCCGGCGTGAAATTCCACCCACGTCGCTTGCAGTGCAGTGGCAAGAGGCCGCGCACCGCCGTACTCGCCGACCCAGACCGCAAACTGCGCAGCCGCGGCCATCGCGCGGGTAATCTCGGCATGCCCCGGCCAGGGCTCCCGGTCAGTCACATGCAGCTTGCTCCAAAGCCTCTTGAGCTGCTCTGGGGTGTAGTGGTGTGCAGCGCGTGCTGCGGAGGCGGAAGGCTTCGGAGACATGATTTCCTGCGGGAAGTACGCATCCAGCTGTTGATCCTTGCTCGCTAGAGTAACGCGGTCCTTTCCAACACCCAGTAGGGCAAATACGCACCTCCGCAGCCGCGGAGCCGCCCGCAGAGGGAGTAGATCATGGCCGCGAAGCGAAAATCCCGGAAACGCGCCCGCACCGAATCGAGCGCCGCCCCCTCCCGACTCACTGACACCGTGCATCAGATCTGGCTTGCCGGACTCGGCGCGATGGCGAAAGCCCAGCAGGGCACGCCGCACCTGCTCGAGGAACTGATCGCGGAAGGCGCTCGCGTCGATACACGTGTACGCGGCGCGGCAGCCGAGACCTTGCGTGGCATTACCGGCAGCGTGCAACAGAGCGTTGGCGCACGGATGAGTGGGATGCGCGGTCAGGCCGCTGAGGCGGTCGAGAACTTGGAGAAGCTCTTTCGCAGCCGCGTGCGGCGAGCATTGACCCAACTCGGCGTGCCAAGCGGCGAGGATATCGAGGCGCTCAGTAAGCGCGTCGAGATGCTCAACGCCAACGTCGGCCGGCTTGGCGATAAGGGCGCCTCGCGCGGGCGAGGACGCGGACGAGGGCGGGCCAAGCGCCAGCCGCCGATGCCGCCTGCGCCGTAGATCATGTTGACGCTCGAGCCGGCCCTGCGTCGGCGACCGAGCCGCCGGAAATTCGCGGTCGCTCTGGCGGGCGGCGGTCCGCTTGGCGCGTTCTACGAGCTCGGCGCTCTGCACGCGATCGAGGAAGTGATTGTCGGCCGCGCACTCACCGAGTACGACATGTACGTCGGCGTGAGTTCGGGCTCGCTGCTCGCAGCGGGCCTCGCCAACGGCTTTGACGGCACCCGAATGGGCTCGGCGCTCATCCAGGGCGAATCAACGCTCGTGCCATTCTCGCCGAGACTTCTACTGCAACCGGCGATCGCAGAGTATGTGCGCCGGGTGGCCCGCCTGCCGCGCGCACTGCACGGCAGCGTGCGATTGTGGTCTGCCGATACGTTGCGCAGCGTCTGGCCTGCATTGCTCGCTGTTCTGACCAAGATCATTCCCCTGGCCGTGTTCGACAGCCGCCCGCTCGAACAGTATTTGCACGAACTATTCACTCAGCCTGAGCATACGGATGATTTCCGCGCCCTGCACCGGCAGCTGCGCGTCGTTGCCGCGGAACTTGACACCGGCCGGTCGGTGGTTTTTGGCGATGCCGCACACCGACACGTTCCGATCTCGCGCGCCGTGGTAGCGAGCGCGGCGCTGCCGGGGCTGTATGCACCGGTGTCGATCGAAGGACGCGATTACGTGGATGGTGCCCTGGTTCGCACGATGTATGCATCGCTCGCACTGGAGGCGGGCTGTGATTTCGTGATTTGCATCAACCCGCTCGTTCCGTTCGACGCCTCGCGCAGCAGGCGGCGCCGCACCCTTGCGGACGAAGGTTTCGACACCGTACTCGGGCAGACGTTTCGAACCCTGATCCACTCGCGCATGCAGGTGGGCATGGCGAGCTTCCGCGCTCGATTTCCGCACGCTGATACTCTGCTGTTCGAGCCCGACCGGCACGATGAGAAGATGTTCTTCACCAACGTGTTTCGCTATTCCGGTCGCCATCACCTCGCCGAGCACGCCTATCAACAGACTCGGCACGATCTCCGGCAGCACGCTGCGGCGCTCGCGATACTATTGCGCCGGCATGGACTCGAGCTCGACCTTAAAAGGCTGCGCGATTCGCGGCGCACCTTCACGACGGCGGCCGGTGAGCACGCCGCGCGTCTGCGGCGTACCACCCGTCGCCTGAGCGATGCGCTCGGACAGCTGGAGAAAATGCTGGCCGATCGCACCGTAACGGACTGAACCGGCATGGCGGCGGTGTTCTGGCAGACGGCGCTGCTCGTCGAACTTGCGCTCGCCATTGCGATCGGCGGGCCTATCGCCGCCACAGCCGGCGGTTCACCTATCCTGCTGGTGCTCGCGTGCGCCGCAGCGCTCCTGCTCATGCAGGTACTGTTGGTGCTATTCGTGACGCTCCTCAGTCGCGGTATCGCCGGTGGCGGCTTGCGCCCGCTGCACACCGCAACCCTCATCATGGAGAGTGCCGCTTTGCTGCACGCGGCGCTGCGCATGGGAGTTCATTGGGGCTGTCGCACCGGCTCGCACCCGCGCTCGGGGGAGCACGCCGGGTTGGCGCGCTCGAGCAACGCCACGCCGGTGCTTCTCATCCACGGAATCCTCTGTAACGGAGGCATCTGGCAGCCGCTTCTCAAGTTGTTGCAGGAAGCCGGATTCGAGCAGGTTGTTCCGATGAATTTGTACCCGCTGTTTGCGGACATCGAAGTCCTTGCTGAAAAGGTCGTCGCGCAATTGCGGGCGCTACAGCACGACAGCGGCGGGCGGCGCGTCGTGATCGTCGCACACAGTATGGGTGGTCTGGTCGCCAGGGCGGCACTTCGATCGGCCGGATCCGCCGTGATCGGACGCATCGTGACCCTCGGGACGCCTCATCACGGCACTGCCATCGCCTGCACTCTTCCCTTTGCACCGACTCGGCAGATGTGTCCGGACAGTGCCTGGCTGAGGCGACTCAACGCCGAGCAGGAGGGACGTTTCGATGTTCCCATGACCTGTCTGTACAGTCCCGAGGACACGTTAGTGTGGCCGCCGAGCAGCGCCATTCTCAGCGGCGCACGCATCGCCCGCGTCGAGCGCTGCGGTCACCTCAGTCTCGCCACCTCGCAACGCGCACTCAGGCTGCTGGGGGAGGAATTGCTGCGGGAGCGGCCATAGATGCCGGACGCGCAGACACCACCGAGCGCGCTTGCACAGCTCGTTGCTCGGATACGAACGCTGCAAAGCGCGGAAGCTGCCGATCCAGCGCTCGCCGCGCGGCTGAAGGACGTGCGCGCCTGGCAGGCCGCGCGCCTCACCCGAACCTATGCGGATCTGGCACATGATCCGGGGCAAACCAGTGCGATCGGATTCTTTCTCACCGATCTGTACGGACCGCAGGACTTCAGCGCCCGAGACCGGCAACTCGCGCGGGCTGCACCGCTTCTCGAGCGCACCTTACCGCGCAGCGCACTGCAAGTCCTCATCGATGCACTGGAATTGTACACGCTGTCCGGCGAGCTCGATCAGACGCTCGTGCGCAGCCTGAGGGGGGGGCCGATTTGTGCGGAAAGCTATACTCAAGCTTACCGCGCGAGCGGGCGTGCCGCCGATCGCGAGCGCCAGATCAGGCTGATCGTGCAGATCGGCGAGCGGCTCGCGCGGGCGGTCGAACAGCCCCTGATCGGACTTGCATTGCGCGCAACGCACGTACCGGCCCACATGGCTGGCTTCGGCGCTCTGCAGGACTTCCTGGAGCGCGGCTTCGCCGCGTTCCAGCACTTGGCAGACGCGCAGGCCTTTCTCACGGCGATCCGCACACGCGAGTCGAGCATCAGCGAGGCATTGCTGCGCGGCGATCCGAGTCCGCTCCGCAACTGAGACGGCCCATCTGCCCCGCCACGGACGGTTGGAAGAAATGCTCGAGTCGAAGGTCCCGGTCGGACCCGCCGCCGCGTATACGGCCTGTGCTTGAAATCACTGCCGGCGCCCCCACTCGCGCCCCTCAGCAGTGGTTCGTGCCACAGGAGGTAGTGAAATGGCCGCATTTTCCCAGAGTGCACCAGACTCACCCTTTGATGAGCTCTGGCGCCTGCAGCAACAGGTCGACGAGCTGTTCAGTGCTTGGTCTGCGCCGGCCGGAGGCATCCGCTCGCTGCCGCGGGGCAGCTTTCCGGCCGTCAACATCAGCCACACCCCCGAGCGGGTTGACGTTTTCCTGTTCGCTCCCGGAATCGATCCGAAGACGCTCAATATTTCAATCCAGCAAAATCTGCTCACCGTGGCCGGACGGCGCGACATTCCTGCCGATGAACGGGCCACGTATTACCGGCAGGAGCGCTTCAGCGGCGAATTCCGCCGCGCGATCGCCCTGCCGGAGGACGTCGATCCGGAACGGGTCAGTGCCCGCTACCGCAACGGCATCGTACAAATTGGCGTTGAGCGGCTCGAAGCGGCCCGGCCACGCCAGATCGAAGTCCGCTGAACATCGATGGAGGTAATCGACATGGCCAGCAACAGCGACGTCTCCTCAACCACCGGCAACGCCAGCGTGCGCGAGCGGCGCGCGAGCAGCACCGAAACCCCGCTGCGTCCGCCGGTCGACATCCGCGAGGATAACGAAGGCATCACGCTGTGTGCCGACATGCCCGGCGTGTCCAAAGAACAGCTCGAGCTGCGCATCGAGGCGAACACGCTGATTGTCGAAGGCAGCGCACAGCTGGAACTACCGGAGGAAGCCGAGGCGCTGTACGCAGACGTTCGCGCCAGCTGTTATCGACGCGCTTTCGCGCTCAGCAGTGAGCTCGACACCGACAAGATTGACGCGAACCTCAAGGACGGCGTGCTGACGGTGCGCATTCCCAAACGAGGCAAACTGCGTCCGCGCAGGATCGACATACAAGCGGCATGAATGAAATCGCCGCGGGCGCGAGTCGCCGCGAACAATCCGGCGGCCCGCGCCCGCGAGCCGAACGACAGTGAATTTATTCTCGACCGCCCGAGAAACACCCGCTTCAGACGTCAAATCAACTCTCCACGCTGAGGCAACGCGGTTGCGGGAGCGCAATGGTAGGGTAGACTGACCCATATCCCGACGCTCGGCAAGCACGAGCGTACGTGAACCAACACACCGCCCAGCGAGACGTATCGCCATGCACGAGATCCGCATTGCACCGGAAATTCTGGACCAGGTATACGCCCGCCGGCACCGATCACACGCTTTCGATCAACTGGATCTCACACGTACTGCGCACGTGGTCGTCGACCTGCAGAATGGCTTCATGGAGCCGGGCGCGCCCGTCGAGGTGCCGATAGCGCGGGAAATCGTGCCGAACGTCAACCTCATCAGTGCTGCTATGCGCACGCGGGGCGCGCAGAATATTTTTCTGCGTATGACCATCGATGAGGATGCCCGGACAAGCTGGTCAAACTGGTTTGCCTATCTGCACAGCGCGGCGAGTGCTGCGGCTACGGCGGACGCGTTCGTTCCCGGGAAGCATTACTGGCAGCTCTGGCCGCACGTCGATTTCCGCGCGGATGACGTGGCAATTGAGAAGACGCGGTTCGGCGCGTTCGTACCCGGTGCCAGCTGCCTGCACGAATTCCTGCAGGCACGCGGCATCGACACGCTGATCATCACCGGAACGTTGACCAACTGTTGCTGCGAGTCAACGGCTCGCGACGCGATGCAGATGAATTACAAGATCATTTTCGTGTCGGACGCGACGGCAACCCTGTCCGATGCCGCACACAACGCGACGCTCGAAAACATGGCCATGCTGTTCGCCGATGTCATGACCACGGCCGAAGCGGTAGCTGCGATCGAGCGCGCCGAGCTGCCGTGCCGAGCGTAGCCGACCGGGGAAGACTCGAACCGGCCGCAGCGGACGGAAGTGATACGGCAGAGCGACGCGAGCGCCACTCCCTGTTGCCGGCGCCGAGGCGCCGGACGGAAGCGCTCAGCACCCTCCGCTCGGATCAGATTCCGCCCGGATCGGCCCGCGCGGTTTTCGCAGCGGGCGTCGAAGGGGCATGCTGTGCGCCTGCGGAAACCGACGCACAACCGGACTGCGCGCAACCTGAGGCGGGATGTGCCGGGGCGGGCCGGGGAAGGCTGTCGATGGCCTGTAAGGCTTTACGCTGCGCAGGCGTCATGGTTTGCGCATAGATCTTGTGGAACTGCGCGTTGGTGAGCGGCAGATCCGTCCGCCCATTCCAGGTCGAGCCGGCCGGCAACTTGTTCTGCACCCGCGGCGCATCAGCCAGCACCGTCGCGAGGTTGGCACCACCCGCGCCGGAGACGGGCACGGGGACTCCCCGCGGATGCGCAACCAGCCGCCCCACCCGGCGCCAGTCGATCTTCTGATGGTGCTTCCACAACGCCACTCGCTCAGCGTGAGTGAGCAGCGAGGGCAGAAGTCTGCGCCAGTCCTTCTTCCAGGGTCGCTTATCCCCCTGCAGCGGCCCATAGGCCACTAGGTAGAGTCGCCCGTGCTTCCAGCCGAAGAGATACGGTTGATTGACGACGCGGACCTCGGTGCCATTCGGCACCAGGTGGAAGATCTGCTTGATGTCCTCGGGGAACAGGTGAATGCAACCATGACTCACTCGCCAGCCCACGCTGACCGGTTTATTCGTGCCATGGATGAGGTAACCGGGCCAGCCAAGGTGCAGCGCGTAGTCCCCGAGCGGATTGTCCGGTCCCGGCCCGACCACGCGGGGCAACGGAGCGCCCTCCTTAGCATGTTCCGCGAGAATCGACGGCGGCACGATCCAGACGGGATTCTTCTCGTGCGAAACGACGTGGGTCACTCCCTGAGGCGTCACAAACCCTCGCCGTCCAATGCCCACAGGGTGCGTGATCAGCACCTGCGGCTGCCCGCGTTTGCGCCGAGGAAAATAGAACAGCCGCATTGCAGCAAGATTAACGACGATGCCGCGATGCGGCGCGTCCGGCAGGATGAACTCGCTCGGGAGCACGACCCGGGCACCGACCGTCGGTACCCAAACGTGAACGCCCGGATTGGCACGTCGCATCTCGTTGTAGCCGAGGTTGAAACGCCGGCCGATGTCCGTCAGCGTCTGTCCCTTCTGAACTCTCACGACCTGCACCGTACCGACGATATTCTGTCCCGGCGCCAGCACGAATTTCTCCGTCTGCACCGGAAGCGGGAGTGGCGGGGGCGCTGGACGGACGGCCTTCGCCAGCGGGGCCGGCGGCGGTGGCGGGCGCAGCGGGGGACCCATCAGCGAACAGGCGCCGACGGCCAACGATGCGCTTGCAACCAGCGCGAGGCGGATGAGAGGGGTTCTCATCGGTGGATTATGGCATCCCTCGCCGAACGAAGGCAGTCTGTCGGCGATCCGCTACAGAGCCGGCTCGGGCAAACCCGCCGATGCGCATCCGCATCACCCAGCGCGACCTCAACACGTGCCGCATCGGGACGCGGCCAGCGTTTCGAGCGGTCACCCACGCCCTGCCCCAACGCCGAGATCGCATCGCAGCCGATCAGCCTGCTGGTCGAACAGAAGCCCGGACCGCGGCCACCGCCTTCGCCTGCGCAACTCGCGACAGCAACTGACCGCTCAGCTGGGGTCCGATTGCGTCCCGCGCTTCGACCCGACGCAAACTGATCCCTAAGACTTCCCTGTCTATACCGTAAGCGTTGCCATTCTGAGGACCGCTCGCCCAGCGCATGTCTGTTCAGGCCCGCGTCGCCCATGCGCATCGGCAACTCCACCAGACCCGAGCATGACACCGGATCCCGGCGCGCCCAGGCGGTCATCTAAAGTACAGGCCTGCGCACGCGATTGTCCGAGGCGATGCTGCAACGGGTCGCCAACGCACTGCTGCCATCATGCCCGATGGGCAAAGTCATGCGTCATGTGGTGCACCGCGACTGCGACAACCGCACCGCGTACGGATGCGTGGCGCGCATAAAATGATGCAGCGCCAGCCCGCTCCGCGCGTTCACCCGCCGGCAACCGACGTGTATACTCACTCCAAAACAAGAGTGGCGGACACGCAGCCTGTAGAGGCGTGTGTTGCAGCGTCACGATTCGAATCGCTGGGGAGGCGAATGCAGTGCGGCCGAAGGCGCGAAGTGTTTCCGCGAGCCCTGTTGCCTCATATCTATTCGCCTGCGTTATGTTGTCAGTTCCCGCCGCGGGACACGCGGGCCAGCACAGGACCCACGCCGGCATAACTCCACGCGTCCTTTCCGAGGTGACGATCACCGCCCGCAAAGTGGTCGAAGACGCCCAACGGGTTCCGGTGACCGCTCTGGCGTTGAGGGGCCGCGCTTTGCGAGATGCCGAAGTATCGAGCATTGGGGAAATTGGCCAGCTCACCCCGGGACTGACCTTGCGGCACGCCCCAACTACTGCCTCAGCGCTCGAGATGCAACTGCGAGGACAGCTGCAAAACGACACCGTCGCAACAGAAGACCCCTCAATCGGCACCTACGTCGATGGGGTCTATTGGGCCCGCGCCTACGGGCTCAACGCGAACCTGCTCGACGTCAAGGAAGTCCAGGTGCTTTACGGCCCGCAGGGAACGCTGTTCGGCCTGAATACCACTGGCGGAGCACTTGTCATCGAGACGAATAATCCGAAGCTAGACACGCTGTCCGGGACAGTCTCCCTGGGCGCTGGAAATTACGCCGAGCGCAACGGCACGCTCATCGTCAACGCCCCACTGCTGCAGCACAAACTCGCCATACGCGCTGCCTTCAACTTCGACGACCGCGCCGGCTACATCCGCAACATCCTCGACGGCGCGCGCCTCGCAAACCGCCGGCGCTGGATGGGGCGCGTAAAACTCCTGTATCGAATCCGTCACGGCCTGACCACGCTGTTTTCTGCAGAGCTGTTCCACACGAGGGAGAATGCAAATCCGTTCCGCCTCGCATATTCAGCGCCCCCCAATCTTGCCTCCCTTGCCACCGCAACTCCGGAAATAGGCTCGTTGTTGAACCTCGAGACTGCGATCGACAACGGACTGTTCATCGGCAGCACGCCGAACGTGGTGGCCGCAAGCCAACAAATACAGCAATACATTGCCGGAGCTCAGGGCGACACGGTGGCCGAGAACAGCAACTGGCCGGACGCAACCGACACCCGCACATTCGCGGATACCACTAGTCTTGCGCTCGCCTCAAGCGTGCTGCGCTTCATTGCCGCATACCGCAGCGTCGCGGAAAATACCGCGATCGACCTCGATGGATCGCCGTTCAACGGCATCGAAGCGACTTTCCACCGTAATCTCACGCAATGGTCCGCGGAGCTGCAATGGACCGGACTGGCGCTGCGGAAGCGACTACAGTACGCTTCCGGTGTGCTCTACTTTGCCGAGCATGGCATTGATCTGTCGAATTCGCAGTCTTTACCCGCCCTGATTCCGACCACTACGGTATACGACGGCGACATCAGCAACCGCAGCATCGGCATATACGCCCAGGGCACGTACCGCATCACTCGAGCGCTGCACCTGACAGCGGGCCTGCGCTACTCGAACGACCAGAAGGGGCTGGTATCGCACAACCGCACCATCGCCGCCGCAGGAGCCTTCGGTCCAGCGTTTCCAACCGCAACCCAGATGTGCAACGTCGTGCCGATCGGAGCCGTCGCGTTCGGTCCGACCGGCAGTCCGTGCACGCTGCCCGAGAACTTGCGCTTCTCGGCGCTCTCCTACACCTTCGGCGTCTCGTATCAGGTCGCGCCGCAGGCGATGGTCTATCTCAAGACGGACAAGGGATTCCGTTCGGGTGGTGAAAACATCCGCGGCGGATTTTTCACCATTGGCGGCAAACCCTACGCCACGATCGCACCGTTCGCGCCCGAGGTCGTACGCGATGTTGAAGTGGGGGTAAAAACGCAGTTTTGGAACAACCGAGCACGCGCAAATCTCGATATCTACCACAGCTGGAACAACGACATCCAACGCACACTGATCGTGATCACCGATCAGACCCCGGACACGTTCGTCGTCAACGCCGGAAAGCAGGAAGTTTCCGGTCTCGAGTCGCAATTTACCGTCCGTGCGCTCGCCAATGCCCGGAATGATGTTCTGCTCGGTCTCGATGGGTCCTATACCGACCCCAAATACACACAATATACCGATCCGATCACCGGCGCGAACCTGGCCAATTCTCGCTTCGAAGGCGTACCGCGCTGGGCCGCCGACGCGTCGTTGAATTACCGGCATCGCCTCGCAGCCAAGGCGTTGACGCTGCACGTCGATTATTCGTGGCGCAGCCAGATGGCTCTGCAGCCGTACAACAACACCGCGGACCCGTACAACGCTTCACTCATCGGGGCATCGACCTCGCCGGCAGTTGGCTTCCTAAATGCCCGGGCTGCGTTGCATTGGCATCACGGCGACATTCAGATCGCGCTGTGGGTCCGTAACCTGATGGACAAGCGCGTTGCGGTCAACGCGGTTGAAGATGGCGCACCGCTCGACCTGGTGGTAACCCAATACAATGCACCGAGAATGTTCGGCGCGACGGCAACCTACCGCTTCACACAGCACCGATGACTCGATAGACGCACGAAGCGGATTCGTGCCCAGCGAGGCCGCATATGTCAGAACGTCCCCAGAGTTCTCCGCAGTCACCGCAACGGGTGGTAATCCTTGGTGGCGGGCCTGCAGGCGTCGCCGCAGCCTATTGGCTGAGTCATCCGCTGCAACAGGGCAAGTATCAAGTCACTCTCTGCACGCAAGGTTGGCGTCTTGGCGGCAAGTGTGCCACGGGGCGCGACCTCGGCTGTTGCGAGCGCATCGAAGAGCATGGGCTGCACGTGCTGATGGGATGCTACCAGAACGCCTTCACAACTATCCGGGACTGCTATGCAGAATGGCGGCAAGTAAAAAAGGACCCGCGCAATCCGTTGCAGACATGGCGCGATGGGTTTCTGCCCCAGTATAGGGTCTCGCTGATGGAGCGCGAGGAGTCTGGATCGCAGATTGCCTGGCAACCGCCATGGAACATCGAATTCCCTCCCCTGCCTGGATGGCCGGGCGACGGTACCGACGCCGACTCGCAAATGTCCCACCGCGATGCGGCGCCCGCAGACGGCATCGACGATGCCGCACTGATCCTGCGCATGGCGGAGTGGCTCAATGCTCGCGTTCCCCCGCAGGCCCCCTTCAAGAGCGCAGTTGCGGCTGCCGTCCTCGAACTACGCCGTGCCATTCGGACTCCGAGACTCAGCATTGACAACGCAGTCACCGCACTGACCCAGGCGCAGATCAGCGTTGGAGTGTATTTGAGCGCGACCGCAAAAGGACAATCAGCACAGGCAGGACTAGGCATGGAAGTAGAGCTATCGCCGTTGCGCACAACGGGGCTCGATTTCGGTCATATCGCCATGCTGGCCGATCTCTGCGTCGCGATCGCGCTCGGCTATCTTCTCGACATTTTCGGACACCCGAATGGTTACGACACGCTGAACGCACAGGACTACAAAGCCTGGTTGCGTAGCCATGGGGCCACGGCGCAGACAAGTGCCTCGGCGCCTGTTCGGGCGTTCTATGATCTGGCCTTCGCAACGGTGGGCGATGCGCAGAACTGGACCGGCTCAATTGCCGCGGGGGTATCGCTACGCGCCCAGTTGGAGATGGCGTTTGGTTATCGAGGCGCGCCGCTGTGGAAGACGGCCGCCGGCACGGGCGATACCGTGTTCACGCCATTCTATGACGTGTTGGTGTCTCGTGGCGTACGCGTCGAGTTCTTCAACCGCGTCACCGCAGTGCGTCCGACCAGCGACGGACAACTGGGCGAGATCGACATCTGCGTACAGGCGCTCACACAGGATGGCTCGGCCTATCAGCCGTTGATCCGGGTGAAGGATCTCGATTGTTGGCCCGACCAACCGCTGTGGAGCCAGCTGAAGAATGGCGATTCGCTGAGGCAGCAAGTCTTGCAGTCGGGCTTTGATTTCGAGTCGAGCTTCTGCAGAGTGTCGAGCGGCGTGACCCGCACGCTCACGCTCGGCGAGGACTTCGATCTGGGCATCGTTGCGATGCCCCCAGATGCGCTTCGGCCAGTCACCACGGCGATCGCCGGGACCGGCACACAGTGGCAGCGGGCTCTGCAGGCCAGCTCTTCAGTCGCCACACTGGCGCTGCAGTTGTGGGTCACGCGCGATCTGAGTGATCTCGGCTGGCCGTACGGCTCTACCATCCTCACCGCATTTGCCGAGCCGTTCGACTCCTGGGGGGACATGTCGCATCTCATTCCAATGGAGGGGTGGACGAAACCGGCCCCGCAGACGCTTGGATATTTCTGTGGGCGGATGCAATTGAGCAATCTTGCGCCACCACGCGAGATTCAAAGCGCCGCTCAGTTCGCCGCGGATCATTGGGTGGCAAATCAGCTACCGAGGCTGTGGCCAAAGGCCGGGCTTTCGCCCTGGCAAGACCTGGGCATCGTGAGCGTGTACTGTCGAGCGAATACTGATTTGTCCGAACGCTATGTGGCAACTCCCGGCGGGCAGAACGTCGCCAGCCGCTTCGACCCGAGCGTGCCGGCAGGGCTGAGCAATCTGTACGTCATCGGCGACTGGACGAAGACCCGCTTTAGCGGCGGATGCTTCGAAAGCGCGGTGGAATCGGCCATGCTTGCCGCACGGGGAATCAGCGGATTCCCGCCGTCGGTAAAGACGGCCCGGTGATCTGGCGATCGGGTGGACCCATGGCAAAGCGCAAAATCATCATCCTCGGCGGCGGCATTGCGGGCTTGAGTGCCGCCTACCATTTAACCCGAACGCAGGTATTGCGCGATCAATACGACCTCACGGTCTACCAGCTCGGCTGGCGACTCGGCGGCAAGGGCGCGAGCGGCCGGGATGTCAGCGGGCGAAATCTCGAACACGGACTGCACGTCTGGTTCGGCATGTATGAAAATACCTTCCGCATGTTTCGCGAACTCTACGACGGCCGCGCGTCGGATGCTCAACACGCTCTGCAGAGTTGGCGGGACGCGGTGAAGCCGCAGAATTTTACGCCGATCGGCGTGTGCGATGCCGCCGGAAGCTGGTGTTACGTCCCGCTCACCTGGCCGACCAACGAACAGGTACCCGGTGAGGGCGGATTACTGCCGACGCTGAGCGCCATGATCGAGACGATCCTGGGGTGGATCGTGCTTTTTCTCTCGGGCAGGGATCAGCTCGCCGAGGAGCAGGTGACTGAGCTCGGCCCCCTCCCTGTCGGGCTTGCAACGAATCCGCGAGCGAGTACGGCTCTGAACGCTGCCCGCGCCCACCTGCGTGCCGCCGACGCAAACGTCACTGCATCTGCCGCAGAGTGCCTCGAGAAAGCCGCCGCCTTGATCCGCTGGGCCCACGATGCGCATGCGTTGACGCTCACTGCCGGTGCCGCACCGCGGGGCGCGCATGCGCTCACGCATGAGGCGCTCAACCTTCTCTGGGCGGTAGTTAAGGGGGTAGCCGAAGATGTGTTGGTTCCCGATGCACCGTTGATCGCGCTGGATGATCTGGACCTGCGTGCGTGGCTGCTCAAGCATGGCGCGGATCCGAAGGTAGTCGGCTCTTCCAGCCTGGTGCGCATGGCTTACGACACCATGTTCCAGTACGTCGACGGCGATGCTGGCCGGCCCAATCTGGCCGCTGGCACCGGACTCGGTACGATTCTGCGGCTGGCCGCAACCTACAAGGGCGCGGTGATGTGGGCGGTGCAGGCCGGAATGGGCGAAGTGATGTTCGGCCCCCTTTACGATCACCTGGTTGCCTGCGGGGTGCAGTTCAAGTTCTTTCATAAGGTGACCGACCTCGAGCCGCAGACCTCCGGCGAGAACGATTCGCAACCGCGGATCAAGACCGTACGCATCGATGTGCAGGCCAAGCCCGTGCAAGGCGGCTATGACCCAGTGCTCCGGCGCGATGGACTGACGCTGTGGCCGGCCGCGCCGGATTGGAGCCAGCTCCAAGATGGGGCCGCCATGCAGGCCGCGCACGTTAACTTTGAGAGTCATTGGTGTCAGTGGCCCGCGGCAGAGCAGCTGGTCCTCGAGCACGGCCAGGATTTCGATGCAATCGTTCTGGCGATCGCCCTCGGAGCCCTGAAGCCGCTGAATGCACAGGACCGCAGTCCCTGTGAGTCACTCATGCAGTGCAACCCCGCTTTCGCCCGTTGGCTCACCCAGACCGAAATCGTGCCGTCGCTCGGAGTACAGCTCTGGAGCAACCGCAGCACGGCGGAGCTTGGCTGGACGCGCGAGAAGCCCGCCGCCGTCTCCGGTCCGGAGTATCTGGACATCTGGGCCGATATGTCACAGGTACTCGCGTTCGAATCCGGCCCGTTGCCGAAGGCGCGGTCCCTGCATTACCTCACCGGCACGTTCCCGACCACACTCTATCGGCAGCCCAGTTCTGCGGTGGATACCCCTGCGCTCGGCGCGCAACAGCTGCGCAATACTACAATCGAATGGCTGAACAACTGGTCCGCTCTCATGTGGCCAGCGGCGCGTCACGGGGAAAAGTTTGACTGGAACGTACTCAATGCGCCCGATGGCCTCACAGGCGATGGTCGCCTGAACGCTCAGTTCCTGCGACTCAACATCGACCCGACCGAATGCACGACGCTCTCCGGTGCGGGCAGCACGCGCTTTCGGCTGCATGCACACGAGTCGGGCTTCACGAACCTCATCCTTGCCGGCGAAGGCACCGCAATGGGTCTGCCCACCTCGTTCGAAGGCGCCGTGATGTCGGGCGCAGCCGCCGCCCGCGTCATTTGCGGCGATCCCGAAGTCATCGTCGGCTACGATTTCCTCGAACGCCGGCCATCGCAGTGGGAGAACTCATGAGTACAGTGCCGTACATCTCCTGGCTCGGCCACGGCGCCGCCTGCCTGTCTCCCCCCGGTGTCTTCACCGATGCCCGCGCGACGATCTTCGCCATCGTAGCGAACCAGAAGGCAATGCAGGCGCTGACCGACAAGCTCCTCAACCCCGCCGGCTGCGGCCAAGTCTATTACGAAGCGGCCGCCCCGCTCGCGGTGATCAGCTTTCTCGATATTGCACGCTGTACATCAGGGACCGACGTCATTGGCTGGCTGCCCGGCCGGGAATGTGCACTCTGGGTACCGCTGATCGAGCGCCGGACGGGCGAGTCTGCGCGGGAACGACTGGTATTCTGGTCGCCTTATATTTTCATCGATTACGCAATCGGCATGGTGACCGGTCGGGAAATCTGGGGCTGGCCCAAAGTGCTCGCAAAGATTTCGGTTGCGGACGACAATCCAGACCATGCGAGTTATGCCTGCGCAACGACGGTCTTCCCGACGCTGTCACTCGACACTCCGGGCGTGACGGACACGCTCCTTAGGGTCACCACCAACGGCGCCAAGAGCATGCAGCAACGGGTCACCTCCTGGCGCACGACCGAGGAGGCGGACACGGCGATAAAAGGCTCGTTGCTAGCAAATCTTGACGAGACTCTGGTGCGCACCTGCTCCGCGCTACCGCTCTCCCCGTGCGTCGCCCTGAAGCAGTTTCGTGACCCGGCTGATGCGACGCGCGCGTGTTATCAGGCAATCTGCGATTCGCCGGTGGAGCTGACGCAGTTCAAAGGCGGTGGCCTACTGACCGGAGACTTCGCGCTCGAGGTCACGACCTGCATGAGTCATCCGATCGTGCAGGATTTGACGGGGCAAGCGCCACAGCCGCAAGCAACACGGCTGCAGGTGTGGTTCGCGGCGTGGTCGTTATTCGACTTTCAGGCGCTCGGCGGCGGCAACATCGTGGTTGCCCGGTAACGCCTCGGCGGGCTCGCTCGGGCATGCGCCGGCCTCCGTCCCGGGAAGTCCGTCCTGCGCACGCGTGATGCCTTCGAGAAACACGCGGCGATGCTCGGGCTGTTGGTAGAAGATCGCTGCAAGCTGAGGCATCGACATGTTCGTCAGTTGCGCCACCTGGGCGAGCGCCGCCTGAGCGGCGGGCTTGTCGTTCAAGTGTCCGTATGCGGACGCCATGAGACCGATACTGGTTGGCGAGGCACTGACATGGGTGGCCTCCTGGCTAAACGTCAGCGCTTCGGAAAATCGGCGCTGCGCTAGGCGAATCGACGCGAGCGCACCCAGTTGCAGGTTGCGGTTGGGCGAGAGCGGATCGAGGCGCATCGAGCGTTGCACACACTCTTCGGCCAATTGAAGTTCGCCGAGGGAAGTCGAGATAACCGCGCGCGCCAGCAGCGGGAATGAGGAACCTGGATTGAGTTCGGCGGCGCGGTCGGCCAGACGCGCCGCCATAGTGACCTCGCCCTGCAGCCAATAAGTCAGCGCGGCCGTTCCGAGCACCTGTGGGTCGTCGGAGCCACCGAGCAACGAGCGCTTGATCAGTTCCATCATGGCGTGGCCGTGAGCCGGCACGTCATCGGTCCACTGGTATTGTGCGATCACCGCGTGGCAGCTTGCTGCAAGGCTTAAGGCGAGAGCAAAATCCGGGTCGAGCTGCAGCGCACAGTTCAAAAGTTCCAGCGCCTTCTCGATGCCGGCGCGCGTGTACGTGCGAAATGGGACCAGTGCACGCAGATATAGCTCGTAGCTCTGCAGATCAGAGGTCGGCCGCTTGGCCGAACGCTGGGCCTCCGCATTCTGAACGGAAAATTCGATTACACCGGCGACTCCGCTCGCAACCTCGTCCTGCAGGTCGAACACGTTCTCCAGGCGACCTTCGAAGCGATCGGCCCAGATCTGGGCGTCGGTCGATGAGTCGATCAGCTTGACGATGATGCGTATCTGCTCGCCGGCGCGGCGCACGCTGCCCTCGAGGATATAGCGCACCCCAAGTTTGCGGGCCACTTCGCTTGGCGTAAGCAGCTGGCCTTTGAGGCTGCGGCTCGAGCCACTGCCGATCACGAACAGAGTGCGGATCCGGGTCAATGCGCTGACAACTTCGTCCATTAAGCCGTCCACAAAGTACATCTGCTCAGGATCATTGCTGAGATTGGCGAACGGCATGACCGCAATCGACGGCTTGCTCGGCCATTCTGCCGATGCCGCGGGACGCGAATCGGCGAGAGGCTCGCCCCAGGGTGATACGGGGGCGATCAGCCGGTAGCCCCTGCGCACGACGTTGGCGATGTACTTCGGATCCCGGGGATCGTCTCCCAGAATGCGGCGCAAGGCGGCAATAGCCGCGTAGACGGAGTCGGGACTGACGACGACATCCTTCCAGACGGCATCGAGCAGCTCTTCGACGCTCAGAACCTGCCCAGGGCGCTCGGCCAAGCACACCAGCAGCCGCATCGCCCGCGGCTCGAGCTTGGTGACGACCCCGTTCTTGCAGATCTCATCGAGCGACGGATCTACGCGTAAATCGCCGATCTTCAGCAAGCGGTCACCCCGTGAGATTACCGATAACGGCATCGATCCAGCCATGGACTCGACGCATTCTCTGCAGGGACGAGACACCTCTTTTGGATCGTATTAACGGGCCTGAGAGCTGTCAATCGGCCTCCCCCTGAGGCCACCGGGCGCGCCGCCTTCAGAGAATCCCTAGACATCTTTCAAAGCGGTCTCAGGACTTCGCCCGCCTGTGAGGGGCACTGTGGCACCACGACCGAAGGGGCCCTGCCTGCCGGTCGCAGTGCAGACCGATCATCCAATTCATCGCAATACGCACGAGAACTCAACCATGAATACGAACACGATTTCTCGCAAAATCGCACTTCCGATTGCAGCCGCATTGCTCGTTGCGCTTGGCTCGGGCGCGTTTCCGGCCCCCGCGCACGCAGGCGACGTGCCCCGCGTGGCCGTGAGCTTCGCCGATCTGAATCTCTCCAATCATCTGGGTGCCGCAGTTCTTTACCGGCGCATCGAGGCCGCAGCCGTACAGGCCTGCAGAACCTCCTATCGATTCGATGAGACTGCTACAGCGCAGATCCGCAGGGTGCAATGCCAGCAGCGGGCGGTGCGTAATGCCGTCAAAACGATCCACGCACGTCTGCTGATCGCCATTTACAACGCGCATCACCGCACGCCTCTGCGGAGCACGATCGAGGTGGCCCAGGCGCGCTGAATGCGCAACGGGGCGGCGGCAGGCGCCGCCGCCCGAGGCCGCAACCGGTGGACGGGTGGAGCATGCAAGAACACGCTTGGTCTCTGTGGCTAAAGCTCGATGCCGGAGCACGGTCTTTCTCCCCTTGCGCCAACCGCCCGATCCTTCTAAGGCTTTCCGCCCCCCCCCAGAGCCGCCTTAAGGCGGCTTCACCCACCCCCATTGCGGTCCGTCCGATCGCAGAAATTCCTTCGCCGAATGCAGAGCCGGAGCCCCCCGCGCTCCGATATCCCACCTGGTGTGGTTTCGGATGAGCCCCCCGCCTCCCCGATCGACACGATCGAGAAGGCGGGCAGACCTTTGACCAGGCGCCCCCGCGAAATCGGCTTGGGACCCAGGGCTCAGCAACCGCTGCGACTGCGAGCGGGGGGCGGGAACGCGAGACCAGATCAGCAATTCCGCCAGCGGGGACGAGATGTCTCGAGCGCTCCGCGCCGTGCAGCGGCAGAATGCCATCCACGACGACCGTATGTGCCCCCCAGATGACCCGGCTGACCGCCACCTTGACGGTGGCAAAGCACCCTCCCGCTGCAGCCGGTCGAAACCGCGCCACATCGGACGCATGCTAATGCGCCATGGTCGCCAAAGCGGCGGCGTCGAGATGTGCAATCGTGCGAGTGTCCTGAAACGCGCGCACCCCCTCGATGCCCTGTTCGCGCCCCATGCCTGAAGCCTTCATGCCGCCGAACGGCGCGCGCAGATCGAGGCGAGTGGCGCCGTGGTCATTCACCCACACGTACCCGCAGACCATCTGGCCTCCAACCCGGTTGGCAGCGTGCGGATCTGCAGTCCACACCGAACCGGCAAGACCGGCCCAGGTGTCATTTGCCATCCTGATCGCCTCAGCCTCGGTTTCGAATGGAATGACCGGGATGACCGGTCCGAACTGCTCTTCGGTCACGACACGCAATCTGAGGTCGGGATCGACCACGATGGCCGGGCGCACGAAATTTCCACCCGCCATATCCCGGCCCGGCAGCTCGCCAAACTCCAGCACCGTGGCACCGGATTCCTTCGCTTCCCTAATGAGACTCTCGACGAAGGCCTTCTGCGCAGGCGAATGCAACGGGCCCATGGTGGTGTCCTTATCGAGCCCGTAGCCGAGTTTGACCTTCTGCAGGCGCGCCGCAAGGCCATTGACCACCTCATCGACTCGCGAGCGGTGCACGAACAGCCGCTTGGCGTTCATGCAGATCTGGCCAGTCGTGTCGTAGATTGCCGCGAACAGTCGATCCAGGTGCGTGCCGTCGAGGATGGCATCGGCAAGTACGATGGCGGCATCGTTGCCACCCAGTTCCAGCGTAACGCGCGTCAGGCTCGCGGATGCCAGCTCCATGATCCTCTTACCGCCGCCGACGGAGCCCGTGAAGCAGACTTTGGCCACGTCAGGATTGCAGATGAGTGGACTCATATTGAGATCGGGTCCGGTCACGACATTGAGCACCCCAGGGGGCAGTTCCCGGGCAATGCGCTCGACGACGCGGGTCGTGGCGAGCGGCGCGCTCAGCGGCGGCTTGACGATGACCGTGTTGCCGGCGAGTAGCGCGTGCGGCAACGATGCCCCCAGAATCGCAATGGGCCAATTGAATGGCACGATGATGGAGACCACCCCAAGCGGCTGGTAGCGCACCGTGCTATGCACCGGAATCGCAGCAGGGATCGGCGGCAAGACCTTGGCCGCATCGACTTCATCGACGAGACTCAACGCCAGCTTCCAGCGCAGTTCGAGCACCAGGGAATCGATCCAGGCCTCCAAGCGGATCTTGCCATTCTCCTGCGACAGGACAGCAGCATCCTCATCGCGGCTCTCGGCGATACCGGCGAGCGACGCCAGCATTCTTGCGGCACGTTCTCGCGGGGCGAGTGCCGCCCAACCCGCGTAGGCGGACTTGGCGGCCGCGACGGCATCGCGAACATCCTGCAGGCTTGCCGCTGCGGCATGACCAACGACCCGGCCCGGCTTGGCAGGATCGACGATTGTCATCTTGTCTGCAGTTTGACGTTGCTCGCCCCCGATGAACAGGGCAGTGGTTACTGGCGCTGACATGAGGCAATACCTCTTTGAACACTATCCGGCTACGGGATGGGCAATGCGCCCAGGCCGGCGCCATTTGCGAATTCAGCAGTCACCTGGCGCTGCTTGAGGCTGCGGGGGCAACTTCGGCCGAGAATAGGCTGCGCAGCGGCGCCAGTCTCGACTGATACGGAAATTCGTCGCACCCATCGGTTCTGCACTGTCATCACCGAGGCGTCCACCCGAACCGCAGCCCTGGCACCAGAGCACGAGCCTGCAGGCATGTCCGACACGCTCTCCGTGGTCCGCTTCGAATCGTCTCTTTTGCGTGGACGCCAAGGCCGGATCACGCACAGCGAAGCCGTCGCCGCGTACGCGCCGCTCGGCCAGTTCGCAGACCCGAGTGCCGCAACACGGAAAATCAGGATGTTGCAGCGATCTGCAAGGACTCGAGTTAGGCAATCCGAGTCGTCCCCGACGAGATCGGCGCAACCTCACCGCGCAGCCGTCACATGCGCCTTGCCCTGCGCGATTCACTGAGCCGCTTGCAGCAGCCGCGCTCACCGGCACGGCAGGGCCGAACCGGCGCCACCTGCTCGTTTGCGTGCACCGGACGCTTCAGCTAGACTTGTGAGCCCGCTGCGAGCCACGCCCGCGCGGCCCCCGGCCCTCACGCGACCTGCGACCGCCTGTCACCCGGCAGGATCGGGCATGACACTACGATCTTCGCGCCCCACTGGCACGGGCCGATTTATCCGGGCTCTCTACAATCGATTTGCCATCCGAACGGACAGACATGCTTTCCACATACAACGTCACGATGCAGTTTGGGGCCAAGCCGCTGTTCGAACAGGTCACGGCCAAGTTTTCCGATGGTAATCGCTACGGATTGATTGGCGCCAATGGCTGCGGCAAATCAACTCTGATGAAAATCCTGAGCGGGGAGCTCGAACAGAGTGCCGGCGATGTCGTGTTGCAACCCGGCAGGCGCCTCGGCACCCTCAAGCAGAACCAGTTCGCTTACGAAGACGAACGGGTACTCGATGTGGTCATGCAGGGCCACGTGGAGATGTGGCGCGCGATGCAGGAGCGCGACCGCATCTACGCCGATCCAAACGCCACCGACGCGGACTACATGAAAGCGGCGGAACTCGAGGTTAAATTTGGGGAATACGGCGGTTACGATGCCGAAGCACGCGCCGGCAGCATCCTGATCGATATCGGCATCGTCGCTGCATTGCACGAACGCCCGATGCGCGAGGTGGCTCCGGGATTGAAGTTGCGTGTATTGCTCGCGCAGGCTTTGTTCTCCAAGCCGGACGTGCTGCTTCTCGATGAGCCTACGAACAACCTCGACATCCATTCGATTCGCTGGCTCGAAGGCGTACTCAACGACTATGACGCCACGATGATCATCATCAGCCACGATCGGCGCTTTCTCAACCAGGTATGCACCCATATTGCCGACCTCGATTATCAGCAACTGAAGATCTACCCCGGCAATTACGATGACTTTATGCTCGCATCGCTCCAGGCACGTCAGCGTGTCGAGGCAGCGAATGCCAAGGCCCAGGACCGCATTTCCGATCTTCAGGAATTCGTGCGTCGCTTCTCGGCGAACGCCTCGAAAGCCCGCCAAGCGACCTCGCGGCGCAGAGAGCTCGAGAAGATCAAGCTTGAAGAGGTGCGGCCCTCCTCGCGACAAAATCCGTATATCCGCTTCGATCAGCGCAAGAAGCTCTACCACTCAGCCGTCTCCATCGAAGAACTTTCGTTTCGATACCCAGGATCGGATGTCGATGTTCTGAAGAAGATCAGCTTTACCGTCCGAGCCGGAGAGCGGGTCGCCATCATCGGTGCAAACGGGGTCGGCAAAACCACCCTGACACGGTGCCTGATCGGTGAGCTGAAGCCCTGCGCGGGCGAGATTACCTGGGTGGAGAACGCAGAACCCGGCTACATGCCCCAGGATCCGCAAGCGGAATTTGCCGAGAAGGTTGACTTATTTACCTGGATGTCTGAATGGACAGGCAAAGCGGACGACGATTTGATCGTGCGTGCCACGCTCGGGCGACTTCTGTTCTCCGGCGATGAAGTCAAGAAATCGGTAAAGGTGCTTTCGGGAGGCGAGAAGGGCCGGATGATCTACGGCAAGCTGATGCTCACCAAGCCGAACGTTCTAGTCATGGACGAGCCTACGAACCACATGGATATGGAGACGATCGAATCGCTGCAGACCGCACTTGAGTTATATCCCGGAACGCTGGTCTTCGTGTCTCACGATCGGGAGTTCGTCAGCGGTCTTGCAACAAGGATCATTGAGCTGAGGTCCGACGGCACGATCGAGGATTTCTCCGGCACGTTCGACGAATATCTCGCCTCCCATCCGCTAGTCGCCTGAGCGCGACACGCCTCTGCAAGCGCTGAGGATCGGGCAGTGCTTTGCTCGCAGCGGCACCGTGCTCGCGATTCGAATACGCGCGAATTCAGCGCTGCATAGTCCTGTGCGAATTGTGTCCGCGATGACAAGTCGTGACCCCCATCACGACCGACTCGCTACCCGGGGTGGACGACAGCGCGCTACGATCGGCGCGGAAACGAGCATTGCACACGCTCTGTGCGCACCCAGCATAGGGCGTGCAGACTCGTAAGGTAGCGGAGCCGGCTTGTAGCCGAGGGCCCATCCACTCGAGTATGAGCATGGTGCGGCAGTGAATTGCTGAATCCGTCACAGGCAAATTGAGGGCCTCGAGCCATCCGGATTGGCTCTCAGCATACGCCGCATTTTACCGATTTCGAGTCGATGATTCAGACTGAGTTGGTTTCCCTCAGATGCGCCGCAACAGATTTACGCGCACTCGACCCGTTCTCACTGCAGGACGCGAGTGCACCAGACTACGCCAGTGCCGTGTTCGCGGATGTGGCGAACGGGCCATGCCTTCCCGCCCGGCGCATGAGCCGGCCAGCTCGCCCGTCATTGCACTCCGTCGCCATCGCGACGTCCATGGCATACGAGTCTGAGTCTGAGTTCGAGCGCACGGACGCACTCCGCGCGACTTTCCTTTTCGTACCTCCGCCGTGCTTACCAATGATCGCGACCCAAGTCTTCAGCACAACCAAGCTCGAAGCGCTCAACGGCCGCGGCAGCCGAGGTGCTCGCGTAAGCCATAACCTCGCAGACACCGTGGCGGTCGTCGACGAAAGTTTCCTCTCATTGATGAAGTGCGCAACGCGCCAGAGAATCTTCGTGACTGGGTCGCAAAGCAAATTTCGTGACGACTCGATGCACCGGAGTTTCTCGATGCTCGACCGGGCCATGTACGGGGCGGCCCGGACAGTCCGTCCCACGTTCCCGTTCTCATCAAATTCTTTGAACGGTTTGTGCAGTTGCGACTGCCCGCATATGAACTCATCCGATTCACCTCATGCACATCTCCCACACTCCGGCACATGCGGTCTGCTGGCCCTTCTTATCATGTGGCTGAAATGCTCGCGGAACAGGAGGACGCGAGCCGGCCACTCGGCATAGTGTGGCGTCGGCGCACTCATTCACTGAATTCTGTATCCCCGGCGAGCGTGTACTAGAATGTGGTTGGCGTTCCAGACTGTATTCCATAGTCGAGAAAGCGATGCAGATGGCCATTGACGATCAGCTTCTGAGGCTGATCAACAGGATGAGTCGGGTACGGAGGCGAGGTCTGCAGGCACACATTCACGACGGTCGATCAGAAGCGTCCTTTGCTGATTCTCACCCGCGATCCTGCAATCACGGTCCTGAACTCCGTCACCATAGCGCCGATCGCATCGACGATACGAAGCATCCCCACCGAAGTGATACTGACCAAAGAAGATGGACATCCCCACGCCTGCGCAGCGAAGTTCGACAACCTTCATGCCGTGCCCAAGGGCCAAATTGGGGAGAACATTGCGCAATTGTCACCGCATAAAATCAAACAGGCAAAGGCGCCGTCTCGTTTGCGCTAGCGTTGAACGAATATTGAATCTTTTTACACAATCGGCTGTAGTGACGTACTTGTTTCAAGCAATGAGGCCGATCGAATGCCCGGGGCCGTTCAGAGGTACAAATCGCCGAAGACTCCCATCGGTCGCGGACCGACTTAAGGGGTCAGGTCAGTGGATTTACTTGCTTTCTTGACTCATCGCGGCGTAACCCGTCCCCGGCAGCGGGCATGGCAGCCATCCGCAGGTTATTTCGCCGCGCACCGGCCGCATTTCAAGGGCGCGGCAGCCGGGTCCCGAGGTTTTCACCATGAGGTCGGCTCACGATGGCCATGATTCCGCTTTCTATTCTCGATCTGTGCCCCATCAACGAAGGGGGCTCGGCGACCGAGTCCATTGCCAACACCGTCGATCTTGCCCAACACGCGGATCGCTTCGGCTTCACGCGCTACTGGATGGCTGAGCATCACGGCATGCCCGGCATAGCCAGTGCAGCAACCTCGGTGTTGATCGGCCACGTGGCGGGTGAAACTTCGCGTATTCGCGTAGGTGCGGGTGGCATCATGTTGCCAAATCATTCACCGCTGCAGATAGCCGAACAGTTCGGCACGCTCGCGGCTATATATCCCGGGCGCATCGACCTGGGACTGGGGCGCGCGCCAGGCTCCGATCAAGTGACCTCACGGGCATTGAGGCGCAAGTTGAACACGGATCCGGATGAATTTCCGCGTGACGTGCTGGAACTGATGGCGTATTTCGAAGGCAACGGTCCGGTGCGTGCGGTGCCGGGCGAGGGCCATGCGGTTCCGATCTGGATCCTGGGCTCCAGCCTCTTCGGCGCGCAGCTCGCCGCGACGCTGGGATTGCCATATGCCTTCGCCTCGCATTTTGCGCCCGCTCAAATGCTGGATGCGATTGCCTTGTATCGCGCGCGCTTCCGGCCGTTGCGCCATCTGGACAAGCCATACGTGATGTTGGGCTTCAATGTCGCGGCTGCGGACACGGATGCCGAGGCGCACTACCTTGCTTCCTCCTGGCAGCAATCCTTCGTAAATTTGCGCACCGGCCGTCCGGGACGCCTTCCGCCGCCGGTGGAAGGCTATCTCGAATCCCTGCCGCTGCAAGGTCGCATGCTGCTCGATCAGGTACTATCATGCTCCGCAATCGGCTCGCCTGGCGTGGTGGCGGACGGGATTCATGCGTTTGTCGATAAGACCGGCGCTGACGAGTTGATGTTGACCACCAACATGCACGACCATGCGGCGCGCCGCCACTCTTTTGAAATCGTGGCCAGCCTGATCAAGACTTCCTGAGCCGAGAAGATTTTCTGCATGGCGAGGTCATTGACGGCTGGCTGGCTTGCCGCGTTCAAAGGCGGAAGCAGAGATATTCCCGTGAGCCGCTTCCTCGAGATCGTTGTCACTATCGTCGACGGTAGGTGGGCTAGCCCTTACCGGAAGGGTATCGAACCCTCTGGATTCCATCGAAAGGTCGCCATCCGCCACATCGGATCTCGTCCTAGGCAGGATGCAGGGCCTCGGATTTGATCTTCGCCGCGAGGCGCAGCTGAGCACTCTGACCGAGGACGTGGTCCGCTCGAGTGACATCGAAGGCGAGATTCTCGATGCTGATCAAGTCAGATCCTCGATCGCACGGCGGCTTGGCATGGACATCGGCGGACTTGCGTCGGTCGATCGCGATGTCGAGGACGTGGTCGAAATGATGCTCGACGCAACCACGCATTACGCGCAGGCTTTAACGGCAGACCGATTGTTCGACTGGCACGCCGCACTCTTCCCGACGGGTCGCAGCGGGATGCAAAAGATCGCTGTCGGCAAGTGGCGCGATGACAGCAGCGGGCCGATTCAGGTCGTCTCAGGCCCGATCGGGCGGCAGAAAGTGCACTACGAAGCGCCACCGGCTGCGCGGATCCCGGAGGAAATGAATCGCTTCCTACGATGGTTCGAATCTCCTAGCGATGCCAACCCACTGTTCGTTGCGGGGCTCGCGCATCTGTGGTTCGTCACTGTCCATCCATTTGACGACGGCAGCGGGTGCATCGCGCGCGCAATTGCCGACATGGCACTCGCCCGTTCCGAGCGCAGCAGCCAGTGCTTTTACAGCCTGTCAGGACAGATCCGCAGCGAGCGTGCTGAGTATGACACGATGCTCGAACGTACGCAGAAAGGCACACTCGACGTTACGCTGTGGCAGGAATGGTTTCTCTCGTGCCTGAAGCGTGCGATCGAATGCTCGCAAGACTCGCTCCGCGCCGTCTTATAGAAGGCCCATTTCCGGGAACGCTTCGCATAGCGACCACTGAACGCACGGCAAGTGAAGGTGCTAAACCAGCTTCGCGACGGCTTCGTGGGGAAGCTCACCACCTCGAAATGGGCAAACTGACCAAGTGCTCACAGAACACTGCTTAGCGCGACATCCTGGATCTCGTCGAACGGGGGCGCGCTGCGCAATGATCCCGCCGGCGGCCGAAGCACCAGCTACTCGCTCGCAATCAGCGACTGACGCCGGAACCACTCCAAGAAATGCTGGTGGAAAGGGAGGAACTCGAACCCTCAACCCCGGCATGATGAGCTCGGTGCCGCGCTCGAAATAGCTCTTAGATTCAATAACCTGCCAAATAGACGTCCCGTTGCGATTGTCACGACAGAGCACGACTGAGTCCCGCAGATTTCCCGCAAGGCATGAAGCAGAGCCGCCGACTTGCTACGATGTGCTACGTTTGCTACGATGCGATCATGAGTCGCATGATTACACAGCGAGAGCTCCGCAATCAGTCTGCGGCAGTGCTCCGCGAAGTCGAGGCGGGACGAACACTCGTAGTAACCCGCAATGGCACACCGGTCGCGGAGTTACGGCCGGTTCGGCCGCGCCGGTTCGTACCCCGGGCCGCGATCGCTGGCGCTGCAGCTCACGCCCCTAGGATCGATGCCGAGCGTTTTCGCGCCGATCTCGATAACGTGATCGATCAGCGCATCGATGGCTGAGCCGACAACGAGAGGACTCCTCGACACGTCAGTGATTATCGATCACGACGTGATTGCTCCCGAGTTGCTTCCGGATGAATCCGCAATTTCCGC
>DAHVTM010000001.1:0-18668 GCA_027324195.1 Gammaproteobacteria bacterium | reverse complement strand
CCAGCTCTGGCAGAGCGCGGAGTGAAACAGCATGCTGCGACCATTCACATCTCCCGGGGCGTAGACGTGGGGCAGCGCAGTTCGCAGGCGGCTGTCGACGGCGATTGGACCGTTGCCCCTCAGACCAATCGCCTCGATGCCCTGCGGCAGCACCGCTTCCCGTCCGCTTGCCATCAGCACGCAATCGGCCACCTCCGAGCGCTCCTCACTGCCAGCGGTGTAGTGCACGCGCACACTCCCTCCGGGCTCGCGACTGAGGCGGGTCACGTTGGCGTCGGTGCAAAGCGTAAGGCGCTCCGCGAGTCGCTCGTGCACAAAGGCAGCGATGCCCGGATCGGCTCCCGGAAGCACCTGCGGTGCCGCCTCGAGCACGACCGTCTCGACACCCAGGCTCTCGAGCATGGAGGCGGTCTCGAGTCCGATGTAACCGCCCCCGATCGTGATCAGGCGCGTGGGGAACGGCAGATCGGCATGCAGGCGGAAGAACTCGTGCGAGGTGACCGCGAGCTCCGCGCCGGCAATGGCGAGCCGATGCGGCCGCGAACCGGTGGCAATGATCAGGTAGCGTGCGTTGTAGCGCAGCACCTCCCCGGCCGAGGTGCTCACTTCGACCCGACGTTCATCGAGAATTCGACCGCGCCCCTCGAGAAACGTGAAATTCGCCGCATCGATTTCAAGCCGATGCTGCGCATAGCGCAGAGCCTGCACCCGGTCCTTGTGCCGCAGCACGCCGGCCCAGTCCACTTCAGGCTGCGCCCCATGCAGTCCGAACAGCCCAAATTTACGCGCCGCCGCGCGCGCAAGCGCGGCCTCGCGGACTGCCTTGGACGGCACGCAGCCCTGCGCCAGACAGTCCCCGCCGAGATTACCGAACGGATCGACCAGCACCACCTCGAGGCCGGCCGCGGCGAGTCGGAATGCCGCCGGATAGCCGCCGCCGCCGGCGCCGAGGATCATCACGTCTATGAGAATTTCACTCGTCATCGCTGCCCATTCGTGCTGCGGGTTTTGCGGATTGCAGTGCCGTTCGGCATGGATGCGGCGCGACCTTCGCATGTCCGCCAGGGGCTCGGGATCCGTATTGACCGCAAGCGGTGCAAGCGCACGGGCGCACTGCGGGGCAGCGGTGCGCGTGAGGCTGCGCCCCTGGGGTAGAATGATGTGACCATCGGCTTCTTCTCTGAATCTATACGGGACGCGACGTGGCGCCGCAGCGCACACTGAACTGTCGATGCTGAAACGGCGCGCCGCCTCGAGCTGCCGTGCGCCGCTGCGCAGCACAACGCACATGGCTGCGCTGGTGATGCTCTTGTGCCTCGTTCGCCCCGCCTGCGCCGAGCAGATTCTCGCAGTTCACGTGTCGCGGCACGGCTCGCATTTTGTGATTGCCCTGCGCATTGCCCTCGCAGTACCCCCGGCCGCCGCGTTCGCGGCGCTGCAGGATTACACGGCAATGCCGCGCTTCAACCCCGACTTGCGTCGGGTCCGTGTCGAGCCCACCGCACGGCCCGGTCGCGTCCGACTATTCGTCACCGTGCACGCATGTGTGCTCATTTTCTGTAAGACCCTGCATCAGGAGCAGATCGTGACGGCGACGCCCGAGGCACAGGGCGGCCGGATGAGCGCCCGGCTCGTGCCGCAAGGCGGGGACTTCCGCAGCGGCCAAGCGAGTTGGTGGGTGCATCCTTGCGCCACCGTGAATGCCCCGAGCTGCCTGCAGATTCGGATCGCGCTGCAGCCAGCCTTCTGGGTCCCGCCGCTGATCGGCCCCTGGATCCTACAACGCAAGTTGTATCGCGAAGCGCGCCGCTCGAGTCGCGGAATCGAGCAGATTGCGGCAATGCTCGCCGCGCGCGCCGCGGCTTCACCCGCTCTGTCGCCGCAGCCCGTACGTCATCCGTAGCGGTCCATTGCGCCCGTTCCGTCGCCGCAGCGCGCCCTGCGAACCCGACCGCTGCGCTGGCGAGGCTCGCGCGCCCGCTGCTGTGCCGACCAGCATCGCCGCCACCAGAGAGACCAGAATCAGGTTGTACGCCAAGTGCACACGAGTGGACTCGAGCACACTCTGCAGACGCGATCGGCTTTCCCGCCAGCGCTTGCGGTAGATCTGACTGAAGCCGAAGCCGCCGACACCGAGCGCGAGCGCCGCCCCGACCGGGATACCCATCACCAAATGGGCGAGTCCGAACAGTACCGCGCGCCAGAGCCGCTCGCCGAGCGGACGCGCTTCATCGCCACGGCGAAACGTGCGCTCCTCCCGCAATGCAAACAGGCACAGTGAAATCAACAGCGGGATCAGTATGAGCCCCGGTAGCACCAGATGCGAAACCCAGTGGCGTCGGCGCGCGGTGGTGCCCAGAATGACGTTGCCCGTCCCGCCGAGAAACTCCCACCAGCCCCAGCGCAACCAGGTGTGCGGGGCGAGCAACGCCGCCACGGCGAGCAGTACCAAGACAAGGACCGCGAGCGCCTTGGCAAAGTGACGCGCGCGCACGCCGCGCAGCACGATCCGCTGGCGCGGATTGCGCAGCGAGCGGCCGACGTGGACCCACAGCCACCCGAGCACGCCAAGCTGCACCAGCAGCACTGCAACGTTGCGGCCCAATACACCGGCGATCGAGCCGACGATGGCAAACACAACCAGAGTTCGCCACAAGACCCGCCTCACCGGCGCAATCTGTGCGACGATGGAACGGGCGTCGGCTGACAGCTGCGCGGTGCGTCTCATCGACGCCCTCCGAGATTACGGCCCACCGCCGCCCGGGCCCCGATCGGAAATGTGCAACATGCTCATGAGAATCCATTCGCCAGAACCCCTCCTCAATACACCGAAAAGGCAGCCCCAGTCCACCTCCTGAGCAGCGGCTCAGCGCAGCGCCCGCTCGTCGCGCTCGAGTGGCGGGAGGCCCTCGCCCTGCGGATCCTTCTCACTGTCCTCGCGAGCATCCTCCCACTCCTCCTGCCCCCTGCGGATCGATTCGAGCGGCTCCTCCCAGTCCTCGGCCTGCATGTCGGTCTCCGAATAGCCGAGATCGTCGACCTCCACGTCGTCGACCGGTCCGGTCCAGTCCTCCGGTGGCTCGGCGAAGCCGATCGGCAGCCCCTGCCAGGCCGCCTCGTCGATCTCATCGATGTCACCATCGAAATTCTGAATCGCGATGGTATGTGTGCGCTCGTCGTTTGCGATGACGTGAAACAGCTCGCCCTTATCCCAGCGCAGATACCATTGGCCGATCTGCGCACGGCCGACCGCGTTGCTCATCTGAGGGTCCTCTGAGGTTCAACACGGGAAAACCTGCGCTTCGCGCCGCGCAATGGAAATACGCGCAATTACGCAATCCGTACGCGAGCCGCTGCGGACGGTGCGCCTGGGGGCATGTGCGTATTGATCGACGGGGCGTTCTCGCGAAGATGTGCTGTAGACGAAGCGAGCCGCTGACGGGTGAACGATGTCTGCGCAGACGGATGCAGCCCAAGTTCTGACCTGCGAAGGATTCGATGAACTTCTCCAAGTGCTCAAGGCACGGGGGCTGCGCACACTCGGACCGAAGGTGCGCGCCGGGGTGATTGTGTACGAGGATATCGCCTCGGTCGCCGATCTGCCGCGCGGCTGGACGGATGAGCAATCCCCCGGACAGTACCGGCTGCGGCGCCGCGACGATGCGGCGCTCTTCGGCTACGCGGTCGGTCCACACAGCTGGAAGCAGTTTCTGCATCCGGCTCGCCAGTGCCTGTGGCGCGCCCGGCGCGATGGCGAAGCCGTGCACCTCGAGCCTGAGCCTGCGGGCGCCGACCGGTTCGCACTCATTGGTGTGCGCGCCTGCGAGCTCACCGCCATTGCGATTCAGGATCGGGTGCTCCTCGGATCGGATCCACATTACCGGGCGCGCCGCAGCGACACCTTCATAGTGGCTGTGAACTGCACCGTTGCGGGCGCAACCTGCTTCTGCGCCTCCATGCACGCCGGACCGGCGCTCAGCGACGGGTTCGATCTGGCGCTGACCGAACTCGACACGCAGTCCGAGCCGCTCATCGTGCTGCGCGCCGGCTCCGAGGTGGGCCGTGCGGTACTCGCGCAGTTACCGCGCCGGCCGGCAACCGAGGCTGAGATCGCGCGCGCCGAAGCGCGCGTCGCAAACACCGCCGCGAGCATGGGCCGGCAGATGCCGAGCGAGGATCTGCCGCAGCGGCTGCTGCACAATCTTGAGCATCCCCGTTGGAACGATGTGGCCGAGCGGTGCCTCGCCTGTGGCAACTGCACGATGGTCTGTCCGACGTGCTTCTGCACTACGGTCGAGGACTCGAGCGATCTCGCCGGCGGGCAATTCGAGCGCAGCCGTCGGTGGGACTCCTGCTTTAGCGCCGATCTGACCTATCTACACGGCGGCAGCGTCCGTCAGAGCACGCGTGCGCGCTACCGCCAGTGGCTCACTCACAAGCTCGCCACGTGGCCGCAGCAATTCGGCACATCGGGCTGCGTCGGCTGCGGACGCTGCATTACCTGGTGCCCGGCCGGAATCGACATCACCGCCGAGGCGAGCGCCATCGCCGCAGGGGAGCCCGGCTGAGGAGCGCCGCATGGAAACGATCGAGCAGATCCTCAATACTCATCCGCTGTTTGCCGGCATCGAACCGGCCTACCTGCAGCTGATCGGGGGCTGCGCGCACAACGTGCGCTTCGATTCGGGACGTTATCTGCTGCAGCACGGCGCACCGGCCGAGGCATTCTTTCTGCTGCGTCACGGCCGAGTGGCCCTCGAACTCACCGGGCCGGGACGCGGCACCGTCACGTTTCAGACGCTCGGACCCGGGGAGTTGCTCGGTGTGTCGTGGCTCATTCCGCCGTATCGCTGGACGTACGATGCCAAAGCGATCGAGCAGGTGCGTGCCGTCTCGATCGATGCGGCCTGCCTGCGTGCGAAGAGCGAGGCCGACCATCACCTCGGCTATGAATTGATGAAGCGCTTCATGCCGGTGCTGGTGCAGCGGTTGCAGGCTGCGCGGCTGCAATTGCTCGATGTTTATGGCACCGGCCGCTGAGCTGGCCATGGATGTGAGCGCCATCGATCCGATGTGCCCGCGTCCTGCCCGCGTACGCAGCCGGCGGCGGGACGGACCACAGGTGTGGACGCTTGAGATCGATGCCGGTCCCGAGGCTCGCGCTGGTTTCAGCGCCGGTCAGTTCAACATGCTGACCGCTTTCGGCATCGGTGAGGTGCCGATCAGCTACTCCGGTGATCCGGCCGAGCCGCAGCGCATCGTACACACCATTCGGGCGGTCGGTGCGGTCTCGGCTGCGCTGGCGCACCTGGATGCGGGTGCGCCGCTCGGTATCCGCGGTCCGTTCGGCACCGGCTGGCCGCTCGCCGAGGCACTCGGCCAGGATATCGTGCTGGTCGCCGGCGGGCTCGGTCTCGCGCCGCTGCGCCCGGCGCTGTACCACCTGCTGGCGCAACGTTCCCGCTACGGGCAGATCACTCTGCTCTACGGCACGCGCTCGCCGGCAGAAATTCTCTTTCGCCGCGAAATCAACGCATGGCGTCGACGCGCCGATCTCACGGTGGCCGTGACGGTCGATCATGCCCTCGGAGCCTGGGACGGCCACATCGGTGTGGTCACGGCGCTCATCGAACGGGCGCGCCTCGCCGCAGGGCACACCATGGCGCTCGTCTGCGGACCGGAAATCATGATGCGCTTTGCCGCCGAGGCACTTGTGACGGCCGGAATCACCAGCGAATCGATCTACCTGTCGATGGAGCGCAACATGCAGTGCGGCCTCGGCATCTGCGGTCACTGCCAGTTCGGTGAACTGTTGCTCTGCCGTGACGGACCGGTCGTTCGCTACGATCGGCTGCGCGAGCCGCTGCGGGTGCGGGAGCTGTGATGCCCGTGCACAGCGGCAAACCCCGACTTGCGGTGTGGAAGTTCGCCTCGTGCGACGGCTGCCAGCTCACCCTGCTCGACTGCGAGATGCAGCTGCTCGCCCTGAGCGAGGCGATCGAGATCGCGTACTTTCCGGAAGCGCTCACCCGCGCACCCCGCGGACACTACGATCTGTCCCTTGTCGAAGGCTCGATCACGACGGCGGCCGACGAGGCGCGCATCCAGGCCGTGCGGCGCCGCTCGACGTACTTGGTGACGATTGGTGCCTGCGCCACCGCCGGCGGCATTCAGGCGCTGCGCAATTTCGCCGATATCCGCGAATTCACCGCGGCGGTCTACGCCCGTCCGGCCTACATTCGCACGCTGGCGACTGCGAGCGCGATTGCCGCACATGTGCCGGTGGACTTCCAGCTGCGCGGCTGTCCGGTCAACAAGCTGCAGCTGCTCGAGGTCATCAGTGCGTTCCTCACCGGACGGCGGCCCGCCATACCGACTCACAGCGTGTGCATCGAGTGCAAATCTCTCGGCTGGCCCTGTGTGCTCGTGGCGCACGGCAGCGCCTGTCTCGGGCCGGTGACGCAAGCCGGCTGCGGAGCGATCTGCCCGGGGTGCAATCGTGGCTGTTACGGTTGCTTCGGACCACAAGACTCGCCGAATACGCATGCGCTGTCCGAACGGCTCGCGGCGCTCGGACTGTCCCGCCCGCAGTTGCTGCGGCTGTACCGCACGTTCAACGCCGATGCCGCGGCGTTTCGCAGCGAGAGCGAGCGCCATGGCGAGTAAGACCATCCGCATCGAGGCTCTGACCCGGGTCGAGGGGGAAGGCGCGGTGCGACTGACGCTGCGCGACGGGCGGATCAGCCGGGCACAGCTGCGCATCTTCGAGCCGCCGCGCCTCTTCGAGGCGCTGCTGCGCGGGCGCAGTTACACCGAGGCAGCGGACATCACCGCGCGGATCTGCGGCATCTGTCCGGTCGCTTATCAGATGAGCGCCGTGCACGCGATGGAAAGCGCGCTCGGTCTGCAGCTCAGCGCTCCGGTGCGCGCGCTGCGCCGACTGCTTTACTGCGGGGAGTGGATCGAGAGCCATGCGCTGCACATCACGCTGCTGCACGCGCCGGATTTCCTCGGCTACGCGAGCGGCATCGAAATGGCCCGCGAGCACGGCGATGCCGTGCGCCGCGGTCTGACTCTGAAGCAAACCGGCAACGAGCTCGTTGCGCTGCTCGGCGGCCGTGAAGTGCATCCGGTCACCGTGCGGGTGGGCGGGTTCTACCGTGTACCGAGCCGAGCGCAGCTGCTCGCCCTGACGGAGCGGCTCGAGCGGGCCCGTGAGGCGGCGCTCGCCACCGTGCGCTGGACGGCGCAATTCGACTTCCCGGCCTGCGATCGGGACTACACCTTTCTCGCGCTGCGCCACCCGACGGAATATCCCTTCAACGAGGGCCGGATCGTCTCGAACCGCGGACTGGACATCGCGCCGGCCGACTTCGAAGCGCACGTCGAGGAGCTTCAAGTGAAACACTCTACGGCGCTGCACGCGCAACTGCGCGCCGGTGGCGCCTACCTCACCGGCCCGCTCGCCCGCTACAACCTGAACTTCGAGCGTCTCGCACCGATCGCGCGCGAGGCGGCGCTTGAGGCGGGGCTCACCCGTCACTGCACGAATCCATTCCGCAGCATCGTGGTGCGGGCGGTCGAGGTGCTGCACGCCTGCGATGAGGCGCTACGCATCATCGAGCGCTATGAACCACCCGACGCCGCGGACGGTGAGTATGCTCCGCGCGCCGCAATGGCGATCGCAGCGACGGAGGCGCCGCGCGGCCTGCTGTATCACCGCTATCGCCTCGCCGCCGATGGCACGATCACCGAGGCACGCATCGTGCCGCCCACTTCGCAGAACCAGGCGGCGATCGAGGAGGATCTGCTGCGCTTCACCGCGGAGTACCTGGAACAGCCGCAGGAGCGCCTGCGCGAGCGCTGCGAGCGCTTGGTGCGCAATCACGATCCGTGCATCTCCTGCGCGACGCACTTCTTGCGTTTGGAGGTCACGGGTCGGTGAGCTCAAGCGCGCCGCGAACCGTGGTAATCGGCCTCGGTAATCCGTGCCGCGGCGACGACGCCGCCGGCGCCCACTGCGTAGAGCTGCTGCGCGGCCGAGTGCCATCGCAGGTCGAGCTGCTGAGGTGCCGCGAACCGGCGGCGCTGCTTGAGCCACTGGCCCGCGCGCACAGCGCCTATCTGATCGATGCCTGCCGCAGCGGCGCGGCACCTGGAACCGTGCAGCGCTTCGATGTCTGCGCACACTCGCTGCCCGCTCTGCCCGGGGCTCTCTCCACCCACGGCCTGGAGCTACCCGAAGCGCTCGAACTAGCCCGTGTGCTCGGCGCGCTGCCGATGCACTGCGTGCTCTATGCCATCGAGGGACAATCGTACACCGCGGGTGCGCCGCTCTCAGCGCCCGTGCGTCGGGCGGTTGCAGCGATTGCAGCCGACATTCTGAGCGCGCACTAACCCAACGGCACGCCGTGTTGCTTGGCCGGGCCGGTCTTCTCCAGATCGACGCTTTGCTCCAGGCTCTGCAGTGCGGCGAGGATCTGACCCTGCAGATCATCCACGCCCTCAGGCATCCCCTCCTCAGCGGCCACGGCGAGTTCGGCGGCATCGTAGGCCCAGCGCAGCAGCAGATCCACCTTCTCCTCGCGCGACAGCTCTGCGCAGCGCAGCACATCCTGCGGCGTAGCAAACACCGAAGCAGGCACGAGACGCGCCCGCTCATAATTGATCGCCATCCCATCCCTCCCCTGCGCCCGCCATGAAAGCCCCGCTCGCAGTTCTCCGCTCAGGGCGGCAGCACGGGCGCCGGCGGCTCCTCCCCGACGAACTGCACCGCGGCGGCGGCCTCGGCCACCGCGCGCTGCAACTCCTCGGCACGCTCGTCGGGGACGTCCGTCATCAGCAAAATGTTTCCCTCTACCTCGATCGCATGTTGGAAGCGGCCCAGTCGGGAGCTCGACACCGAAGCGCCCGCAAGCAGCGTCGCCAGACCGCTCACTCCCGCTCCGAACAGCGCGAACAGCGGGATCGCGCCACCGCCAAGCGCCAGATCCACATCCTCAAAGGCAATCACCAGAATACCCGCGAGCGCCCCGAGGATGCCCCCGGCAGCAAGACCGCGCGCAAGTCCCGGGGTGGCATCGGTTTTGTCGATCCCGGCTGCCGGCAGGTCCTCGAGCGCGATGTCACCCCGGGCAATGACCATGATGTTGGATTCGCCCACCCCTGCAGCGCGCAATGCGCGCACCGCGTCGCGCGCCTGTTGCACGTCGGGACTGAGAAAGCACAACCGCTTCATCTGACCTCCCGCAGTGAGGATCCTGACACGATACGCACCAGGACCGTTGGCAGCCTAGCGAGTCATGCGTTGGTGCGCATCCGCAGTTGTACGCACGATACAGCCATCGCTGTCAGCTTAGAGCGTGCATTCGAGATTGCTACGTAGTTGCGCGGATCGACTCCAGCGCTGCAGTCGTGACAATCACACTTGCAGAGTACGATCATGAGCGATCCCACCCTACCCGCACGGCCTGCACCACCGGGACTGAGCCATCACCTGGCCGACTACGCCACCGCGCGTGCGAGCTTCAGCTGGGAGCGGGCACGCCGCGCGCTCACAGGCGGTACCGATGCGCGGCTGAACATCGCATACGAAGCACTCGACCGACAGGTACAGCGCGGCAACGGTGCATGGTTGGCAGCGCGTTTCATCGATCGCTCGGACAGACGGGTCGATGTCAGCTACGCGCAATTGCAGGCCGACAGCGCACGCTTCGCCAACGTTCTCCACTCACTGGGCATCGCACGTGGGGCGGCGGTGGCGACGCTCCTCGGACGCCGACCTGAGCTGTTCACGAGCGCGCTCGGCACGCTCAGGGCCGGCAACGTGTTTTGCCCGCTGTTCTTCGCCTTTGGGCCGCAGCCGCTGCAGACCCGGCTCACACTCGGCCACATTCAGGTTCTGGTGACGACCGCAACACTCTACCGGCGCAAGGTCGCGCCCATCCGCGCCGCACTCGCTGAGCTGCGCCACGTGCTGATCATCCGCGAGGACCCGGCCGACCCCGTACCGCAAGGGACGGTGGACTTCGCCGGTCTCATGCGTGAGGCAGCGCAGTCATATCAGAGCGCACCGACCTGCGACTCGGATGTCGCGTTGCTGCATTTCACCAGCGGCACCACCGGGATGCCTAAGGGCGTCACGCTCACCCACGGCGCGGTGATCGCGCAGCACGCCACCAGTGAGCTGGTGCTCGACCTGAACCCGCAGGAGGTGTTCTGGTGCACGGCCGACCCGGGCTGGGTGACCGGCATCGCCTACGGGCTGATCGGCCCACTTACCTGCGGCGTCACGATGATCGTCGACCGGGAGGAATTCGACCCCGAGCGCTGGTACCGGATTCTCGCCGAGGAGCGCGTCAGCGTCTGGTACACCGCGCCGACGGCGATCCGCATGCTGATGAAGGCTGGGCTCGAGCTGACCCGCGCCCACGAGTATCCGGCGCTGCGGCTGATGGCAAGCGTCGGGGAGCCGCTTAACGCCGAGGCGGTCCGCTGGGGGGTGCAGGCATTTGGACAGCCGTTTCACGACACGTGGTGGCAGACCGAAACCGGCGCCATCATGATCGCGAACTTTCCGGCCTGCGAGGTCGTGCCGGGCTCGATGGGCCGGGCGGTACCGGGAATCGAGGCGGCGCTGGTGCGCCGCAGCGCAACGGGTGCTCTGGAGCAGATCGACTCCGATGATGAGGTCGGGGAGATCGCGCTGCGGCCCGGCTGGCCCTCGATGTTCAGTGGCTACCTCGACAACCCGGAGCGCTATCGGGCGAGCTTTCGGGATGGGTGGTATCTGGCCGGTGACCTGGCGCGTCGCGATCGCGACGGGTATTTCTGGTTCATCGGCCGCGCGGACGATGTGATCAAGTCTGCCGGACACCTCATCAGTCCGTTCGAGGTCGAAAGCGCACTGATGCAGCACCCGGCTGTCGCCCAGGCGGCGGTGATCGGCATTCCCGATCCCATTGCCGGGCAGGTGCTCAAGGCGTTTGTCGAGCTGAAAAACGGGGTAACCCCGGATGAGGCGCTGCGTCTGGCGATCCTCGGACACGCCCGACGGCTGCTCGGTGCAGCGGTCGCGCCGCGCGAGATCGCCTTCAGCAGCGCTCTGCCGCGCACCCGCAGTGGCAAGATCATGCGCCGCCTGCTGCGCGCGCGCGAGCTCGGTCTGCCGGAGGGCGATCTGTCCACGCTCGAGGGCCGGCAATGAACGCCTCCGCCGCCGCCCTCACGCGTGAGCACGGACTTAGGCTGCTCGGGGCAATGCTGCGCATCCGCGGGTTCGAGGACCGCTGCTATCAACTCTACGGCCAGATGAAGATCCGCGGCTTCCTGCACCTGTGCAACGGCGAGGAGGCGATCGCCGTCGGCGCGATGCAGGAGTTCGGCCCTGAGGATGCCATCGTGGCCACCTACCGCGAGCATGGCCATGCGCTCGCGCGTGGCATTCCGATGGATCGGGTGATGGCCGAGCTCTACGGCAAGCAAAGCGGCTGCAGCCGCGGACGCGGCGGCTCGATGCACCTGTTCGATGCGTCGCGCCGCTTCTACGGCGGTCATGCCATCGTCGGCGGTGGTCTGCCGGTGGCAGTCGGCATCGCGCTCGCACAAAAGCTGCGCGCCGAGCGCGCCCTCACGGCGTGCTTCTTCGGCGATGGCGCCGTGGCCGAGGGGGAATTTCACGAATCGCTCAATCTTGCGGCGCTGTGGCGGCTGCCGGTGCTGTTCGTCTGCGAGAACAATCTCTACGCGATGGGCACTGCGCTCGAACGCGCTCAGGCCGAGCCGGATATCAGCGCAAAAGCCGCGGCCTACCGGATCGGTGCCGCTGTGGTCGACGGCATGGACGTACTTGCCGTGCAGGCGGCGGTCGCGCAGGCCGCTCGCACCGTGCGCACCGAGAGCGTGCCGATTCTGCTCGAGATGCGCACCTACCGCTTCCGCGCGCATTCGATGTTCGACCCGCAGCTGTATCGCGGGCGCGCCGAGGTCGAAGCCTGGCAGAAGCGCGACCCGATCATCACCCTCAGCGCCCGGCTGCGCGCCCTCGGCGTGCTGCAGGAGAGCGACTTGGCACAACTGCAACGGGACTGTGAGGCTGAGCTCGACGCTGCGGTGCAGTTTGCCGAGCACTCGGCGTGGGAGCCGGTCAGTGACCTGGAGCGCTTTGTCTATGCCGAGCGGCACACCTGAGTCTGCCGTGTCCCTCTCCTATCGCGATGCCGTACGCGCCGCGCTGCACCAGGCGTTGAGCGAGGACCCGCGCGTGTTTCTGATGGGCGAGGACGTGGGGCGCTACGGAGGCAGCTACGCGGTGAGCAAGGGACTGCTCGAGACCTTCGGGCCCGAGCGCATTCGCGACACTCCGCTCAGCGAGTCCGCCTTCGTCGGGGCCGGCATCGGCGCCGCCCTCGCCGGTCTGCGGCCGATCGTCGAGATCATGACCGTCAATTTCAGCCTACTGGCGCTCGATCAGATCGTCAACAACGCCGCGACGCTCTCGCACATGTCAGGCGGACAGCTCAACGTACCGCTCGTGATCCGCCTCGCCACCGGTGCCGGACGGCAGCTCGGCGCGCAGCACTCGCACAGCCTCGAGGGCTGGTATGCGCACGTGCCGGGGCTGCGCATCGCGGTCCCTTCGACCCTCGATGATGCGCGTTTCATGTTGGCCGCGGCGCTCGCACTGCCCGATCCGGTGTTGCTGTTCGAGCACCTCTATCTTTACAACATGGAAGGAACCCTCACCGAGGGCTTGGCGCGCGTCGACCTGGAACACGCGGCCATTCGCCGCAGCGGCCGGGACCTCACGCTCATCTCCTACGGCTGGAGTCTGCACAAATGCCTCGCGGCGGCGCGCAGCCTCGCTGCCGAGGGCATCGAGGCCGAGGTGCTCGATCTGCGCACGCTGCGTCCCCTGGATGATGCGGCCATCATGGCGAGTGTGCGCCACACCCGCCGGGTACTGATCGTGGATGAGGGCTGGCGCAGCGGCAGTCTCGCCGCCGAGATCGCCATGCGGATCACCGAGCAGGCCTTCTACGAGCTCGACGCGCCGGTGACGAGGCTGTGCACGGCAGAGGTTCCCATTCCCTACGCCCGGCATCTCGAGGAGGCGGCCCTACCGAGCGCGGCGGGCATTGTGGCGGCGGCGCGCGCACTGCTGCGGCCGGCCGGAGGCGGCTGATGCAAGTGCCATTCCGCCTGCCCTCCCTCGGCGCCGACATGGAGAGCGCGACGCTGACGCAATGGCTGAAGCAGCCCGGCGAGTCCATCCGCCGCGGCGAGCCCATCGCCACGGTGGAGACCACCAAGGGACTGATCGACATCGAGTCCTACGAGGACGGGGTGCTCACCGAGCTGGTGAGCCTGCCCGGGGCGAAAGTGCCGGTCGGCGCGGTGCTCGCTCACTTGGAAGTCGACGCAGCTCACTCGGCAAGCGCATCCGGCGCTGCAGAGTCTGGTGCGCCGCCCATCGGTGCGCCTCCCGCGAGTGCTCCAGCGCCTGGATCTGCTCCGGCGCCCGTCGTCGCGGCGCAGCCCCAGCGGCTGCGTCTGTCACCGGCGGCGCGCCGGCGCGCGCAGCAGCTCGGGCTCGCCCCGGAAACACTCCGGCAAACCGCTACGCCAGGTGGCGTGCTGAGCCTGGCGGACATCGAGCAACTCGACCGCGCGCAGCCGGCGCACGGTGCTGCGGAGCACACAGCCATGCGCCAGACGATCGGCGCCGCGATGGCGCGCTCGAAACGCGAGATCCCGCATTATTACCTCGGACACACGCTCGATTTCGGTCCCGCCCAGGCGTGGCTCGCCGCGCACAACGCGCCGCTGCCCGTTGGCGAGCGGCTGCTCGACTCGCTGCTCATTATCAAAGCCGTGGCGCTCGCTGCGGCGCGCAGTGAGGGCTTCAACGGATACTTTCGTGACGGTCGGTTCGAGCCGTCTGCGGCCGTGCACGTCGGCGCGGCGATCGCCCTGCGCGGCGGCGGGCTGCTCGCCCCGGCACTGCCCGATGCGCACGCGAAGGACCTGCCGACCCTGATGCGCGAATTCAGCGCGCTGGTGATGCGTGCGCGCGCCGGTCACCTGCGCTCCGGGGAGTTCACGGCCGCCACCATCACCGTCACCAACCTCGGCGCCGATGGCGTCGATGTGTTGTACCCGATCATCAATCCGCCGCAGGTCGCGATCATCGGCGTCGGGGCGATCCGCGCCTCGCCCTGGGCGCTCGAGGGACAGCTGCTGATCCGCCCGACCCTGACCCTGGGGCTGGCGGCCGATCACCGCGTCACCGACGGACGCGCCGGCGCGCGCTTCCTGCGCGCTATTGCCGCACTGCTCGGCGAACCCGCGGCACTGTGATCCGCGGAGGACCCATGGACATCAACGAGATTCGCGCCGGAGTGCTTGGACTGCTGAGCCGCATCGCCCCCGATGTGGATGCAGAGCGCGTTGACCCGAAACGCCCGTTGCGGGATCAGTTCGACTTCGATTCGATGGATGCGCTGCACTTTGCCACCGCGCTCAGCGAGGCCTTCCACCTCGACATTCCTGAACGCGATTACGCTCAGCTCGCCAGTCTCGAGGGTGCCGTGCAGTTCGTGCTGAGTCACTTGCCTGCCGGCGGCGGCGCTGGGTGAGGCGGCGCCGAGCTGCGCTTGGGGGGCGGCGGACCGCAGCCCGTCGTCCAGCTCACGTGTCGAATGATATCGTGCCGATCGGTGCGCACCTCGACGTTGCAACCGGCGTAGTTGTACTGGTTGAACCGCCAGGTGGCGATGCGCCCCTCGCCCTCCTGGCGCAAACCGGACGGGGTACTCCAGCGCATCTCCAGATTGAACAACGGCTTGCCGATGCGCTTCTCAGCGATTGCGGACGGATAATGTGGCGGCGCGCTGGCACACGCGCCGAGCAGCACGAGCGTGCTGAGCGTGCCGAGCGCCCCCGTTCGCAGGCGCCGCCCCGGGCGCCTGAGCCCAGAGGAAAATTGGCGAAGTCTCGCCGCTGCGCTGTTCACCCGGGGGATCGCTCCATATGACTGCAGGGGACGGCGACCGCCTGCGCTCGGCCGTCCACTCGCGATTGTATGCTCAGATCCGCCCAGATGGGCGGCAGGCCGATCCGCCCCCGCGCCAGGGCCGCTCGTTCAGCGCTCGAGCAGCTCGCCAATCAACGCCAGCAGCTCATCGGCATGCAGCGGTTTGCGGGCGATACGCCAACGCGCATCGGGATTCAGCCCCTGCACGCCCATCGAGGTATCCCCAGTGAGCAGAATGGCTGGTAACTGCGCCCCGAGACGCTCGCGCGCGGTGAGGATGAACTCAGCGCCGCTCACTTGGCCGCCGAGGTGATAGTCGCTGATCAGCAGGTCGATCGCACCGTGTGCCTGCAGCTGCGCGAACGCATCGCTCGGGGAAGCGCACGCCAGCACCTCGTAGCCCGCGGCACGCAACAACAGTGCGGTGGCCACCCGCACGCCGGCTTCGTCCTCGATGAGCAGGATCTTCGGCACGCGCTCGCGTTCGGGCAGCGTGGCCGGTGTGAGCTGCGCGGCCGCCGCCAGCGGCGTTGCGCTCACCTCAGCACCGCAGGGCACCGTCAGCCGAAAGCGCGAGCCGGCACCGAGAGCCGATTGCACCTCGAGCTTCAAGCCGAGCAACTGCACGATGCGGTTGACGATACTCAGGCCGAGTCCGTAGCCGCGGCGCGGTGCATCATCGGCGGTGTGGATCTGGTAGAACTCATTGAATATGAGCGGCAATTGCTCCGGCGCGATGCCAACGCCGGTGTCGCGCACCTCGATGCGCGCCAACGGCGGCTCGATGGTGCAGCGCACCTCGACTTCGCCCTGCCGAGTGTATTTCAGCGCATTCGACAGCAGGTTGCGCAACACCTGCTCGAACAATGCCGCATCGGTGCGCAGCGTGCCGCCCATCGCCGCAACGCGCAGTGCAATGCCTTGTTGCGCGGCCAGCGCCGCGAATTCCTGGCGCAGCTGCTCGAGCAACGGCTGGATCTCGAACTCGCTGATCTGCGGACGCACCGCACCGGACTCCAGGCGGCCGATGTCAAGCAGAGCATTGAGCAGACGCGACATCGCCCCGATCGAGCGCTCCTGCTGCTCGAGCGCCTCGGCGAGTGCCGGCTCGCGACTCATGCGCCGCAGCATGCCGTTCAGCAGCGCCAGGGACTGTAGCGGTTGGCGCAGATCGTGACTGGCCGTGGCAAGAAAGCGGCTCTTGGCCTGATTGGCTCGATCGGCGAGATCGCGCGCCGCACAGGCGCTCTGGCGCGCCTGCTCCGCCGCCGCACGTGCCGCGCGCAGCTGTGCTTCAATGCCTCTGCGCTCACTGATGTCGCGGATCGCAGCGATGACCAAGCGGTGCGTACCGTTGGCCACGGGACTGAGGGCAATCTCGACCGGGAACTCACGACCACTGCGGGCCCGGGCGCTCAACTCGAGCCCGGCACCCATCGGCCGCGTGCGTGGCGTCTCGAAGTACCTGCTGCGCAGCGAGCGATGCCGCTCGCGCAGCGCCTCGGGCAGCAGCAGCTCGAGCGGTTGGCCGAGCAGCTCGCCATCGCCATAGCCGAACAAGGCCGCACAGGCGCGGTTGGCAAACACGATGCAACCGGCCGCATCGCAGATCACGATGGGGTCGGGGGCGGACTCGAGGGCACTTTCGAGCAGGGTGGGGGCAAGCACGGATAGCTCCTGGCCTGCACCACATCCTATCGGTCGAGCGCCGATACGGGTGTCACCCAGGTGACAGCCCTGCGGTCCGCTCAGCGGTGCTGCCCACGTGCCTGTACGGCTCGGGGGCTACGCTGCGCCAGATCCTGCTCCGCCCGCCTCAGCAAGCGCTGCAGATCGATGCCCCGCACCGTTCCGCCATGTAACTGCACCATGCCGTCGGCCTGCATGCGGGCGAGCACCCGGCTCACCACCCCGCGCACCGAGCCGATCATGGCGGCGAGCTCGCGCTGCGGCAGATCGTGCAGCAGATTCGGCTGACTGCCATCGAAGTGGCGCAGCAACAGATTGGCGAGGCGGGTCGAGGTGTCGTGCAGCGCGAGGTCGGTGGTGAGTTGCTCGACCTCGCGCAGCTTCGCGGCGCTGTAGCGGTGTGCAGCAAGATCGAGCGGACGCAGCCAGCGCAGCCACCCGCTCCAGACCGCCAGCGGTGCCGCCAGCGTGCGCACCGGCGTCAGCGACCAGGCGCTGACCTCGTGCGCCCGCCCATCCAGCAGGCTCACCACGTCGAATCCGTCCCCCGGCCCGAGCAGCCACAAGGTGAGCTCGCGTCCGTCGAGGGAATTGGAGCGCACGATCTTGACCCGTCCGGAGACGATCAGTCGAAATCGCTCGAGCGATCCGGCCGGCCCCATGAGCTGGCGGCGCGGCTCCCAGACCTCCTCGCTGAGGGAGGCCAGCAGACGCCTCAGCGTCGGCTCATCAACACCGGTGAACAGCGGACTGCGCCGCAGGGCTGTGAGTGAGGGCATGCCTTGCGATGCTGAAAGTGATGCCTCACCGCGACAATGCGCACTCACCGCAGCGCGCTCTGCACTCGCCACGATTGCTGCCCGCCGCGTCGCTCACCACAGTTCCCGTCAGCCACATGACCACGAGGCGCAGCACGCGCCGGGAGGAGCACATGAGTCGCAACAAACCCTTCGGCCGGGGACCGGGCCCTCGGCTACACGGCGCGCCCCCGCACGGCGCCCCCATCCCCGCGCCGCATCGATACGGGTCGTCCAGCGAGGAGCTGTTCGGCCGCGTGCCGTTCAGCCCCACCCCACCGCCGCGTTATTTCGGGACCGGAGTCGCCGGCTATACCAGCGGCCCGGGCTTCACCGGTGGCTACTATGGCTTTGGCGACGAGCCGCCCCCGGTGCCCACCGAGCTCGAGCGCGAGTACCTGCACGACGTGTACGGCATGGAATGGGGGCGTCCCACCGAATCGTCCGCCCCCTCGCCCCCGCACTTCCCCCCACCGCGCCGCTACCCACCCGGCCCGAAGGGCTACCGTCGCTCCGATGAGCGCATCCGCGAGGACCTCTGCGACCGGCTGATGCGTGCCCGGCACATCGACTCCAGCGAGGTGACCGTGGAGGTCTCCGGCGGCAAGGTCCTGCTCGAGGGCACCGTGCCCGATCGGCGCATGAAACATGCGATCGAGGACATCGCGGCAGCCTGCCTGGGTGTCGAGGACATCGACAATCGCATCCGCGTCGGTACACCCGAGGCGGTCGGCTGAGCGGCTTCGCTCCCAGACCTGCGCGATCGCAATCGGACCGTACGCGCGCCGGAGCGCGGTGCGTGTGCTACCGGGCCGCTGGGCAGGGCGCTGGCCCTGCCCAGCACCCGCAAATGTTGCCCCAATGCAACAAATCGACCTTGGGAGGCGAGCTGCGCCGAGTCCCCCCCCCCACCGCTGCCGCCGTCAAATTGAGCCGTTCGCGACCCTCATCGGCGGATAGCCGCGCATACCGCTCGGCGCCTCGGCACGCTGCGGCGTACGCGCGACTGAAACAATACTGCAACAATTCCGCAATGAGACTGTCATTGTGACGCTTTAGTGTGCCGCTCCTCGGTGCGCAGCGTGAGCCGCGCACGCTGACAAAAACATCATGAGGAAGCGCACCATGACTCGTCACCCCTCTCGCGG
>DAHVTM010000115.1:0-107499 GCA_027324195.1 Gammaproteobacteria bacterium | reverse complement strand
GATTCGGGGTTCGACCGCAGCACGCAGTTGCTGGTGCTGGGCGCCGGGCCGGGCGGGTATTCGGCCGCATTCCGTGCTGCGGACCTGGGTCTGCAGGTGACGCTGGTCGAGCGTTGGCCGACGCTTGGCGGGGTGTGCCTGAACGTCGGGTGCATTCCCTCCAAGGCGCTGCTGCATGCGGCCAAAGTGATCGACGAGGCGGCCGAGATGGGCGCACACGGAGTCCGTTTTGGTGCCCCGCAGATCGATCGGGTGAAGTTGCGCGAGTGGAAGCGCTCAGTAGTCGGCAAGTTGACCGGCGGCCTGAGTTCGCTGGCGAAGCAGCGCAAGGTGCAGATCGTGCAGGGTGTCGGCACCTTCCTCGGACCGAACCTCATCGAAGTGCGCGGCGCGCAGGGCACGCAGCGCATCCGTTTCGAGAAGTGCATTATCGCCGCGGGCTCCGAATCGGTGCGTTTGCCGGGGCTGCCCGAGGATCCTCGCGTGATCGACTCCACCGGCGCGCTCGAACTGGAGCCGTTTGAGGGGCCGATGCTGGTCATTGGCGGTGGCATCATCGGACTCGAGATGGCCTGCGTGTACTCGGCGCTCGGGACGCGCGTGAGCGTGGTGGAGCTGACATCGCAACTGATTCCCGGCTGTGATCCGGATCTGGTGCGCCCGCTCGAGAAGCGCATCCGGCCGCGCTATGAGCAGATCCTGCTCGGCACCAAGGTGACGCGCGTCGAGGCGCTCGCCGCGGGGCTGCGAGTGAGCTTCGAGGGCGAACAGGCGCCGTCCCCGGCGACCTTCGCTCGGGTCCTGGTGGCGGTCGGGCGAACCCCCAACGGCAAGCAGATCGGGGCCGACCGTGCCGGTGTAAGCGTGTCGGAACGCGGCTTCATCTCGGTCGACAAGCAGATGCGCACCAACGTGCCGCACATCTTCGCGATCGGCGATATCGTCGGGCCGCCGATGCTCGCGCACAAGGCGGTCCACGAGGCCAAGGTGGCCGCTGAAGTCGCAGCCGGGCACAAGCGCGCCTTCGATGCGCGGGTCATCCCCTCGGTGGCCTATACCGATCCGGAGATTGCCTGGGTCGGACTCAGTGAGACGGAAGCAAAGACTAAGGGCATTGCCTTCGAAAAGTCGCTCTTCCCCTGGGCCGCAAGCGGGCGGTCGCTGTCGCTCGGGCGCGATGAGGGCATAACGAAGTTGTTGTTCGATCCCGAGACGCACCGGGTGCTCGGCGGGGGTATCGTCGGTCCGAACGCCGGTGAGCTGATCGGCGAGGTGGCGCTCGCGATCGAGATGGGCTGTGACGCGGCGGACATCGGTCTGACGATCCACCCGCACCCGACGCTTTCGGAGACGGTGGCTGCGGCGGCTGAGGCCTACGAAGGCACGCTGACCGATCTGTACCTTCCGAAGAAGCGCTGAGCCCGCCGACGGCACTCAGTGCGCCACGGCGGCGCGCTCGTTGAGCCGGGTCATCTTGCCCGGGGCCCGCTCGATCGTGCCGGGCGGGTGTACGACGACCGAGACGGTCACACCGACGTAGGTTTTGATTCGACGGGTCAGCTCCCCAGCGAGCGTGCGATACGTTGCGCCGCTGCTGTCCCGGTGCTCGAGCGTCTCGACATGCAAGGTCAGATCATCGAGCGGACCCTGGCGGTTGAGTTCGAGCTTGTAGCGAGCCGAGAGTCCCCCGGTGTGCGCGATCAGAGCCTCGAGCTGTGCGGGGTAGACGTTGACACCGTGGATGATCAGCATGTCATCCGTGCGGCGAAACACTCGGTCGATGCGCCGCAGCGGGCCTGAGTGCGCCGGCAGCAGGCGCGTAATGTCTCGGGTGCGGTAGCGGATCACCGGCAGTGCCTCCTTGGTGAGGGTGGTGAGAACCAGCTCGCCTTCCTCGCCCTCGGGCAGTACCTCACCGGTGTGCGGATCGATCACTTCCGGGTAGATGTGATCTTCCCAGAGCGTCAGGCCCGGCTGCCCGCCGACTTCACAGGCGACCCCGGGACCCAGCACTTCCGCCAGTCCGTACAGGTCGAACGCCTCGAGTCCGAGCCGCTCCTGGAGCGCCGCGCGGGTGTTCTCGGACCACGGCTCGGCGCCGAACAGACCGATGCGCAGGGAGCTGCCGCGGGCATCGAGACCGCGCCGCTCGAAGGCATCGGCCAGGTTCAGCGCGTAGGAGGGCGTGGCCATGAGGATGTCCGGACGGAAGTCCTCGATCAGTTCGACCTGCCAGCCGCTGCGGCCGCTCGAGACCGGAATCACCGTGCAGCCGAACCGCTCGGCGCCCCAGTGCGCACCGAGTCCACCGGTGAACAGGCCGTAGTCATACGCGATGTGCACGATGTCGCCGGTGCGGGCACCGGCGGCGCGGATGCAGCGGCTCATCAACATCGCCCAGGTCTGCAGATCGCGCGCGGTGTAGCCGACCACTGTCGGCTTGCCGCTCGTGCCGCTCGAGGTGTGAATGCGGGCGACCTTCTCGCGCGCTACGGCGAACAGTCCGAATGGGTAGTTGGCGCGGAAGTCCTGTTTGGTCAGGAACGGAAATCGCGCCAGATCCTCGAGCGCGCGCAGCTCCCCGGGCTCGACTCCGCGGGCGGCGAAGCTGCGCCGATAGTGCGCGACGTTCTCCCAGGCATGACGGACCGACCAGCGCAGTCGCTGCAGCTGCACGTGCCGCAGCTGCTCGACAGAGGTGAGCTCGTCCGGTGCATCGCTCGCCGTGTCCGCCCCGCTCGAGTCCATATGCGGTCCTCGGTGCACAGGTACGGCTCGAGTGTATCAGGCCGGCCGGCCGGGGAGCGGGCGCGGGCCGCGGAGTGTGCGCGAGTGCTCGAATGGCCGGTGGCGGCTTGCATCGTAGCGGCGACGCCCGGGACACATCAGTGCTGTGCTAGCATCCGCGCGGTACCCGCGGCGCCGGCGGCCCAGGGCCGGCGCGCAAGAGGAATTCTCAACCTGTTCCGCTGATGGGGGAGACCAATGCACAAGCGTCTGGCGGCTGAGTTCTTCGGGACGTTCTGGCTGGTGCTTGGCGGTTGCGGTGCCGCAGTGCTCGATGCGGCTTATCCGCATCTTGGCATCGGCTTTCTCGGCGTGGCGCTCGCCTTCGGCCTCACGGTGCTCACCATGGTGTATGCCGTCGGGCACGTGTCGGGCGGGCACTTCAATCCGGCGGTGACGGTCGGTCTGTGTGCCGGCGGGCGGTTTGGCGTCCGCGAGGTGATCCCGTACATCCTCGCGCAGGTGATCGGCTCGATTGCAGCGGCCGCCGTGCTCTATGCCATCGCCACCGGCAAACCCGGCTTCAGCGCCTCGGCGAGCGGCTTTGCCTCGAATGGCTACGGCGCGCACTCCCCGGGCGGCTACTCCATGTCGGCGGTGATGGTGAGCGAATTCGTCTTGACCGCGATGTTCGTGTTCGTCATCCAGGGCGCGACCGACCGGCGGGCCCCAGCCGGTTTTGCGGGTCTGGCGATCGGTCTGACCCTGACCCTGATCCATCTGATCAGCATTCCGGTGGACAACACTTCGGTCAATCCGGCGCGCAGCACCGGCGTCGCGCTGTTCCAGGGCGGCTGGGCCGTGCATCAGCTGTGGCTCTTCTGGGTGGTGCCCCTGATCGGGGGCGCCGTTGGCGGGCTGCTCTATCGGGCGCTGATCGAGGAGCGCCGCGCCGCGCCGCTACAGTAATCGTAGCCGTTCTAGGTAGTGCTGCTCGTCGGGCATCCGTCCGGCCCGCTGTGCTTCCCACAGTGCCTCGGCAAGCCGCTCGAGCATGGCATGCTCGGCCTCGTGCGCATCGCCGAGACGACCGCTCAGCTCGCGGTGGATCGCTGCGATCCCCGCCGGGCGGTCAGTGGCGACCTGCTCACGGATCGCCAGGTGCAGTCCCATGTGCAGAAAGGGATTCTGCTGTCCCCCCTCGGGCGAGAAGTCTGCCTCGAGCGCTGCCGCAGACTGCAGCAGCGGCAGATATTCACGGTGCTCGGCGATCACCGCCGCGATCTGTGCCTCGAGCGGCTCGAGCGGCTGCTGCTCGCTGTATTTGCGCCAGGCCTGCAGGTACATCTGGCGCAGTTGTTCGCGATTTTGCTGAGCAAATATCGGCATCGGACCTATCTCCCCGCGCCGCGGCGCGCGCGCGGTGCGGGGGCGCTCCGCTGCGCAAACTCGCACAGGTCCGCCAGGATGCATGTGGCGCAGTGTGGCGAGCGCGCCGTGCACACATAGCGGCCGTGCAGCAACAGCCAGTGGTGTGCGTCCCGCTTGAACTGCGCCGGGGTGTTGCGCTCGAGCGCATCCTCAACGGCCCGCGGCGTGCGCCCTGGGGCGAGCCCGGTCCGGTTGGCCACGCGGAAGATATGCGTGTCGACGGCGATCTGTGCCTCGCCGAACACGATGTTGAGAATGATGTTGGCGGTCTTGCGACCGACGCCGGGCAGCGCCTCGAGCGCGGCGCGCTCGCCGGGTACCTGCCCACCGTGCAGCGCGAGAATCTGCTGGCTGAGCCCGATCAGATTGCGCGACTTGGCGTTGTACAGGCCGACCGCCCGCAGGTACGGCTTGACGCCCTCGACGCCGAGCGCGACCAGCGACTGCGGCGTGTTGGCAACGGGGAACAGCTTGCGCGTGGCGGAGTTCACGCTCCGGTCCGTGGTGTGGGCCGAGAGCATCACGGCGACCAGCAGTTCGAAGGGGCTTGAGTACTCGAGCTCGCTGCGCGGCTGCGGGTTCGCTGCGCGCAGCCTGCGGTACAGGGCTCCCCGTGTGGCCGGATGCATCGCGGTCAGCCCTCGCCGCCGGCAGTGGCATCGGTGCCGGCGAGGCGCTTGCGTGCCGCGAGCAGCTGCGCGCGCTCGCGCTCGTGCCGCTCGAGCCGGGCCGTGTGCGCGGCGAAGCGCGTGCGGTTGGCGGCCGGTTCGGGCTGAGCCGACAGCGCCGGACGTGGCACCAGGGTGATACAGTCGACCGGGCAGGGTGCTAGGCACAGCTCGCAACCGGTACACCACTGCGCGAGCACGGTGTGTACGTGCTTGCGCGCGCCGATGATGGCGTCGACCGGACAGGGTGGCAGGCACTTGGCGCAGCCGATGCAGGCTTGCTCATCGATGCGTGCGAGCAGTGCCGGTCCCGCGGTGCCGTTGGCCGGATTCAGCGGCAGTGGCGCGCGCGCGAGCAGCTCGGCGAGACGGCCGATGAGCGCACTGCCGCCCGGCGGGCATTGATTGATTTCGGCCTCGCCGCGCGCCATGGCTTCGGCATACGGCCGGCAGCCGGCGTAGCCGCAGCGGGTGCATTGCGTCTGCGGCAGCAGTGCCTCGATGGCGTCGACGCGATTCACCGGGGTCTCGCGGCGCCGCTCAGCTGATGCGCATGCCCGGCTCGGCGCCCGCATCGGGCGCCAGCAGGAACGGCCCACCCGCCGGGCCGCTCGCGGCGAGCACCATGCCCTCGGAGAGCCCGAATTTCATCTTGCGCGGGGCGAGGTTCGCCACCATCACCGTCAGCCGTCCGACCAGGGTGGCCGGGTCGTAAGCGGATTTGATGCCCGCAAACACGGTGCGGGTCTCGGTGCCGAGCTCGAGCGTGAGGCGCAGCAGCTTGTCGGCGCCGGCGACGGACTCGGCGGCGGCGATGCGCGCCACGCGCAGTTCGATCTTCTTGAACTCCTCGATGGAGATCGGCGCGCTCTGCTCGGCAGCGGGGGCGCTCGCCGGGGACGGCTGTGCGCGGCTCGGCGGGGATGTTGTCGTCACGCTGTGCTCCTCGGGCGTCTCGAGCAGCGCCTCGAGCTGTTTGGGCTCGACACGCTTCATCAGGTGCTGATACGGGTTGATGCGCCGCGGCGGCTCGAGTGCATCGGCGAAGCTCAGCGGACGCTCGAGGCCAAACAGCTCGCGGGCCACCCGCTCGGCGAGCGCCGGCAGCACCGGGGCGAGCAGGCAGGTGAGGGTCTTGAAGCCATACAGCGCCTGTGCGCAGCTGTCCTGCAGCGCGCCACGCTCGGCAGGGTTCTTGGCGAGGACCCAGGGTTGACGGGCATCGAACTCCTGATTGACCCGGTCGGCGAACGCCATGATCTCGCGCATGGCACGGCTGAACTCGCGGGCGGCATAGCTCGCGCGGACCTGCTCAAGCGCCTCGCGCGCGCGCTGCGTGAGTGTCTCCGTCCCGCCCGGATACTCGAGCGCCCCGTCGAAGTGATGGCTGATGAAGCTCGCGGCGCGACTGGCGATGTTGACGTACTTGCCGATCAGGTCACTGTTGACGCGCGCGATGAAGTCCGCCGGATTGAAGTCGAGGTCCTCGATATTGGCATTGAGCTTGGCGGCGATGTAGTAGCGCAACCATTCGGGGTTCATGCCAAGTTCGAGATAGCGCAGCGGACTGATGCCCGTACCGCGGGACTTGGACATTTTCTCGCCCGAGACGGTGATGAAGCCGTGGACGTGCACGTTGTCCGGCGCCCGGTACGGAGCGCCCGCGAAGTGCAGCATCGCCGGCCAGAACAGCGTGTGGAAGTAAATGATGTCCTTGCCGATGAAGTGCACTTGGCGCGTGTCGGGGGCGGTGAGGAAGCTCTCGAACGAACGGGTCTCGCCGTTGGCGCGCGCTTTGCCGCTTTCGAAGTAGCTCTTCAGTGCCGCCAGGTAGCCGATCGGTGCATCGAGCCAGACGTAGAAGAACTTCCCCGGCGCATCCGGGATCGGGATGCCGAAGTAGGGCGCATCGCGCGAGATGTCCCAGTCCCCGAGTGCCTGCTCGCCCTTGCCCGCGAGCCACTCACGGGCCTTGTTGGCGACCTGCGGCTGCACGTGGCCGGCGGCGCCGAGCCACTGCTCGAGGAAGGCGACGCAGCGCGGATCGGAGAGCCGGAAGAAAAAATGCTCCGAACGCTTCAGCACCGGCGGTGCGCCGGTGAGGGCCGAATACGGCTCGATCAGCTCGGTCGGCGCATACACGCTGCCGCACACCTCGCAGGCATCCCCGTACTGGTCCTTGGCATGGCACTTCGGACACTCGCCCTTGATGTAGCGGTCGGCGAGAAACATGCCTTTGACCGGATCGAAAAATTGCTCGATGGGCCGGGAATCGATCAGCCCGATGGCCTTCAGGCGCCGGTAGATGTCCTGGGAGAGCTCGGTGTTCTCGCGCGAATGGGTCGAGTGCCAGTGATCGAAGCCAATGAGGAAGCCCTCGAGATAGCGCGCGCGCCCAGCGGCGATGCGCGCCACCAGCTGCTCGGGGCTCTGCCGCTCCGCTTCGGCCTTGAGCATGATCGGCGCGCCGTGCGCGTCATCGGCGCCGACGAAATGCACGCGATGGCCCTGCATGCGCTCGAAGCGCACCCAGATATCGGCCTGGATGTACTCCATGATGTGCCCGATGTGAAACGGGCCGTTGGCGTAGGGCAGGGCCGTGGTGACGAAGAATGTCTCGCTCATGCGGCAAGTCTACCGGGAGCGGCCGGGGCACGACAGCGGCACGGCCCGTTCGGCGCGGGTCACGGGCGGCTCGCGTGCGAGGCCGGTCCGGCCGGCCCTGGCCAGGCGGGCGTTGTCCGGCCGGATGCGCTCAGCCGGCTTCCTTCAGCCCCTCGAAGCGCGACTTGTTGATGGCCTTGTTATAGGCCTCCTGCGCGCTGACCAGGCGCTGTTCGAGCAGCTGTTGAATCGCCGAATCCATGGTGCGCATGCCGAATTGGGCGCCGGACTGCATGGTGTTCTCGAGCTGATCGAGCTTGCCCTGGCGGATGAGGCTCGCGGCGGCCGGGGTGTTGATGAGGATCTCGAGCGCCGCGACCCGTCCCTGGCGGTCCGTGCGCTGCAGCAGCTGCTGCGAGATCACCCCGCGCAGCGAGGTCGAGAGCATGGCCCGCACGTGCGATTGCTTGTCGGCCGGGAACACGTTGACCATGCGGTCGACCGTCTGGGCCGCGCCATTGGTGTGCAGCGTGCCCATGACCAGAATGCCGGTTTCGGCCGCGGTGACCGCGATGCTCATGGTCTCCAAGTCGCGCAATTCGCCAACCAGAATGACGTCCGGATCCTCGCGCAGGGCCGAGTGCAGTGCCGCGGCAAAGCTCGAGCTGTGCACGCCGATTTCGCGCTGACTGATCAGGCAGTTCTTGCGCTGATGCACGAATTCGATCGGATCCTCGATGGTGAGGATGTGTCCCTTCTCACGGCTGTTGATGTCATCGATCATCGCCGCGAGGGTGGTCGACTTGCCCGAGCCGGTCTTGCCGGTGACCAGCACCAAGCCGTTGTTGGCGCGGCACAGCTGGGCAACCGCCTGCGGCATGTCGAGCTGCTCGAGCGTGAGGGCGCGCGAGGGAATCGCGCGAAACACCGCACCCATGCCGTTCAGCTGCCTCAGTACGTTGACTCGGAAACGGCCGAGCTCCGGGATGGTGTGGGCAAAGTCCGCCCCGTCGTGCGCCTCGAAGCGCTCCGCGGCGATCTTCGGCATGATCTCATAGAGGGCCTGCTTGACGAACTCCTGGCCGAGCGGCTCGCCGTTGAGCGGCATCAGCTCCCCGTACAGACGGATACGCGCCGGCTCGCCGGCGATGAAATGCAGGTCCGAGCCGCGCTTCTGCACGACTTCGAGCAACAGAGAATCGACGGTCGCCACGGTTGGCTGCTCCTTACGCGCCGCTTGGTTCGCCCTTGGGCAGCAGATCGCTGTCACTGACGAATTTCTGGAACGGGCGCTTGTCGCTGGCGTACACGTACGCCTCGTCAGGATCGATCTCGCGCGCGTTGATCGCCGCCAGCAGCGCCTGGTCGAGCAACTGCATGCCGAGGTCCCGGCCGGTTTGCACCAGGCTCGGGATCTGAAAGGTCTGCTCGTTCTGGATCAGCTTGGCAATCGCCCGGGTCATCATCATGATCTCGCAGACCGCCTTGCGGCCGCGTCCGTCCGGGGTCTTTATCAGCACTTGCGTGACCACCGCCAGCAGGCTCTGGGAGAGGAAGCTCTTGGTCTGCTCGCGTTGCTCGACCGGCAGAGCATCGACGATACGGTCGACGGTCTTGACCGCACTCGTAGTGTGCAAAGTGCCGAGCACCAGGTGGCCGGTCTCCGCGGCGGTCATTGCCATGGAAATGGTCTCGGCGTCGCGCATCTCACCGACCAGGATGACATCCGGGTCCTCGCGCATCGCCGCGCGCACGCCCTCGGCGAAGCTCGGAATGTGCGTGCCGAGCTCGCGCTGCACCACTTGGCTCATTTTGCTGCGGTGCACCACCTCGATTGGATCCTCGAGGGTGATGATGTTGAGTTTGCGCGACTGGTTGATGTGATCGATCATCGCCGCGAGCGTCGTCGACTTGCCGGTGCCGGTCGCGCCGGTGACCAGGATCATTCCCTGGTGGTAGTCGCACAGCTTGGCCAGCACCGGTGGCAGCCCCATGGTCGAGAGCGAGGGCACCGTCGAGGGGATGGCCCGGAAGGTTGCCCCGATGCCCGTGTCCTTGCGAAAGACGTTGACGCGAAAGCGCCCGCCGTCGCCCGATACGTAGGAGAAATCCAGATCATGCCCGGCCTGGAAACGCTCCGCCTGCGAGGGCGTGAGGATCTCCGTCAGGTAGCCTTCGAGCTCCTGCCCGCGCAGGTCGCGGAACTTGATCGGCAGCAGATCACCCTGCATGCGCAGCATCGGCGGTACCCCGACGGCCAGGTGTACGTCCGAGCAGCCTTGCTGCACGCCGAGCTTCAAGAAGGCATCGATACGGGCCAACGGACACTCCCGGGAGCAAGGGCCGAAACGCTACTGTCGCGCTGATTCTCCCAGAAAATCAACCGTATGCGCATCAAACCTTGAGCTACGGCACGTTACCGGCGGCCCGATCGGCGCCCGGCTAGAGGAATTTCTCGAGCGCGGCGCGCACCTCGTCCATGGTCTGGAAGCGCTTGGTCTTATCGACGGCCATGGCGCGCATGATCAGCTCCGAAAGCCCCGCTGGCAGGGCCGGGTTCAGCTCCCGGGGCGGACGGGCCTTGCCTTGCACGTGCTGGTACATCACCGACATGTGGTCCCCGCGCGAGTACGGCGGAGTACCGGTGAGCATCTCGTAGAGGATCACTCCGAGGGCGTAGATGTCGGCGCGCTCATCGACCCGCTTGCCGAGAATCTGCTCCGGCGCCATGTATTTCGGCGAGCCGATCACGTAGCCGGTGCGCGTCAGCTGCGTCTCGCTCTCGCGCTGCGCGGCGGCGACGCCGAAATCGACGATCTTCAGCAGCCCCTCGTGGTTGATCAGGACGTTGGCCGGTTTCAGATCGCGGTGCACGATGCCGGCCAAGTGGGCCACCGCCATGCCGGTGCAGATGTCGATGCCGAACTGCAGCGCGCGCTTCAGTTCGAGCGGCTTTTCCCCGACGACCTCCCCCGAGAGTGTGTGCGAGGGGAAGTACTCCATCGAAATGGCGTAATTGCCCTGAATGTAGAGGAAGTCATAGATGCGGATCACGTTGCGGTGCGTGATTTTGCGCGAGTAGCGCAGCTCGTGAACGAAGCGCTTCATCACCTCTTCGTCCGTCGCCACGTTCGGGTTCAGGAACTTCAGGATCAGCCGCTCATCGACCACCGTGTCTTCCATCAGCAGCACGGTGCCGAAGGCGCCGCGGCCGATGCGCTCGACGTACTTGTAGCGGCCCTCGATGACATCGCCGGGTCGCAGCGTCTGGATGTCCAGGCGCTCCACGGCACTCGGGCGCGCCGCGGCACGCACCTCGGCGGGCTCCGGCAGCGCCTCGTGCGGCGGCTGCGGCAGCGTCGCCCCGCGCAGCGTGGCTCCGGCCGTCGCGCCGGCGAGGCGCCGCTCCAGGTCGGCGAGCGCCGCTTCGGCGGCCCGCGCGATGGTCTGATCCGGTGTGCTCGAGAGGGTCTTCAGCTGCGCGCGCAGCGTATCGGCGCTCGCCGGATCGGCGATGGCCGCGAGCGCGTGCATCGCCTCGATGCGCAGTTCGCGCTCGGGCCGATCGAGCAGCGCGCCGAGGGCGGCGACCACCTGCGCATCGCCGAGCTTGCCGAGTGCGCGCACCACCACGGGCAGCATTTTCTCAGTGCTGCTCTGGAGCATCTCGAGCAGCCGCGGCACGGCGCGCTTGCTGCCGATTTCCGCCAGCGCATCGACCGCTCGCTCACTCACCCACCAGTCCGGATCGCGCGTGGCGTGCACCAGCGAGTCCACCGCGCGCGGGTCTTTGGTCTGATTGAGGATCTCGATGGCCGCGCGGCGGATATCCTCGTCCTTGTCTTTGACCAGCTCGAGCACCGCATCGATCACGCGCGGACCGCCGATGCGTCCGAGCGCATCGGCGGCGCGCGAGCGTACCCACCAGTCGCTGTCCTTCAGCGCCTCGAGCAGATGTTTGACCGACTTGGCGTTGCCGACCTCGTTGAGCACCTCGACGGCGGCGCGTCGGGCATTCTCATTCTCGTCCTGCAGCACCCGGATCAGATAGCGGATGGTGTCGGGATGGTTCGCCTTGATGACGACATCGATGGCGCGGTTCTGCACGTCGATCTCGGGGTCGCGCAGCAGCTCGCAGACCCGCTCGACATCGATCTGCCCGTCCATGCGCTGCAGTGCCGAAAGCACTGCGCCGCGTATCAATTTGTTCGGGTCGTTCAACAGCCGCTGCAACGCCGTGTGCACCTCCGGTGTGTTGAAACGCGAGAGAATATTGATGATGTGCACGCGGGCAATCGGATCCTTGCCCTCGAGCCGCTGCAGCAGCTCCGGCAGCGTCGCCGGGGTGGCGAGCTCCGCCACGATGCGAAACAGGGCGGCCTTCTCGTTCGGATCCTGGTTGTACGCCGCGGTGAGCAGCTCGCGCAGCGTGAAGCGCGCCTTGTGGGCCGCGATGACCTCGAGCAGCGCCGCCTTGGCGATCCCCGGCGTCGCGAGCGCTTCGAGCAGCAAGTGCGCGGGGTAAGTATGGCTGCTGGTGAGCGCCCAGGCGATGCCGGCGATCACCCGCGGGCTGCCCTGTACGAGCCCCTGCACGAACTGCGGGAAGGTCTTGGCGCTCACCAGTCCCGAGAGCACCTCGACGAAGGCGACCGTGGCGTTCTTGTCCGCCTCGGGCAGAGCGGCGAGCACCGGACCAATGGCGCCCGGACCCAGATCTTTCAGGCGCGCGACCGCCTTCTGAGTCTCCGGGCTGGCCGGGTCCACCGTGGACCGTATACCGGTGATCAACCGGTCGGCTCGTATATTGGTCAAAAAGGTCATTCAGCCGATCCGCTGGGCCTCGGGGCGGGCCCGCTTGCATGCCTTAGCTTTCTCGCGTCCCGGTGCCGTCGTGCGGGTTCTCCGTCGCCGTCCGCCGTACCGGAAGCGGCATTTTACGGGCAGGAGCCCAAAAAGTGCGCGAAGTATGCCACACGCTCGTGGTCGGTCCGGGCCGATGCACGGCGCACCGCTTGCCTCTACAATACGGGCCCTTCACCGGCCTGCCTTGCACAACTCCCATGTCCGATGATCCTACCCTCGACGCCCTGCGTGCGGCGCTCGAGAGCTATGTCGAGCCGCATCTGCACCAGAGTCTTCGCGAAGCCGGTGCGCTGCGGACGCTCTCCGCGGCCCCGGACGGGTACGCCGCGCACATCGTGCTCGGCTTTCCCGTCGGAGGGTACGAGGAGTCCCTCGCGGCGGCATTGCGGGCGCACCTCGCCGCGGCTGGCGTGAGCGCGCCGGTGCGCATCACCGTTGAGGCACGGATCGTGGCGCATACCGTGCAGCGGCCGCTGCAGCCGCTGGCGGGCATCAAGAACGTGGTGGCGGTGGCCTCCGGTAAGGGCGGGGTCGGCAAATCGACCGTGGCGGCCAATCTGGCGCTGGCCTGGGCCGCCCAGGGTGCCCGGGTCGGGGTACTCGATGCGGATATCTACGGACCCAGCCAGCCGCTGATGCTCGGGCTGGCCGGGGAGCGGCCGAGCTCGCCGGACGGCCAGCACATCATCCCGCTGCAAAATCATGGCGTGGTGACCATGTCGATCGGGTTCATGGTCGATGCCGAACAGCCGATGGTCTGGCGCGGTCCGATGGTGACCCAGGCGCTGCAGCAACTGCTCTCCCAGACGCAGTGGGGCGAGCTCGATTACCTGGTGGTCGACCTGCCGCCCGGGACCGGCGACATCCAGCTGACGCTCGCCCAGAAAGTGCCGGTGGCCGGCGCGTTGATCGTCACGACCCCGCAGGACATTGCGCTGGCCGATGCGCGCAAGGGCCTTAAGATGTTCGAGAAGGTCGCGGTGCCGGTGCTGGGCATCGTCGAGAACATGAGCGTGCACGTGTGCTCGAACTGCGGTCACGTGGATCACATCTTCGGTGCTGGCGGTGGGGCGCGCATGGCCGAGCAGTACGGGGTGCGGCTGCTCGGGGAACTGCCCCTCGATGCGCGCATCCGCGAAGAGGCCGACAGCGGCCGGCCGACCGTGGTGGCGGAGCCCGGCTCGGCGCGTGCCGAGGCCTACCTGCAGATGGCCCGGCGCACCGCCGGTGCGCTCGCGACCCGTCCGCTCGATCGCAGCGGCGTGTTTCCGAAGATCGTCGTCGAGAAGAGTTGAGCGGCCCGGCGCGGCCTGCGCGCTGGTGAGCCGCGCCACCGGCGGCGCGCGCCCCCGCTGACCCGGTGTGTGCAGATCGGTGCCCGGGCGGCTCAGGCCGCCGCGCAGCGGGTGAGTTCTGATCGAGAGTGGTAGTGAATCATGAGCATCAAGTCAGACAACTGGATCCGGCGCATGGCGCGCGAGCACGGCATGATCGAGCCGTTCGCGCCCGAGCAGGTACGCTACGTGGACGGCCAGAAGATCGTCTCGTACGGCACCTCGAGCTACGGCTACGATGCACGCTGTGCCACGGAATTCAAGGTCTTTACCAACATCAACTCCACCATCGTCGACCCGAAGCACTTCGACGAGAAGAGTTTTGTCGACATCGCGGCGGACGTGTGCGTCATACCGCCCAACTCGTTTGCGCTGGCGCGCACTGTGGAGTACTTCCGTATCCCGCGCAATGTGCTGGTGGCCTGTCTCGGCAAGAGCACGTATGCGCGATGCTTCCGTGGCGATACGCGCGTTGCGCTGTTGGACGGGCAGGCGCCTACTCTGGAGGAGATGGCCCGCCGGCACGATGGCGGGGAGCGCTTCTGGGGATACAGCATCGATGCGCACGGGCGCATCATCGCCGCGCGGCTCGAGCGGCCGCGCTACATCGGGCGGGATGCGCTGCTGCAGGTCGAATTGGATAACGGCGAGCACATCTGTGCGACTGCGGATCATCAGTTCATGCGCCGCGACGGACGCATGGCCGAGGCGCACACGCTGCGACCCGGGGATGCGCTGATGCCGCTGTACCGCGAGCGGGTGCAAGGGGTCGAGCAGGTGTATCAGCCGCTCACGGGGTTGCGCGGCGCTGCGGCGCGCCCGCGGCGCACCCGCCGGGCTGGGCTCGCCGCCGTGCCCCGGTACGCCACCGCCGCCGGGACCTATCGCAACCACAAGATCACCGCCATCCGGACCCTGCCGGGCGAGCAGGATGTCTATTGCCTGAGCGTACCCGGAACCGGCAACTTTGCGCTGCAGGCGGGCGTGTTCGTACACAACTGCGGCATCATCGTGAACGTGACGCCGTTGGAGCCGGAGTGGGAAGGGCACGTCACGCTCGAGTTCTCCAATACCACCCCGCTGCCGGCGAAGATCTATGCCAACGAGGGTGTGGCGCAGATGTTGTTCTTCGAGTCCGACGAAGTCTGCTCGACCTCCTATCGCGATCGGGGTGGCAAATATCAGGGGCAGCGCGGGGTCACGCTGCCGAAAACCTGAGGCGCGCGCAGCGCTAGGTGCGCTTGAAGCTGAGCAGGTTGAGCGCGAACAGCACGCTGTCGCCGCTGTGCTGCTCGAGGCGCACCGGCAGATAATCGAGCTTCGGGGCGAGCCACATGTAGGTCGTGCGGCGGGCCTTGTCGTGGTGGCTGGTGTACAGCAGCGTCGGCAGGGCGCCGAGCGGGGTGTCGAGGGTGGCCTCACCGCGGCGCACGAACTCGAACCGGTTGATCACGTCGGTGTTGAGCATCCAGAAACTCGCCGGCGGGCGACCGGCGAGAAACGCCATCATCAGCGCGATTTGTACCGAGCCGGGATCTTGGGTGCCGGGCTCAAGCTTCAGGTCGATCTGCTTGTGCTTGGCCGTGCCGCTGACCCGTCCGCTGTGCCAATCGAAGCGTACGTCCTCCGGCGGGCCACCCCCCTCGGAGCGAAAGTGCAGCGGCTGAATTTGTCCGTCGACGAGGCGGAAGAGGCTTTCCTGGCTGATCGCATGCGGGATGAACAGCCGGAACAGTCCGTGAGCCTGATCCACCGATCGGTAGCGGTACTCGCCGGGGGCGGTCTCGGTGAGCGTGAGCGTCGATCGACCCGCCGTGATGCCGTGCCAGGCGACCGAGTAGGTGGCGACGAAGGTCGGCGGCTTCAGGGGCGCGGTGGGCGGCTCGGTGCCGGCCCGAGCCAGCGCAACGCCGGCCAGTAACGCCACCAGGACCGCGGCGGTGCGAGCGAGCGGGCGGGCGGGCTTAAGCATTGAAATCCTCGATCAGCGGTTGCGTGAGGGGGCGGCCGTCGAGCCAGGGATCCGGCGTGCGCCACACCAGGCGCCCCTCGGCCCGCCAGCCGATCACTCTCGGGAAGATGATGTGCTCGGTCGCCTGAACGCGTGCTGAGAGCGTTGCCTCGCTCTCCCCGGGGTGCACGCGGATCCTAGACTGCAGAATCCGGGGGCCGCCGTCGAGTTCGGAAGTTACGAAGTGAACCGTCGCCCCGTGCTCCGCATCGCCGGCGGCGAGCACCCGCTGGTGCGTGTGCAGTCCCGGATACTTCGGCAGCAGCGAGGGGTGGATGTTGAGGATGGCGCCCGCGCGGGCGGCGACGAAGGCGGGCGAGAGGATGCGCATGAAGCCGGCCAGCACGAGCAGCTCGACCCCAGCCGCCTCGAGCGCAGCGGCGGCCGTCTGCTCGAACTGCGCCCGTTGCGCGGCGCCCGGCCACGGGATCGCCCGGGTCTCGATGCCGTACTCGCGCGCGGTGGCGAGTCCGGCCGCCTCGGGCCGCTCGGACAGCACGATGGCCACCTCCGCGCCGATGCGTCCCTCGAGGCACTGTCGCGCGATCGCCGCCATGTTCGAGCCGCGGCCGGAGATGAGAATTCCCAGCCGCAGTGCGCGCGGCGGGCTCACTCGATGACGACCCCGCGCGTACCGGCGCGAATCTCGCCGATCAGATGCGCCGCTTCGCCGTGTGTGGCGAGGAGCTCGAGCGCCGCGTTCTCCTGGCCGGCCGGCACGATCACCACCATGCCGATACCGCAATTGAACGTGCGGTACATCTCGGCCGGATCAATGTTGCCGGTGCGCTGCAGCCAGTCGAACAGCGGATCCTCGGGCCAGTTGCGCCGCTTCAGCACCGCCTCGAGCCCGTCCGGCAGCACGCGCGGAATGTTGTCGGTGAGACCGCCGCCGGTGATGTGCGCGAGCGCCCGCACCGGCAGGGTGCGGGTGAGTGCGAGCAGCGGTTTGACATAAATGCGGGTCGGTGCGAGCAGCCGATCGAAGAGCGTGCGGCCCTCGAGCGTGGTGTAGCGGTCGGCGCCGCTGGCGGCGATCAGCTTGCGGATCAGCGAGTAGCCGTTCGAATGCGCACCCGAGGAGGGCAGGCCGATGATCGCATCGCCGGCACGCGTGGCACGCCCATCGATGATCGCATCCTTCTCCACCACCCCGACGCAGAAGCCGGCCAGATCGTAATCCTCGCCGTGATACAGGCCTGGCATTTCGGCGGTCTCCCCTCCGACCAGTGCGCAGCCGGCCTCGGTGCACCCCGCCGCGATGCCGCGCACCACCGCCTCGGCCACCGGTACCTGCAATTTGCCGCTCGCATAGTAGTCGAGGAAGAACAGCGGCTCGGCGCCCTGGACGAGGACGTCATTGACACACATTGCCACCAGATCGATGCCGATGGTGTCGTGCCGGCCGGTATCGATGGCGAGGCGCAGCTTCGTGCCGACCCCATCGGTACCGGAAACCAGCACCGGGCGGCGGTAGCCGGCGGGCAGTTCGACCAGTGCGCCGAAGCCGCCCACGCCCGCCAGCACTTCGCTGCGGTGCGTGCGCGCAACATGGGGTTTGATGCGCTCGACAAGTTCATCGCCGGCGTCGATGTCGACGCCCGCGTCGCGATACGTCATGCCGCGAGGGGCTTTCAATTCAGTCATGGAGTCGCTTTTCCAGGATGGATCTGCCGCCGTGCGGCCGGTGCGCGTATGGTATTGTACATTCCGTCCGGCGCTGTGGCGCGGTACAAACACCAGGATCGAATGCTTGTCCTCATGAGCACGGCTATGCGCCGCGTAGGGCGCGTGTTGACGCTGCTGGCGTGTCTGGCACTCGTGCCGGCGGTGTGTCGGGCGAGCCGCGAGGTGCCGGTGTTCACGGTGGATGTAGCCGCCCAGACCCCCGCTGCACTCGCACAGGCGATGCAGGCGGTGCTCGTGCGGGCGACGGGACATGCCCGTGCAGCCAGCGATCCGCAGCTCGCCGCGCTGGTGAGCCAGGCCTCCGAGTATGTGCAGGGCTACCAGCAGGGTCCGTCGGGCGAGCTGCAGGTGACCTTCAAGGCGACCGCGCTCGAGCAGGCGATCCGCGCCGCCGGGCGCAGTCTGTGGAGCGCCGATCGCCCCTTTACCCTCATCGCGCTCAATCCGGCGCCGCCGCTCGCTCAGCAGTCCGCCGATTTTGCCACTGTGCAGCAGTCCGCCCAGGCGCGCGGATTGCCGATCAGCATCGTGCCGCTCGCAGTGCGCGCGGCCAACGGGCAGCTGCTGCCGGCGACGACGCTGCTCACCATGGTGCACAACCTCGGCGCCGAGCAACTGCTGATCGGCGAAGATCTGACGGCGGCGAGCCCGCCACCGGCGCCAGCCGGCGCCTCGAGCACACCGGCGCCGCTCGCCGCGGCCGCCGCCCCGGTGCAGCCGGACACTTGGCGCTGGACGCTGATCACGCCGTTCATGACCCGGCAGTTCACCGGCTCGATTACGACGGGCATCGACGCGACCGTGCGCCTGTTGGCGCCTGCGCTGCAGGCCGCGCCAGGCGAGGGCGTCGTCGAGACACCGGTGCGCATCGAGGGCCTCGCGACACTCGATGATTACGCCCGGGTCGAAACCATGCTTGCCGCTGTGCCGGGCGTGCATCACAGCACGGTTGCGAGCGTCAGCGGTACAGCGGTGATTTTCGACCTATGGGCCAGGGGCGGTGCGGGCACCGTCAGCCGCATGCTGGCGAGCTCGCCGCGCTTCAAGCCGCAGACGGCGGCCGGGATGCTGACCTATCGGTACATCCCCCCGCCGGCGGCGCCAGAGAGCCCTGCTGCAACGGCAGCCGCCGGCAGCGCCGAGACTTCCTCGAACCCTGCTGCGGCGGCACCACCGCCCTGAGCCGTGCGCCACATCCCCAACCTGATCTGTCTGATCCGGCTGGCGTTGATCTGGCCGGTGGCGAACGCGCTGCACGCGGGGCGCTATGAGGTCGCGCTCGCGCTGTTTGTGGTGGCGGCGGTATCCGACGGACTCGATGGCTTTCTCGCCAAGCGCTACAACTGGATCTCCGAGCTCGGCAAGGTGTTGGATCCGGCGGCCGACAAACTGCTGCTCGTGGTGGTGTTCGTCGAGTCCGCATGGCTCGGTCTGGTGCCCTGGTGGGTTACGGCTGCGGCAGTGGCTCGGGATGTCATGATCGCGCTTGGGGCGCTCATCTTCCGGCTGTGGTTCGGACCCTTGCGTGGCCGGCCGACAGTGATCAGCAAGGTCAACACCGCAGCCCAGCTGTTGTACCTGGCCGGGGTGATGTTCGTGGCCGCCTCGCGTCTGCCGCTGACCGGGGAGCTGCGCGCGTTCGCCTACATCGTGGTGGCGACGACTGCGCTCTCGGGCCTCGATTACCTCGTGACCTTCACGCGGCGCGCCTGGACGGCACCGCGCCAGGCGGTCTGAGCGATGACGATGCAACAGCTGCCGCTGGGGGTGCGCCTCGCGGATCGGGCGGTGTTCGAGAGTTTCCTGCCGGCGCGCAACGGCGAGGCACTCGCACAGGCCCGGCGAGCCGCCGCCGGGGAGCCGGGCTTGAGTTGGTTCTGCGGTCCTGCGGGTGCGGGCAAGACCCACCTGCTGCAGGCCACCTGTGCGGCCGCGGGCCGCGTGCGGCGCGCCGGATACCTGCCGCTCGGGGAACTGGCGCACCTCGGCACCGAGGTGCTCGGCGGACTGCCCGAACTCGACTGCCTCGGGCTCGATGAGCTCGATGCCGTGCTCGGGCAGATCGAGTGGGAGCGTGCCCTCTTTACGCTGGTGCGCGAAGCGGCCGAGCGGGGCGGCGCGTTGCTGCTCGGTGCGCGTACGCCGCCGGCGCTCATCCGCTGGGCGCTTGCCGATCTCGGTTCGCGCTGCGCCGCCGCCGCGGTGTTCCAACTGCGGGCGCTCGATGAGGCGGAGCAGCAAGAAGCGCTGCGGTTGCGCGCCCGGCTGCGCGGGCTCGAGTTGCCTGAGGAGACCTCCCGCTGGTTGCAGCGACGCTACCCTCGCGACATGCGCCGGTTGTACGCCCTGCTCGATGAGCTCGATGAGGCGGCGCTCGCCGCACAGCGCCGCCTGACCGTGCCGTTCATCCGCGAAGTGCTCGCGCGCAGCGGCCGCGCTTGAGCGACGCTGGGGGCTCAGGCGCCGGATGGCCCGGCGAGGCGCACCGCGAGCGCCGCGACGCGCCGGCCGAGTGCCTGGGCCAGATCGCGCTCCTCGGCGAGCAGTTGCGGAGCGTTCTGGCTGCCGGCGACGTGCGAGGCGCCGTACGGACTGCCTCCGGCGGCGGTGTGGTGCAGCGCCGGCTCGGTGTACGGCAGTCCGACCAGGTACATGCCGTGGTGCAGCAGTGGCAGCATCATCGACAGCAGCGTCGATTCCTGTCCACCGTGCTGAGTCTGCGTGGAGGTGAACACGCCGGCGGGTTTGCCGGCGAGCGCCCCGGACAGCCACAGACTCCCGGTGCCGTCGAGGAAGTATTTCAGCGGTGCGGCCATGTTGCCGAAGCGGGTGGGGCTGCCGAGCAGCAGACCGTGCGCACTGCGCAGATCCTCGAGCGTGGCGTACGGGGCGCCGCTGGCCGGCACGGGGCGCGCCGGCCCCTCACTCTCGGCGCTCACCGGCGGCACGGTGCGCAGCTTGGCGCAGGCGCCGGACACGCTTTCTATGCCGCGGCACGCCTGGCGGGCGAGCTCGGCGGTGGCACCGCCGCGCGAGTAGTACAGCACGAGGATTTCGGTCATAGGGATGGGACTCGTCGGAATGTGCCGTTAGCGTATATTGAATCCATGGTGTGCAAGAAGTGTCTGGTCTCCGGCCGCGTGCAGGCGGTGTTCTATCGGGCCACCTGCCAGCGGCAGGCGCGCGAGCTCGGGGTGAGCGGCTATGCGCGCAACCTGCCCGATGGCCGGGTGGAGGTGCTCGCCTGTGGCGAGAGTTCCGCGGTGCGCGAGTTCATCGACTGGCTGTGGGAAGGCTCGGCGGCAAGCCGGGTCGAGGCGGTGCAGGTGAGCGATGCGCCGCAGCATGCCGAGCGGCCCCCGCAGGGCTTTGCGACTGCCTGACTAGCGGGAGGCCGGATCGGGCTGGCGGGCGCGCACCGGGAAGCCCAGATCATCCGCGCCGCTCCAGTTCTCCCAGGCCGTGAGCACCCGGTCGGGGTAGAAGTGCCGCCCGACGCTGCCGTTGTACTCCTCGAGCGCCAGGCGCACGTCATCGTGCGTGCTCTGCAGGTAATAGCGCAGGATCGCGCAGCCCATGCGGATGTTGGCCGATACGTGCACCAGTTCGTAGCGCTGCATGCCGAGCCGCTCGGGCCAGTAGGGCATCACCTGCATCAGCCCGACGGCGCCGCTCGCCGAGACCGCCCAGCGGTTGAAGTCACTTTCCACCTGCATCACGGCGAGCACCAGGCCCGGGGGCACTTTCGCCACGCCCGGCTGATGCGTCACGCAGTACACCTGCCGCAGGATATTCAGCCGCTCGGCCGGGTCGTGCACGTAGCGGGAGAGGCGCGGCTCCATCAGCGTGTACCAGACCGCCGCGTCGTATCGATCGAGGAAGCACTGGGCCTGCGCGATGGCGTGCTGCACGATCGGCCGCAGCGCCGGATCGCGCTGGCCGGCCGCGTGCGCACGCGCCCCGACCGTCAGGGCGAGCAGGGCGAGCAGCGCCGGGACCGCCTTAGCGGCCCAGTCGCTGGCGGATGAACGCAAGCGCCTCATCGGCTGGGAATTCGCTGCTCTCACTGTCGCGTCGATGCCGGTATTCCAGGCGGCCGGCTGCGAGCCCCCGCTCGGCGATCACCACCCGGTGCGGGATGCCGAGCAGCTCCGCGTCGGCGAACTTCACCCCCGGGCGTGCATCCCGGTCGTCGTAGAGAACCTCTATGCCCGCGGCCGTGAGCTCGGTATAGAGCCGATCGGCCGCCGCGCGCACGTGCGGCGCCTTCTGCGCCGCGAGGCTCACCAGCACCACCTGAAACGGTGCCAGGGGCTCCGGCCAGATGATGCCGCGCGCATCGTGATTCTGTTCGATGGCCGCTGCCACGACGCGCGTCACGCCAATGCCGTAACAGCCCATCAGGACGGTGATTTCCTGGCCCGACTCATCGAGCACCACCGCGTGCATGGCCTCGCTGTACTTGCGGCCGAGCTGGAAAATATGTCCGACCTCGATGCCGCGGGCGAGCTTCAGCCGACCCCGGCCGCTCGGGCTCGGATCCCCCTCGAGGACGTTGCGCAGGTCGGCCGGCACATACCCCTGCACGTCGCGGTCCCAGTTCACGCCGCTCAAGTGCATGTCTTTCTCATTCGCGCCGCAGACGAAATCAGCGACCGCGAGCGCGCTGTGATCGACATACAGGCGGCATTTCAGTCCCATCGGGCCGATGTAGCCGATCTCGCTGCCGGTGGCGCGCTCTATGCGCTCGGCGCTGGCGAGGCGCAGCGGACTTGCCACCCCCGCCAGGCGCTGCGCCTTGGTGGCATTCAACTCATGGTCGCCGCGCAGCACCAGCGCCACCACCGACGCCTCGCCTTGCCCATCGCCCTCGACGAGCAGCGTTTTTAGGCAGCGCGCCGGCTCGACGGCCAGCATGCGCGCAAGCGCCTCGATCGTTTTGGCCCCTGGGGTCGACACGCGTCTGAGCGGTTCGGCCGGCGCCGGGCGGGCAAGCGTCGGCGCCAGCGCCTCGGCCGCTTCAATGTTGGCGGCGTACTCATCGGCATCGGAGAACACGATGGCGTCCTCGCCCGAACTCGCCAGGACATGAAATTCCTGCGACACGTCCCCGCCGATCGGACCGGAGTCGGCGCGCACGGCGCGGAAATCGAGCCCCATGCGGGTGAAGATGCGCGTATAGGTTTCGTGCATCAGCCGGTAGCCGGCGGCAAGCGAGGCCTCATCGGCATGGAAGGAATAGGCATCCTTCATGATGAACTCGCGCGCGCGCATCACGCCGAAGCGCGGCCGGATCTCATCGCGGAATTTCGTCTGGATCTGGTAGAAGTTCACCGGCAGCTGGCGGTAGCTCTGCAGCTCGCGCCGCGCGATGTCGGTGATCACCTCCTCGTGCGTCGGGCCGGTGACGAAATCGCGCTCGTGACGGTCCTTCAGGCGCAGCAGCTCCGGGCCGTACTCGCCCCAGCGACCGGACTCCTGCCACAGCTCCGCCGGCTGCACCACCGGCATCAGCAGCTCGAGCGCCCCGGAGCGGTTCATCTCTTCGCGGATGATAGCCTCGGCCTTGCGCAGCGTGCGCAGCCCCATCGGCAGCCAGCTGTACAGCCCCGAGGCGAGGCGGCGGATGAGGCCGGCGCGCAGCATCAGCTGGTGGCTGACGATCTCCGCCTCGGCGGGGGTTTCCTTGGTGGTCTGGATCGGATACTGCGAGAGCCTCATGACGCGCATCTTGGCCAAAGGGAAGCGTCCATCATAACAGCTGCGCGCGAGCTGATAAGATGTCGCCCTGAAATGCCCGATTGGATCGCCCAGAAGCGCCCCTGCCATGAATGACAGTCCGAGCACCGAGAGCGAGCCGTCCGCCGCCGAGGCGCACGCGCTGCGCCGCCCGCGCCGGGGTTTTTACCTGCTGCCGAATCTGCTCACCACGGCGAGCCTGTTCTCGGGCTTCTACGCCATCGTCGCCGCCATCGACAAGCACTTCGCGCCGGCGGGCATGGCGGTGTTCATCGCCATGTTGTTCGATTCGCTCGATGGGCGCATTGCGCGCCTGACGCGGACCGAGAGCGCCTTCGGCAAGGAGTACGACAGTCTCTCGGACATGGTTTCCTTCGGCCTGGCGCCCGCCATCGTCGCGTATCAGTGGGGCGTGGTGCGCATCGCCGAGTATGGTCGGGCCTGGGGCCGGTTCGGCTGGCTGGCGTGCTTCTTCTACGCGGTGGCCGCTGCACTGCGTCTCGCGCGCTTCAACGTGCGTACCGCCACGGTCGACAAGCGTTATTTCGAAGGCCTACCCAGCCCGTCGGCGGCCGCCACCGTGGCGGGCTTCGTGTGGGTCTCCAGCCAGTGGCGCGAGCCCGGTTTGACCGGCTTGATCGTGGCCTTTACCGTGACCGCGCTCGCCGGGGCCCTGATGGTCAGTCGCTTCAGTTTCTTCAGCTTCAAGAAAATCGACTTCGACGGGCCGATCCGGTTCATTTACCTGCTGTTCGTGCCGCTCGCCTTTGTCCTGATCGCGAGCGATCCGCCGCTGATCCTGCTGCTGATCTTTGGTGGCTACGCGGTGTCGGCCCCGCTGCTGTGGCTGTGGCGCCGCTTGCGCCGCCGCCGGCGTCCGGCGCGGCGGGAGCAGCACGGCGAATGATGCCGGGGACTCGGCGCGCCCAGTACCTCGAGGCGATCGGTATCGATCGCTGGGTTGCGCGGGTGGCGGTGGCCGCGCCGGCGGCGGCGCAGGACCCACCGGATCGTGCGGCGGTGATCGGCCCGGCGCCGGATGCGTCGCCCACTGCGGACCGGTGCCGCGAGGCGGCCCCCGACGCTTGGGAAGCACTGCGGGCCGAAGTGAGCGCCTGCACGCGCTGCGCGCTGCACCAGTCACGCACCCAGACCGTGTTCGGGGTGGGCAATCCGCATGCCGAGTGGATGGTGATCGGTGAGGCGCCGGGTGCGGAGGAGGACCGGCGCGGTGAGCCGTTCGTCGGCCGGGCCGGCCAGCTGCTCGATGCGATGCTGCGGGCAATCGACCTCAGCCGCGCCACCACGGTCTACATCGCCAACATTCTGAAGAGCCGCCCGCCGGGCAACCGCGACCCGCGACCTGAGGAGGTTGCCGCGTGCCTGCCGTACCTGCACCGGCAGATCGAGCTGGTGCGGCCGCGCCTGTTGCTTGCAGTCGGGCGGATCGCGGCGCAGAACCTGCTCGGCACCGATGCGCCGCTCGGCCGATTGCGCGGGCGGGTGCATCACTTCGGCGAGCGTAACGTGCCGCTCGTGGTGACGTATCATCCGGCTTATTTGCTGCGCTCGCCTGCGGATAAGCGCAAGGCATGGGAAGATTTACAATTTGCGCGCAGCGTCTTCGCACAATCGAGCCCCACCGGACCGAACGATGGCCACCGCCCCTGAGCTACTGAAGCCGACGCCGGCGGCGATCCGCCCGATGGCAGCACCCGATGTCGCGGAGGTGTTCGCCATCGAGCGGGCTGCTTACGACTTCCCCTGGAGCGCGGGGATCTTTCGCGACTGCCTGCGGGTGGGGTACTTGTGCCGCGTGCTCACCATCGCCGAGCAGATCTGCGGTTACGGCGTGATGAGCATGGGCGCAGGCGAGATGCACGTGCTGAATCTCTGCATCGCCGAGGCCGAGCGCGGCCGCGGCCATGGCCGGCGAGTGCTCGAGCACCTGCTCGAGCAGGGCGCGGCGGCCGGGATGACCGAGGCGTTCCTCGAGGTACGGCCCTCGAACACCGTTGCGCTTGCGCTGTACCGCGCGCTCGGCTTCGAGCAGGTCGGCATGCGCCGCGGCTATTACCAGGCGGTCAACGGCCGCGAAGACGCCTGTGTGTTGAAACTGACCGTGCGCGCGCGCCGCGCCGCTGACACCTGATAACACAGATCCATGAGTGACCTCACTGCCGAAGTGCGCAGACGGCGCACGTTTGCCATCATCTCGCATCCGGACGCGGGCAAGACCACGCTCACTGAGAAGCTGCTGCTGTTCGGCGGCGCGATCCAGATGGCCGGCACCGTCAAGGGCCGCAAGGCCGCCCGCCACGCCACCTCGGACTGGATGCGCCTCGAGCAGCAGCGTGGCATCTCCGTGACCTCATCGGTGATGCAGTTCCCCTACGGGGAGTGCATCGTGAACCTGCTCGACACGCCAGGTCACGAGGACTTCTCCGAGGATACCTATCGCACGCTCACCGCCGTCGATTCGGCGCTGATGGTGATCGACTGCGCCAAGGGCGTCGAGGAGCGCACCATCAAGCTGATGGAGGTCTGTCGGCTGCGCGACACGCCGATCATGACATTCATCAACAAACTCGATCGTGAGGGGCGCTCGCCGATCGACCTGCTCGATGAGATCGAGCGGGTGCTCGGCATCCGCACCGCGCCGGTGACCTGGCCGATCGGTATGGGTCGGGCGCTGCGTGGCATCTATCACCTGCTCGAGGACCGGCTGTACGTGTATTCGGCCGCCGAGCGCGGCCGGCGCGGGGAGAACCAGGCGATCGATGGCCTGGCGAGCGAGGCGGCCGAGGAGTTCCTCGGCGCCGAAGCGGCCGCGGTGCGCGAGGAGATCGAGCTGGTGCGCGGCGCGAGCGCACCGTTCGATCCGCAGGCCTATCGCGCCGGGCGGCAGACGCCGGTGTTCTTCGGCTCGGCGATCAACAACTTCGGCATCGAGGAGTTACTCGCGGCCTTCGCGCAGCATGCGCCGGGCCCGCTGCCGCGCAGCGCACGCGAGCGGCAGGTCGATCCACTCGAACCGGCGCTCTCGGGCTTCGTGTTCAAGATCCAGGCCAACATGGATCCGGGCCATCGCGACCGCATTGCGTTCCTGCGCCTGTGCTCGGGCCGCTACAGCCGCGGCATGCGGCTGCATCACGTGCGCCTCGGCAAGGAGGTACGCATCGCCGATGCGTTGACGTTCATGGCCGCCGAACGCGAGCACGCCGAGGAGGCATTTGCCGGCGACATCATCGGTCTGCACAACCACGGCACCATCAACATCGGTGACACCTTCACCGAGGGCGAGCGGCTGGTGTTCACTGGCATTCCGAACTTTGCCCCGGAGATCTTCCGCCGCGCGGTGCTGAAGGATCCGCTGAAGATGAAGGCGTTGCACAAGGGTCTCGCGCAGCTCTGCGAGGAGGGCGCCACGCAGCTGTTTAAGCCGCTGCGCAATAATGACCTGATCCTGGGCGCAGTCGGCCAACTGCAGTTCGAGGTGGTGGCGTTTCGTCTGCAGGACGAGTACGGCGTCGCCTGCGCGTTCGAGCCGGTGAACGTGTACACGGCGCGGTGGGTTGCCTGCGAGGACGCGCGCAAGCTCGAGGAGTTCCGCGCGCGTGTCTACGAGCAGCTGGCGCTCGATCACAGCGGCGCGCCGGTGTATCTGGCGAGCTCGCGGGTGAACCTGGAACTGACGATCGAGCGCTGGCCGCAGATCGTTTTTCGCGAGACCCGCGAACACGCACTCTAAGTCCCTCGCGCCGCTGCGGCGCTGCCTGACTCGTGGCAGTTGAGGGAAATTACGTATTTCCGAATGAACCGTGCCGGGCTCACCGTGTGCAGGGAAACGGACACCGAGCTTGACCCTGCGGGCAACGGCGGACTAGCGTAAAGCGGCAACGTGGACGAGCCGGACTGCGGCCGCCGCCACGCCCAGCCCCCGCACGGCAGCAGCGGCGAGCGCGGACGTCCTGCTCTTGGAGGTGGTAGGAACCGCGATGGGTCAGCTGCGCTCTAGCGCTGGATACGCACCATGGGCCGCGCGAGAAATCGGCGCGCTGCCCGCGCCAGGATCTGCTGACTGCCGGATCGCGCATTCAAACAGCAAGAACTGTTGCGATCGACTTGGAGGACAGGCGCATGGGCATGCTTCAACGGCAGGCAATACGGACGGTGCGGCGCGTTGCGCCGCTCAACGCCGAGCAATTGATCGACGTTGCGCTCGGTGTGCTCGGCCGGGATGGATTTTCCGACTGGTCGTTTCAGGACGCGCTCGAGCGACTGCTGGGTACGCTGCAGGCCGAGGCGCACCTCGGGCTGTTCGGCCATCTTGCGACCCGTTTCGACGTGCTGCGCTGCCTGCACAATCTGTTGCGACTGGACATCGCCGAGCAGGCCGATCCGCGCATTGCGCAGCGTGCGCTCGGCCGGCCGATCTTCATCACCGGCCTGCCGCGCAGCGGCTCGACCTTTCTGCATTCGCTGCTCGCACTCGATCCGGCCGCCGCCGTGCCGCGCAGCTGGCAGCTCATCTACCCGTACCCGCAGCTGCGCCCCTGGTTGCCGGGCGACCACCGGCGGGCGCGGGTGGCGCGTCAGCTCGGACTGTTCCGGCTGATTGCCCCGGGTATCGCCCGCATGCATCCGGTGCGCGCCGACTCCCCGCAGGAGTGCACCGACATCACCGGGCAGGTCTTTCGCAGTCTGCGCTTCGACACGATGTATCACATCCCCGCCTACCGCGACTGGCTGGATGAGGACGGGCAGGAACTCGGCTACCGGTTCCATCGCCGCTTTCTGTGCCATCTCGATGCGCAGGGTCCGGCAGGGCGTCAATGGGTGCTGAAGAGCCCGGACCACGTGTTCGCGCTCGCAGCGCTGCGCAAGGAGTATCCGCAGGCGCACATCGTCATGCTGCACCGCGATCCGCTGAAAGTCATGGCGTCCGTCGCCAAGCTCACCGAGATCCTGCGCCGGCCGTTCACCACGCGTCTCGAGCGCGCCGCGATCGGACGCGAGGTGAGCGAACGGTGGGCGCAGGGCGCGCAGCAGATGATCGCCTGCAAGAGCGCGCCGGATAACATTCTGCACCTGTATTACCGCGATATCGTCGGTGCGCCCCTGCAGACCGTGGCACGGCTGTATCGGCACTGCGGGCTGACTCTGAGTGCCGAGGCCGAGCGGCGCATGCAGGCGTATCTGCGCCGGGTGCCGCGCGGCGGCTACGCCGTGCACCACCACAGCCTCGAGGAGTTCGGACTCGATCCGGCGCACCTGCGCGAGCAGTTTGCCGGCTACACGCGTGCGTTCGACGTGCCGCCCGAGCGCACCCGCCAGCCTCCGAGCGGTGGGGTATTCAACCCGAGGCCGGCGTGAAACGCACGCGGCTGCTCGCCCTGGCGCTCGGCGTGACCGCGCTCGGCGCGGCCGTGCTCTATGCAGGCGGGGCCGCTGTCGAGCAGGCGGTTCTGCGGGTTGGGATCACCGGCCTGCTGATCGTGGCGTTGATTCATCTGCCGGTGATCGCGCTCACCGGCTCGGCCTGGTGGCTGCTGGGTGCGGACCTGCCGCGCGCCTCGCCGTGGAAATTCATCTGGGCGCGCTACGTCCGGGAAGGCACCGCGGAGGTGCTGCCGTTTTCCCAACTCGGTGGCATCGTCGCTGGCGCCCGTTCGCTCACGCTGACCGGGTTGCCCTCGGTGCCCGTTGCCGCGACGCTGCTCGCGGACTTGCTCATCGAGCAGGCGGCGAAGCTGCCGTATCTGCTGGCCGGGGTGGTATTGCTGGTGCTTGCGGGGCGTGCTGCGCCGCTGCGCCTGCTGGGCGCGGCGCTGGTGCCGCTCGGCATGCTCGCGCTGCTGGTGGGCCCAGGCCGCACCCGGCTGGTGGCGCTGCTCGCCCGTGGCATCGAGGCACTTGCGCACCGCTGGCCCGCGCTCGAGGCGGCGCGCACGGCGTCGCTCGAGCCGGGGCTGCGCTGGAACCGGCGCACCGCGGCAGCGTTCGCCACGCATACCGTCGCCTGGGCGCTCGGCGCGCTCGAAACCTGGGTGGTCTGTCGACTGATGGGGCTCACGGTGAGCCCGGTACAGGCGCTCATCATCGACAGTCTGTTCAGTGCTCTGCGCACGTTCGGCTTCGCGGTCCCGGCGGCGCTCGGCGTGCAGGAGGCCGGATACGTGGTGGCGTGTGCGCTCGTCGGCGTGCCCGCAGCGCCGGCGGTGGCGCTCTCGCTCGTGCGCCGCGTGCGCGAACTGCTGGTGGGCGCACCGGCGCTGGGTCTGTGGCAGGCCGTGGAGGGCGGACGGGCGCTCGCGGGGCTTTCCGACAAATAACGTGCGGCAGATCTTCCCGATCGCGGTCGTCAGCCGGCGTGCGCGGCGCGCCGCGGCAGTGCTCGTGGTGGTGAGCCTCGCCGGCACCGCGCGCGCCGCAGCGCCCGGCACGCCGCGCTTTGACTGGCTGAACCCGACCACTTGGCCGGTGCTGCCCGTGCCGAATATCTCGGTCGATCCCAACAGCGGGCAGACCTTCGGCCTGATCCCCACCCGCCTGCAGCATGATGCGCACGGCCGCATTGTGCGCATCATCGCCCCGGACATCGTGCACAACACAGCCTTCGGCTGGGGCGGGCACGTGCGCATCCTGGATTTTCCGTCCGCCGACACCCAGTGGTCGATCGTCGCCGGGCTGATGCAACATGTCGAGAGTCACTTCGATGCCCTTTACGAGAGCGGCCTGATGCGCCGGCGGCGCTGGTCGCAGAGCGTGGAGCTCTATTACGGCCGCAACGGCTCGGCGCGCTTCTTCGGCATCGGCAACGACTCCCCGTATGCACAGCAGAGCGTCTACACCGATCAGCGCATGCGGTTGCGGGCGCGCCTCGGCTGGAATCTCACGCCTGCGTGGCAGCTTGCCGGCGTGCTGATCGTGCAGAAGGTCAGGGTGAGCGCCGGGCACCTGCCCGGAATCGTCTCGCTCACGGACCGCTTCCCGCACGTGGCGGGCCTGGGCACGACCCACGAGGTGCTCGAGCGGATTACGCTCACCTACAACACTCTCGATAGCATCACTCTGCCGAGCCGGGGCGTCGCCATGACGCTGTACGCTGGGGCGGCAAGCCGCAATGGCGCGCCGAATGCGTCCTTGTTCAGCGAAGTCGGCGCGGACGGACGATTCTATTGGTCGCCGAGGCGCTCGCTGACCATCGCCGCGCACTTCGATCTGCGCTACATGCCGTCGCTGGCGGCAGCGCCCTTCTGGGCGCTGAGCAGCGTCGGTGGCGATCGCAGCACCCTCGGCGGGCCGCAGCCGCTGCGCGGTTTCGGCGAGGCGCGCTTCTACGGGCGCAATGCCTTCTCGGCCAGCATCGAGCTGCGCCAGAAGGTGCTCACCCTTAACACCCTCGGTACGCGCATCGCCCTGCAGGTCGCGCCGTTTTACGATGCTGGCCGCGTCTTCGAACACAGCTCTACCGTTCCGATCGACACGCTGCACAACGTGCTCGGCGTCGGCTTTCGCGGCATTGCCGCGCCGTTCATCGTCGGCTACGTCGATGTCGGTTACGGCAGCGAAGGCGCGGCTTTGTTCACCGGAATCAACTATCCGTTCTAGTCGCCGGCGGCACCGTGCAGCATGGCGCGCACCCGTTCGAGCTGCGCGGCGAGGCCGGCGGCGGTGCGCTCGAGTTCCGCCACGCGCGCCCGCTCGGTCTCGACCACCGCGGCCGGGGCGTTGCTGCAGAAGCTCTCATTGTCGAGCCGGGCGCGCACTTTGCCGAGATCGGCCTGCGCGCGGGTCATGAGCTTCTCGAGCCGCTCCGCCTCGGCCTTGGCGTCGATCAAGCCGGCCATCGGCACGAGCACCGTCAGCTCGCCGATGAGGGCGGTGGCCGACTGTGGCGCCGGCTCGTCGGAGGCGAGCAGTCGCACCGACTCGATGCCCGCGAGGCGCTCGAGATACGGCCGATGGCACTGCAGGTAGTCACGGTCCTGGGCGCTCGCGCCTGCGAGCAGCACGGGGATGCGGCGCGAGGGGCTGATGTTCATCTCGCCACGGATCTGCCGTACGGCGAGCACGAACGCCTGGATCCAGCCGACCTCGCGTTCACTCGGCTCGTCGGCCGGGAACTCCCCGGGTCGGGGGTAGGGGGCCAGCATCACGGTCTCCCCGCTGCGCCCGGCGAGCGGCGCGGCGCGCTGCCAGATCTCCTCGGTGATGAACGGCATGATCGGATGCAGCGCGCGCTGCAGGGCCTCGAGGATCTCCGCGAGCGTGCGGCGCGCGGAGCGCCGGGCGGGCGCCGCGGCCGACTCGGATTGCAGCACTGGTTTGGTCAGCTCCAGGTACCAATCGCAGTACTCGTACCAGGTGAACTCGTACAGTGCATTGGCCGCGTAGTCGAAGCGGTATTCGGCGAGGGCCCGCTCGACGGCAGCGAGTGTCCGGCCGAAGCGCGAGCGGATCCAGCGGTCGGCAACTGACAGCTCGGTCGGCCCTGCCGGCTCGTCCTGCTCACACATCAGCGTCACGAAGCGCGCGGCGTTCCACAGCTTGTTGCAGAAATTGCGGTATCCGGCGACGCGGGCCAGGTCGAAGCGGATGTCGCGGCTCGGGGAGGCGAGGGCAGCGAAGGTAAAGCGCAGCGCGTCCGTGCCGTGCGCGGCGATCCCGTCCGGGAACTGCTTGCGGGTCGCTTTCTCGATCGCTGGGCGCTTTTGCGGCTGCATCAGTCCGGTGGTGCGCTTCTCGATCAGGGCGGGCAGATCGATGCCATCGACGATGTCGAGCGGGTCGATGACGTTGCCCTTGGACTTGGACATCTTCTCGCCCGACTCGTCGCGGATCAGACCGTGCACGTAGACCGTACGGAACGGCACGTCACCCATGAACTTCAGGCCCATCATCATCATCCGGGCCACCCAGAAGAAGATGATGTCGAAGCCGGTGATCAGCACCGTCGTCGGGTAGTAGCGTGACAGTTCCGGGGTATGTTCGGGCCAGCCGAGCGTTGAGAACGGCCACAGAGCCGAGGAGAACCAGGTATCGAGCACGTCAGGATCCTGGTGCAGCGGCACATCGGCACCCAACGCGTGTCGGGTACGCACCTCCTGCTCGCTGCGCCCGACGTACACGTTGCCTTGCCCGTCATACCACGCCGGAATACGGTGTCCCCACCACAGCTGACGGCTGATGCACCAGTCCTTGATGTTGCGCATCCACTCGAAGTAGGTTTTGGCCCAGTTCTCCGGAATGAAGCGCGTGCGGCCGCTTTCCACCGCGGCAATCGCCGGTGCGGCGAGCGGGGCGATCTTCACGTACCACTGGTCGGTGAGGTACGGCTCGAGCACCGCGCCGCTGCGGTCACCGCGCGGCACCATCATCTTGTGCGGCTCGACGCGCTCGAGCAGACCGGCCGCTTCGATCTCTTGCAGTACCCGCGCGCGGGCGGCGCCGCGCTCGAGGCCGCGCAACCGCTCCGGCACGTTGTCATTGAGCGTCGCATGCGGCGTGAAGATGTTGATCTGCGGCAGGTTGTGGCGCTGGCCGATCTCGTAGTCGTTGAAATCGTGCGCGGGGGTGATCTTGAGGCAGCCCGAGCCGAACGAGGCGTCGACGTACGCGTCCGCAATGACGGGAATCAGCCGATCGATGAGCGGCACCCGCACGCGCTTGCCGATCAGATGCCGGTAGCGCTCATCCTCGGGATTGACCGCGACGGCGGTGTCGCCGAGCAAGGTCTCCGGGCGCGTGGTGGCCACCACCAGCTGGCCGCTGCCGTCCTCGAGCACATAGCGCAGATGCCACAGGTGGCCGTCCTCCTCCACGCTCTGCACTTCAAGATCCGACAGCGCCGTGAGCAGCACCGGGTCCCAGTTGACCAGGCGCTTGCCGCGATAGATCAGACCCTCCTCGTAGAGGCGCACGAATACCTCGAGCACCGCGTGCGAGAGCCCTTCATCCATGGTGAAACGCTCGCGCGACCAATCGACTGAGTCGCCGAGGCGGCGCATCTGTGCGGACATGGTGCCGCCCGATTGCGCCTTCCACTGCCAGACTCGCGCGAGGAACGCCTCGCGGCCGAGCTCGCTGCGGCGCAATCCGGCGGCCTCGAGCTGGCGCTCGACCACCATCTGCGTGGCGATGCCGGCATGATCGGTGCCGGGCTGCCACAGCGCGTCATCGCCGCGCATGCGGTGATAGCGCGTCAGCGTGTCCATCAGGGTGTGATTGAACGCGTGCCCCATGTGCAGGGTGCCGGTCACGTTCGGCGGCGGGATCATGATGCAGAATGGTGCGCCGCGCCCGGCCGGAGCGAACCAGCCTTGGGATTCCCAGCGCGTGTAGATCCGCCGCTCGATCTCGTGCGGCGCGTAGACTTTATCCATGATCCTCGCAGGCTCGTTCGACAGCGGTAGAAACAGCAATTATAGGGCGGTTACGGGGCACGCAGCGTGTGCGTCGCCGGTTCGCAGCCGAGTTGCCGGTAGGCGCGGAAGCGGGCCCTGCCGCTCTGGCGGTGCGCCGGCTCGGCATCGATGATCTCGACGATGCGCTCGGTGGCGGCCGCAAACGGTGGCGGCTCGTCCGAGGCGTCGAGGTTGATCAGCACCTGCGGGGCCGCACCGGGCGGCTCGCCGGCGCTGAGCAGCACCGGCGCATCGATCCCCTCGGCGAGCCAGGCGTGCGGCACGAAGCTCGTGTCGGCAAAGGTCCACAGCAGCTCATCGAGCCGCCCGAGCTCCTCGCGGTCGCTGTGCCACACGAGCACGCGCTGACCGGCTAGATAGGCCTTCTCGGCGAGCCGGCAGGCGACTTTCAGCCGCGCTCCCGGCGTCGCTTCGGCCAGGACGTAGAAATCGGCCCGCAACGCGTCGCTCTACGCCTGGGCGCGCTGCAGCAGAAAGTCCGCCAGCAGCGGCGTCGGCCGGCCGGTGCTGCCCTTGTGCGCGCCGCCCTGCCAGGCGGTGCCGGCGATGTCAAGATGCGCCCAGCTCATGCCCTGGGTGAACTTGGCGAGGAAAGCCGCGGCCGTGATGGCTCCGCCGTCACGGCCGCCGATGTTGGCGAAGTCCGCAAAATTACTCTTCAGCTGTTCGGTGTATTCCTCGGTGAGTGGCAGCGGCCAGGCACGGTCGTCGGCGCGCACGCCCGCATCGATGAGTTCGCGCACCAGCGTCTCGTCGTTGCCGAGGACGCCGCTGTGATGGTGCCCGAGGGCGATCACGCAGGCCCCGGTGAGCGTCGCCAGATCGACGAGCGCAGCGGGCTTGAAGCGCCGCGCGTAGTGCAGCGCATCGCACAGCACCAGACGGCCTTCGGCGTCGGTGTTGAGGATCTCGACGGTCTGTCCGGAGGCGCTGGTGACGATGTCGCCGGGCTTGATCGCTTTGCCGTCCGGCATGTTCTCCACCGCCCCGACGATGCCGACCACGTTCAGCGGCAGTTTCACCGCGGCCGCGAAGGAGAGCGCCGCGAGCACTGCGGCAGCCCCGCTCATGTCGTACTTCATCTCGTCCATCTCCGCGCCCGGCTTGAGCGAGATACCGCCGGAATCGAAGGTCACCCCCTTGCCGACCAGCACCACCGGTGCCGCGCCGCGCCGCCCGCCCTTGTGCTCGAGCACGATCAGGCGGGGCGGCTCGCTGCTGCCCTGGGCCACCGCGAGCAGGCAACCCATCTTCTCGCGTCGCAGCGCCGGCTCATCGAGCACGCGCACGGCGAGCGTGCGGTGCCGCCGGCCGAGCCCGCGCGCCTGCTCGGCGAGGTAGCGCGGCGTGCAGATGTTGCCCGGCAGGTTGCCGAGGTCGCGCTGTACGGCGGCCGCCTGAGCGATCGCCTCACCGTGCGCCAGGCCGCGTGCGACGGCTCGGGCGGCGGCCCCCGCGGCCGGTCCGGCGAGCACCTTCGCGAGGGCGGCGGGCTTGGGCTTCTTGCCGCTCTTGAGATCATTGATGCGGTACAGGGCCGTGCCGGTGAGTTCGGCGACCGCCCGCCCGTAGTAGTAATCGTCGAGGACGCCGGCATCCGGACGCTCGAGCGCCACGGCGGCGCTCTTCACCCCGGTGCGCATCAGGGCCGCGATCGCCGCCGCGCAGGCTTTGCGCCAGGGCTTGCGGCCGAAGCTCTTGCGCGCGCCAAGACCGGTGAGCAGGACTCGGTCCGCGGCGAGACCCGGCAGATCGGCAAGCAGCAGCGTCTCGCCGGCGCGTCCCGGGAAGTCCCCGCGCGCGAGCAGCTTGGCGAGGCGCCCGCCGCTCGCCTGATCGATCAGCCGCGCCTCGGAGCTGAGTTCGCTGTCCTCGAAAACACCGACGACCAGGCAATCCACCTCGAGCGTGGCAATGCTCTTGCTCCAGGTCTCGAAACGCATTTTGCTTCTCCCGTGTACCGGCAATGGCCGGTGAACTGCGCTCGCCGGGGATCGTCCCATTGAGCTGCGCAACCCGCTGCTTTATCTTCGCTACCGCAGCGGATCGCGCGGTGTTGTGTACGCCCGCGTCGCGGCAATCCGACGCCCGCCGCGCGTGCCGCGGGCGGGCAGTGTAACTCAAGCCGGAGTTCCGGCGGGCAGGCTCCACGGGTGGGAAAAATTATCGGACGGTACGTGCTGCGCGAGGTGCTGACCGCCTGGCTGCTGATGATGGCGGTGCTGCTGATCATTCTCACCGCCTATGAAGTCGGCGTGGTGCTCGAGCGGGCCGCCGCCAGCCAGTTTCCCCAGGGAGTGATCCTGCGGCTGATCTACCTCGGTCTGCTGCAGTACGTGAGTCTGGTGGCGCCGATGTCGCTGCTGCTCGGCATCATGTGGGCGTTTGGGCGGCTCTATCACGACAGCGAGATGGCCGCGGCACTCGCCTGCGGGGTGCGCCCCGGGATGCTGTACCGGCCGGTGATCGCACTCGGGGTCGTGCTGACCGCAGCGCTCGCGGCGGTCACCCTGCAACTGGCGCCTGCGGCCACCCACGAGGCGCTCACGCTGCGCGACCAGGCGGTGCGCGCCGGGCAATTCGCGCCGCTCGAGCCCGGACAGTTCCGCGCCTTCGGCGGCGGCAGCGCCGTGGTCTATGCGCAGCGGGTCGAGCCGAACGGCACGCTCGGCAACGTATTCATCGAGCGCACGCGCGGTCCGGTGGTGGAAGTGGCGTTGGCGAACCAGGCGCGCCACACCGTCTCGGCCGACGGCAAGACGCAGACGATCGAGCTGTACCACGGCGAGCGCTTCGAGGGCGTGCCGGGCAGCGCGCGCTTTCGAATCATGCGCTTCGCCGAGCACACCGTGCCGATACCGATGCCGCCGGCGAACACGGTGGTGACGGATCTCGATGCGGCACCGACCGCGGCGCTGTACGCCTCGCCCGAGCCGCGACAGCAGGCGAAACTGCAGTGGCGCATCGCGCTGCCGCTGATGTGCCTGGTGCTCGCCATCGTCGCACTGCCGCTCTCGCGTCTGCAGCCACGCCAGGGGCGCTACGCGCGCGTGTGGATCGCGCTGGTGATCTACGTGGTGTATCTGAATCTGCTCACGGCCGGGGAGTCCTGGCTCGGCCACGGCAGGATCCCGCTGCCGCTCGGGCTGTGGTGGGTGCACGGTCTGGTGCTGCTGCTGGCGTTGTTGATCGTGCGCGGCCCGGACGTGGCGCAGCGCGTGCAGTTGCGGTGGGCGCACACATGAGCATTCTCGATCGCTACATCGTGCGCGCGATCCTCAGTTCGGTGCTGCTCGTGCTGGCGGTGTTTTTGGTGCTGGGCGGCCTGTTCGCGTTCATCAGCCAGCAGGGGGACATCGGGGTCGGAAACTACACCCTCGCCGATGCGCTCTGGTTCACTGTGCTCAACATTCCGCAGCAGGCCTATCAGCTGCTGCCGATTACCGCGATGATCGGCTCGTTGATCGGGCTCGGGGCATTGGCGCGCGGCAGCGAGATCACCGTGATCCGCGCCACCGGTATGTCGGTGGCGCGGCTGGCGGGGGCGGCGCTGATTGCAGCGCTGATCCTGATCGTCGTCGAGGCGGTGGTCGGGGAGTTCGTCGCGCCGCAGCTGCAGGAGGCGGCCAGTCAGGAGCGCGTCTTTCACCAGTACAACAGCATCAGTTTCGGCGGCGGTACCGGCGCCTGGGTGCGCGATGGGGATTTGATCCTCAACGTCGCGCGCCAGTCGAGTTCGCGGCAATTCGGCGGCATGGAGGTGTTCGAGCTCTCCCCGAGCCATCAGCTGCTCGCCATCGGCCATGCGACCCGCGCCACGGCCGCGGGGCACCATCGCTGGCTGCTCGATGACTACACCGCTTCGCACTTCACCGGCGATCGGGTCACCGTGCGTCCGAGCGGGCGAAAGGTGCTGCACTCGAACGTTTCAGCCAGTTTCCTCGGCTTCGCCGTGCAGGATCCGGAGCAGATGACCCTGGGCTCGCTCTGGCAGCTGATCGGCTATCTGCGCGCCAACTCCATCGACGCGGGCCAGTACGTGTTCGCGTTCTGGTCGCGCATCGCGCGCACCGTGGCGATCGTGTTCTCGGTGCTGCTGGCGATACCGTTCGTGCTGGGCTCGATGCGCTCGGCAGGGGCCGGCGCACGGACCACCCTCGGGCTCGCCATCAGCCTGATCTTCTTTCTGCTGCAGCGGCTGATCGAGAGCGGCACCATCGTCTTTCACCTCGACCCGGTGATCCTCGCCTGGTTGCCGACGACGCTGCTCGCGACCGTGACGCTGTTGCTGCTCGCGAGCGCGCGCTGAGCCACCCTCAGGCGGCTGGCTTGTGCCGCGCCGTGCGGTGCGTCGGCAGCGGTTGCAGCAGTGCAGAGAGCTTCTGGAAAATCTGCTGGTAGCTGTAGGCGGGCAGGCGGTACTGCCAGCCCTCGACGCGGGCATTGATGCGCGCCGCCTCGGCGGCGGCCTGCTTGCCGGTACCTTGTGCGCTGATTTCGATGTAGTGCGGGCCGTGCGCGGCGGCGCGATAGCCGCTTACGCTGACGGCCAGGCCGTCAAAGGTCTTGAATTCGGCCATCGAGAGGCGAATGCCCTTGGGCGTCGGCACCGCCTTGCGCACGTCGCTCAGGGTGAGATTTGCCAGCGCACTCGCCACCGGGTCGGCGGCTCCCGGGCTCTCGAGCTTGCGGCCCGGCGGCACGCCGAGCACGCTGAAATTCGCCACCGTGGCCGCAGTGCGCTCGAGGCGATAAGGCCGCTCGCCCGCGATGCGCTCGGCGACGCTTTTCACCTGCTGTTGCCGCACATCGACGATGATCGGTGCGAGCCATTGGGCGGGCTTGGCCTCCGCCATCACCAGCGGTGTGGCGAGCAGGCTCTGGCGATGACCAACCCGACGGACGTACACGCCGCTGCCGCCACTGGTGTGGCCGACGATCAATGACCAGGTGTGCTGAGGACTGCGCACGTCGATGCGCACGCCGCTGGCGCCGGCGGCGGTCACGGCCTGCACGCCGAGCACCGGGTAGTTGCTTGCCAGGCGCGTCTTGCGCGCCATGGCCTTGAGGTTGCCGAGATCGATCAGCAGTTTGCGCAGTTTGCCCGAGTCCGCCGGGTAGTCGCGTTCGCGCACCATCCAGTGCTTGGCGCCCTTGCTGAGGGTTACCTGCTTGCCGCCGGCGCCGCGGATGCGCACCTCGGTGACGGCGTTGAGCTGCGCCGTGAGCCCGGGCAACACGGTCGTGCCGGCGATCGAGGCGCTGCCGCGCTGCGCCCGATGCGCGACCCACACCGCAATCACCAGCACGGTGAGGCTCGCGGCGAAGAGGATTCCGAGCTGGCGTTGGTTCATGACTGCTCCCGGCTGCCTCGCGATGCGTCGCGCCGACGGCGGCGCAACGCCGCGCCGGCGAGCGCTGCGAGCGCGAACACCGCCGGCATGAGGATGATGTTGATGACCTTCAATTCCGTGCCGAGCGCATCGATGCTGCGGACCAGGCCCGCCTGCACGGCGCGCAGCCGCTTGCGGATGGAGAGCCGCTCGGCCTCGAAGTGCTGGATCTCGCGCTGCTGCGCGGGGGTGAGAATGAGGGTGGACTTGTTGTTGCGCCGGGTCTGCAGCAGCGTCAACTGCTGTTCGGTCTGCCGCAGCTCCTGCTGCAGCCGCTGCTGCTGGGCCCGATAGCGTGCTTCGGCGGCATGCCGTAGCGCCGCAACCCGCGTGAAGGGCCGCGTGAAGCCCGCCTTGGCGCGCACGCTGATCAGATCGTCGCTGCCGGCGAGATTATCGAGCGCATTCAGCACCAGATCGCCGTTGCTTGCCCAGGCCTCGGGCAGACTCTGACCGAACAGATCGAGATGGTGCACCCAGAGAAAGTCGGCCAGCATGTCCGAATCGGCGAACACGAGCAGATGCAGCGGTTTGAGCGCGCGCTTGAGCAGTGGGGTGCCGACGGGCAACTTCACCCCTGCGGGCGGCCCGTCCGGGAAGGCGCTGTTCACCTTGCCGGTGACGCGAGCGCCAAGGGTGTAACGCTTGCCGGTGGGCTTGAATCCCTGCAGCAGACTGGCCGGATTGAAGGCGCCGGCGAGCGTCTCGGTCGCGACCGGTCCGGCATCGGTGTTGCTCCAGAGCAGCGGCTTGAAGGTGGTGCCGGCCGCCGCGATGGGCTGGAGGTATCCGGCGGTATCGAGGTTGATGTTCGACAGGCCGGCGGTGATCACGTCGTGCTGGGACATCTCGGCGCGGCCGAGTCCGATGATCACCGGGTCGAGCGTTGGGGCGCCGTCGGCGGCGGCCACGTTGAGGGCCAGGGAGCGGTCGGCGATCACTTGTGCGGGATTGAAGCGTACGCCCCAGGAGGCGAGCAACTTCGCCATGCCCTCGCCGGGGCTCGCCGGGGGCGCGCCCGGGGTGCTGGCGGCCTCGGCCAGCGGATCGACGAATGCGATGATGTGCCCGCCGGCGAGCGCGTACTGATCGATGGCGAACCGCGTGGCCGCCGGGACGTGGGTCGGATCGGCGAGCACCAGCACTCGGGTGTCCTTCGGAATCACCGCACTCCCGGGCGCGAGCGTCTGCAGGTTATAGAGCTGGGAGGCCTGTCGGTACACGAGCCAGGGCTGGCGCATCTGGCCGCTCTGCGGGTTGAACCCGCCGCTCATGGGCAGGCTCGAGTACCACTCGACGAGCGGCTTTTGCGGATGGGCGAGGCGGTAGATCAGCTTCGCGACGTCGTACTCGAGGAAGCGCTGCTTCTGCGGGTTGAAGAACGCAATGGTCTGATGACCATTGGTGGAGTTCGTGCCGGCAAGCCCGAAATAGAACTTGCTGCCGGCTGCGTTCAGCGGTGCGCCGGTGACGCCGAGCTCGGCGGCGCGGTCCTCCTCGACCGAGAAGGGGCGCGGATCGATGATGTGCAGGCGGATTTTGCCGTCGGCGTCGTTGGCGATCTCGCGCAGGAAATTCTCGACGTGATCGCCGTAGGCGCGTAGCTGCGGAACGTTGTCGGCGGCCCGGCGCGAGTAAAAGAAATACAGATCGATCGGCTCCGGGATGCCCTTCAGGATACGTCGTGTGCCCTTCGAGAGCGTATACAGATGGTGCTGGGTAAGGTCGATCTGCCAGCCCGCGAGCACCGTGTTGAAGATGATGGTCAGGCCGATGAGCAGCAGCGCGAGCGCGCCCACCGAGCCCCAGCCGATAGTCGAGCGTTTCAGCATGACGCGCTCCTAGTCCGCCTTGCGCAGTTCGATCGCGACGGTAGTCGCAAACAGGAAAAAGCCGATCAGCATGGCGAAATACAACACATCACGTGCCTCGAGCACACCGCGGGTGATCGACTGAAAATGCGTCAGCAGCGACAGCGAGGCGACCGCCTCGATCAGCGTGACCGGCGCCCAGCCGCGGAAGGCATCGAGCACCAGAGGATAACCGGCAAGCAGCAGCACGAAACATGCGGCGACCCCGAGGATGAATGCCACCACTTGGTTGCGCGTCAGCGCCGACATGCACGAGCCGATGGCGAGAAAGCCGCCAGCGAGCAGCAGACTGCCGAGATAGGAGGCGAGGATGACGCCGTTATCAGGGCTGCCGAGATAATTGACGGTGATCCAGATCGGGAACGTGAGCGCAAGGGCGAGGCCGGTAAAGAGCCAGGCGGCGAGGAACTTGCCGAAAACCGCTTCCCAGACCTTCACCGGCAGGGTCATCAGCAGCTCGATGCTGCCGGATTTGCGCTCCTCGGCCCACAGCTTCATGGTGAGCGCCGGAATCAGAAACAGGTACAACCACGGATGGAACAGAAAGAACGGCCGCAGATCCGCCTGGCCGCGCTGGTAGAAATCCCCCACGTAGAACGTGAAGGCATTGGCGAGCACCAGGAAGATGAAGATGAATACATAGGCGAGCGGCGTCGCGAAATAACTCGCGAGCTCGCGGCGCAGGATCAGTGCCACGTTGCGCATGAATCCTCCCGGATGTGTTCTCAGGCGGTGATGGTGCGAAACACTTCGTCGAGCCGCCCGGACTCCAGGTGCAGCTCCTTCAGCTGCAGTCCCTGGCTCGTCGCGAGCGAGGCGACGTCCTGCAGAATGAGCTCCCCGGCGCGCGGCAGTGCAGTCAGGCGCGCTTCGCGCTCGCTCACCTCGACGGTGGCGACGCTCGGCAGCGCCGCGAGCGCCGCCCGGGCGGCCGCCAGTTGCTCGGTGTGTGCGAGCTGCAGGGAGACTGCGTTGTGATAGCGCGAGCGGGTCGCAAGCTGCAGCGGCGTGTCGTCCGCGACGATGCGGCCGCGGGCGATGATGATCGCGCGCGTGCACACCGCGGCGACCTCTTCGAGGATGTGCGTCGAGATGACGATGATTTTCTCCCGCGCCATCTCCTCGATCAGCGTACGGACCTCGTGCTTCTGGTTCGGATCGAGCCCGTCGGTCGGCTCATCGAGAATCAGCACCGGTGGATCGTGGATGATCGCCTGCGCCAGGCCGACGCGCCGTCGGAAGCCCTTGGAGAGCGTTTCGATCGGCCGCTCGAGAACGCTCGCGAGCTGCAGTCGCTCGGTGACGTACTCGAGGCGCACACGTTTGCGGGTCGGCTCGAGACGGCGCAGCTCGGCGATGAATTCGAGAAAGGCCGCGACGCGCATCTCGCCGTAGCTCGGGGCACCCTCGGGCAGGTAGCCGAGGCACTGGCGCGCCGCGAGCGGCGCGCTCTCGACGTCATGGCCGCAGATGCTCGCCCGGCCCGTGGTTGGCGTGACAAATCCGGCCAGCATGCGCATCGTGGTTGTTTTGCCGGCACCGTTCGGGCCGAGGAAGCCGAGTACCTCCCCGGGACGAACCTCAAAGGTAACGTCCTCGACGGCCGTCACCGCCGGGTAGCGCTTGCACAGATGCTCGGTCTTGATCATGGCGCCTCCTTCCCCGGCAGCCATAGAGTTACGCGCGGGGGATAAAGTTCCCGCTACCGGGGTCGCCACCCGCCGCTGCCGGCGCGCGTACGCCAATAGAGCATCATGATCGCCCCGCCGAGCATACCGCCGAGGTGGGCGAAGTGGCCGATGCCGGGCTCGGTGCCGGTGACGCCGAAGAACAACTCAAGGAGCCCGTAGAGCGAGACAAACAGCCAGGCGGGCATCGGGATCGGCGGCAGCAGCAACAGCAGCTGAGCGCGCGGGAAGAGCATGGCGAAGGCGAGCAGTACGCCGAATACCCCGCCGGAGGCGCCGATCGTCGGTTCGTGGCTGCCGGTCGCGTGCAGCACGGCGATCTCGGTGAGCGCCGCGGCAATCACGCAGACGAAATAATAGAGCAGGAAGCGCCGCGGGCCCCAGTACTGCTCGAGCGCCGGCGCGAACACGAACAGCCCGAACATGTTGCCGAAGATGTGCCACCAGGTGGCATGCAAAAAGGCGTAGGTGATCAGCTGCCAGATGTGAAATTGCGGCCCGAGTGGCCAGAGCGCAAAGCGCAAGATGAGCGAGCCGGGGGCCACCTGCTCGAACAGGAAGATCACCACGTTCGCGACGATGAGGCCGAGCACGGCCGGTGTGAGTGAGCGGAACATCCGCGCAGTGTACGCGTGGCGACCGTGCGCTGCCGCCGAAAACGACGCTACGGGGGAAGCTGGGCGCCCAGCCGCTCGGCCGCTGCACGCAGCGCCGGCAGTGTGGTGTCGATCAGCTCGCGCAGCGAGAGCCGCGAGGCCTGCGCGCTGACGTTCATGGCCGCCACGGTGACGCCGATGACGTTGCGCACCGGCACGGCGATTGAGCGCAGCCCGATCTCGAGCTCCTGATCGTTGAGCGCGAAACCTTCTGCGCGCACCTCGGCGAGGATCGCGAGCAGTCGCTCGGGCGAGGTGACCGTGAAGCGGGTGTGTGCGGTGAATTCGGTGCGCGCGAGCTCGGCGGCCGCCTGCGCCGGCGGCAGACTCGCCAGCAGCACCCGACCGAGGGCAGTGCAGTAGGTCTGCAGGCGGCTGCCGACCCCGAGCGTCACCGACATGATGCGCGGGGTTGCCGCGCGCGCCACGTAAACGACCATGCCCTCATCGAGGACGGCGACCGTGGTCGCCTCGCCGGTGTGTTCGCTCAGTTCCTGCAGAATGGGCTGGGCGGCGATGGCGATCGGCGCGGTGGACAGATACGCGTAGCCGAGGCTCAGTACGCGCGGTTGCAGGTGAAAGGTTCGCCCGTCACACGCCGCGTAGCCGAGCTCACAGAGCGTGTATAGGCAGCGTCGTACGACCGCGCGCGTCAGGCCCGTGGCGCGGCTCACGTCGGCGATCGTCAACCGCCGGTCGACACCGGCAAATGCGCGGATGACGTGAAGCCCCCGCGCAAGCGATGTCATGAAGTCCGGGTCGCCGGCGCGAAACAGCGTCTCGGGTATCTCAGTCGGCGGGCTTGCCCCGCTGGAAGGTCGGGTTGGGTCGTTCGCGTGCGGCACGGTGGGTCTTAGGCAGGCGGCGGGGGCATCGTACCGCGCACCGCGGCCCCGTGCGAGTGTCGGCTCACGGCCCGCCGAGGCTCGCCTCGATGCTGCGCCACAGAACATCCTTCAGCAGACTCAGGCGTTGTCCGGCGAAATCCGGCCAGCCCAGCGTCTTCAAGAGCAGTGGACGCGAGCGGCGCACCAGCGTGGCCTGGCCGAGGATGGCTGCGGCACGAATCTGTCCCTCCGCAGCGCCGTGCTGCGGCCCGAGCAGTCGCGTGACGATCTCGGTGATGAGCGTGATCAGGCGCCCGCCGATGCGCTGGTGCATGGCTGCGAACGCCTCATTGTGCTCAGTCTGAGCGCGGGCGAAGAACAGCGCCCAACTCTCGGGGCGGTCGGTGGCCAGCTCCTCGAGCAGCGGCTCGAGCAGGTTGCGCAGCAGCGCGAGCAGCTCGGCGCGTGCGAGCGGACCGGCTTGCAGCTGTGCGCGCGTCCGCTCGATCTGCGGCTCGAGCCGGACCCGCACATCCTCGGTGACGTACTCGATGCAGGCGCGGTGCAGTCCGTCCTTGCCGCCGAAGTAGTACTGCAGGGCAGGCAGGCTGACCCGGGCACGCTGCGCAATCGCGCGCGTCGAGGCACCCTGGAAGCCGAGCTGCGCAAACAGCGTGACGGCAGTCTCGAGGATTCGCCGCCGAGTGTCTTCCCCGCAGGCGTAGTGGCCGCGCGCGGCGCGGCGGCGCGGGCTCTGGGCAGCCGGTGCGCGGCGGGTACGTCGGGGCGGGGCGGTATCCATGGTGGTCAAGGCGCAACGTCGGAGGAGCCTGGACGAATGCCAAAAATTGTATCAGTTGACAGAAAACTATCAAGCGATAGAAAATTGACATTCCAATCCAGGAGTGCGGTCGTGACTGAATCCTCTTCGGGCTCTGGGTCGGCCGGTGGTGCCGAGGCGCTGGCGCGCCGCCGGCCCGTGCGCTGGCTGCTGCTGAGCGCGCTCGCGCTCGCCGCGTTTGCCCTCGGCGGGTGGTGGTACGTCGGCCGGCGGAGCGGTCCGCAGCCGATCGTCCTTTACGGCAACGTGGATTTGCGCGAGGTCGAGCTCGCCTTCAACGACAGCGGACGGATCGAGAGCGTAGCGGTCCAGGAGGGCGATCCGGTGCACCGCGGGGAGGTCCTGGCGAGGCTCGACACCAGCCGGTTGCGCCCCCTGCTCGCGCAGGCCGAAGCGCGTGCCGCCGCCGAACGCGCAGTGCTCGAGCGGTTGCGGCACGGCAGCCGGCCAGAGGAAATTGCCCAGGCGCGCGCCAACTGGGATTTGGCGCGCGCGCAGCAACAGCAGGCGCTCGTGCAGTATGCGCGCGTGCTGCGAGTGTTCCACCGCTCCGCCGGGCGCGCGGTGAGTCGTCAGGATGTGACCGACGCCCAGGCCACTGCCGCCGTCGCCACGGCGCGAACCCGCGTTGCGCGCGAAGCGTTGCATCTGGCGCTGCTCGGGCCGCGCCGCGAGGACATTGCGCAGGCCGCCGCTTTGCTCGCGGCCGATCGGGCCCAGGTGGCGTTGCTGCGTCGGGAACTCGCCGATGCACAGCTGCGCGCGCCACTTGCTGCCGTGGTGCGCAGCCGCGAGGCTGAGCCGGGCGATATGGCCTCCCCGCAGCGTACCGTGTTGACGCTCGCGATCACCAACCCGAAATGGGTCCGCGCCTACATTCCCGAGTCGGACCTGGTCCGCGTGCGTCCGGGCATGAGCGCGACCGTCGCGGTGGACGGCTTCCCGCACCGGCGCTTCAGCGGCTGGGTCGGGTTCATCTCCTCCGAGGCCGAGTTCACGCCGAAAACCGTCGAGACCGCGGATCTGCGCACCAGTCTGGTGTATGAGATCCGGGTTTTCGTGCGTGATCCGCGCAATGCGTTACGCCTCGGGATGCCGGCGACGGTTTATCTGGGCCCGCAGGGCGGCACGCGCTCATGAGCGTCTCGGCCGCTGCGGTACTTGAGTGTCGCGAGCTCTACAAGTCATTTGGCCCGCGGGCCCCGGCGCTGCTTGGCGTGTCGCTCGAGGTGCCCGCCGGTTCGCTGAGCGCGCTCATCGGCCCGGATGGCGCCGGCAAGAGCACGCTGATCCGCCTCGCCTGCGGTCTGCTGCGGGCCGAGCGCGGCAGCGTGCGAGTGCTCGGCTTCGATCCGGCCGTGGCGGCGCAGTCCATCCAGGACCGGGTGAGCTACATGCCGCAGAAGTTCGGTCTGTACGAGGACCTGACGGTGCGCGAGAACCTCGACCTGTACGCGGATCTGCACGGCGTGAGCCGCGCACAACGCGTGCAGCGCTACCCCGAATTGCTGCACATGACGGATCTGCGGCGCTTCGAACAGCGTCTCGCCGGCCGGCTCTCCGGCGGCATGAAGCAGAAGCTCGGTCTGGCGTGTACTCTGGTGCGCCCGCCGCAGCTGCTGCTGCTCGATGAGCCGACGGTCGGCGTCGATCCGCTCTCGCGACGCGAGCTGTGGCAGATCGTGCAGCATCTGGTGCGCGAACAGGGACTGACGGTGCTGGTGAGTACCGCCTATCTGGATGAGGCGGAGCGGGCCGACCGGGTGATCGTGCTGCAGGCCGGACGGGTGCTGGCAGAGGGCGCACCCGAGGCGCTCACGCGGCTCGCCGCCGGGCGCACCTTCAAACTCACCCCCGCGGGGGACGAGCGGGCGCGCACCATGCAGGCGAGGTTGCTCGACTCACAGGCGGTGATCGATGCCGTGCCCGATGCCGGCGGCGTGCGCTGCGTCTGTGCCGCGCAGCACGGCGGACTCCCCGAGGGCGGTGTGCCGACCGCGCCGCGTTTCGAGGACGGATTCATGGTGTTGCTGCGGCGCACGCACTCACTCGAGGCACGTTCCGACATCGTGTTGGCGCACCCGCCGCCACCGGCGAGCGGCGCACTCATCGAGGTGCGCGACCTGCTCAAGCGCTTCGGGGCGTTCACGGCGGTCGATCGGGTCAGCTTCACCGTTGCCCGGGGCGAGATCTTCGGTCTGCTCGGGCCGAACGGGGCGGGCAAGACCACGACCTTCCGCATGCTCTGCGGGCTGCTCAGCCCGAGCGGCGGGATGTTGCGCATCGGCGGGATCGACGTGGCGCGCGCCGGCGATGCGGCGCGCGGTCAACTCGGCTACGTGGCGCAGAAGTTCTCCCTGTACGGACCGCTCAGCGCACGCGAGAATCTCGAGTTCTTCGCCAGCGCCTACGGACTGCGCGGCGCGGCGCGGCGCGCACGCATCGAGTGGGCGATGCGTCAGTTCGAACTCAGCCACGCCGGCGGTCCGGCGGGCGATCTGCCTGGCGGCTTCAAGCAGCGGCTGGCGATGGCTGCAGCGCTGCTGCACGAGCCGCGCATCCTGTTTCTCGACGAGCCGACCAGTGGCGCCGACCCGTTGGCGCGGCGCGCGTTCTGGCGGCGCATCGCGGCGCTCGCCGATCAGGGCGTCACCGTGGTGGTCACCACCCACTTCATGCAGGAGGCCGAGTACTGCGATCGCATCGTGATCATGGATGCCGGTCGGGTGCTCGCCGAAGGCACCCCGGCGCAGGTGCGCGCGCATGCGCCGCGCGAGGGCGAATCCGAGCCGACGATGGAGGATGCTTTCATCGCCATCGTGGAGCGCGCGCGCGCCGCCGAGTCGACGGCGGCGGGTGCGGCCTGAGCGGCACATGAGCGCTGTCGTGGCTACAAGTGATGCGCGTGCGCGCCTGGTGCGGATCGGCTCTCTGGTGCGCAAGGAGTGGCGCCAGATGATCCGTGATCCGGCCAGTATCGCTCTCGGCGTGGTGCTGCCGGTGATCCTGATTCTGCTGTTCGGCTACGGGCTGTCGCTCGATGTGAAGAACGTCCCGCTGGCGGTGCTCGATCAGGACGGCTCATCGCTCGCCAGCGGCCTGATCGGGCAGTTGCGCCTCTCGGCGTATTTCCAGCCGCAGAGCGTCAGCTCGCTGCACTCGGCGCAACGATTGCTCGAGACCGGCCGCGTGCAGGGCATTATCACGGTACCGCCACAGTTCGCGCGCCAGGCGCGTGCCGGCGGCGCGGCTGTGCAGCTGATCGTATCGGGGACCGACGCCAACACTGCGCGCATCATCGAGGCCTACGTGAGCGGTGTTGTCGAGGCGTGGTCGGCCCGCCAGGCGCCGGCGCTCGCCGGTCCGGTGAGTATCCAAAGCCGGCTGTGGTTCAACGCCGCCAACGACAGTCGCTACTTTCTGGTGCCGGGGCTGATCGTGCTCGTGATGACGTTGATTGGGGCGTTCCTCACGGCCATGGTGGTGGCCCGCGAGTGGGAGCGCGGTACGTTCGAGGCGCTGTTCGTGACGCCGGTGCGCGGCGCTGAGATTCTCCTCGGCAAGACGCTGCCATATTTCGCGCTCGGCATGGTCGGGCTCGTGCTGTGCGTGCTCGCCGGACGGTTCTTGTTTCACGTGCCGGTGCGCGGCTCGTTCGCGGTGCTGCTCGGCGGCTCGATGCTGTACATGCTGGTGGCGCTCGGCATCGGTCTGTTGATCTCCTCGGCGGTGAAGAATCAGCTGGTCGCGAGCCAGCTGACGCTGCTTGCGACCTTTATGCCGGCATTCATGCTCTCCGGACTGCTGTTCGATCTGCGCAGCATGCCGGCGCCGATCCGTGCGCTCACCTACCTCCTGCCGGCGCGTTACTACGTGGCGCTGTTGCAGACCACCTTTCTCGCCGGTGACATTTGGGCCGTGATCGTGCCGAATGCACTCGCGCTCTGCGCCATGCTGGCAGTGCTCGCGCTCGCCCTCGGTGCCCTCACCCGCAAGAGGCTCGCCTGAGCCATGCTGAACTCTCTGTTGCGCATCCTGGCACTGGTCCGCAAGGAGCTGCTTGCGGTGCTCAAGGATCGGCGCACCCGCTTGAGTCTGCTCGTGCCGGTGTTGGTTCAGACCATCGTGTTCGGCTACGCGGCCAGTTATGACCTCAATCGCGTGCCCTACGTGCTGTGGTCGCAGGATCAGGGTGCACCAGCCACGGCGCTCATCGCCCGCTTTGACGGCACGGGAATTTTCCGGCGCATCGGCACGGTCACGCGCGAGCGCGATGTGCGCGCTGCAATCGACGCGCGGCGTGCGCTGCTCGCGATCGGCATTCCGGCGGACTTTTCCCGGCGGCTGGCGGCCGGGCGGGACGCGCCGGTGCAGCTGATTGCCGACGGGCGCAACTCCAACACTGCCGGCACCGCCCTCGGCTATGCCGCGGCGGTGATCAGTGCGTTCAACAGCCACTGGCGTGCCACGCACGGCGAGGGCCGAGCGCCGGCGCACCTCACCGTACGGGCGTGGTACAACCCCAACCTGCTGACCCGCTGGGAGATGATTCCGGGGCTGATCGGCACGCTCACGCTGCTGCAGACGCTGCTGCTCACCGCGATGTCGGTAGCGCGCGAGCGCGAGCAGGGCACTTTCGACCAACTGCTGGTCACCCCGATCCGGCCGGTGGAACTCATGGCTGGCAAGGCATTGCCCGCGATGCTGATCGGACTTGCGCAGGCGAGCGGAGTGCTGCTGGTCGCGCAGCTGTGGTTTCATATCCCGTTCGAGGGATCCTTTGCTGTCCTTTACGGCGGAATTGTGGTGTTCGTGCTCGCGGCGGTGGGCATCGGGCTGGTAGTCTCGGCACTGTCCTATACGATGCAGCAGGCGATGCTCTATTCGTTCGTCCTGCTGATGCCGTTCACGCTGCTGTCGGGGCTCACCACGCCGATCGCCAACATGCCGCGTGTGCTGCAGTACTTCACTCTGATCAACCCGCTGCGTTACGCTATCGACATCGCCCAGCGGGTGTACCTGGAAGGCGCAGGCTTGCGTTTGCTGCTGCCCGATCTGTGGCCCCTCGCGCTGATCGGCGCCGTCACGCTCACCGTCGCGTCCTGGCTGTTTCGTCACCGCCTGCAATGACTGTTGTGAAACTGAATAGGGAATCCCGTATGCCCCGCTTGCTTGCCCACCAGTCGCGGCACTGGCTCGCCGCCGGCGCCTGTTTGCTGCTCGGCGGCTGCGCCGTCGGTCCGAACTTCGTCAAGCCCAAGGCGCACGTGCCGGCGCATTGGTCGGTGACCGCACAGCGCAATGGCGCAGCCGGCACCTCGCACGTGAGCACCGCTGAGCCGGCGAGCGTCGCCTGGTGGTCGGATTTCCACGATCCACTGCTCAGCACCCTGGTGCGCCAGTCTGCCGCGCAGAACCTCGATGTGCGTGAGGCGGTGCTGCGGATCCGCGAGGCCGAGACGCAGACTCAGGCGCTCTCCGGCGCACTTTGGCCGAGTGTCTCGGCCAATGCGGCCTGGAGTCGCCAGCGCATCAGCACCAATACGCCGAACGGCTTTCTCTTCTCCGGTAAGTTTCCCGGTCTGCCACCGAGCATCACCAACCCCTACAACCAGTATCAGCTGGGACTCGGCGTGTCCTGGGGACTCGATGTGTTCGGTGGTACGCGCCGCGCGATCGAGGCGGCGCATGCGGCAACCCGCGCGGCGGTGTATGACGCCCGCGGCGTGGTGCTGAGCATGGTGAGCGATGTGGCGCAGACCTACATCGAGTTGCGCGGCGCGCAGCTGCGCAAGGCGATTCTGCTGCGCACGCTGCGCACGCAGCGCGACCTGCTGCAACTGACTCAGGACCGCTACGATGCGGGATTGACCTCCAATCTCGACGTGCAAAACGCTGCGACGGAACTCAGCACCACGCGTGCGCAGCTGCCGCTTGCCGACGAGCAGATCACGCTCGACATCAACCAGCTGAGCAAGCTCATGGCCCGTCCGCCCGAGGCGCTGCGCGCCGAGCTGGTGCGCGCCCGGCCGGTTCCGCCGGTTCCGCCGGTGGTGCCGATCGGACTGCCCTCCGATTTGCTGCGCCGTCGTCCGGACATCCGCGCTGCGGAGGCCAATCTGCACGCAGCCACCGCGCAGATCGGCGTGGCGGTCTCGGAGTTCTTTCCCCGAATCACCCTCAGCGCTGGCGGCGGCTATCAGGCCGAGGGCCTGAGCCAGCTGATTCAAACCGCGAGCCATTTCGCCACGTTCGGCCCCTCGATTGATCTGCCGATCTTCCAGGGCGGGCGCATTCGCGCCACGGTGCGCCTGCGTCGCCTGCAGGCCAAGCAGGCGGCGGTCGCCTATGCGCGCACGGTGCTGAACGCGCTCAACCAGGTCGAGGATTCGCTGGCGGCCTATGGCGCCGATCAGCGCCAGCGTGTCGCGCTCGAGGCGGCGGTCAAATCGAGCCGCAATGCGCTCGCGCTGGCACGGGAGCGTTACACCAGCGGAGTCGCGAATTTCATCGTGGTGCTCGATGCCGAACGGACCGAGCAGCAGACCGAGCTGCAGCTGGCGAGCGCAACCACGGCCGTTTCGCTCGACCTGGTGCGCTTGTACAAGGCCATCGGCGGCGGCTGGCAGAGTCGCAAGCTGGCCAGCACGCGCCCGGGGCATGCCAACGCCGCGGTACACGACTGAGGGGCTCGCTGCCGCCGGGTCTCAGTGGCGCTGGCTGAACGCGCTCCGCCGGGCCCCGATTATGGTCAACGCTCCGGCCGCAGCGCGCCGGGTAGCATAGGGCACTCCGATGCGTCTCGCGGCGTCCGGCGAGGTATGGCCCGGACGGCCGGCGCGGCGGATGCGTTGGCTCGGACCGGCCGGCTCGCTATCATCGGGCAGTCACTGCGAGGTACTGAGACGATGAGCCAGCCATTTGAGACGATCAGCCAGCACCGCTGCTTCGGCGGCACCGTGGGCTTCTACCGGCATGCCGCGACGAGCACCGGCTGCGCGATGCGCTTTGCGGTGTTCACCCCGCCGCAGGCGAGTGCCGGACGGGTGCCGGTGCTCTATTACCTTGCCGGGCTCACCTGTACCGAAGAGACTTTCATGATCAAGGCTGGCGCGCAGCGCGTGGCAGCGGAGCTCGGCGTGATGCTCGTGGCGCCCGACACCAGTCCGCGGGGCCTGAACCTGCCCGGCGAGAGCGAGTCGTGGGACTTCGGCGTCGGCGCCGGCTTCTACCTCGATGCGACCGAGGCCCCCTGGGCACCGCATTTCCGCATGTACTCGTATGTGACGCAGGAACTGCGTGCGCTGATCACGCAGCATTTCCCGGCCGATTCGGCCCGCACGGGTATCTTCGGGCATTCCATGGGCGGGCACGGTGCGCTGGTGCTCGGGCTGCGCAATCCCGACCTGTACCGCTCCATCTCCGCGTTTGCACCCATCAGCGCGCCGAGCCAGTGCCCATGGGGCAAGAAGGCCTTCAGCGGCTATCTCGGCGTCGATCACGGTCAATGGGCCCATTACGATGCGACCGAGCTCGCGGCCGGGCTGAAGGATGCGGCCCGCCGGGCGCCAGTGCTCGTCGATCAGGGTCTCGCCGATCAGTTTCTCGCCGAGCAGTTGCATCCGCATCTGTTCGAAGCGGCCTGCCGTCGCAGCGGACTGGCGCTCACGCTGCGCCGCCACGAGGGCTACGACCACGGCTACTACTTCATCTCGAGCTTGGTCGAGGATCACCTGCGCCATCACGCGCGGATCCTGAAGTCCTGAGTGTATGCCGGTAGCGCCGGTGGGTCGCCGCCAGGCCGTGCCGGAAATTGAACAGGCGGCCGCCGCGTGCGCCTATTGGGGCGCATGCGGCGGCCCACGCGCAATGTTCGCCGTATACTGATTGACTATGGAAACTTCACCCGTCGATAGAGGACCGGATCTGCAACGGATCCTCGCGCAGTTCAAGGACCGCCCGGGGCCCTTGCTCGAGGTATTGCACGCCGTGCAGGCGACGTTCGGGTTCATTCCGCCTGAGGCGATCGCGCCGATTGCCGAGTCTTTGAATCTCTCGCGCGCCGATGTGCACGGGGTCGTCACCTTTTACCACCACTTCCGCTCGACACCGCCCGGGCAACACGTGCTGCAGCTGTGCCGGGCCGAGTCCTGTCAGGCGGTCGGGGGCGAGTCGCTGGCCGAGCACGCACGCAAGCGTCTGGGGGTGGATTTTCACGAGCGCACGCCCGATGGGCGCTTCTCGCTCGAGCCGGTCTACTGTCTTGGTCACTGCGCCTGCTCACCGGCGGTGATGCTCGACGGCCGGCCGTACGGCCGGATGACTCCCGAGCAGCTCGATGCGCTGCTCGCGGGCGTTGACACACAGACGGGCGTGGACGAATGACGACGATATACCTTCCTGGCGATTCCAGCGCGCTCGCGCTCGGTGCCGATGCAGTCGGCCGGGCGATCAGCCGCGAGGCGGCGGCCCGCCGGATCGAAGTGCGCATCGTGCGCAATGGCTCGCGCGGCGCGTACTGGCTCGAGCCGCTGGTGGAAGTGGCGAGCGCCCAGGGTCGAGTGGCCTACGGGCCGGTGAGCCCGGCCGAGGTGCCGAGCCTGTTCGAGGCCGGCTGGCTCGAGGGCGGCGCGCACCGCCTGCGGCTCGGTCTGACCGACCAGATCGGCTGGTTCGCCAACCAGCAACGCCTGACCTTCGAGCGGGTCGGGGTGATCGACCCGGTGAGCGTCACGGATTATGTCGCACACGGCGGCTACCAGGGTCTGCGCCGCGCGCTGGCGATGGCGCCGGCGGCCGTGGTCGAGTGCATCACCCGCGCGGGGCTGCGCGGTCGGGGTGGGGCGGCCTTCCCGACCGGCATTAAATGGAAGACTGTGCTCGATCAGCCGGCGGGCCAGAAGTACGTGACCTGCAACGCCGATGAGGGCGATTCGGGCACGTTCTCCGACCGCATGCTGATGGAGGGCGATCCGCTGAGCCTGATCGAAGGCATGACCATCGCGGGCATCGCCGTCGGCGCGACGCAGGGCTACATTTATCTGCGCGCCGAGTATCCGCACGCCTGGCGCACGCTGACGCAGGCGATCGCCGCGGCGTATGCCGCCGACTATCTCGGCAGCGACGTCATGGGCAGCGGGCGGCGCTTCGAGCTCGAGGTCCGCCTCGGCGCCGGCGCTTACATCTGCGGGGAAGAGACCTCGATGCTCGAGAGCCTGGAGGGACGGCGCGGGGAGGTGCGCGTGCGCCCGCCGTTGCCGGCCATCAAGGGGCTGTTCGGCCGTCCGACGATCGTCAACAACGTGATCACGCTGGGCACGGTGCCGCTGATCCTGCGCGAGGGCGCCGAGTTCTACGCAGGCTTCGGCATGGGCCGATCGCGCGGCACGCTGCCGCTGCAGCTGGCCGGCAACATCAAGCACGGTGGACTGGTCGAGCGCGCCTTCGGACTGACGCTGCGCGAGCTGCTGTACGATTACGGTGGCGGCTCGGCGAGCGGCCGCCCGATCCGCGCCGTGCAGATCGGTGGGCCGCTCGGGGCCTACGTGCCGCACTCGCAGTTCGACACGCCGGTCGATTACGAGGCGCTCGCCGGCATCGGCGCGATGCTCGGTCACGGCGGCATCGTGGTCTTCGATGATACGGTCGACATGGCGCGCATGGCCCGCTACGCGATGCATTTCTGCGCGCTCGAGTCCTGCGGCAAGTGCACCCCGTGTCGCATCGGTTCGACCCGCGGCGTCGAGATCCTCGATCACATCATTGCCGGGCGTGACCCGGCGCGTAATCTCGAGCGGCTCGAGGCGCTGTGCGAGCTGATGCTGCAGGGCTCACTCTGCGGTTTGGGCGGCATGACGCCATTCCCGGTGCAAAGCGCCGTGAAGCACTTCCGGGAAGATTTCAGCGGCCGCGCACACCATTGATAGACGAGCGGCTGCGGCGGGCGATGAGCGCCGCCGCAACCGACGTCGGAGGCGTTGACGATGTTTGCAATCGACTATCACGATCATGGTACGGCGGCACCGGTGGCGGGCGAGCCGGTCACTTTGCATATCGACGGCCGCGAGGTCAGCGTGCCGGCGGGCACCTCGGTCATGCGCGCCGCGGCACTCGCCGGCGTCGATGTGCCGAAGCTTTGCGCGACCGACACGCTGAAGGCGTTCGGCTCGTGTCGGCTGTGTCTGGTGCAGATCGAGGGGCGCAAAGGCTATCCGGCCTCGTGCACCACCCTCGTCGAGCCCGGAATGAAGGTATGCACGCAGTCCGAGCACCTGCAGCAGCTGCGCCGCGGTGTCATCGACCTGTACGTCTCGGACCATCCCCTCGAGTGCGAGGGCTGTGCCGCCAATGGGCACTGCGAGCTGCAGTCGATGGCCGAGGCGGTCGGCGTGACCCACACCTCCTACGAGCGCGGCGCGATGCATCGACCGCTCGAGGTCGACCGCAGCAATCCGTATTTCGAGTTCGACCCGCAGCTGTGCATCGTCTGCTCGCGCTGCGTGCGCGCCTGCGAGGAGACCCAAGGTACGTTTGCGCTCACCGTACAGGGCCGCGGCTTTGCCTCCAAGATCGCCGCCAGCGAGGATGAGCCGTTCCTCGATTCCGAGTGCGTCTCCTGCGGAGCGTGCGTGGAGGCTTGCCCGACTGCTGCACTCAGCGAGAAGTCGCTCGCGAGCGGCTTGCCGCGTGCGCGCGCCGTCTCGACGACCTGTGCCTATTGCGGTGTCGGTTGCAACCTTGTTGCAGAGGTCGGTGGTACGGACGCGGCGCCCGAGGTGATCAGGATGGTGCCGAACCGCGATGGCCATGCCAATGCCGGCCACGCGTGCGTCAAGGGGCGATTTGCCTACGGTTATGCCACACACGCGGACCGGCAGCTCAAGCCGATGATCCGCAAGAGCATCCGTGACGAGTGGCGTGAGGTGTCCTGGGAAGAGGCGATCGCCTATGCGGCGAGCGAGATCCGTCGCATTCAGGAGCGCTACGGCCGCGATGCGGTGGGCGGGATCACCTCCTCACGATGCACCAACGAGGAGACCTTCCTGGTGCAAAAGCTGGTGCGGGCCGCCTTTGGCACCAACAACGTCGATACCTGCGCGCGCGTGTGCCATTCGCCGACCGGGTACGGCCTGAAGAGCACACTCGGGGAGTCAGCCGGCACACAGGCGTTCAGCTCCGTCGCCAAGGCGGATGTCATGCTCGTCATCGGCGCCAACCCGACCGATGCCCATCCGGTGTTTGGCTCGCAGATGAAGCGCCGGCTGCGCGAGGGCGCCAAGCTCATCGTCATCGATCCGCGCGCCATCAGTTTGGTGCGCAGCCCGCACGTCGCCGCGGAGTTCCATCTGCAGCTGCGGCCCGGCACCAACGTGGCGATACTGAATGCGATTGCGCACGTGGTGGTGACCGAAGGCCTCGCCCGCGAGCAGTTCGTCGCCGAGCGTTGCGAGGCGCCGTCGTACGAGCGCTGGAAGAAGTTCGTTGCCGAGCCGCGCAACTCCCCCGAGGTGCTTGCCGAGGTGACCGGTGTGCCGGCCGAGCAGGTCCGCCGGGCCGCCCGGCTGTATGCCACCGCCGCCAACGGTGCGATCTACTACGGGCTTGGCGTCACCGAACACAGCCAGGGTTCGACGGCGGTGATGGCACTCGCCAACCTTGCCATGGCCACCGGCAATCTGGGTCGCGACGGCTGTGGCGTCAACCCGCTGCGCGGGCAGAACAATGTGCAGGGCTCGTGCGACATGGGCTCGTTCCCCCATGAGTTCAGCGGCTACCGCCACGTGTCCGATCCGGCGGTGCGCGGGATGTTCGAGCATGTCTGGGGCGTGCCGCTCGCCGGGGAGCCGGGACTGCGCATCCCCAACATGTTCGAGGCGGCACTCGATGGCACGTTCCGCGGCCTGTACGTGCAGGGAGAGGACATCGTGCAATCCGACCCCGACACGACTCATGTCACGAGTGCGCTCGCGGCCATGGAGTGCGTGATCGTACAGGATCTGTTTCTGAATGAGACGGCGCAGTTCGCCCACGTGTTCCTGCCCGGCTCCTCGTTCCTGGAGAAGGATGGCACCTTTACCAATGCCGAGCGGCGCATCTCACGGGTCCGCAAGGTCATGCCGCCGCGCGCCGGCTACGCCGACTGGGAGGTGACCGTGCTGCTCTCGAACGCACTCGGTTATCCGATGAACTACCGTCATCCCGCCGAGATCATGGACGAGATTGCACGTCTGACGCCGACATTCGAGGGCGTTTCGTTCGAGAAGATCGACCAGCTGGGCAGCATCCAATGGCCGTGCAACGAGGCAGCACCCGAGGGCACCCCGACCATGCACGTCGGGGAGTTCGTGCGCGGCAAGGGGCGGTTCTATACGACCGAGTATGTTGCGAGCAGCGAACGGGTCAACAGTCGCTTCCCGCTGATCCTCACCACCGGACGGATTCTCTCCCAATACAACGTCGGAGCGCAGACCCGCCGTACCGACAACGTGGTCTGGCACGCCGAGGATGTGCTCGAGATCCATCCGCACGATGCCGAGACGCGCGGCATCGCCGATGGCGATTGGGTGGGGCTCACGAGTCGTGCCGGCGAGACGGTGCTGCGGGCGCGGGTGAGTGAGCGGATTGCACCCGGGGTGGTGTATACGACGTTCCATTTCCCGCAGACGCAGGCGAACGTCGTGACAACCGAGAACTCGGACTGGGCCACCAATTGCCCGGAGTACAAGGTGACGGCGGTGCAGGTGGTACGCATCAGCCAGGCCGAGGCCTGGCGCACGCGTACCGCGCAGGCGCACTACGCCGGGCGGACGCACGATCCGGCGCATGCCTGAGCTGCCCGCAGGTCCGACGCCCTTGGTCGCGGAGCTCGAGGTCGAGCGCTGGCGGCCGGGGGCATCTGGGCATGCCTTCGATCGGGTTGCCGAGGAGGTCCCCGTGTCGCTCGTTTATGAAGACGTGCCGCACGGGGTCATGCTCGCAACGCCGGCCGATCTGGAGGACTTCGCCGTCGGGTTCACGCTGAGTGAAGGTCTGGTGGAGCAGCCCGCCGAGATCCGCGGCGTCGAGGTGCACTACGGAGCCGAATCGGCCGAAGCGCGGGTGAGTGTGGCCTGGGAGCGCTTCACCGCGCTGCTCGAGCGACGCCGGCGGCTCACGGGGCGCACCGGCTGCGGATTGTGCGGGGTGGAGACCCCCGAGCAGGCCGTGCGGCAGATCAAACCGGTCGGCGCCGGGCCGACGGTGCGCAGTGCCGAACTGCACGCCGCCATCGTCGCCCTGGGTGATCGCCAGCCGCTCAACGCGCTGACCGGCAGCGTGCATGCGGCAGCCTGGGTGCGTCCGGGGCGAGGCATCGAAACGGTGCGCGAGGACGTCGGGCGGCACAATGCGCTCGATAAGCTGATCGGGGCGCGTGTGCGTGCGGGGGCGGACCTGACGGACGGTTTCGTGCTGCTCACGAGCCGGGCCAGTTTCGAGATGGTGCAGAAGAGCGCTGCGGTGGGCATCGCGTTCATCGTGGCGCTTTCGGCCCCTACGGCACTCGCGGTACGTCTGGCGCGCGAGGCCGGCGTTACGCTGGTAGCGTTTGCGCGTGAGCGGCAACATGTCGTCTATGCGCATCCCCATCGTCTGTTGGATGATTGCGGAGAGAACCGACTGTCATGAACATCGAGCGGCTGGTGACTATGGCCAACGAGATCAGTGTGTTCTTTGCGAGCGAGTCGCCGCCCGACCAGGCGGCGCACGATGTCGCGGAGCATCTGCACCGCTTCTGGGAGCCGCGCATGCGCCGTCAGATCATCGCGCATCTTGAGGAAAACGCTGGCGCCGGGTTGAGCGATCTCGCCCGACAGGCCGTGCAGACGCTTGCCGCCGAGCGCGCGGGCGGTGCGTGAACGGTGCCGCCCTGGTGTCGGCAGGCAGTTTCGGTTAGAATGACACGCTGAACTGGTTGAAATGACTCGGCATGACACACAATTCCCCGGCGGGCGGGGTGTCACGCCAGGGTGAGAGCACCCACAAGGCGTTGATTTGCGGTTCGATGGCGTTCGATTCCATCATGCGGTTCGAAGGCCGCTTCCGCGACCACATTCTGCCCGAACAGATCCATATCCTGAATGTCTCCTTCCTGGTGCCTCAGTTGCGCCGGGAGTTCGGTGGCTGCGCCGGCAATATCGCCTACAACATGCGCCTGCTGGGCGATGTCGGGGCGCCGATGGCCACGGTCGGACGTGATTTCGGTCCGTATCGTGACTGGCTCGTGCAGGCCGGCATCCCGCTCGAGCACCTGCGGATCGTCGAGGACGAGCTGACCGCGCAGGCGTTCATCACCACCGATCTCGATGACAATCAGATCACCGCCTTTCACCCCGGCGCTATGCAGCATGCGCACCTCAATGAGGTGAGCGAAGCGCGCGATGTCGCCATGGGTATCGTCGCGCCGGATGGGCGTGCGGGCATGATCGAGCATGCGGCGCAATTCGCCGCAGCCGGCATCCCGTTTCTGTTCGACCCCGGCCAGGGGTTGCCGATGTTCAGCGGCGAGGAGCTCGCGCGCTTCATCACGCAGGCGAACTGGGTCGCGGTCAACGATTACGAATGGCGGCTGCTGCAGCAGAAGACCGGCTGGAGCGAGCGGGAGGTGAGCGCGCGTGTCGCGGCACTCATCGTCACGCGCGGCGCGCAGGGCTCGAGCATTTACACTCGCGATGGACGTGTCGACATCCCGTGCGCCAAGACGCGCGCCGTAGTCGATCCGACCGGCTGCGGGGACGCGTACCGGGCGGGGCTGCTGCACGGGCTGCTGCACGGGCTCGACTGGGAGACGACCGGACGGGTCGCTGCGGTCATGGGCGCGGTCAAAATTGAATCACGCGGCACGCAGAACCATCGGCTCACCCGTGCGGCGCTCGCTGAGCGCATGAGCGAGAGCTTCGGCGCAGCATCTGCACGCGCCGCATTCGGCCTGGAGCCGACGTCCCATCCATCCCACCCTCAACTGTCCATGGGAACCCTCTGATGAGCAACCGCTATCTCTTTACGTCCGAGTCCGTATCTGAAGGCCATCCAGACAAGGTATCCGATCAGATCTCCGACGCGGTGCTCGATGCCATTCTGGCGGAGGATCCGCGCGGACGGGTGGCGTGCGAGACGCTGGTCAAGACCGGCGTCGTGATCGTGGCGGGCGAGGTGACCACGAACGCCTGGGTCGATGTCGAGGCGCTGGTCCGCAAGACGGTGCTCGACATTGGCTACAACACCTCCGAAATGGGCTTCGACGGTGCGAGCTGCGGTGTGCTCAATATCATCGGCAAGCAATCGCCCGACATCGCCCAGGGTGTCGACCGTGGCGATGAACGGGCGCAGGGCGCGGGCGATCAGGGCATGATGTTCGGCTATGCCACCAACGAGACCGATGTGCTCATGCCGGCGCCGATTACGCTCGCGCACCGCCTGGTGAAACGTCAGGCGGAGGTGCGCAAGTCCGGGCGGTTGCCCTGGCTGCGCCCGGATGCGAAAAGTCAGGTCACCCTGCGTTACGAGGACGACAAGCCGGTTGGGCTCGAGGCGGTGGTGCTCTCAACGCAGCACAGTCCGGAGATCGCCACCGAAACGTTGCGTGAGGCGGTGATGGAGGAGATCCTCAAGCCGGTGCTGCCGACCGAGTGGATCGACAAAAACACCCGCTTCCACATCAATCCGACCGGCCGGTTCGTCATCGGCGGTCCGGTTGGCGATTGCGGCCTGACGGGCCGCAAGATCATCGTCGATACGTACGGCGGCTATGCCCGCCATGGCGGCGGCGCATTTTCCGGCAAGGATCCCTCCAAGGTGGACCGCTCGGCCGCCTATGCGGCGCGCTACGTGGCCAAGAACGTCGTGGCGGCGGGCCTTGCCGCGCGCTGCGAAGTGCAAGTCTCTTATGCCATCGGCGTGGCCGAGCCGACCTCGATCATGGTCGAGACCTTCGGCACCAGCCGCCTCTCGGGCGAGCAACTCACCCGCCTGGTGCGCAAGCACTTTGATCTGACCCCGTACGGGATCCGGCAGATGCTCGACCTGGCGCGTCCGATTTACCAGAAGACCGCCGCCTATGGGCATTTCGGGCGAACCGAGCCGGAGTTCAGCTGGGAGCGCACCGACCGGGCCGAGGCTCTCGCTACCGACGCGAAGTCGGTCAAGGCCGCCTGATCCACGCCGTCGCGCGGCGCCTCCCTTGGGGCGCCGCGCCTGCGGCACTCGTTTCGTCACCGCGCAGTGCGGTGGCGCGGCGCTTTCCGAGGAGCGTTGCGACAGGCCGGAGGGTCATCCGTACCCGCCACCTGCCAGGCTCGGAAAGTGCAGTCGTTGTGTACACGGCGCTCAATGAAACCATTGGAGCAATCAACCATGAACGCCACACCCAAACCGGTCAAAGAGCTCACGGACTGCAAGGTCGCCGACCTGGCACTTGCCGAGTGGGGCCGCAAGGAAATCCAGATCGCCGAGACCGAAATGCCCGGCCTGATGGCCATTCGCGAGGAATACGCCTCGGCACAGCCGCTCGCCGGAGCGCGTATCAGCGGCTCTTTGCACATGACCATTCAGACTGCGGTGCTGATCGAGACTCTGCAGGCGCTCGGCGCGCAGGTGCGTTGGGCCTCGTGCAACATCTTCTCGACGCAGGACCACGCCGCCGCGGCGATCGCCGCGCGGGGCACGCCGGTGTTTGCCTGGAAAGGCGAGACGCTGGCCGATTACTGGGACTACACGCACCGGATTTTTGAGTGGTCGGACGGCTATTTCACCAACATGATCCTCGATGACGGCGGTGACGCGACGTTGCTGATGCACCTCGGAGTGCGTGCGGAAGCCGACCCATCCGTGATCGCCAAGCCATCGAGCGAGGAGGAGCAGGCGCTGTTCGCATCGATCCGCGCCAAGCTCGCACAGCATCCCAAGTGGTACTCGACGCGCATCGGGCACATCCGTGGCGTCACCGAGGAGACCACCACCGGAGTGCACCGGCTGTATCAGATGGCCCGCGAGGGGCGTCTCGCCTTCCCGGCGATCAACGTCAATGACTCGGTCACCAAGAGCAAGTTCGACAACCTGTACGGCTGTCGCGAATCGCTCATCGATGGTATCAAGCGCGCCACCGACGTGATGGTCGCCGGCAAGGTGGCCGTGGTGTGCGGCTATGGCGATGTCGGCAAGGGCTGCGCGCAGGCGCTGCGGGCGCTTGCGGCCCAGGTCTGGGTGACCGAGATCGATCCGATCTGCGCCCTGCAGGCGGCCATGGAAGGCTTCCGTGTGGTGACCATGGATTACGCGGCGGATAAAGCTGACATTTTTGTCACGGCGACGGGCAATTTCCATGTGATTGCGCACGAGCACATGACCCGCATGAAGCACAACGCCATCGTCTGCAATATCGGCCACTTCGACAACGAGATCGACGTGGCGAGCCTGAAGCGTTACCGCTGGGAGAACATCAAGCCCCAGGTCGATCACATCATCTTCCCCGATGGCCGGCGTCTGATCCTGCTGGCCGAGGGCCGACTGGTCAATCTCGGCTGTGCCACTGGACATCCGAGCTACGTGATGAGTTCGAGCTTCGCCAACCAGACGTTGGCGCAGATCGAGCTGTATTGCAATCCGGAAAAGTATCCGGTTGGCGTGTATGTGCTGCCGAAGCGGCTCGATGAGAAGGTCGCACGCCTGCAGTTGACTAAGTTCAACGCCGAGCTGACGCAGCTCAACGATGAGCAGGCGCGCTACATCGGAGTTGATCGCGCTGGACCTTACAAGTCGGATCACTACCGCTACTGACAGCGGCGGCGACCGTTCTCGCTGCAGCGAGAACGGTCGCCAACGCGCCGCGGCGCGAATCTGACCTGCAACATCCGCTGCCCGTCAAAGCGGACTGACTACAACATATCAAATGAAAGAAGTTGGACGGGCGCAAAAATACGTGTATGATCCGCCCCGAAACCCTGTAGTTGGGTGTTTTTTTGGAGTCTATGATGGCGAAACGTCCCCCGAACGACGGCGCGTCCTGGAGCGCCAGTGAGCTGAAGACCTTGAAGGCGCTCGCGAAGGCTGGCACCCCGACGACCGAGGTCGCGAAGAAGCTCGGGCGTACCCCGGCCGCGGTGCAGCAGAAAGCCATGCGCGCTGGAATCTCCTTCCGTGCCGCCAAACGGGCCGGCGCGCGCAAGAAGAAGTAAGCTCCAGAGTCGCGCCGAGGCCGGGTATCCCGCGATTGGTGCGGGACCCGGCCTTTTGTTTGTGGCCTCGGTACCGGTTGCGCTCGCGACGCTTGTCACCGTCACAATTAATTGCGACACTTCGCCGCTTACATGGGTCAGTTTCCGTTCAGACGAATTGCTTCTCGGAAGGGGGCGACATGCGGCAGGCATTGCGGTATTCGATAGGAGTTGCGGCGCTGGCGCTGGCTGGCTGCGGGGTGCAGGTTCAAAACCAGACGCCTGCGCAGTTCAAGGCCAATCCGGACATCGGGATGTACCCGATCTCGGCGACGGTGAAGTCGGGCGCCCTGGTGAGCCCGCCGCTGTATCTGTTCCAGGTCGGTGGCGGCAAGAAGGTTCCGCTGCAGTCCGATGCGAGCGGTACCGTGTGGCGCACGATGTACCCGGTGCGCTGCAAGAGCAGCTTCCCGGTGCAGTTTCTGGCGATCTGGCGCGTGCAGGGCATGGCGACCCGTCAGAAGCTCTTCCCCGCTCAGCCCCTCGATATCAAGCTCGACCAGGGTCCGCTCACCAAGGAGGCGATCATCAGCACCTCCGGGGCGCCGAAGAAGGGCGAGTGGCAGGGCGCAGTGAATTACGTGTTTGCCACCGCGCAGAACACGAACATCACCGGTGCGAAGATCGAGCCCTCGAGCACGAGCGCTGCGGATGTGGCTTCCGCCAAAGCGATTCACATCGTGAGCACGTTCCCGATCGCAGCAGCGTGTGATACGCCGACCGCCGTCGAGCTCGCCACCCGCGATCGCTCGGCCCACGCGAATCTGGTGATTACGACCGATTCGGCCCAGATGCCGACCTGGACGACGCAGGTCACCTTCGCGCCGCAGGCATCCGGCGAGTAACGCCACGCGCAAATGCTCGATGGAGCAAACGGGGTTCGCCGCTGGCGAACCCCGTTTTCGTTTGGGGAGGGAACGCACCGGGCGAGGCAGCTCAAATCCTGGACCCGTCCTAAAGCGTGGCGCACGGGGGGGAACGATTCTGCGCCGTCCGGGAGCTGCTCTCAGCACCGGTGCGAGAGACAGTGTCGCATTGCGGCGCTGAACCAAGCGTGAACCACTTGGCGATTCATCACGCTCGATTTGCTTCGAGCGAGTGCAGAGGTCGCGATTCTGACCTCGCGTACGGACTGGGGTGACTCGGCCGTGTGGTGTCAGGGGCGGCAAGCGCGTGCGCAGTGGATGCACTCTGTGTACGAATGCGCGTTGCGACAGCGGCCGCCGCGGTGAGCGAATCTTTGCGCAGCGGCCTGTGGACTGTATTTATAGACAGCCTACGCAGATGACCGTCGGCCTAGCATGCGCGTCATGCCGCGCGCACTGCCGCTTCGAATTCCAGGATGGCGGCGCTCGCTCAAACCCCGTTCCCCGTAGCACCTGGCGACCAACCTCTGCAGCCGTCACGAGCGTGCGTTCGCGCAGGCGCAATGCCGACGATACGGGCAGGCGCGGCATGTGGCGGACGCTATACTGGCTCCCATGACACTCGATTCCACCGTCCGGTTTTCCAACCGCGTCGACGACTATGTGAAATACCGCCCGAATTATCCGCAGGCGGCGCTCGAGTTTCTGCGCGAACAACGCGGACTCACGCCCGGATCGCGGGTCGCCGACCTCGGCTCGGGTACCGGCATTCTGACCGCGCAGCTGCTCGATGCCGGCGCCCGGGTGTGGGCGGTGGAGCCCAATGCGCCGATGCGTGCGGCGGCCGAGCGGCTGCTCGGCGGTCGGTCAGGCTTCACGAGTGTGGCCGGCAGCGCCGAGGCGACGACCCTCGAAGCGCACAGCGTCGAGTGGGTGACCGCCGGGCAGGCGTTTCATTGGTTCGAGCCGCTGCGCGCGCGGGAAGAGGCGCTGCGGATCCTGGTCGGCGGTGGTCAGGTTGCCCTGATGTGGAACGAGCACAGTGATGTGCCTTCGCCGTTCCTGGCCGATTACGAGGCGCTGCTGCGCCGCTATGCTCCGGAATACGACCAGGTTCGCAGCCTGCGGGCCTTCGGACCGCCCCTGCGGACATTCTTCGGGCGCGAGCCCGAACGCGCGGTGTTCGCCCACCAGCAGGTGTTCGATTTCGACGGACTGAAGGGGCGCGCCATGTCCTCCTCCTACGTTCCGCCCCCGGGTGCGCCCGGGCACGAACCGCTGCTCGCCGGGTTGCGCGAGGTGTTCGATCGGCATCAGCGCGATGGTGTCGTCGTGTTCCCTTATCAGACGCTGGTGTTCTTCGGTACGCTGGGCTGAATCCTCAGACTCACAGCGCCTGCACTAACTCTGGCAACTGGTCAAAATGCGCGAGCGCGGCGCGGTATGTCATCTGTGCCAGCGGACCGCGCCGGTAGCCGTGGTCCATCAGGATGAGCGGCACGCCGGCCGCTGCGGCGGTGGCCGCATCGACCTCGCTGTCCCCGACCATCAGCGCATCGCGTGGCGTTGCGGCGAACCGTGCGAGCACGGCCTGCAAGGTGCGCGGATCGGGCTTGCGGTAGGGCAGCGAATCCCCGCCCACGACGTGTAGAAAAAATTCCGACAGCGCAAGCCGTGCCAGGATCGCCTCGGCGAGCTGCGCCGGCTTGTTGGTGCAGATGGCGAGGCGCATCCCGGCTGTGCGCAGCCGCTCGAGCGCCGCACGGGTGCCGGGATAGGCGGTCGTGAGGCGTACCGGCTGAGCGCGGTAGTGGGCGAGCACCGTGCGCTCGGCTTGCGCGGGGTCGACCGCCCCGAGAGCGCGGGCAAGCAAGGCCCGTTCGACCAGTTTGCGCATGCCATCGCCGATCATCGTGCGCACCTCGGCGAGCGGCAGCGGCGCGCAACCGTGTACACCGAGCATCGCGTTCAGCGCATGGGCGATATCTGCCGCGCTGTCAATCAGCGTCCCGTCGAGATCAAATATGACGAGCGATACGGACATCGCGGTAATGTAACACTTGCGCCGCAGTTGCGAGGTGCGGCCCGGCTCGTCCCCCGCGCTCAGCTCCCGGCGCGAAAGCCGATGAAGCTGTGCGGTTCGATGCGCACTTCGTAGCCGTAGCGGGCGGCTCGGGGTTGGGTGGAGGCGAACGGGGCGGCCACACCTCTGGGGTCGCCGTCGAGGACGACGCCGCGCGTGAGGGTCTCGATGCGGGCGAAGCGCCCGATGAGGCGCACCGCGACCGGATGGTTCCGGTACGACTCGAGCACGAAGGTGCCATTGTCGTATTCGAACAGGCTCACTCCGGCAGGCCCCGCCAGGCGCACCGGCAGCTCCGATGCGATGAAGCCGCGCAGCGCATCGAGCACCGCCGTGGGGAGCGAGGCCAGATCGTTCTGCTCCTCCGGTACGTCGAGCACATACAGCTCTCCCTTGCCGTAATGATCCATCAGCAACAGCGGTACGCCGCCATCAGCATCCAGGCCGCGCACCACTGCCCAATCCTCGTTGGTCGCGAAATGAATGAGCGGGAACAGAATCGGTCGAGACGTACCGAGCATGGTGCCGGCGCCGAAGCCGAAACCCTCGACGTAGCGGGTGGGGGCGACGATGCGGTGCGTGACCCGCATGTCGGTGATCTCGCTGAAGCCGCGCCGCTGCAGTGCGCGCAGCAGACCGGAGGTGATGATGATGTGCCCGCCTGCGCGCAGGTGAGCTGCGATCTCGGCAACGATGTGCGGATCGTGCCCGGCCGCTTCGGTCAGCAACACGGTTTTGGCGTGTGGCCAGTGCGGGTACATCTCGATCGGGATGCCGATCATGCCGAGCATCTCGGGCAGGAAGTCCTCCCCGCTTGAGTCGAGGGGACGGTAGGTCGCGAGGCCGACGGGCTGGCCGAGCGCCGGGGCGATCCGCCCGATCTGTGCGAGCGCGTAGGCGGCGACATCGGCGAGGCGCGCGGGTCGCGCTCCGCGCGTGCCGGGCAGGCCGCAGCAGGCCTTGAGCATCTTCAGGTAGTCGAAGCTGGTGCGCCGGTTTTGCCAGAGGGCGCGGTGCTTGGGGTTCGCGAACTCGAGCAGGTTCGTGTACTCGAACAGATTGATGGCCGGGGCCTTGGCGAGGATGGTGTCCCAGAGTTGCTCGGCGTAGCGGTCCAGGACATGCATGGCGATCGGGTCGACCCAGCCGCCGCCGTTGCGGCCCGGGGCGATGTTCTCGAAATAGCGGAAGATCTCGTAGCTTTCGTATGGCAGCAACTGCTGATCGGTGCGCGGTGCGTAGCGGGTTTCATCGCCGGTCCAGATCTCCGGGAAGATCTGCGGTTCGTGCACCAGATCGAAGCCCATGTCCTGGAACGAGGGGTAGAAGTTCGGGAACTTGATGATCACCCGCACGTGCGGATTGACCGCTTCGGCGGGCTTGAGAATGAGGTTGCGCGACACCCAGTCCATGGTCTGCATCCGATAGGCCGACCAGCTGCGATGGCCTTTGGCGGCGATGTCCGCATCGCTCTTGGTGTTGAAGAAATACAGATCATCGAGCACGAACTCGTTGAAGTGCCGTGCCGTCCGTACGGCCATGCGCCGTGCCAGCGCACGGTCTTGCGGCAGCGCGTAATCGAGGGTGTTGAACTGGCCAGCGCCACCGGGTCCGAGCATGGCCATGCCGCCGGCGACCGCCACGTGATGGGCGCGAAAGAAGCGCTTCACGCGTGCGAGCTGAGCGCCGCTGGCACAGACCCCCGCGCGGTAGCTCTCGATGAACACCCGATCGACGTGCAGTCGGCGCTCGATCGTGCGCCAGCTCGAGCGCATCCAGGCGGGGTCGCGCGCCATGCGCTGCACCACGGTCACCGGGATGTACATGGTGACCTTGAAATCGCGATAGGCCGCCGGCGCGGCGGCGGCGCCCGTCGAGGCAAGCAGCGTCATGAGAGCCAAGACCAGAGCGTATCGGAGCGTGTGCATGGGAACCCCCCCCTCACCGGCCTGTCGCAGATGATAGCGCTATCATAATAGCGCGATGGCGGTGCGCGTACAGGGGTTCGCACAGCGGCATCCGGGGTGGTTGAATACGCCAGTCGCCGGCGCGGTTGCGCTACAATTGCGCGGTGGGATCTGCGGGCCGCTACGCCATCCCGATACCTCTGGACCAGCGATTTTCATGCACGGTATTGCGCGAGGCGCGACCTGCCTCGAGTTCGGCCGCTTTCGGCTTCTGACCCGCCAGCGGGAGTTGCGCATCGGTGATACGCCGGTTGCGCTCGGTTCGCGCGCCTTCGACGTGCTGCAGGTGTTGATCGAAGCCGGCGGCGACCTGGTGAGCAAGGAAGAGCTGCTCGCACGGGCCTGGCCCGGCATTGTCGTCGAGGAAAGTAATATCCAGGTGCAGATTTCCGCCCTGCGCAAGGCGCTGGGTGCGGACCGCGACCTGATCCTGACGGTGCCGCTGCGCGGTTACCGCTTCACCGGCGAGGTGCGGGTGGTGCGCGAGAGCGGCGCATCCGCCGGCGGCCCGGCGGCGCAGACCCCACCGACCAATCTGCCGGCAGCCATCTCGGACTTCATCGGCCGTGAGGCCGAACTGACCACGGTGCGCGAGCTGCTGCGGCACAACCGCCTGGTCACGCTGGTCGGCACGGGCGGAATCGGCAAGACACGCCTCGCTCTGGAAGCGGCGCGCGCCTCGCTAGCAGAATTCCCGGACGGCGTCTGGCTGGCCGAGCTGGCGCCGTTGTCCGACCCGGAACTGGTCGCGAGCGCGATGCATGCGGCACTCGGTCTGCAAAGTGGCGCGGGCCGCTGGGGGGGCGAGCGACTCTCGGCCGCGTTGCGCGAGCGCAGACTGCTACTGGTGCTCGACAATTGCGAGCACGTGATCGGCGCGGCGGCGCGCGAAGCGGAGGGACTGCTCACAGCCGCACCGCACGTGCGCATTCTTGCCACCAGCCAGGAGCCGCTCGGCATCGAGGGCGAGTGCACGCTGCGCCTGCGGCCACTCGAGTTTCCGGCCGAAAACGCCACGGGGCTGGCGAGCGCCGAGCGGCACGATGCGGTGCGGCTGTTCGCGGCGCGCGCCCGTGCGGCCGATCCGCAGTTCACGCTGAATGAGCGCAACGCCGCAACGGTGGTGATGATCTGTCGACGGCTCGATGGCATTCCGCTCGCCATCGAACTGGCGGCGGCGCGCTCCGCGGCGCTCGGCCTCGACGGTCTGGCGCAGCGACTCGACTTGCGCTTCCACGTGCTCACCGGCGGACGCCGTACGGCGCTGCCGCGCCATCAAACGCTGCGCGCCACGCTCGATTGGAGCCATCGGCTGCTCGCCGAACAGGATCGTATCGTGTTGCGCCGGCTGGCGGTGTTCGCCGGCAGCTTCACGCTCGAGGCGGCCGGGCAGGTGGTAGCCGATGCGGGGCTGCCGGAGTGGGAAGTGGTCGGGCGCATTGCCGAGCTGGTGGACAAGTCGCTCGTGGCCGCCGATGCCAGTGGTCCCCAGCGCCGCTACCGTCTGCTCGAGACCACTCATGCCTATGCGATGGAAAAACTCGCCGACAGCGGCGAGTTCGGACCATTGGCGCGCTTGCACGCCCGGTACTTTCGTGACGCGCTGAGCGAGGCGCTCGGCGCCTGGGAGCGTACGCCGTCCGATGAATGGCTGGAAACGTTCGGCCCGGAAATCGACAACGTGCGGGTGGCGCTCGACTGGGCGTTTGGCGCCGACGGCGACCCGGCGATCGGGGTGGAGCTCGCGGCCAGCTCCTACCTGCTGTGGTATCTGCTCTCGCTCATCCCGGAAGGCCGGACCCGGCTCGAGCGGGCCAGTGCGGCGCTCGGGCGCGAGACCCCGAAGGTGCTCGAGGCACGTCTCTGGTACGGTTGCGGTTTTCTCTCCACCGGAGAGCCGCGCGGGCGTGCCGTGCCGGCGCTGCGCCGCGCGGTGACGCTGCTGCGCGAGATCGGCGAGCCCCTCGCCCTCGGTCGGGCGCTCGGCTTCTATGGATTGAATCTGGTCCGCACTGCGACGTTGCCCGAAGGGTTTGCGGCGCTCGAAGAGGCGCGCACGCTGCTCTCGGGAAGCTCGCAGCCGAAGAGCTATGCGCTGTGTCTGACCAACCTCGCCATCGCGCGCACGGTGGCCGGTGAGTACGCCGCGGCGCGCGTGCTGCTCGATGAGGCGTTGGCGCTCGGCCGACGCGCGCACGCGGATTTCTGGGCCTGGCGCGCGCTCATCTACCAGGCCGAGGTGCAATTTGCCGAGGGGCACCTCGAGGTGGCCATTGCCGGTGCGCGGGAGGTCGTGGCGCTCGCGCGCACGTCGCGGCGCACGGGGCTGCTCGGGCATGCGCTGTGCAATCTCGCCGGCTACCTGATCGCGCACGATGAGTTCGAGGCGGCCGGCGCGGCGTTGCGTGAAGGGCTGCCGCTTGCCGAGCAGAGCGAACTCGACACCGTGCTCATTGCCGGGGGTATGCAGCACCTGGCAACGATTGCCGCCCGCGAACAGCGCTTCGAGCGGGCCGCGCAGTTCATCGGCTATGCGCACGCATTCTTCGCCGAGGAGTTCGCCGGTCGCAGTCCGGCCAAGCGCCAGATTGAGGCGGGCATTCTCGAGCAGCTGCACGCGGCGCTGCCGCAGGAGCGGCTGGAGGCCCTGATGGCCGCCGGGGCCCGCTGGAGCGAGGACGAAGCCTTGGCCGCTGCGCTCGAGACCTGAACGGCTCCGCCTTTAGACCCACTTGGGCGGCCGGGGCAAGCCGTGCGCGCAAATATTAATAAAGATTAAGCCCAATTGAGGGGCCACTAAGGATTTGCGCCCGCCGAGAGGCCATCCTCTCGCGGTTCGAAATACGGCTGGTGTCCGCCCCATTATGAACCGCGACTTTTGGACTCGATTCTGTCGATTTCTGCCGTTGCCGGCAACTTTGCTGTTGGCCGGCTGCCATGCGGCCCTGCTCGACCCGAAGGGGCCGATTGGGGAGGCCGAAAAATCGATCATCCTCACCGCTACGGGCCTGATGCTCGTGGTGGTGATCCCGGTGATCGTGCTGGTGCTGGTGGTTGCCTGGCGCTACCGCGCCTCGAACACCAAGGCCGAGTACCAGCCCGAATGGTCGCACTCGAACAAGATCGAGGCGGTGATGTGGTCGGTGCCGATCGTCATCGTCTCCATTCTTGGCGTGATTGCCTGGCGCACCTCGCACCAGCTCGATCCGTACCGGCCCATTGCCTCGCGCTTCAAGCCCATCCACATCGACGCCATCGCGATGGACTGGAAGTGGCTGTTCATCTATCCCGATCAGCACGTCGCCAGCGTCAATGAGGTCGCCATGCCGGTCGGAGTGCCGGTGGTGTTCCACATCACCTCCGCGACGGTCATGAACTCGTTCTTCATCCCCCGCCTCGGCAGCCAGATCTATGCCATGGCCAACATGCAGACTACCGACAACCTGGTGGCGAGCGCACCCGGCACCTATCGCGGCATCTCGGCCAATTTCAGCGGCGATGGCTTCTCGGGGATGACCTTCAAGGCCGTGGCGATGTCCAAGGCGGACTTCAAGCAATGGCTCGCGAATGCGGCGGCTGCCAAGCAGAGCCTCGACGGCAACGCGTATCGCGCGCTCGAGAAGCCGAGCGAGAACGTGCCGGTGGCCTTCTATTCGAACGCGACGCCGGGGCTGTTCCAGCAGATCGTCCAGGGCAAGTTTGCCCCGGGACGGATGGTGGCGAGCAGCGATGTGGGCGGCAGCGCCAGGAGTGAGTGAGAATGTTCGGTAAGTTGACGCTCAGCGCCATCCCTTTCAACATCCCGATCGTGATGGGCGCGGTCGCCTTCATGGTGCTCGGCGTGATCGCCGTGCTCGGGATCATCACCTATCTCGGCAAGTGGAAGTACCTGTGGACCGAGTGGTTGACGTCGGTCGACCACAAGAAAATCGGGATCATGTACCTGATCCTCGCCACGGTCATGCTGCTGCGTGGCTTCGCCGACGCGCTCATGATGCGCTCGCAGCAGGCCCTGGCCTACGGCAGCAACATGGGCTACCTGCCGCCGGAGCACTTCGACCAGGTGTTCAGCGCGCACGGCACGATCATGATCTTCTTCATGGCCATGCCGTTCATCATCGGCCTCATGAACTGCATCCTGCCGCTTCAGATCGGCGCGCGCGATGTCGCCTTCCCCATGCTCAACAACCTGAGCTTCTGGCTGACCGCCGGCGGGGCGGTGCTGGTTAACGTCTCGTTGGCGATCGGCAACTTCTCGCGCACCGGCTGGCTGGCCTACCCGCCATTGTCGGAGCTTCATTACAGCCCGGGCGTCGGGGTGGATTACTACATCTGGGCACTGCAGATATCCGGTATCGGCACGACGCTCACCGGCGTGAATTTCATCGCGACCATTCTCAAGATGCGCGCGCCGGGCATGACGCTGATGCGCATGCCGGTGTTCACCTGGGCCTCGCTGTGCGCCAACATCCTGATTGTCGCCACCTTCCCGATTCTGACGGTGACGCTTGGCCTGCTCGCCCTCGACCGCTACCTGGGGATGCACTTCTTCACCAACTCCATGGGCGGCGATCCGATGATGTATTTGAACCTCATCTGGATCTGGGGCCATCCGGAGGTTTACATCCTGATGCTGCCGCTGTTCGGGGTGTACTCGGAGATCGTGCCGACCTTCTCGGGCAAGCGCCTGTTCGGTTATACCTCGATGGTCTGGGCGACCATGGCCATTGCGCTGCTGTCGATGCTGGTGTGGTTGCACCACTTCTTCACCATGGGCAGCGGCGGCAACGTGAACGCCTTCTTTGGCATCACGACCATGATCATTTCGGTGCCAACGGGCGTGAAGATCTTCAACTGGATCTTCACCATGTATCGCGGCCGCGTGCGTTTTGACACGCCGATGCTCTGGACGGTGGGCTTCCTCATCACCTTCACCATCGGTGGCATGAGCGGGGTGCTGCTCGCCGAGCCGCCCGCCGACTTCGTGCTGCACAACAGCCTGTTCCTGGTCGCGCACTTCCACAACGTCATCATCGGCGGGGTGGTATTCGGGGTGTTCGCGGGGGTTGCCTACTGGTTCCCGAAGATCTTCGGATTCCGCCTCAACGAGCGGATCGGGCGCTGGGCGTTTTGGTGCTGGTTCATCGGCTTCTACGTGGCGTTCATGCCACTCTATGCGCTCGGCCTGATGGGTGCGACGCGCCGCATGGACCACTACGACGTGGCGGCCTGGCATCCGCTGTTCATCGTCGCGGCGATCGGTTCGGGGATCATCTTCCTCGGCATCCTGCTGCAGCTGGTACAAGTGGTGGTCAGCATCCAGCAGCGTGAGCTGACTCGCGATACGACGGGCGATGTGTGGAACGGCCGCACGCTCGAGTGGTCTGTCCCCTCGCCGGCGCCGGCTTACAACTTCGCACGTATTCCGGTCGTGCGTGACGTCGACGCGTTCTGGGACATGAAGCAGCGCGGCGTCGATCTGAAGAGCGCGACCTTCGTTCCCATCCACATGCCACGCAACTCGGCCACCGGTTTCATCATGGCCGGCTTCGCCTTCGTCGTGGCGTTTGCGATGGTTTGGCACATCTGGTGGCTGGCGATTGCCGGCCTGGCGGGTGTGCTGGTGACCTTGATCCGACACGCGTTCAACGACGATCGGGACTATCACCTCGGCGCCGATGAAGTCCGACGGATAGAAGCCATGCATGGACGTGTCCAAGCGAGGAGCATGTAAACCATGTCGAACGGTTCAGTTGTTGTGCAGGGCGGCAGTCTCGCGCTGAAGCCCGGGTATGCCGATCACGCGGCGGATGCGCTGCGGGACCTGCGCCAGAGCGGTGATGCGGTCGATTTCGAAGTCGAGCACCACCATGATGTCGCCTCCACGATCCAGCTCGGCTTCTGGATCTATCTGATGAGCGACTGTCTGCTGTTCTCTGGCCTGTTTGCCACGTACGCGGTTCTCAGCGGCCACACTGCGGGCGGGCCGAGCGGCAGCCAGCTGTTCGATCTGCCGTCGGTACTGGTCGAGACGATGTTCCTGCTGTTCAGCAGCTTCACCTGCGGCCTCGCGACGCTGGCGATGAATGCGAACAAGGCGCGCGCAACGGTCGGCTGGTTCGCGGTCACCTTCCTGCTCGGACTCGGCTTTCTCGTCATGGAGGTACGCGAGTTCGCGCACATGGTGTCGATCGGCGCCGGCCCCAGCCACAGCGCCTTCCTCTCCAGCTTCTTCACGCTGGTGGCGACCCACGGTCTGCACGTGACCTGCGGCCTGATCTTCATGGCCGTGATGATGGTCGCGGTGTTGCGCAAGGGACTGACGGATACGAACCGGGCCCGCCTGAACTGTCTCAGCCTGTTCTGGCACTTCCTCGACATCATCTGGGTGGGAGTGTTCTCCCTGGTCTACCTGTTCGGAGTGGTGCACTGATGAACGTCGCCAACGAATCGGTTGTCGGTCACGCCCCGCACGGCGCGCATGGCGGTCATGCCCACGGTGGCGGCCACGGGGCAACCCACAAGTCCTACCTCATCGGCTTCCTGCTCGCGATCATCATGACGGCGATCCCGTTCGCGCTGGTGATGGAGCATGCCGTCGCCGGGACGCCACTGGTGATAGCGTTTTTCGCCATTGCCCAGATCGTAGTGCACGTCACGTACTTCCTGCATGTGAACGGCTCGCCGGAACAGCGTTGGAATCTCACCGCGCTGCTCTACACTGCGGTAGTGGTGTGCATCATCATTGGCGGTTCGCTGTGGATCATGTACCACCTCGATCTGAACATGATGCCGGGGATGCCGCACGGCCGAGTGCCCTGATCGGCTGAGCTGACGCTTGCAGTGTGACGCCCGGGTCGCCCGCGAGGGGGACCCGGGCGTTTGCTTTGAGGCTGCTCAGCCGGGCTCGATGGCCGCGAGTTCCGCAGCGGGAGCGCCGGCGGTCGCCATGCGTACGCTGAGCAGTATGATCAGCAGCCCGATCGGTCCGGACCAGCCGAGGTGCTCGTGCAGGACCCAGACCCCGAGGGCGGCGGCGACGACCGGGTTGATGTAGGTGACGACAGCGGTGCGTGCCGCGCCGGCCCGCTTGATCAGATAGAACATACCGAGCATCGACAGTGCCGTGCATACCAGACCGAGCACGGCCACTGAGCCGAGCGCAGCGGCCCCCGGTGGGTGGTGTGGAGCGCTGAGCGCCGCCGGCACGGCGAGCACCACACTGGCCACGAACAAGCTCGCGGCGAGCGTACCCATCGAGTCCACCGCATGCAGGTGACGTTGTACGACCAGCGGTCCGGTCGCATAACAGACGGTGACGAGGAGCATGCAGCCGATGCCAGTCCAACCGTGCGCGCCGGTCACGGAGCCGAATCCGACCAGCGCCGTCACGCCGAGGATGCCGAGCAGGAGTCCTGCGAGGCGGCGCGCGCCCATCGGCTCGTGCATGCCGAGTAGGCGCGACACCGGCACCATGGTCAGCGGCACGGCCGAGACCAGGATGCCGGCGAGTGAGGAGGGGATCCAGCGCTCGCTCGCGGCGATGAGCGAGTAGGGGATGGCAAACTCGAGCAGTGCGAAGGTGCAGACCGCGGCGCGGTGCGTGCGCAGTACGCCGAGCGTACCGCGCCGCCACGCGATGGGCGCGAGCACGAGCAGCGCGAGCGTCACGCGTCCCCAGGCTACGTCGAACGGGGAGAGCTCGCGCACGGCGAGTCTGATGAACAGATACGGCATCCCCCAGACGATGCCGAGTCCCACGAACACGAGCCATGCCCGCGTAGTCATTGCAACACGATCCGATGGACGGGGTGGTTGAACGCCCCTGAGGGGACATAGGCTACGGGAGACGTGGCGGGCGCGCGAGGGGCGCAGCAGGGTGCGCGGACCGATATACTGCGCCCCTTTTGCGGGCGCTTCGCGAGCATGTGGTTTAAGAATCTCACCGTTTACCGTTTGCCGGCCGATTGGAGCTGGTCCGCCGCCGATCTCGAGGCGGCTCTGAGCCGCATGCCGTTGCAGCCGTGCAGCGCGCTGCAGATGCGCAGCCGCGGCTGGGTGGCCCCCTCACCGTCCGGCCGAATGCTGCACACCGTCGCGACCCAGCACCTGCTCGCGCTGGGCATCGAGCAGAAGCTGCTGCCAGCCTCGGTCATTCGCCAGGAGGCCGAGCGGCGTGCCGCGGAGTTGGCGCAAACTCAGGGTTTCCCGGTCGGCCGGCGGCAGATGCGTGCGCTCAAGCTGCAGGTCGCCGATGAGTTGCGCGCGCGAGCGCTCACTCGGCGCATCGTCACGCGCGCCTGGGTCGATGCGGCCGCAGGGTGGCTGGTGGTCGATTCCGCGAGCGCAGCCCGCGCCGAGGAGCTGATCGAGACGCTGCGCGATACGCTCGGCAGCCTCGCCGTCCAGATGTTCGATACCGAGCGCTCTGTCAGTGCGAGCATGGCCACGTGGCTGCAGCGCGGCGCGCCCGGGGCGTTCGCACTCGAGCAGGATCTGGAGCTCGAGTCCGCCGATGCGATGAAGTCGACGGTGCGCTACCGTCGTCACGTCCTCGACGGGCCGGACATCCGTACGCATCTGGCCGCGGGCAAGCGGCCCACCCAGCTCGGACTCACCTGGAACGGACGGATTGCGTTTATCCTCACCGAGAAGCTGCAGGTCAAACGGGTACAGTTCCTGGAGCTCGCCCCGGAGCGCGAAGACGGGGGTGAGATCGATCCGCTCGAGCAGTTCGATCTGGATTTCACCGTGATGGCCGGCGAGCTCGGCAAGCTGCTCGAGGCGCTCTCCGGCGAGCTGGGCGGTGAAGGGGCGCGCGCCGCGGCCTAAGCCGGACGCGTCGCGGCAAGGGACGGTCGTTCGCAGACCGCGGCGTACCAGGCGCCCAGGCGTGGCAGGCGCTCGCTCCAGCGCTCCTGAGGAAAGCGGAACGCCAGATACCCCAGTGCGCACGCCACGGAAATTGCGCCGATGTCGAACGGTCCGTCGAGGGACTCCTGCTCGAGGGCCTCGAGCGCCGTGCGGATTTTCAGCCACTGTCCGTCCGTCCATTCCGTCCAGCGCAGCTGTGCCGGACGTGCGGCGTGCTCATAGCGCACCAGCACGGCAGCATCGGTGATGCCATCGGCAAGCGCTTGGCGGCGCAGCGCCCGCCAGCGGGCCGCTCCGCCGGCTGGCCACAGGTGATTGCCGCCCACCAGCGCATCGAGGTACTCGCAGATCACCGGGGAGTCATACAGCGTCTCGCCGGCATCGGTGAGCAAGGCGGGAATCTTGCCGAGCGGGTTGTGCTCGCGCAGCCCCGCGTGCGGATTGACCGGCGAGAGGCTGACCTCGAGCAGTTCGATGCGTTCGGCAAGTCCGAGCTCGAGCGCGCTGACACGCACCTTGCGAGCAAACGGCGAAGTGGGGCTGCTGAAGAGTTTCATGGCGTGACTCCAGGCCCGGGACGAGCGTCGGGCCGCATTAGGGGGCTGCGGCGCCGCTGCGCCGCAGCGCCGCGCGGCGCCGAGCCCGCTCGAGCGCCAAGTCGATCAGGCGCGTGATCAGCCTCTGCGGCGTCAGACCCGAGAGCTCCCAGAGCTTCGGGTACATGGAAATCGCGGTGAAGCCCGGGATGGTGTTGATTTCGTTGACCAGCAGTGCGCCGTCGGCCTGCAGGAACAGATCCACCCGCGCCATGCCCTCGCACTCGAGCACCTCGAAGGTGCGTGCGGCGAGTGCCTGCGCGCCTGCCAGCTCGGCCTGCGCGAGCCGCGCCGGTAATTCCAGACGGGCCCCACTGTCATCGAGATATTTCGCATCGTAGGAGTAAAAGCCGTCCCGATGCCGTACGACAATCTCTCCGGCTACGGATACTGCGGGCGGATGGCCGCCGAGGACGGCAAGTTCGATTTCCCGTCCGCTCACGGCGGCCTCGACGAGCACCTTGTCGTCGAATTCAAATGCATGGCGCACCGCCGCTTCGATCGCAGCATGCTCGGTGACCCGCCGCACGCCGATCGATGAGCCGGCATTGGCCGGCTTGGTGAATACGGGTAGACCGAGCGCGCTCAGGTCTGCGAGCGCACCGGCCGGGTCGGCCTCGAAGTAAGCGCGGCGCACGGTGCGGAAGTCCGCGACCGGGATGCCCGCTTGGCGCAGCAGACGCTTGCTGACATCCTTATCCATGCCGATGGCCGAGCCGAGTACGCCGGCGCCTACGTACGGAATGCCAGCCAGTTCGAGCAGCCCCTGCACGGTGCCGTCCTCACCCATCGTACCGTGCAGAACCGGGAAAATGACATCGATGCGCTCGGCTGGATCGGTGCTGGCACCGCTCGCAATGAACTCACGCGTGACGGGCGCGCCGTCCTCAATGCGCACCAGGCGCGGATCGCGCGCGCTCCCCAGCAGCCGCGCGGCATCCTGCCGCAGCCAGCGGCCGCGCTTGTCGATACCGATCAGCAGCGGCTCGAAGCGCTGCGGATCGAGCGCTGCGAGCACGTTGCGCGCGGACAGGATGGAGATTTCATGTTCCGCTGATTGCCCGCCGTAGAGCAGGGCGACGCGGAGCTTCGCAGTGTCAGTCATGCGCAGGGCCGTGCGGGATGGGAGGTTGCAGGAGGGCGAGCGACGCGCGGCGCGCCGGCTGCGCTGGATTCAGAGTAAGCATAGCGTATGTGCATCCGCCTCGGGCAAGCGCAGCGACTCACAGCTTGAATGTCGAGAGCAGCAGGCTCGTCTCGGTACTCGTGACGCCCGGCGTGCGGCTGACTCGCGCCAGCACGCGATCGAAGGACGCCAGCGAATCGGCGCGTAGCTCGGCAACCAGATCCCACCGGCCATTGGTGCTGTAGAGACTGGCAACCGCGGGGTCTCCACGCAGCGTACGCACGACCGCATCGACCTGGTTACCGTCAGCGGCGATCGTCATCAGTGCGCGAATGTGCTGCTCCTGAACCTCGGGCTTCAGGCGTACGGTGTAGCCCACGATGGTGCCGTCGGCTTCGAGCTTGGCCATGCGGTTCTGTACGGTGCCGCGGGCCACGGCAAGCCGCTTGGCGAGCGAGGCAATGGAGGCGCGCGCATTGGCGCGCAGCAAGGAGATCAGGCGGTGATCGAGATCGTCCATTGGGGCAGCTCCGTTACCGCTCAGGAGGGTGTTCGAGTCTATCAAAATGATAGATCGGTGTGTCATTTTGATCAATTAAGTCCGCAGTTTTGGTATTTCTCTGACTATTTTTTGGCCGCGGAGCCGTGGATCATGGCGTTCGTGGTGGCATCGCGTTCGCGTGCCGCTCACCGAGAGGAGATTCACCATGGTCGATTTCATCGGTACCGGTCGGGTTCGCGAACTCGTGCAGGATCTGGGACCGGGGCCCTTCATCGCCGGACTCGCACGCGAGATCGAGGCGGACTACCGTCGCTGGGAGGCGTTCGAGAAATCCCCGCGCCACGCGACGCACTCGCCCGTTGGAGTCATCGAGCTCATGCCGGCGTGCGATGGCCGTCAGTACGCGTTCAAGTACGTCAACGGTCACCCGAAGAACACCGCCAAGGGTCTGCTCACCGTGATGGCCTTTGGCATGCTCGCAGACGTCGACACAGGATATCCGCGCGCGCTTGCGGAGATGACGTTCACCACGGCGCTGCGCACTGCGGCGACCTCGGTGGTGGCGGCCCGTGCGCTCGCTCGGGCCGACAGCCGTGTGATGGCGCTGATCGGCAACGGGGCGCAGTCGGAATTCCAGAGCATCGCGTTCCATAGCGAACTCGGCGTGCGCGAACTGAGACTGTACGACGTCGATCGGCAGGCGACGGACAAGCTGATCGGTAATCTCAACCGGCTGCGCTTGCCCGGCCTGCAGGTGCTGGCCTGCCGTTCCGTCGCCGAGGCCTGTGCCGGCGCGGACATCGTCACGACCATCACCGCCGATAAGCGCAACGCGGTCATTCTGCGGCCGGAGATGATCAAACCCGGCATGCACCTGAATGCCGTGGGCGGGGATTGCCCGGGCAAGACCGAACTGCATCCTGATATCCTGCGACGCGCCGATGCGCGGGTGGTGGTCGAGTTCGAACCGCAGTCGCGCATTGAGGGGGAGATCCAACAGATGCCGGCCGATTTCCCAGTGGTGGAACTCGCCGATGTGCTGAGCGGCCGGCGTGCCGGCCGCGCGAGCGATCTGGAGGTGACGGTGTTTGACTCAGTGGGCTTTGCGCTCGAGGATTTCGCGGCGCTGCGCTATCTGCACCGGCTGCACCGCGAGCGACGGGGCACGCGGACGCACATCGACCTCATTCCCGACCTCGAGGATCCGAAGGACCTCTTCTACGGGCTGCTGGGCGCCCCGCGGCCGGCGCGCGCGGCGGTGGCCGAACTGGCCGAGGCTTGAGCGCATGGCCGCGCCGCGCTGCGTTTCGTTGATCGGAGCGCCCACCGACGTCGGTGCGGCGGCGCTGGGAGCCTCGATGGGACCGGAGGCGATGCGCGTCGCCGGGCTGGCGAGCGCCCTCGAGGCGCGCGGCCTGTCGGTCAGCGACCGGGGAAATCTCGTCGGTCCGGCCAATCCGCGCGCCGCGGCGCAGGGCGGTTATCGCAATCTGGAGGCGGTGACCGGCTGGAACCAGCAGGTCCACGCGGCGGTTTACGCGGCCCTCGGTGCGGGCGAACTGCCGATTCTGCTCGGCGGGGATCACTCCCTCGCCATCGGCTCGGTGAGCGCCGTGGCGCGTCATTGCCGCGAACGCGGGCGCAAACTGCGCGTGCTGTGGCTCGATGCACATGCGGATTTCAACACCGGGGAACTCTCCCCCAGTGGCAACCTGCACGGGATGCCGCTCGCGTGTCTGTGCGGACTCGGTCCGCGGGTGCTCACCGGCCTTGGCGGACAGAGCCCGGCCATCCATCCGCAGTGGATCCGGCAGATCGGCATCCGCAGCGTCGATGAGGGGGAGCGGCGCCTCGTGCACGAACTTGCCGTGGAGGTATTCGACATGCGCTACATCGATGAGATGGGCATGCGCGCCACCATGGAGCAGGCGCTGAGCGGTGTCGACGCCGACACCCATCTGCACGTGAGCTTCGATGTCGACTTTCTCGATCCGGACATCGCTCCGGGCGTGGGGACGACCGTGCCGGGCGGCCCGACCTACCGCGAAGCGCAGCTGTGCATGGAAATGATTGCCGATACCCGCCGCGTCGGCTCGCTCGATGTGGTGGAGCTGAACCCTGCGCTCGACGTTCGCAACCGCACGGCCGAGTTGGCCGTGAATCTGATCGAATCCCTGTTTGGCAAGAGCACGCTGGTGCGGGCACAGCAGCCGGGTCGCGGGCTCGATGTGGTCGTCCCGCGCGGCACGTCGCGCTCGGCCTGAGCCGCCGTCGGCGAGCGTCCGCGCAACCTCGGCGAGGTGCGCGGACGGCGCGGCGGGCCGACTCAATACTTGCAGTGCCGAGCGATCAGGCTCTCGGCAAGCTCCTGATGGCCGGAGTGCGGACTGGGCTGGAAGTCCTCCGCGGTGGCCAGATCCGCGAGCGTGGCGAGGTTCAGTGAGCCGCTTTCGATGCGCTGACCGAGTTCACCGTCCCAGCCGCGGTAGCGGGCCTTCTTCAGCTCGGCGAGTTTGCGCTCGGCAACGACGTCCGCGGCGGCGAGCAGTGCGCGTGCCAGGGTGTCGATGCCGCCGATATGGGCCAGGTACAGGTCGGCCGGATCGACCGACTGACGGCGCAGCTTGGCGTCGAAGTTAAATCCGCCTGTGCTGAATCCGCCAGCCTCGATGAGGGCGACAAACGCCGGCACGAGCTCCTGGGCGTTGTTCGGGAATTGATCGGTGTCCCAGCCATTGCGTGGGTCGCCGCGGTTGATGTCGATCGAGCCGAAGATGCCGTAAGCCAGTGCGGCGGTGACCTCATGCTCGAAATCCAGGCCCGCCAGCGTGGCGTGATTGACCTCGATGTTGACCTTGACCTCTTTGGCGAGTCCGTAGCGCTGCAGGAACGCGTACACGGCCGCGACGTCGCGGTCATACTGGTGTTTGGTCGGTTCGAAGGGCTTCGGCTCGATCAGGATGCTGCCTTTGAAGCCGATGCGGTGCTTGTGCTCGACGACCATGGACAGGAAGCGGCCGTAGTGATCGAGTTCGCGCTTCAGATCCGTGTTGAGGATCGAGTCATAGCCTTCACGCCCGCCCCACAGGACGTAGTTCTCGCCGCCCAATCGATGCGTGAGCTCGAGGCAGGCACGCACCTGCGCGACAGCCCAGCTGTAGACCTCGGGGTCGGCGCTCGTGGCTGCGCCGCCGGCGTAGCGCGGATGGCTGAACAGATTGGCCGTGCCCCACAGCAGTTTCACACCTGTGGCGGCCATCTTCTCCTGCATGCGCGCCTCGATGATCTTCAGGTTCCGTGTGTGCTCCTTCAGCGTCGCAGCGCTGGCCATCGCATCGACGTCATGGAACGTGAAGTAGGGCATGCCGAGCCGACTGAGGAATTCGAAGGCGGCCTCGAGTTTCTCCTCGGCCATTGCCTGGGTGATGCTCGGTCCTAGCCACGGGCGCGGCAGCGTGCCGGCGCCGAAAATGTCCTGCCCCGGCCAATTGAACGAGTGCCAGTAACACACCGCGCAGCGCAGCCAGTCCGCCATACGCTTGCCAAGCACCAGGCGGTCTTTATCGTAAACGCGGAACGCGTATTCGTTCGCAGTGTCGGGTCCCTCGAAGCGGACCGGGGCGATGTCAGCAAACAGGCTCATCGGAAACTCCGTGCAAACTTGCGCAATGAGCCGGTGCTGCCACCTACGGGCGCGGCACCGGCCGGGTGAAGGACGATTCGCAGGCGTGGCCGGCAGGTGACCCCACTGCGATGCCGACCCCTGAACTCACATGATCATTCATGGCACATTGATCTCGGTGCGGATGGTAGCGGTATCATGGTATCGACGTCAATGCCGATTCCCTTGCCTCGGACGGGCTCGCGCCGCTCGCGCCGGCCACGGGCGGTGCACGCCCCGGCCATCTCTGGGGCATTGGTATCAACAGCGGGTGACAACAGGGTCGTGGCTGGCGGCATAGGATCGGCGGCGCACCGATCGACTGCGCACTAACGGCGGCACGAGCATTTCGAGCGATCAAACACTCGGATTGCCGGCCGCAGACAGGATGCCCGCTGCCTCTGCCCGGTGCTAATCAATCGGTACTGACACTGAGGTCGCGCGGTCGGTGGGAGTTGGAATGATGCGCGCGCCTGCTGGGTCGGGCACCCCGGGGTGGGGACGCCGGGCACGCTCCCGGCGCCTTTTCCCGACGCGGCGGTCACGCTCTCTCGTGGTTCGCGCGGCCAGCGGAATCTGGCCCGGCGGCGCGAGGCGACCACCGGCCGGACGGCAAGCGCCGGCACCCGATTTTACGTTGCGAACCGGCAACGCTTAAAAATAAGGGATGACAGCGGTGTCATTCTGCGGTAATAATGCGCCCCGATGGCGGCTGGAGCGCCGCCGGCCTGAGGGTCGGGCGCCAGGAGGCAGCGCGGGGTCGAGCACAGGAGGGCTCGGGTGTGGTGGACGGCCAACGGTGCGCGGCACGCAAGTGTCGGTCGTACGGCAGTTTCCAAGCCTGAGCCGAGACCGGGCGTGAACAGATATGGTCGCGCAACCAGGAAATCGGATCAGACCCGTGTTTGGAACGGTTGCGCCGCTGACGGCAGCCGTGCCCTGACAGGTTGTTGACAGTGGCGGAATGCTATAAAACCGTGGTGGAACGCTGAGTGCTACGGTTGTGTCGGCTACTGTTGACACCGGTATGATAGCGGGAACATACTCGGCCGGTCGTGAGATAGCGGTACCATAATCGCAGGGGGGCAATCGCCACAGGGCGTGCGGAATTCGGCAGGCTGCCGCGGGCGGTCGGGATGCGGGAGTCTGCATCGACGTTGCTTGTCCACAACATCAAGTTTGCGACAGAGGGGGCTTCTTCAATGAGTCGGAAGACAATGCGTAACGCATCAAAGAACGCGTTCAAGAAGAGCGCGCGCTTCGATGTGCGGGGCCGAACGGCCTACGCGAAAATGGGTATCTCGGGATTGGCCTTGGGGTCGCTGACGCTCGCCTCGAGCGCTCTGGCGCATGCCGGAAACGCGCCCGCAGGCGTCGGCGCAAGTGCCAGCCCCGGTTCGGCCAATGCGCCGCTCGGGACTGCCTCGGCGCGCCGGCGCGGACACCGCGCGCAAAAAATGGCTTCGACCGGCTTGCTGCCGCCTCAGGGCGCCGGGCTGCTCGCCGATGCCGGGCCAGGCCCCGCGGCGAGCGCCGGCGGCGCGCCGACTACGCTGCAGGAAATCGTCGTCAAAGGCATTCGCGGCTCCTTCATGCGCTCGCTGCAGATCAAGAAGGAATCGATCGGCGTGGTCGATGCGATCTCGGCCGAGAGCATTGGCCACTTCCCCGATGCGAGCCTTGGACAGGCCCTCGAGCGCGTCCCGGGCATCACGGTCAACCGCGGGGCGGTCTCGGGCACCGGCGGCGCGCCGATCTCCACGGGCAACGCCTCGAGCATCACCATCCGCGGATTCGGCGGCGACTTCGTCGAGACCCTGGTCGACGGGCGCGAGCAGGCCTCGGCGGCGGTGAACAGCCGACAATTCGACTACGCGGCCATGGGTGCGGATTTCATCGGCGAGGTGGTGGTGCACAAAACCCCTGACTTCGCGATCTCGGGCGGCGACATCGGCGGTACGGTCAACATCAAGCTGCCGGACCCCTTCGATGATCCGGGTCTGCACGTACGCGGTCTGTTCTCGGAGACGGACTCGACCGGCAACGGCCAGTTCACGCCCGAGTTCGGCGCATTGATCAGCGATACCTTCGATGACAACAAATTCGGTGTCTTACTGGACGGCGAATACGACAATCAGCGCACCGACGAGCACCATCTGTCGATTGCGGGCTGGGAAGGAACGTACCTGAACTCGTGCCAGATGGCCGGCGGTCCCACCTGCGTCGGTACGAACGGCGCGCCGCTCAACTATGCGCAGACGGCCAATGAGCTGAACACCAGCACCACGCCGGTCAACACGAAGCCGAGCTGGTTCATTCAGGACTACGCGCTGTACAACGACCGTACCGACGAGCGCCGCAAGACCGGTCGGGCGGTCCTGCAGTGGCATCCGACCAGCGCGGTGATGGTTACGGTGAATGACAATTACTCGGACGACAGGCTGCGATCCTACCGCTCTGAATTCAGCACCTGGTTCAACTCCGGATCGCTCTACAATGTACAGACCGATCCGAACGGCACGATCACGAGCTTCAGCTATCTGGACGAGCCGACCGATTTCGATGCGGACATCAACGGCAGTTACATTAAGAACAACGAGTTCGGCGCCAATGTCCTCTGGAAAGTGAACAATCAATGGTCGTTGATGTTCGATGCGGACCAGTCCGCCTCGTGGCTGAATCCCGGCGGGCAGGTGAGCAATATCGATGCGGATGTCGGTTACGGGCCCTCGGGCACCGCAGCTGCGGCGTTCGGCTATCCGAACGCCTGGTCAGGCACCGGTGTCGTGGTGCAAGGCGGAAACAATCTGCCGTATCTTGCCACCTGGGGTCCGAATAACAACAAAGGCAACGTGCTCGGCCTCAATCCGTTCATCCTCGGCTCGCACGTGCTGCCCATTCAGATCAATCGCAACGACGACTATGTGAACGAAGCCCAGTTCGGCGCCATCTGGCACGCCGGCAGCACCAAGCTGCACTTCGGCATGCAGTTCATCGACAACCACATCCATGGCTGGACCTTCGATGACTTCTACAACAACGGCTGGCAGATATTCTCCGGCTACGGCGCGCGTTCGGGCAACTCCGGCGGCGTCTCGCTGCCGCAGCAGCTGTTCGCCGGCGGCATAAACACCTCGAATTTCATTCCCGGTTGGAGCAACAACGGGCTGCAGCCGCAAGGGATCCTCGAGTACAGCCCCTATGCGGTGTACAACTATCTGGTGAGTCTGCCACTGAACACCCCGGGAGTGAATCCCGGAGCGATCAGCGCCGGTGCGCCATATACCGGTGGTGCGATTCCGCTCGCACTCGACCCGGCTACGATTGCCTCGATTCAGGAGAAAGTGTACGCGCCGTACCTTGCCATCAGTCATGCCTTCCGGGTCTACGGCAAGAGCCTCAATGCCCGCCTCGGGCTGCGTTACGAGAAGACTGACGAAGCGACTGCGGCCGTGTACGCGCCGCTGACCGGTCTCACCATCTCGGCCAGTGACCACACGAACGAGGTGGCGCATTACGGGCCGTCCTCGCTGCAGACGGCGAGCAACTCGTATGGCTATTTCCTGCCGAGCCTCGATCTGAACCTCATGGCAACCCACGACGTAAAGGTCCGCTTCGATGCTTCACGGACCCTGACGCGCCCGCCGTTGTCCTACATCACTCCGGCGACCACCATCACCGGTACGCGGGTGCAGTCGCTCACGGCCAAGGTGAACAACGCCGGTCTGCTGCCCTACCTGTCGAACAACTTCGATCTCGGTCTTGAATGGTATTACGGGCGGGGCAGCTACGCATCGATTGACGGGTACTTCAAACACGTCAGTCAGTTTCCGGAGCTCGAGACGACTCACGGCACGATCAACGGCGTAACCGATCCGAGCACGGGGCAGGCGGCGCTGTTCACCGAGACGGCATACCTCAACGGACCTTCCGCCAACGTCGATGGCGTCGAGCTCACCTGGCAGCAGCTCTTGCCACTCGGCTTCGGCTACATGGTGAATGGCAATATCATCCATACGAACAAATCGTTCGATCCGTACAAGTACACCAATCAGTTCGCGCTGCCCGGAGTCGGTGATTCAGTGAACTTCGTCGGCTTCTATCAGCGGCACGGATTCCAGGCGCGCGTTGCAGTCAACTGGCAGGCCACGCAGTTCCTGGCTTTCGGGCAGCAGCAGAACAACTCCTCGACCGGCACGGAGCCGACCTTCCTCAATGCGACCACTGAGATTGACTTCAGCTCGAGCTACAATATCAACAAGTACGTGAGCGTGTTTTTCGAGGCGCTCAATCTCAATGACTCGCAGTACGTGACGCATGGCCGCTTCTCCAACCAGATCCTGGACGTGATAGACTACGGACGGACTTTCACCATGGGTGTGCGCGGCAAGTTCTAGCGTGGTACAACCGGTCAAAGCGGTGGTCATCGTTGGCGGAGGAACCGCCGGATGGCTCACCGCGGGGATCATCGCCGCCCGCCATCAACCACGGATGAAGGCGGGCGGCTTCTCGGTGACGCTGGTCGAGTCACCCGATATCCGTACGGTTGGTGTCGGGGAGGGCACTTGGCCGACGATGCGCTCTTCGCTGCAGCGCATGGGCGTGTCGGAGACGGAGTTGTTCCGGCAATGCGATGCCGCCTTCAAGCAGGGGGGCAAGTTCGTCGGTTGGACGAGCGGAGCGGCCGATGATGCCTATTACCACCCGCTGATGGTTCCACAGGGGTTCACGGAGGTGAACCTGGTGCCGCATTGGCTGCAGGACGGCCGTGGCGCGAGCTTCTGTGACTTCGTCTGTCCCCAGGGACGGTTGTGCGACGGAGGTCTCGCGCCGAAGACGATCACCAGTGGGGAATACCAGGGTTTCGCCAATTACGCCTATCATCTTGATGCGGGCAAGTTTGCGCCGTTCATGGCCCGGCATTGCCGCGAGAAACTGGGCGTGCAGCACGTCCTTGCGGATGTGAACGAGGTGAAGCGCGGGCCGACGGGTGATATCGAGGCGCTGCTAACCCGGCAGGCGGGCGAGATCCGCGGTGATCTGTTTGTCGACTGCAGCGGTTTCTCGGCGCGACTCATCGGCGAGGCGCTTGGTGTGGGCTTTCGCTCCTGTGCCGATGTGCTGTTCTGCGATACGGCACTCGCGGTACAGGTGCCGTATGAGCGGCCCGATGCGCCCCTGGCATCGCAGACGGTCGCTACCGCGCAGCCGGCAGGCTGGATCTGGGACATCTGCCTGCCGACCCGTCGCGGAGTCGGCTATGCGTATTCGAGTCGCCACAGCAGCGAAGATGAGGCCGAGGCGACGCTACGCCGTTATATCGGGGCGCGGCATGCGCAGCTCTCGGTGCGCAAGATTCCGATCCGCTCGGGCCACCGCGAGACGTTCTGGAAGCATAACTGTGTGGCCGTAGGACTTGCCGGAGGGTTCCTCGAGCCGCTGGAGTCCTCCGCTATCGTGCTGGTGGAATTGTCGGCGAAGTTGATTGCCGAGCAGATGCCGGCGTGTCGTGAGGTGATGGATCTGATTGCCAAGCGTTTCAATGACGTGACGCACTATCGGTGGGGTCGTATCATCGACTTTTTGAAGCTGCACTACGTGCTCACGCGGCGCACCGACAGCGCGTTCTGGCGCGACAATGTCGATCCGGCTACGATTCCGGAGCGTCTGCAGGAGCTGTTGAGGTTGTGGAAGTATCAATCGCCGTGGTTCTTCGACGAATTTGATCGCCTCGAGGAGGTGTTTCCGGCGGCGAGCTATCAGTACGTGCTCTATGGCATGGGATTTGAGACGGAAGTCCTTCCCGAGGATACTGTCACGAGTGCGCCGCTCGCCGCCCGGGCAGTGCGTGACAACGAGCGCATTGCGCTGCACCTGCAGTCGCAGTTGCCGAAGAATCGCGAGCTGATCGAGAAAATCCATCATTACGGACTGCAACCAGTTTGAACACCGAACGGCATCACATGACGCAGATCGTTCCGCTCAATAAGGTCGCCCACCGCTCTCTGACGGTCGATGGGCGAGCGTCCGCAGCGTACGGTGACAGCCGTCGGTTCGTACAGGTAGTGGTCAATGAGTTCCCGCATTTGCTCGTGCACTACCCGATCCTGTTCGCGAAGGATGCCAATACCGGGCGGTTTTACTGCGGGGCGATGCTGGGCTTCGATGAGGATGAGAATCTGTTTCTCGAGCAGTGGCGCGATCGTGAGTTCTACCGTCCGCTCAGTCTGCAACGCGCGCCGTTCTATACCCACGGCGATGAGCTCGCGATCGATCTGGACGATCCGCGGGTCGGTGCCGAGGGCGGCAAGCCGCTGTTCGACGAGTTCGGTCAGCCGACGCGTTATCTGCAGAGCATCATCTGGGCGTTCCAGGACCTCAAGCCTGGCATTGAGATCACCAAGGTGTTTATCGCACGGCTGGTCGAGCTCAATCTGATTGAGCCGGTCGATTTGGAAGTGGAATTCGATGACGGCAGTCTGCGTAACTGCGTCGGTCTTTACACCATCAACCAGGACGTCCTCTCACGGCTGCCAGATGCCACCGTGGTCGAGCTGTTTCGGCGCGGCTATCTCACGCTGATTCATCTAATGATCGCCTCGCAGAAGCAGTTGCCGGTGCTCGCCCGGCGGAAAAATGGCCGGTTGCGCGCCGGTACGGAAATGCTGGGTGGTGTGCCGGCGAACGGACGGAATTGAGCGGCGGTCGGGGCCGCTATGGGCGAGCCGGCGTGCATGGCGAATAGGGTGCAAGAGATCGAAGGGCGCACGCTCGGCAGTGCCGAGCAGTTCCGTCGCGAGGTGATCGGGGGCTGCCGCCCGGTTGTGATCCGTAATTTGGTGTCGGATTGGCCGGCCGTGCATGCCGCGTGCGCCGCGCCGCTCGGCCTGACGGATTATCTGGGGCGATTCGATTGCGGCGCGCGCGTCGAGGTTTTTTTCGGCGAGCCGGCGATCGGCGGCAAGTACTATTATCAACCGGATTTGCAGGGTTTTAACTTCGAGCGCCGGACCGTCTCCTACCGGGAGGCGCTCGGCGCCATCGAGGCGGCACTCGGGCAATCGGACGGCAAGTCGGTCTATCTGGGTTCTGTGCCGGCGGCGCAGTGCCTGCCGGGCTTCAGCGCCGAGAATCCCATGCCGCTACTCGATGCGTCGGCGAGCCCGCGTCTGTGGGTTGGGACGGCTTCGGACGTTTCGAGCCATTACGACACCTTCGACAATCTGGCCTGCGTGATCGCGGGACGGCGCCGCTTCACTCTGTACGCACCCGAACTGATCGATCGGCTCTATCCCGGACCCATCGATCACACCCTGTCGGGTGCGACGGTGAGCCTGGCTGCGTCGGCCCCGCCGCAGGAACGTGGGCGCTTTCCGCGCTTCGAGGCGATTCGCGAGCAAGCCTACAGTGCCGAGCTTGAGGCGGGCGATGCGCTTTACCTGCCGAAGCTGTGGTGGCATCAGGTCGAGGCGACGGCGCACCTGAATGCCATGATCAATTACTGGTGGGATGCCTTCAGCTACGGCCCGGATGCGCCCTATACGGGACTGCTGCTCGCGCTGATCACCATCGCGGAGCGTCCAACAGCCGAACGGCGAGCGTGGCAGGCGTATTTCGATCATTACGTGTTCCGCATGCAGGGACATCCGTTGGCGCATCTGCCGGCCGAGCAGCACGGACTGCTCGGGGCACTGCGATCGGGCAACTACGCGAAGCTGCGCGCGCGGATCCTGCACATGCTGCGAGCCGACTGAGGCGACGCGCCGGGCGCGCCACGGGGGTTGCGTTTGTTCCCAGCCGCAGCCGCCGGGCAATTGAGCGAGTGTTGCGCGCTCGGGCGCGGGTACGCGGGAGATTGAGGTGGCGGGTCAAATCGACAGACTGTTCGCCCGGGCATTGATGCTGCACAAGACGGGACGGTTCGCCGAGGCGGCCGACGCCTATCGGGATGTGCTTGCGCTGCAGTCCACGCATGCGGATGCGCTGCAATTCCTCGGCATCCTGGCCCACCAACAGGGCCGGCCCGACGAGGCTGTGAGTTGGATTTCCCGGGCGATTGCGCTCGATCCGTCGGTAGCGGCCTACCACAATAATCTCGGCAATGCCGAGCAGGCGCGCGGTCAGTGCGAGGCGGCCGAGCGCGCCTACCGTGCGGCGCTGGCGTGCAAGCCCGATTATGCGGAGGCTCACTACAATCTGGGTCTGACGCTGCATTCGCTCGGTCGGCTGGAGGCGGCGGCCGACGCGCTGAGCCGGGCCGCTGCCCTCAGGCCGGGACATCCGCCGACGCACTTCGCGCTCGGCAACCTTGCACAGGAGCGCGGCGAGGCCGAGCAAGCGCTCGGCGCCTACGAGCGGGCGATTGCCTTGCGCCCGGACTACGTCGCGGCGCTCGTCAACCGAGGCAACGTGTTCGCCGCACTCGGGCGGACCGAGGCTGCGCTGGCGGCGTACACCAGTGCGCTCGAGCTGGCCCCGGGGAGCGCCGAAGCCCATCTCAACTTCGGGCTGCTGCTGCTGAAGCTCGGCCGGGCGGAGCAGGCCGTCGTCGCCTGTCGCCGTGCCGCGCAGCTCAACCCCACTGACGCACAGTCACATTGCACGCTCGGACACGCGCTGCGCGAGACCGGGCGGACCGAGGAGGCCGCCCAGTCCTACCAGCAGGCGCTGGCTCGGGTGCCGCAGTGTGCCGAGGCGAAGCTCGGCAACCTGCTCGCCGTGCTGCCATTGGTTGCCGCGGGGCCCGGGCAGCGCGAGCAGGCTCTGCACCGCTTCACGGAAGAGCTTGCGGCGCTGCGACAGTGGGGCGGCGCGCAGCCGCAGCAGTTGGGTCGCTGCGTGGGAATGCTGCAGCCGTTCCATCTTGCATATGGACATGCTGATGTCACTCGGCAGCTGTGTGAGTACGGGGAACTTGTGAGCCAACAGGCCGCCCAGTACTGGGCGCTGCCGGCGCAGCAGAGCGGGGCACTGCGCACGCGCCATGACGCGCGTACGCGTGTGCTCATCGTGAGCGGGCAGGTACGCCAGCACCCGGTGTGGGAGGTCATTACCCGCGGCATCGTTCAGCACCTTGATCGGGAGCACTTTGATCTTGCGATCTTTCACACCGGCGCGCTCATCGACGCGCAGACGGCGTGGGCGCGCGCGCGGGTCGAGTGCTTCGAGCAAGGACCGAAGCCGATGCGGCGCTGGCTGCAGCTGATCGCCGAGCAGCGGCCCGATGTGATCCTCTATCCGGAGGTTGGCATGGATCCAATCACCGGGGCTCTGGCGGCGCTGCGGCTCGCCCCGCTGCAGGCTGCGGCGTGGGGTCATCCGGTGACCACCGGATTGCCGAGCATCGATCTGTACCTCTCCGGTGAGCTGTTGGAAGCGGCGGATGCCGAGCGGCACTATCGGGAACGGTTGGTTCGCCTGCCTGGAACGGGCGTGTGTACCGAGTGGTCTGCCGCGCGCACTGAACGCTGGGAGTCATCGATGCCCGCCGAGGGCGTCGTGCGCTTCGCGCTTTGTCAGCAGCCGATTAAATTCGATCCCGCCGACGATGCGCTGCTCGCGCGAATTGCGCGTCTTTCGAGCCCATGTGAACTCTGGCTCGCCACACCGGAGAATCTACCTTGGGCCGGTGCGCAGCTGCGCGAGCGGCTCGCGCTCGCGCTGCGCCGCGAAGGACTCGATCCCGAGGCGCATCTGCGCTCCCTGGGCTGGCTCACTCGCAGCCGCTTTGGCGGCTTCCTCGAGGCGATGGATCTGTACCTCGACTGCCCGGCGTTTTCGGGCTACACGACGGCTTGGCAGGCACTGCACCACGGGCTGCCGGTGGTGACCTGGGAGGGGCGGTTTCTGCGTCAACGGTTGGCGGCGGGCCTGTTGCGCCAGATCGGGCTCAGTGAGGGGCTTGCCCACTCAGGGGAGGCCTACGTGCAAACCGCCGTCAGCTGGGCGCAGCAAGCGCGGGACCGCGAGCATTGGAGCGAGCGCCGCGCAGCATTGCGTTCGGCTGCCGAGCGCGCCGACGGCCAGCGCTCGGCCATCACCGCCCTCGGAGCAGTCCTGCGGGATTGCCTGGCCAGCGCCGCGCCGCGATGTGGCTGAGCGGCCCGGGGCGTGGCGGGGTGCGCTCGGCATCGTGCGGGGCAGATCAGCCTCTGGACTCGAGCAGACGCAGAATCTGTTCGGCCACCGGGCGCGGCATCGGCTTGGTCAGGGAGCGGATCAGTTGGGTGCGCAGATAGTCCTCGAGCGCCGGCGTGAGCGGACCGAGGATCCCGCGCCGCTCGGTGGGCAGATAGGGGACCGGATCCCCCTGGGTCTGGAAGACGTAATGATCGAAGATTCTGCGCCAGTGCTCGCGGCGGCTCGGCGGCAGGGCCGTGATCGCGAGCAGCGCGTGTGCCATGGCCGCAAACGGTTCGGCGCCGCCGCGCGAGCCGTCGAACCACCAGTAATTGATGGAGAGATTCACCGGCTCGAGCGACTCGACGTTGTGCCACCACAGGTTGGGAATGTACACGGCATCGCCCGGCTCGAGGTCGGCCGTTTCCGCAACCGCCCAGGCGTCGGCAAACCGCGGATAGCGCGTGAGGTCCGGCTCGGCCACCTTGACCAGACTGGTCGGCAACCCGGCCCACATCAGATCAAGCGGTCCGACATACAGGTTGGCCAACTGCTCGGGCGGAAAGAAGGTGAAGCGCTTGCGACCGGCCGCCACGCAGTGCACGTTGTCCGACATATCGAAATGGGTCGCAGTGGTGACGCGGTTGGCGAGCCAGAGTCGCGCAATGGCCGGCTTGTCGAGAATCTTCAGTGTATTTTCCGCGGCGATCTGTGCGAACGCCTCACAGGGTGCGGCCGGCAACAGAATCGCGGGCGGTTCAGGGTGTTGCGCTTGCGCGAGCAGGCTGGCGAGCGCCGCATGCAGTGTCGAGTTCGAATACTCGAAGTTCAGCCCCGTGAGGTCCTCGCGAAAAAAGAACAGCCCCTTGATCTGCGGCTGCCCGACCAGCAGGCGCAGCGCGTGGCCGGGGTCGCGGCTGCGGATGTAATGCAGCAGCGCCTGCGGGGATGCACGGCCGGCGCACACCACGGGCCACTCGCCCACCAGTCCTTTCAGCACTGCGGGGCGGTCGCGGGGGATGATTTCGCGACGGAACGTGTCCAGATCCACATGGCGCCAATGCGGCGTTTTCGTGAGCGAGGAGCGGTCGAGGACGCCGCCGGCGCACATCAGGACTCTCCAGACTCCGGCCGCCTGCGGGAGGTGATCCGCGCACAGCCGAAGTGGATGTCTGCGAGCGCCCGCGTCGGCAGCGCACCCGGGTCGCCAACACCCGCAGCCGTCGGTGCGGCGCCGAGGGCGGAGCAGCGGGTGAACTCGGTGCGCATGGCGGGAGGCTGGGCCTTCAGTGAGTCAGTTCGCGACGGGGTCGTGCACGCCGGTCCGCGGCGCTGCGCCGGACAGCTCGCAGTGCCTGCCGATGCAGCCCGCAACGCAAGGTACTCCACTGCTCGTCGGCTGCACTACGAGTCAGAATGGTAGCGATATCACTCTGCCAGTGTCAACGTCCACCGAGAGTGGGCGAGGCGCAATGCCGCGGCGCTACAAACCGCTGAGTTGCGCGCTGCCCCCGGCGTCGACCACATTGCTACAATGGGGGCTATGAGGCGCGTTGCCTGTTTCGGTGAGATGTTGGTGCGGCTGGCCGCGCCGCACGGGCAGCGATTGTGCGGCGCCGCGCAGTTGGATCTCGCCGTCGGTGGAGCGGAAGCAAACGTCGCCATCGCCCTGGCGCATCTGGGGCACGCGAGCGCCATGATCAGCGTGCTGCCGGACAATCCGCTCGGTGAGCTCGTGCTTGCCGAGCTGCGCCGTCACGCCGTCGACACCGCTGCGGTGCGCCTGGCCGGCGGCCGCATGGGGCTTTATTTTCTCGAGCGCGGTGCGGGCCTGCGGCCGGCGCGAGTGCTCTACGACCGCCAGTTCTCCGCCTTCTCTCTGGCGCTGCGCGAACCCCTGCCCTGGGAGCAACTGCTCGCGGACTGCGACTGGCTGCACGTCTCGGGTATTACCGCGGCACTGAGTGCCGAGGGTGCGCAGAGCGTGCTCACTGGCGTGCATGTGGCGCGTGCGCGTGGCATGGGCGTTTCATTCGACTGTAACTATCGACCCTCGTTGTGGCAGGCGCGTGCGGCCGAAGCCGGCGCGCTGGCGCGCGAGATCGCCGAGCAGGCGCAGCTGCTGTTTGCGAGCGAGCATGATCTGGCGTTGATGCTGCATGGCGAGACGCCGACCACGAGCGGACCAGAGTCCTTCGCGGCGGCGGCGCACGAGGCGCTGTCGCGGTTTGCGCGGCTGCGACAGGTTGCAAGCACTTTCCGCAGCGAGTCGCAGACCGAGACACACACGCTGCTCGGCGCATGTGTCTCGCCGGATGGGATGTTCCTCTCGCAACGCTATGCACTGCGCGGAACGGTCGAGCGGATCGGCAGCGGGGATGCATTTGCCGCCGGGATGTTGCACGGCACGCTGAGCGGTTCGGATGCGGCCCGTACGGTTGAGTTCGCGACGGCTTGCGCGTGTCTGAAGCATTCGGTGGCCACGGACTTCAGCGTCGCCACGGTCGGTGAGGTCGAGGCGCTGCTGCGCGGGGACGTTGCGCTCAGGAGGTGAGTGGCCTGCCGGCGCGCGCCTCCCAGGCCACCTCAGCGCCGGACTCGGTGGGCAGCAACCGTCGGCCTGCAGCGGGCCTGATGGCACGCGGCGCGAATCACGGGCAGCGGCGGCCGTCTGCCGCGGCGGCTGAGCGCAGCAGCTGCAGGGGAATCGCGTTGGCCATGGCCTGGTAGCCAGCGGCATTCGGATGCAGATGATCGCCCGAGTCGTATCTCGGTGCCAGCTGCTGCGGATGGCGCGGGTCGCGCACCACCCGGGCGAAATCCACCACCGCATCGAAGTGTCCCGGCGTGCGGATCCAGGCGTTGATGGCCCGACGGTCACGCAGGATCGCAGCGGCGGGATGATAGTAGCTCGAGCCGCGAAAGGGCGTGATGGTTGCGCCGATCACCGTGATGCCATGCGCGTGGGCGAGCAGGATCATCTGCCGGTAGGCGCCGAGGATGTGGCGTACCAGGGCTGCGTTGCCGGCCCCGGACATCGGCCCGTGCAATCCCGCCATGCCGAGGTCATTTACGCCTTCGAGCACGATCAGCTCGCGCACCCCGGTCTGCGCGAGCACATCGCGGTCGAAGCGGGCGAGTGCATCGGGTCCGAGACCGTAGCGCAGCAGGCGGTTGCCACCGGTGCCGACGTTGAGCACGCTGAGGTGCGCGGTGGCTGGGGAGGCCTGCAGACGGCGGGCGAGATCGTCCGGCCAGCGGGTATCACTGTTGTCGGCGGTGGCATGACCGTCCGTGATGGAGTCGCCGAGGGTGACGATGGCGGCGGCCGGGCCGCGCACGCGGACATCGACGCCGGAGAGGAAGAACCAGTGACTGAAGCGCATGGCATGCGTCAATTTGGCGGCCCCGACGTGATCACCATGGAGGAGAAACGAAGTCTCCCGTGCGCCCGGGTGGCTGGTCTGGCGCGCTGGCGGTGTACGCAGGTACAGCGTTATGGCCAGATCCGAAAGCGGCTTGGCGTCGAAAGCGACGGGGTCGGAGTCATACGCTGCGCCTGGCGCAATGCTGACGCCCGGCCGTCCTGCGAAGGTAAGCGGGGTGTCGGTGTGCGGGTCGATCTGCCCGGTCCGGCGCGAGACAGGCACCGCAATGTGCGCCGCGACGATCCGCAGCGCAGTGGTGCCAAAGACGTTTGAGAAGCGGACGCGCAGTTCGTGTCCGCCAACGCTCAGATGCACGATCTGGCGCAGCGTGGCATTGCTGAGAGCGGCGCTCGGCAGGGTGTTGTGCGGCTCGGGAATCTGCTGTGAGGCGGCCCAGGTGCCGAGCCAATGCGGCGTGAGCGCCGGTTGCGCTCGGGCGGCGCTCTGCGGCGCAGCCCGGGTGTGCTCCGCCGGCGCAGCGCCGCAGGCGGTGAGCGCGAGGCAGGCAGTCAGTACCCACAGACGCGCCGCAGCGCGCTTCGGCATCGGCAGCATGTCAGTTCCCACTCTGGATCAGGTTCGCCTGACGGCAGTCCGCTGGTATGGTAGCGATATCACCATAGCGCAACAACGGCAGAGTGGGTCAACTGAAAAGTCAGTGCAATTGACACGCCGGAAGTGATAGCGCTACCATCATCGACTTTTGGGGGGGAGCAGCGACTCTGTACCTGGGAATCGACATCGGCACCTCCAGCGTCAAGGTGGTCCTGCTCGATGCGCACGGCCACATTGCCGCGCAGAGCTCCGCCGCGCTCGAGGTGAGTCGGCCGGCTCCGGGGTTTTCCGAGCAGGACCCGCGCCACTGGTGGGAGGCGACGCAGCAAGCCGTGCGCGCAGTGCCGGCCACGGCGCGCGCCGCGGTGCGGGCGCTCGGCCTGTCCGGTCAGATGCACGGCGCCACGTTGCTCGATGAGCGGGACCGGCCACTGCGCCCGGCGATCCTGTGGAACGACGGCCGTTCGGCCGAGGAGTGCCTCGAGCTCGAGCGGCGCGAGCCCGCCGCCCGTTCTATCACCGGCAACATCATGATGCCGGGGTTCACCGCACCGAAGCTGTTGTGGGTCGCCCGGCACGAGCCGGAAGTGTTTCGGCGGACCGCGCACGTGTTGCTGCCGAAGGATTACGTGCGGCTGTGCCTGACCGGTGAGCGGGTCAGCGACATGTCCGATGCGGCCGGCACCGGCTGGCTCGACGTCGCCCGGCGCGAGTGGTCCGATGCGATGCTCGCGGCGAGTGACTTGTCGCGTGCCCACATGCCGCGGCTCGTCGAAGGCTCCGGTGTATCGGGGACGTTGAGCGCCCCGGTTGCCGAGCAGCTCGGCCTGCCGCGCGGGCTCATCGTGGCCGGCGGTGGCGGCGACAACGCGGCGAGCGCAGTCGGTCTGGGGGTGGTGCGTCCCGGTCAGGCGTTTCTGTCCCTGGGGACCTCGGGCGTGCTGTTTGTGGTCACCGACCGCTTCCAGCCGAATCCGGCGCGGGCGGCGCACGCGTTCTGCCATTGCCTGCCGGAGCGATGGCATCAGATGTCCGTCATGTTGAGCGCCGCCAACACGCTCGACTGGATTGCGCAGATCGTGGGCGAGACGGATCTTGGCAAGCTTGCCGCGGCCGCTGAGGCACAGCGCCTGAACCGCCATTCCCCGCTGTTCCTGCCCTACCTCACCGGCGAGCGCACGCCGCACAACGATCCGCTCGCGCGGGGGGTGTTCTTCGGGTTGCGGCCCGATACGACACCGGCGGAGCTCACAGCCGCGGTGCTCGAGGGCGTCGCCTACGCGTTCGCCGATGGACTCGATGTGCTCACGGAAAAGAGTGATGCGGTCGGGGAGATCAGCGTCACCGGTGGCGGTGCGCGAGTCAGCTACTGGGGTCGACTCATCGCCGCGGCGTTGCGTCGGCCGCTCACCTACCGTGCAGGCGGGGAGGTTGGTGCGGCACTCGGTGCGGCGCGGCTCGCGCGGCTCGCCGCCGGCGATGGCAGCGAGGCCGAGGTGTGTGCCGCTCTGCCGGTGGTGCAGACCGTGTCACCGGATGCGGCGCTCGCGGCATTGCTGGCGAGCCGCCGGCGCACATTCCAGCGTCTGTACCGCGACCTCAAGGACGCGTTCGCCGAATTCGCCTGACGCGCCTGCCGAGCGGCGAAGGAGCGGGTCGGAACTCCCGCCGGCGACCCCGGTGAGGCCGGGGGGAGAGGTGGCCCGTAGGGGGATCGCCGGCGGGAAAAGCGGCGCCGGTCTGCGCTGCGCGTCAACTCGTTAGGCGCAGCGTCGCCGACTTCAGGTGCACTGAATCGGGACCGACCAGAACGTGCACCGTGCCCGGTTCGACCACCTGACGCAGCCGCTCGTTCCAGATCGCGAACGTTCGCGGGCGCAGCGTAAAGCGCACCTCGGTCGAGGCGCCCGGTGCGAGCCAGACGCGCTTGAAGCCCTTCAGTTCCCGAGTCGGCTCGGTCACCGAGGTGACGAGCTGATGCACGTACAGCTGCACCACTTCGCTGCCGGCGACCTTGCCGGTGTTGCGCACCTCGACCGTCACGTTCACCGCGCCGTGGGCCGGCAGGTCAGGCGCCGAGAGATGCGGCCGGCTGATGTGGAAGGTCGTGTACGAGAGGCCATAACCGAATGGAAACAGAGGCGAGTTGCGCGCGAACAGGTAGCCGCGGTGTGCGCTCGGCTTCTCGTCGTAGTTGTAGGGCACCATGCCCACTGAGCGCGGGATCGTCACCGGCAGCTTGCCGCCCGGGTCGCTTCGACCGAACAGCACCTGGGCGAGCGCCGTGCCGCCTTCCTGGCCGAGATACCAGCCCTCGAGCAGCGCATTGGCGCGCGGCAGGATGCGATTGACTGTCACCGGGCAGCCGTTGATCAGGACCACCACCACCGGCTTGCCGACGGCGAAGATCGCCTGGGCGAGCCGGTTCTGATCGGCGCGCAGCCGTAGCGTGTCGCGGTCGCCGAGGTGGTCCGTGGCCCAGCCCTCGCGGCACAGCGCGCCACTCGTGCCGAGCACCAGCACCGTCGCATCGGCGCGCCGAGCGATGGCGACCGCATGGCGGATCCGCGGCCGGTTTGCCGCGGGGCTCTCCAGCACTTCGCGGTTGGTGTCTTTGTTGCCGTAGGCAAGCAGTTTCACCCCGCGCGCGTACAGGACGTGCACCCGCTTGCCGACCGCGGCGCGGATTCCCTGCAGGACGCTCACCGGCGCGGTCGGAATGCCGGAGTAGCCGCCGAGGCGCACCGCTGCGGCGTTCGGCCCGATCACGGCCAAGGTCCTCAGGCGCGAGATGTGCAGGGGCAGAGTGCCATCGTTCTTCAGCAGAACGATCGCCTCTTCGGCCGACTTGAGCGCCAGGGCACGCGCCGCCGGATCATCGGTGATCTGGCGCGCGTAGCGCACACTCGCATAGGGGTGATCGAACACCCCGGAGAGAAATTTCAGGCGCAGCACGCCGGCCACTGCCGCGTTGATCTGCTGCATGCTCACCTGGCCGGCGGCGAGTGCCTGCGGCAGATGGGCGAAGGCCTGACCGTCGGGGAAATCCACGTCGACCCCGGCGCGCAGCGCACGTGCGGCAGCGTCCGTCAGATTGGGCACCACGTGGTGCAGGCTCATCAGCTGCTCGATGCCGAGATAGTCGCTGACCACGATGCCCTTGAATCCCCAGTCTTTGCGCAGCACCTGCCGAAAGAGCCAGGGGTTGGCGGTACAGGGGACCCCGCCGATCTCGTTGTAGGCGGCCATGACCACCTGAGCGTGCGCCTGTGCGATAGCCGCATGAAACGCCGGCAGGTACATCTGCAGCAGGGTCCGGCGCGTGAGTTCAACCGGACCAACGTTGGTTCCGGCCTCGGGAACGCCGTAGCCGGCCATGTGCTTGAGAACGGCGAGGACGTGACCGGGCTTCAGCGGCAGCGTCGGGCCCTGCAGGCCGCGCACCTCCGCCACGCCCATACGGCTCACCAGATACGGGTCCTCGCCGAAGGTCTCCTCGATTCGTCCCCAGCGAGGATCGCGACCGAGGTTGATCACTGGTGTGAGCAGCATGCCCACGCCGCGTGCGCGCGCTTCGCGCGCCACGACACCAAACACACGGGTCACCAGTGCCGGATCCCAGGTGCTCGCGAGTGCGATCGCCTGCGGGAAGCTGGTTGCGCCCCGTGCGACGTAGCCATGCAGCCCCTCGGAGTGAAACAGGGTCGGGATGCCGAGGCGCGTGTGCTGGAGTTCGTAACGTTGGACCGCGTTGACGAAGCGGATGGTCTGCGCAAGGCTGCGCAGACGGTACTGGTCAGGCGCGTAATCGCCCGGCCGGGCGATCTGACCGATGCCGTCGGGGAAATGACGTGCCGCCTTGGCGGGGTCGAACTCGCCGGCTGCATTTTCGATCTGCGGCTTGCCCTCCCAGAGCGAGCTGATCTGTGCGATCTTCTCAGCGAGCGTCATGCGTGCCAGCAGGTCCTGCACGCGGCTCGCCACCGGCGCGTGGGGATCTTTGTAGAGCGGCGTGGCGGCTCGTACTCGGGGCGCCGCCCAGGTCGCGGCAACTGCGGCGACCACGCCGATGAGCAATGTGCCCGCACGACGGTTGTGGCTCATCACCGGAGGTCCCCCGATATTCTGAAGGTGATATCGCTATCATAACGAACTCTGCCGCCAGGTAAACAAAAATACTTACTGAAGTCGGACCGAGCGCCCGCTCTGGCCAAGTTGCCGGAAATAAATGAGAGCGGTACCATAATTATTCTTTCGTGTGTTCAGGACACTCGCCGACCATGCTCGCCGAGGCGCAGTCTGTGCAGGAGACCACCGGGCGCTTGGGCGGCTACCGGTGGCGCATCTGCGGGCTGTTGTTCTGGGCCACCACCCTCAATTATATCGACCGGCAGGTGCTCGGCGTGCTCGCCCCGGCGCTCAGCCACGCGCTCGGCTGGAGCGAGCTCGATTACGGGTACATCGTTGCGGCATTCCAGCTCGCCTATGCCCTCGGGCTGGTGTTCGCCGGCGCGCTGATCGACAAGCTCGGCACACGCCTCGGCTATGCCCTCGCGATCGGATTGTGGAGCGTGGCCGCCATGAGTCACGCGCTGGCGCGCAGCGTGTTGGCATTCGCAGCGGCCCGCTTCCTGCTCGGACTCGGCGAGGCCGGCAATTTTCCGGCGGCGGTGAAGACGGTCGCCGAATGGTTTCCGCTGCGCGAGCGCGCCTTCGCCACGGGCCTGTTCAATGCCGGCTCAAATGTCGGTGCGCTGCTCGTACCTCTCGTCGTGCCCATTGCGGTTGGACTGTGGGGCCTGCGCTCAGGATTCCTGCTCACCGGCGTGCTGAGTGCAGGGTGGCTGATCATCTGGCTCAGGGTCTACCGACCGCCGGACCGCCATCGTCGCGTGAGCGCGCGGGAGCTTGCCCATATCCGCGCCGATGAGCCCACAGCGCCCGCCCCCCGGGCGGTTCGCTGGCGCGAGCTGCTGCGACACCGCCAGACCTGGGCATTCGTCGCCGGCAAGTTCCTCACCGATCCGGTGTGGTGGTTCCTACTGTTCTGGTTGCCGAAGTACCTCAGCCATCGCTACGGACTCGATCTGACTTCGCTCGCGTTGCCGCTCATCAGCATCTATGCGATGGCCGATGCCGGCAGTATCGGCGGCGGCTGGCTCGCCGGTCGGCTGATGCGCGCCGGCTGGAGCCGCAACACGGCGCGCAAAGGCGCGATGCTGTTGTGTGCGCTCGCGGTCGTGCCGGTCGCGTGGACGTCCGCGGTGCATGAACTCTGGGCCGCGGTCGGACTCATCGGGCTCGCGGCGGCGGCGCACCAGGGTTGGTCGGCAAACCTGTTCACGACGGCTTCCGACCTGTATCCGAGCACCGAGGTCGCCTCGGTCGTCGGGCTCGGCGGCTTTGCCGGGGCGATCTCCGGCGCGTTGGTCTCGACCGCCGTGGGTGTTCTGCTGCAGGCGACCGGCAGCTATGCCTTGTTGTTCGGCACGGCCGGCGGGATGTATCTGCTGGCGCTCGCCGTCATTCAAGGGCTCGCGCCGCGGCTCTCGCCGATCCGTCTGGCAGGCGCGTGAGCGTGCGCCGCCACAGCGTTCCATTCCGCCAGGCTGCGCACGGGCGTGGCGTGGCCCGTCGCGGAGTCGAAGGTCATGATCGATATCCCGTCTGAATCACACGGCTCGGCGCGCGATCGGCAGATCGTCGCAGCGCGCGTGATCGTCACTTCCCCGGGTCGCAATTTCGTCACCCTGCGGATCGAGACACGCTCGGGAGTCGCCGGCCTCGGCGATGCGACCCTCAACGGCCGCGAGCTCGCCGTGGCGGCCTACCTCGAGCAGCACGTGATTCCCAATCTCATCGGTCGGGATGCCGGACGGATCGAGGATACCTGGCAGTTCCTCTACCGCGGGGCGTACTGGCGGCGCGGCCCGGTGACCATGACGGCGATCGCGGCGGTGGACGTGGCGCTGTGGGACATCCTTGGCAAGATGGCGGGACTGCCGTTGTATCGGTTACTCGGCGGACGTAGCCGCGAGGCGGTACTCGTCTACGGTCATGCAAGCGGCCGGGATCTCGAGGAGACCAGTGCCGAGGTGGGCCGGTTCATCGCGCAGGGCTATCGCGCCGTGCGCGCGCAGTGCGGCGTGCCGGGACTTGCCAAGCCGTACGGTGTGACTCGCATGAAAAACGCCTACGAGCCGGCCGAGAGCGAACTGCCGCTCGAGACCGTCTGGTCGACACCGGGGTATCTCGAAATCGTGCCGCGGCTGTTCGAGCGGCTGCGGGCCGACCATGGACGGGATATCGAATTGCTGCACGATGCGCATCACCGTCTGACTCCCATCGAGGCGGCGCGCCTGGCGCGCGATTTGGAGCCGTTCAGGCTGTTCTGGCTGGAAGACGCCACGCCAGCGGAAAACCCCGATGGCTTCGAACTCATCCGCCGCCATTCAGTGACGCCGCTCGCGGTCGGCGAGGTGTTCAATTCCATCTGGGACTGCCGCACGCTGCTCGAGCGGCAGCTGATTGACTATATCCGCACCACGATCGTGCACGGCGGTGGCATCAGCCACGTGCGTCGTATTGCCGATCTCGCCGCGCTGCACCGGGTGCGCACGGGCTTTCACGGAGCGACGGACCTCTCGCCGGTGACCCTCGGCGCGGCGCTGCATTTTGACACTTGGGTGCCGAACTTCGGCATCCAGGAGTATATGCGACACGCGGATGAGACCGACGCCGTGTTCCCGCACGACTACACGTTTCGCGACGGGTGTCTGCACTGCGGCGAGAGCCCCGGGCACGGCGTCGACCTCGATGAGCGAGAGGCCGCGCGCTATCCGTACAGCCCGAGGCAACTGCCCATCGCGCGGTTGTCGGACGGCACGATGTGGGACTGGTGAGCCGGTGACCGGCGCGCGCGAGCGCCGGCAGATTGAATCGACGATACGAGAGGGGGTTGCACATGAAGATACGACAGAGCCGAGCGGCCTCAGGCCTGGCGGTGCTCGCCGGGGTGCTGTGCGCGGCGACATTGATGGTTCGGCCGGCCGGCGCTGCCGAGCGGCCGTACCGCCATTTCAGCGTGGCGGTGTACATCCCGGTGAGCGCCACGCGCCAGCTGGCCAACCCGCAGACGCTGCGCCGTCAATTTCAGCGCATCTGGAGCCAGGTGCACTTCAACAAGGTCTATCTCGAGGTATATCGCGATCAGGTATTCGCCGATCCAGCCTCGCTCGCGCGCATCAGCGCATTCTTCCGCCGCCGCGGGATCAGCGTCGATGGCGGCATCACGCTGTTTGCCGGTCGCAACCGCTTCAATCAGTTCAACTCCTTCGATTTTGAGAATCCACGCGATGTGGCGCTGTGCGAGCGCGCAGTGCGCATGGCGGCTCGTCATTTCAATACCATCATTCTCGATGACTTCACCTTCTTCAATACGCGCAGTAACGCGGACATCAAGGCCAAGGGCGCACTCAGCTGGACCGAGTATCGGCTGCGTAAAATGCGCTGGGTGGCGCAGCACCTGATCATCGACACGGCGCACCAGGTCAATCCGCACGCCAAGGTCATCATCAAGTACCCGAACTGGTACGAACACTTCCAGGGTCTGGGATTCGACCTGGACCGCGAAGCGAAGATGTTCAGCGGGATTTACACCGGCGATGAGACCCGTGACCCGGTGCACACGGCGCAGATGCTCCAGCAATACGAGAGCTACCTGATCTACCGCTACTATCACAACATTCGGCCGCACGCGGACCAGGGCGGCTGGGTCGACACCTTCGGCGATCGGTACGTCGATCGCTACGCCGAGCAGCTCTGGGATACTCTGTTCGCCAAGTCGCCGGAAATTACGCTGTTCAGCTGGCCGCAACTCGCGGTACCGGAGCCGGTGAGCCCGGGTGAGCGCTCTGCTTGGGCCGTCGACCGCACCAGTTTCGACTGGCAGGCGATGGTGCGTGCGTTCAAGGCACCGCCGGGCAGCGAGGCAGTGCCAGGCTGGGCAAGCGTTGCCGGGTATGCGCTCGGCAAAGTCGATAAAGTGCTCGGCAAGCTCGGCCACCCGATCGGCATCGCCAGTTACAAGCCGCTTCAGTCGAGTGGCGAGGATTTCCTGCAGAATTACCTCGGCAACATCGGTATCCCGATCAATCTGCAGCCGCACTTCCCGACACACGCTCCACTAGTGCTGCTCACAGCCGAGGCGGCGGCCGACCCACATCTGGTGGCGAAGATCGAGGCGCGGCTCACGGCCGGAGGCGATGTGCTCATCACTTCCGGACTGCTGCACACACTCGAGCAGGAACATCGTGGCATTCGCAACGTGGCAGACATCACCTACACGGGCTTGCCGATCGCGGTGCGCCACTATCTCGGCAGCATCGCCGGGGGCACGACCGCGGGTCTGAATGTCCCGGGCGAGCGGGCGGCGCGGGTGATCTTCCCGCAGATCCGCTTCTACACGAACGATAGTTGGCCCGTCATCCAGGGTGAAGCCTCGGCCCATGGGGTGCCACTGCTGCTGATGACCGGATACTCGCGTGGCCAGCTTTACGTGCTCGACGTGCCGAGCAACATGGGCGATCTGTACCGACTGCCCGAGCCGGTGTTGAATACGCTGCGTGGTTATCTGCTGGCGAAATTCCCGGTGCGGATCAACGCGCCGGCGCACGTCGCGGAATTTGCCTACAGCAACCACACCTTCGTGGTCGAGTCGTATCTGGCGCGTCCCGTGACGGTGCGAGTGTTCGTGCATCGGGGCGCTCGGGAGCTGCTCGACTTGGCCTCGGGACAGGCAGTGCTGCCGGCGCCACTCATCACGCCGAACCCACTGCCGAGCGAGCACGGGCAGACGAGCTTCGTCATCAGACTGGCGCCGCACTCGTACCGTGCATTCGCGGTGAAGTGAGACGAGCCGGACGGAGCTCGTGATGCGACCGGCCCGGCCGGCGCCGCAGCGGTTGCGACGCCGACCGGGGAGCCGGTCAGAGCCGGTAGGCTTGCTTCGGCAGCCGATACGCCAGGTCCTGCGCCACCTGCAATGCTTCGTCTTCGGGCAGGCGGTGCTCGGCCACCAGACGTGCGAGGAATGTGCAGTCGATCCGCCGCGCAGCGTCGTGCCGTGCCGGAATCGAGAAGAACGCTCGGGTGTCGTCGTTGAAGCCGACGGTGTTGTAGAAGCCAGCCGTCTCGGTGGTCTGCTCTCGGAACCGCAGTAATCCTTCGGGGCTGTCGTGGAACCACCAGGCCGGGCCGAGCCGCAGCGCCGGATAGTGCCCGGCGAGCGGCGCGAGTTCGCGGCTGTAGTTCGATTCATCGAGCGTGAACACGATGATCGTCAGGGTGGACTCATTGCCGAAGCGATTCAGCAGCGGGCGTAGTGCGGCGACATAGTCGGTCCGCGTCGGAATGTCGGCGCCGATGTTCGCGCCGAAGCGACCGAACAGCGGTGTATTGTGGTTGCGCCAGGCGCCGGGGTGAATCTGCATCACCAGACCGTCCTCGAGGCTCATGCGGGCCATTTCCGTGAGCATCTGGGCGCGAAACGTCTCGGCATCGGCGCTGGAGAGATCTCCGCGGCGCGCTGAGCGCACGACGCGCTCAAAGAGCGCCTCGGCGTCGCGCTCGCCCAGGTCTTCCGTGCGCGCGGTCGGGTGACCGTGATCGGTCGAGGTTGCGCCTGAGGAGGCGAAGAACGCGCGCCGGGCCTGATGAGCGGCGAGATAACCGCGCCAACTGAATGGATCAATGCCCGTCAGCGCGCCGAGGCGTTCCAGGTTCGTGACGAATCCCGGAGTCTCAGGGTCGATCACCGGGTCGGGTCGATACGCGCTGATCACGCGTCCCGGCCAACCGCTCGCGCGGATGGCCGTATGGTATTCGAGTGAATCGAGCGGCGACTCCGTCGTGGTGAGCACTTCGATCCCGAACCGTTCGAATAGCGCGCGCGGCCGAAACGCCGGTGTGGCAAGCTGCGCGCAGATGCGCTCGTAGGTTCGGTCGGCGTTCGCGCTGGTGAGCGGGCAGTCGGCGCCGAATACTTCGGCCAATACCCAGTCGAGCCACAGGCGAGTGGGGGTGCCGCGGAACAGAGGGTAGTGTGCGGCGAAGGTGCGCCAGATGAGCTCGGGCGCCGGCGGAGCGCGTCGCTCGCCATTCGGTTCGACGCCGAGCTCATCGAGTTGGACACCCTGACTGTAGAGCATGCGGGTGATGTAGTGATCCGGGCTCAGCAGCAACGAGGCCGGATCGCGGAACGGTTCATTGACCGCGAACCAGCGCGGGTCGGTGTGCCCATGCGGACTGATGATCGGCAGGGTGCGGACTTCGGCATACAGCCGTCGGGCGATGGCCCGGGTCGCCGGCTCGGCCGGAAACAGCCGATCGGGATGCAGCGCGGGGTGGTTGGAGTCGGTCATGCTCGCGGCTCGTTCGGCGCTCGGTGCGTGGCGCAGGAGGGGTTCACGATGCGCCCGGGTGCCGTCGGGGTCAACGCGGCACCGGTGCGTCGTCCGGCGGACAAGCTGCGCCGGTCCCGGGCGTGCCTTCGAGGTAGGGAATGCAGAATGCCTCGTAGGCCTTGAGGGAATCCGGCGGCGGTGCAACGCCCGGGGGCAGCGGCAGATGGGAGATCGAGTGGAAGTAGGCGATGCTCGCGTCCCGCCACCATTGCGCTTCGTGCAGCTGGATGGTGAGG
>DAHVTM010000109.1:0-20214 GCA_027324195.1 Gammaproteobacteria bacterium | reverse complement strand
TCCGTATCTGGAGTTTGATTGCATGACGAAGATTTACGTCGGAAACCTTCCGTTTTCGGCCACTGAGAGCGAAGTCCGCGAGCTGTTTGCGCAGCACGGGGCGGTGGAGTCGGTCAGCCTGATTTCCGACCGGGAAACCGGGCGGCCGCGCGGCTTCGGCTTCGTGGAAATGTCTCGTGCGGACGCGACCCGCGCGATTCAGAACCTGAACGGCAAGGACCTCGGCGGACGCCCGCTGCGGGTCAATGAGGCTCAGGAGCGCGGCGCCGGCGGCGGCCGCGGCGGCGGCGGCGGCGCCCCCCGGCGCTGGTAATCCCCTCGCGATAGCCGGCCGGCCCCGAGAGGTTTCCTTTCGGGACCGGCCGTCTCTATTTGCATCTCTCGGCGCTTTAGCCAAGCGCTCTGCTACACTTTCGACCCGCTTCTCACCGTCTTAGGAGACGATTCGATGGGCAAGGGCGATATGAGAACCCGCCGGGGTAAGATTTACCGCGGCTCCTTCGGCAAAACCCGCAGCAAGTCCCCCGGCGCCAAGAAAACCAAGCGCGCCACCCGGAAATAACCGACGCACGACCCGAGATGGCGCGCCCGCGACCCGTGTCGCGGCCGGCCAGGAAGCCGGAACGATTCCCCATGAGCTCCTCCTCTTCGCACTTCCATTGGCGCCCCCATCCCTGGCACGGTCTTGATCCGGGCCCGGACTGCCCGGAAGTGGTGACCGCCTACATCGAGATCACGCCGTTCGATCTGATCAAGTACGAGGTCGACAAGGTGACCGGCTATCTGCGTGTGGACCGGCCACAGCGCACCTCCTCGCATCCCCCTGCGCTGTACGGATTCATTCCGCAGACGTATTGCGGCGAGCGGGTTCGGCGTCTGGCGCCGGGCTGTGAGCGCGGTGATGGTGATCCGCTCGATATCTGCGTCATCAGCGAGCGGCCGATTGCACACTCGGAGATCCTGCTGCGCGCGCGCATTCTCGGCGGGCTGAAGATCGTCGATCGGGGTGAGGCGGACGACAAGATCATTGCCGTGCTCGAAGGCGATTACGTTTGGGGCGGAGCGCGTGAGCTGACCGATCTGCCGGCGACGCTCATCGAGCGACTCGAGCATTATTTTTCGACCTACAAGCTCGTCTCCGGGGAGCCGCCGGGTATCCAGATCACCGGACGGTATGGCCATGCGGCCGCCGCCGAGGTGATTCGCGCGGCCATCGAGGATTATCGGGAAGCCTACGGCGACGTTGAGATCCCGACCGCCGACGGCGCACCAGCGCGGCGCCGCTGAATCACCTCTCCTTCGGCTCGATCCACAGCGCCTGGGCGCTGCCGCAAAGGTCTGCATCCTCGCCGAATACTGCTGTCCCAGCGGCGTGTTTGCGGCCGTCCGAATGTAATTGCCAGCCTATTACGGTGCAGCGTTCCCCGATGTGCACCCGACGATTGACGTGCGCGGTGAACTCCCCGAGCAGCATCATCCGATCATCCGAACTCACCGCGTAGAAGCCCGGGCAGTCGAGCGCGGCCGACATGAATTCCGGGCGGACTTTGCCGTCGCCCGGATCGAGTGAGCTATCCGGCACCCAGGGCGCGGCCACCAGGCCGCGCTCGGGCAGCGGACCGGCGAAGATGCGCAGCCCATCGCCCCGCGGGCGTTCCGTGCCGCAGACGAAACAATGCGCAAACCGGTGATGCTTGAATCCGGCATAGCGTCGGGACGCTTCGACGGCCTCGAAGTACGCCGGGGCCTGCGGCACCGAGAGCGCGAGCTGCGCCGGTCGTGCGAGGCCGACCTGCTGCTCTGCGAGAGTGATGGCGAGGGTTCCGTCCGGCAGCGTCTCGACCTCAAGGGGGGTGTCGAGCGGCGCAGGACGCAGCAGCCGCACCGTGACGGTCTGCGCCATATACACGGCCACGCTGCCGGCAAAGTATCCGCCATTCGCGGATTCACTGGGACCGCAGAAACGCTTGGCGATGGTGAGGGTGGACATTGCGTTGACCGTCATCCTCACAATACCACCCCCGCCCGTTCGTGCGCAGAGCTGTCCTAGGTGTCTGCGCGGCCGCGCAGCGTCCTCAGCCAGGCTGCCGGATCGCCTCCCTGCTCGAGCAGCTCGACCAGCGCCGAGCCGATGACTACGCCCTCCACGTGTCCACGCAGTCGCTCGAGCTGCTCACGCCCCCGGATGCCGAAGCCGGCGCACACTGGAATGCGTGCATGGCGGCGGACACGGTCGAGATACGTGGTCACTTCGGCAGGGACCGTGACGTTGCGGCCCGTGGTGCCGGTTGCCGTCACCGCGTAGAGAAAGCCCTGACTGCGCGCGCAAATGCGCTCCAGGCGCTCCTCCGGCGTCACCGGCGTCACCATTTGCACCAGGGCGAGTCCGCGGCTCGCGAGCGCCGCATGCAGCGCATCGCCCTCATCGAACGGCAGGTCCGGCACGATCAGCCCGGCGACCGCCGCGCGCTCGGCGGCCGCAGCGAGCGCATCGAGCCCGAAGGCGAGCAACGGGTTCAGATAGCTCATCAGCAGCAGCGGTGTGTCGAGCCGCGGCGTCATCGACTCGAGCTCCTGCAGAATCCACCGCAGGCTCACGCCCTGCTCCAGCGCGACGCGGCTCGAGCGCTGGATGGTCACCCCATCGGCCATGGGGTCGGTGAATGGCACGCCAATCTCGATGACGTCGGCACCCTCGGCGATGCGGCGCAGGTCACTCTGGAATCGGTCGCGACTGGGGAATCCGGCGGTGAGGTAGGCCACCAGTGCCGGCTCGCCGCGTGCGTTGGCGGCGCGGATGGCGGCGCCGATGCGTTCATGGGCGTTCATGCGGGCTCCGCGAGCAGGGTCTGTTGCAGGGTGGGCATGTCCTTGTCGCCGCGTCCGGAAAGACATACGACAAGCGTGCCGCCGGGGTGATTGCGCGCCCAGCGTTTTGCGCCAACGAGCGCATGCGCGCTCTCCAGGGCCGGCAGGATCCCCTCCAAGCGACACAGTGCGCGCACCGCATCGAGCGCTTCCTCATCGTCTGCGCTCTCATAACGGACCCGTCCGATGCGCGCAAGCAGCGCATGCTCGGGGCCGACGCCCGGGTAGTCGAGGCCAGCGGAAACCGAATGCGTTTCCTGAATCTGACCGTCCGCATCCTGCAGCAGCATCGAGTAACTGCCATGCAGCACGCCGGGCCGTCCGAAGGAGAGCGTTGCGGCATTGCCGCCGAGCGCACTGCCGCGGCCGCCGGCCTCCACGCCGATGATTTCGACATCGCGGTCCGGCACGAATGCATGAAACATCCCGATCGCATTCGAACCGCCACCGACGCAGGCCATGACGGCATCGGGCAGGCAACCGGCATGGTGTTGGAACTGTGCGCGGGCTTCCCGGCCGATCACCGCCTGCAGTTCGCGCACCAGGTAGGGATAAGGATGCGGGCCGACGGCCGAGCCGAGCAAATAATAGGTGCCGAGCGGGTCGGACACCCAATCGCGCAGTGCCTCGTCGATGGCGGCTCGCAGCGTGCGATCACCGCTCGTGACCGCCACCACGGTCGCCCCGAGCAGGCGCATGCGGCCCACGTTCGGTGCCTGACGCTCCATGTCGATCGAGCCCATGTACACGGTGCAGGGCAGCCCGAGCCGTGCGCAGGCGGCAGCACTCGCCACGCCGTGCTGTCCGGCACCGGTTTCGGCCACGATCCGCTTCGCGCCGAGGCGCCGGGCGAGCAGCGCCTGGCCGATGGCGTTGTTGATCTTGTGCGCGCCGGTGTGCGCCAGATCCTCCCGCTTCAGCCAGATCCGCGCGCCCCACTCCTGCGACAGGCGTGTCGCAAACGTCAACGCCGTCGGCCGCCCCACCCAGCTGGTCAGCTCGCTGGAGAATTCCTGTTGGAAGGAGGGGGCATGCAGATGCTCTCGCACCCCGTCGCTGAGACGCTCGAGCGTCGGGATCAGCGTCTCGGGCACATAGCGTCCGCCGAACGGACCGAAGCGGCCCTGGGCATCGGGCAAGCGTCCGGCAACCAAGTCCGCCAATGCATCGTTTGAAGTCACACTCATGTCGGCTCCTGCAATGCGGCGTGCGCCGTGCGCGCCGCGGTCACGAATCGTTTGATCGCCTCGGGATCCTTTACCGCCGGCTGCGCCTCGACGCCGCTCGACACATCGACGCCGTACGGCTGCACTGCCGCGACCGCCTCGGTAATGTTGTTCGGATTCAGGCCGCCGGCCAGTACCAGCTGCGTGGCACGTGCCGCTTGCGCCGCACTGTCCCAATCACAGGTGCGTCCGGCGCCGCTCACCGCACCCTCGAACAGCAGCCGCGCCGGCAGCGGCACACCAGCCCGCCAGGTGCGCAGCACCGGCAATCGCTCGAGCGTTTGCGGCAACTGCAGCTGCTCGAGATCTTTCGCGTCGGTCTGCAGGACGTCGGGGCGAAACCCGGTCAGTATTTCATCAACCTGCGTCTGTTCGGGGTGGCGGGTCACCGCGACGCAGCACACTCTGCCGCGCGCTGGCGCGGCCAGACGGCACGCCTGCGCCACGGTGAGGCGGCGCGTCGACTCTGCGAACACGAAGCCGACGGCGTCGGCGCCGGCCGCGACCGCCGCCGCCACGGCCTCCGGCGTGGTCATGCCGCAAATCTTGATCCACAAGCGGCGGGTCCGGGGGCTCATTGCGGGCGGTTCCCGCGTGTACCGCCGGCCGCACGCCCGGCCGCACCTTCAGTCTGCATCGCGGTGGCGAGCGCTGCGGGATCCGGTGCGCGCATCAGTGCGCTGCCGACCAACGCCAGGTCGTAGCCGGCCGCGCCCATGCGCCGGGCATCCTCGGCGCTTGCAACGCCGCTTTCGGCCACTCGGGGCAGTGTGCGCGGCAGCCGCGGCGCAAGCGTCTCGAGACGGCTCGGGACCACCTCGAGCGTCACCAGATCGCGGCAATTGACGCCTGCCAACAATCCCCGGGTACCCACCCGGGCGATCACGGTCTGCAGCCGTTCGATGTCCTCGGCATCGAAGGTCTCGAGCAGGGCGAACAGACTCAACTCCCGGGCCCGCTCGATCAGGGCCTCCAGGAGGTCCTGACTCAGCATGCGCACTATGAGCAGCACGCCGCCGGCGCCGGCAGCCCGGGCCTCGGCGAGCTGATACGGATCGACCAGGAAGTCCTTGCGCATCGCAGGCACGGCGAGCGGTGCAAGGGCGGCCGCCGCGCACCGCAGGTGCTCGAGGCTGCCATCGAAGCGCTCCGGCTCGGTCAGAACGGAGACCGCTGCGGCGCCTGCGGCCGCGTAGCGGCGTACCCGACCGGCCACATCAGTGCCAGCGTCCCCGAGTGCTCCGGCGGCCGGCGAGCGCAACTTCACCTCGGCGATCAAGCCAAAGCCCCCGGGAGGCAGCCGCAGGGCTGGGGCGGGCGCTTGCGCCCGTGCCAACTCCAGCATACGTGCTTCGGAACATGCAGCCCGGGCGGCCTGCGCGCGCGCCTGACTGGAGGCGGCCATCTGGGCGAGGAAATCACTGCCCATGGGAGCCTCTGATGCTGGTGAGACTGTGCAAAACCCGCGCGGCGGATCCGTCATCGATTGCTGCCGCGGCGCGCGCAACGCCGCCGAGCGGATCGCCGACCTGTCCGGCCACCTCGAGCGCGAGTGCCGTACCGAGCAACAGGCAGTCCCGGTGAGCTCCGCGTGCCTCGCCGCAAAGCACCGCCCGCAGCGCTTCGGCATTGTGCTGCGCATCGCCACCGGTCAGGGCCGACGATGCACACCGCGGCAGCCCGTAATCCTCCGGCCGGCGCACTTCGCTGCGCACCTCGCCGGGGCGTACGTCAAAGAGCGTAAACGGACCGACCGGTGTCGGCTCGTCCCAGCCTTCGGCCCCATGCACCACGAAGGCGCGTTCGATCCGCATGCCGGCCAGGCTTTCGGCCATCAACTCGGCGACCTGCAGGCTGAATGCGCCGATCAGCCGCAGCGGTGGCTGCGCCGGGTTGGTGAGCGGTCCGAGAATGTTGAAGACGGTGCGCACCCCGAGTGCGCGCCGCGCGGCAGCCACCGCCTGCGTCGCGGCGTGGTAATGCGGCGCAAACAGGAACGTGAAGCCGCACCTCGCCAGGCAGACTCCCGCGGCGTTCTCATCGAGAGGCATCGGCAATCCCAGCGCCTCGAGCACATCGGCGCTGCCGGCACGGCTGGACACCGAGCGATTGCCGTGCTTGACCACCTGAAGACCGCAAGCGGCCGTGAGCAGCGCCGTACCGGTGGAGATGTTGAGGCTGCCCGAGCGATCGCCACCGGTGCCGACGATGTCGATGGCACGCACCGCCGCCGGCAGTACCGGCTGGCGGGCGAGGCGGCGCATCGCTTCGGCGAAGCCGCGCACTTCGTCGGCCACGGCCCCCTTGGCGCGCAGGGCAGCGAGTACCGCGCCGATCATCGCCGCAGGCGTCGTTCCGTCCGTCAGCAGGCCGAGCAGCTGCTCGGCCTGGGGTTGGCTGAGATTCTCTCCTTCGAGCAGCCGCTCGAGCAGATCACGCGCCTGTGACATCCGCCGCTCCGGTGCGCATGCCGCTGTGTTGCGCGAGGAAATTGCCGAGCAGTTGCGGGCCGTCCGGCGTGAGGATGCTCTCCGGATGAAACTGCACACCCTCGACCTGCAAGGCCGCGTGGCGCACGCCCATGATTTCCCCTTCCTCGGTGCGGGCACTCACGGTGAGCTCGGTGGGCAGCTTTTCGGGGGCTGCGATCAACGAGTGGTAGCGTCCGACCTCGCACGTTGCCGGCAACCCGCAGAACACGCCGAGTCCGTCGTGGCGGATGGCGGAGGTCTTCCCGTGCATCAGCCGCCCGGCGCGCACCACCTTGCCGCCGAACACCTCCACGATCGACTGATGGCCGAGACACACGCCGAGCACCGGGATTCGTCCCGCGAAAGCGCGGATCATGTCCATCGACACGCCTGCCTCATAGGGGGTACCCGGTCCGGGCGAGATGCACAGATGCGTCGGCGCGAGCGCTGTGGCGGCGGCTACGTCAATCGCATCGTTGCGGAACACGCGCACGTCCGCGCCGAGCACGAGGAACGCCTGCACCAGGTTGTAGGTGAAGGAGTCGTAGTTGTCGATCAGCAGCAGCCGGACCATTAGAAACCCTCCTGCGCCATCTCGAGCGCGCGCGCCATCGCTCCGCTCTTGGCCAACACCTCATCGTGCTCGGACTCCGGCACGCTGTCGGCGACGATGCCGGCGCCCGCTTGATAACTGTATTCGTCGCCGCTGAACACCAGCGTGCGAATGGTGATGGCGTGATCCATGTCGCCGCGCGCACCGAAGTAACCGACGGTGCCACCGTACAGGCCGCGGCTGACCGGCTCGAGTTCATCGATGATCTGCATCGCCCGCACCTTCGGGGCCCCGACCAGGGTGCCGGCAGGAAACGCCGCGGCAAACAGGTCGAACGCATCGGCGCCCGGGGCGAGCTGGCCGTTGACGCCGCTCACGATGTGCATCACGTGACTGTAGCGCTCGATCGAGCGGTACGGATCGACCGCGACGCTGCCGGCGCGCGCCACGCGGCCGAGATCATTCCGCGCCAGATCGACCAGCATGACGTGCTCGGCGTTTTCCTTCGGGTCCGCGCGCAGCTCCGCTTCGCGCGCGCGATCGATCGCCGCATCGTCCGAGCGCGGCCGGGTGCCGGCAATCGGGCGCAGCTGGGCCGTGCCGTCCTTCAGCCGCACCAGCGCCTCGGGGGAGGAGCCCACCACGGTCACATCGCCGAGCGCGCAGTAATACATGTAGGGTGAGGGATTGATCAGTCGCAACGCGCGGTAGGCCTGAAAGGGGTCCAGGTCGTGCCGCCCCGCGAAGCGGGACGAGAGCACGAGTTGGTATACATCGCCGGCGGCAATGTGCTCCTTGACCCGCTTGACGCCGGTCACGTACTGCGCGCGGCTGCTCGAGGCGGTGGCCGGGCTGCACTGGCCGCGCCGGCCGTGCGTCGGCAGCGCCCCGCGCAGCGCCTGGATGATCTCCCGGCGCAGCCGTTGACGGTCGTCCTCGCTGCCGGCATGCAGCAGCGCAATTCCCCGCGTCAGATGATCGAATACCAGCAGCGAGCGCGGCGCAACGTAATGCAGTGCCGGCACCTCGGGCTGTTTGCCGGCCGGCACCGGTAGGCGCTCGAAGAAGCGAACGACGTCGTACGCGGCATATCCGACAAGACCGCCGGCGAGTGGTACCCCCGCAATCTGCGGCCCTGGGGTCGGGGTGCGTGCGAGCGCCGCGCGCAGTCCATCGAGCAGTTCCGCGCCGCTGCGCGGCACCGGGCGCCGCTCGCTGCCGATCTCGAAGGCGTCGCGCCCGAGGCGCACGTGCAGCGCCTCGCCGAAGCCAATGAAAGAATACCGTCCGAGGCGCTCCCCGCCCTCGACACTCTCAAGCAGAAAGTGCGGCGCGAATGCGGCGAGCTTCATGAATGCCGACACCGGCGTGTCGAGATCCCCTGGTATGTCAAATGGCTGCTTCAACGCGTTCTCCCGAACCTGCAGGCATAAAAAAACCCATCCCGGCGCACGTCCGGAATGGGTTTGGCTGTTCTTTGGCCGTCGTCGTGTACGGAAAATTCAGCAGCCCAAGGCCCACTCCGGATGAGGAGTGCGCCACCACCAATGCCGGTTGGTCGGGTGCAGCTGAAGCATGTTGCGAGCCTATCACCACCACAGCACGCGATACAATACCCGCCGCCTTTCCTCGCGCGGGTCACTCGCCATGCCGTCTTTCGATGTGGTTTCCGAGCTCAACGCCCATGAGATCGCCAATGCCGTCGATCAGGCCAACCGCGAGATCGCGCAGCGCTTCGACTTCAAGGACACCGGCGCGCGCTTCGAGCTCGAGGCCTTTACCGTCACGCTGCATGCGCAGGTCGACTTCCAGCTGAAGCAGATGCTGGACATCCTCAAGCTGCGGCTCGGCAAGCGCGGGATCGATCTCACCTGTCTCGACGTGAAGGACCCCCAGATCAACCTCGCGGCGGCGCGCCAGGAAGTGCTGCTGAAGCAGGGCATCGATGCCGAGACCGGCAAACAGGTCACGCGGCTGCTGAAGGACTCCAAGCTCAAGGTCCAGGGCAGCATCCAGGGTGAGAAGGTGCGAGTCACCGGCAAGCAGCGCGACGATCTGCAGGCGGCCATCCAGTTGCTGCGCGGCGCGAAGGTGTCGATGCCGCTGCAGTTCAACAACTTTCGCGATTGAGGCGGCACGTGTTCGCTCCGGCGCATCTGATCGCCTTGCTCTGGCTTGCGTTCGCGGCGACCTGGTTCAGCGCGGCGCTGTTCACCAAGCGAGCCCGCAAACATCCCTCCTGGGCGACGTGGGTCGTGCGCCTCGCGATCGTTGCCGTCCTGGTCGCGGCCAATTTGCGCTTCGGGCCCGGCGGCGACACGGTGCAGGCCGCGCCGCGGTCCTGGCAGTGGGTCGGCGCGCTGTTGTGTATTCTTGGTCTGGGATTTGCCGTCTGGGCGCGGATTTATCTCGGGCGCAATTGGGGTATGCCAATGTCGTTGCGCGAGGGACACGAACTGGTGACCTCCGGGCCCTACGCACACGTTCGGCATCCGATCTATACGGGCATTCTGCTCGCGATGTTGGGGTCGGCGCTGGCGGTGGCGTTCGCGTGGCTTTGGGCGCTCGGGCTGTTCTTTGTGTACTTCCTATACAGCGCGATTACCGAGGAGCGCATGATGAGCGAGCAGTTTCCGGCGGCGTATCCGGCCTATAAGGCGCGCACCCGGATGTTGATTCCGTTCCTCTTCTGACCGGCTCCGCCTCCCGCCGCGGGCCGGGGGGAGGCGGAGGCCCTCTCAGGCGGCCCGTGCAGGCCGCTCGGCATCGTTGAACTGCGCATTCTCCAGCACCCGCGCCACAGCATGTACCGTGGCTGCGATGCGCACAGCGCTCTGCACCGCTTCGCGCCCGAGCCCCTGATTGCGCAACTGGCGCTCGTGGGCGACGATGCACGTGCCGCACCCGTTGATCGCCGAGACTGCGAGCGACAGCAGCTCGAAGTCCGGCTGCGGGATGCCCGGGCTGCCGATCACGCTCATGCGCAGCCGCGCCGGCAGGGTGGCGTACTCGCTGTCCTCGACCAGATGCGTGAAGCGGTAGTAGACATTGTTCATGCCCATGACCGCAGCGGCTGCATGCGCCGCCTGCCGATATGCACCATCCAGATACTCGGCCACCAGGCCATCGAACGCCGCGCTGAGGCGCGGATTGCGTGACGCCGCAGCCGCTGCCAGCGCAACTGCCCAGCGCTGCGTCTCGCTCAGACCGGGAGCCCCGGCTGGGCTGAGCACGCTGGCGAGATTGAGCTTCAGATCACGTGCGTAATCGGGCAAGGCAGCGCGGATCGCATCGAGTGTATTCATGTGAGTCTCCCTGGGGGCCTCATGCGGCCTTGAGCGTCGCATCGCCGTGCTGCCAGTTGCACGGACACAGCTCGTCGGTCTGCAGCGCATCGAGTACGCGCAGGACTTCCTCCGGACTGCGCCCGACGTTCAGATCCGTGACGTACACGAAGCGGATCACGCCCTGCGGATCGACGATGAAGGTCGCTCGCTGTGCCACGCCCGCCTCGGCATCCAGGATGCCGAGCTGCCCTGACAGCTCGCGCTTGATGTCCGAGAGCATGGGAAAGGGCAGATCGCGCAGTTCCTGCTTGTCCTTGCGCCAGGCGAGGTGCACGAATTCGCTGTCGATACTCACGCCGAGCAGCTGCGCATCACGCTCCTTGAAGGCGGCATCGAGCTGGCCGAAGGCGGCAATTTCCGTCGGGCAGACGAAGGTGAAGTCCTTCGGCCAGAAGAACACCACCCGCCATTTGTCCGGGAAGCTCCGTTCGGTGAAGCTCTGAAAGGCGCCATTGATCTCGTTCGAGACGACGCCGGTGAGAGAGAAGGCGGGAAAGCGCTGGCCAATCGATAACATGTCGTGGACTCCTCAATACGTGGGGTGGGATCGATTCCCCGGTGGGGATGGCACATGTTGCGGATCCGGGCTCAATTGAGCCAATCGATTGATTTTATGATGTCAATAGAGGCAGTATATTGACGGTCGCAACGAGGGCGGACACCATGACCGACATCAAACTGAAAGATCTGCGCTACCTGGTGGCGGTGGCCGATCTGCGGCACTTCGGTCGGGCCGCCGAACGCTGCTTTGTCAGCCAGCCGACGCTCTCGGCACAGCTGAAGAAGCTCGAGCAATCCCTCGGCGTGCAACTCATCGAGCGGCAGCCGAACAATGTCGCGCTCACCGAGGCCGGCGAGCAGATCGTCGGCCGTGCCCGGCGGATCCTCGAGGCGTGCGCGGAGGTCGCCACGCTGGCGCGCTCCCACCGCGATCCGCTCGCCGGCACGCTGCGCTTGGCGCTGCTGCCGACCATCGGACCGTATCTGCTGCCGCACATTGCTCGGCCGCTGCAGCGCTCGTTGCCGCGGCTGGAGTTGCACCTGCACGAATACCAGACCGCGCCGATGATCGAGAAACTCAAAGCCGGCGAGTTGGACGTCGGGATTCTCGCCTTGCCGGTGGATCTGGACGGTCTCGAGGCGCGCGAGCTGTATACCGAGCCATTCAACCTGTTGGTGCCCGAGCGCCATCCACTGGCCAAGCGGGAACGGGTGCAGGTGGGCGAGCTCGAGGGGCAGTCGCTGTTGTTGCTCGAGGAGGGGCATTGTCTGCGCGATCAGGCACTCGCGGTCTGCAGCCGGGTCGGACTCGCCGAGCGGCAGGATTTCCGTGCCACCAGCCTCGAGACGCTGCGGCAGATGGTTGCCACCGGCGCCGGCATCACATTGCTGCCGCAGTTGGCCACAGAGGGCGCCTATGGCAATGCGCGCGGAGTGAGGGTCTTGCCGTTCATCAAGCCCGTTCCATTCCGCCGCGTGGGGGCTGTATGGCGCAAAACCAGTGCGCGTCAGCTTGCGATCGCAGCGCTATGTGACGGCGTTGCCGAACGCATCGCCCGTTGCGGACTCGCGGCGGTGGCATAATCGAGTCGCCGTGAGTCCATTTTGCGCAGTCACCGAGCACGTCACACCCTATGATCGCTTTAGCCACAACGACGCTGAAGTCGAACGGCTGCTGGTTTCGGGCGATCAACGTGCGGCGCTGGAGGCCTATTTCGGCGCGCGCGAGTACCGTGAGCTGGCGCAGCTCGCCAGGGCCGCGGCCGCTCTGCCGGTCGATGAGTCGCTACCGCGCGTATTCATCGTGCCCGGTATTCTCGGCTCACAACTCGGCATGCGCCGGCGAGCGCCGCTGCCCGACGACGTCCTCTGGCTCGATCCACTCGACATCCAGAGCGGACGGCTCGCATTGCTCGACCCGGACGCTGGCGCGCCGATCGTGTCACTCGGCGTCATCCTGTATTCGCATCTGAAGCTCAAGCTGCGATTACGCGCCGCAGGCTTTCCCGTCACCCTGCACGATTACGATTGGCGGCTCGATATCGTCTCGCTCGGGGAGTCGCTGGCGGCTCGCTTGCGCGAACATGCACCGCACCCGACGGCGATCGTCGCGCACAGCATGGGAGGCTTAGTGAGCCGTATCGCCCTCGGCCAGGCGGGCACCGGGCATGTGCGGCGGCTGGTGCTGCTGGGTACGCCGAACCTGGGCGCGTTCGCGCCACTGCAGGCGTTGCGCGGAACGTATGCGGTCGTCCGAAACATAGCGCGGTTGGATCTGGGCCGCTCGGCGACGGAGCTGGCGGAGCGGGTGTTCGGCGCCTTCCCTAGCCTGTATCAGATGCTGCCCGAGCCCGGTCGCGGCGAACTCGATCCGACCGATCCGAGCCAGTGGCCGGTCGGCGGACCGGCGCCGAGGCCGGCGTTGCTGCAGAGCGCGCGGCAATTTCGCGCCGCGTTGCCGGCGCCTGACGATCGCATCACGGCCATTGCCGGTGTGGGGCGCAAGACCGTTACCGCCGTCGAGCGCAGGGCAGAAGGCTTTCTCTACACGGTGAGGCGCGGTGGCGATGGAACCGTCCCCACGGCGAGCGCCGCCCCGGCTGGGATGCAGGCTTATTACACGACGGTCGCGCACAGCGACCTGACGCTCGATCTGCGCGTTGCCGCTGCGATAGTCGATGTGCTCAAACATGGGAGCACCGTGCAACTGGCACCACGCTGGGTCAGTCGGGCGCGTGCGAGCGCCTCGATCAGCGATGCGCAGCTCGCCCGGCTCCCAGCGCACAAGCTCGACTGGGCGCGTCTCACACCGCAGCGGCGTCAGGCGTTTATCGACGGGCTCAATGAGCCGCCGCCGCTGCGGCTGCGAGTGCCGCCAGACCGCTAGGGGATCGAGCGGCGCGGTGCGGGCGAATCAGACGAGCTCGGCGTCTGTCGCGAGCACGCTATCCGCGCCTTCTTCCACGATCTGCGCGAGTCCCAACGATTGGGGCAGAATCTGCTTGGCATAGAAATGCGCGGTGCGGATCTTGGCCTGATAGAACGCGCGGCCCTCGCCCTCGATCCGGTTGGCCGCCAGCGCCGCCGAGCGGGCGAGCAGCCAACCTCCGATCACTACGCCGCACAGTTTCAGGTACGGCACGGACACGGCGAACGCCCGTTCCGGCTGGTGGCCCAAACTGGTGAGCAGCGATTGAGTCGTGCGCTCGAGCAGCGCCACTGCGCGCAGCGTCGCCTCGCGCGTCTCAACTACCGCGGCATCTTTGGGGTCCGAAGCGCGCAGCTCACGCTGCATTTCCGCCAGGAATGCAGCCATCGCTGCGCCACGGTCTCGGGTGAGCTTGCGGCCGATCAGATCGTTCGACTGAATGCCGGTAGTACCCTCGTAAATCGTCGTGATCCGCACGTCGCGCAGATATTGGGCCGCGCCGGTTTCCTCGATGAAGCCCATGCCGCCGTGCACCTGCATGCCGATTGCCGCCGTCTCATTGCCCGTTTCCGTGCACCAGCCCTTGACGATCGGGATCAGCAGCTCGCCGCGATCCAGCGCCGCGCGGCGCACGGCCTGCTCAGGATGGTGCGCGCCCAGGTCGAGCTGCAGACCCGCATACAGGGCCAGCGCGCGCGAGGCTTCCGTGCAGGATTTCATCGTGAGCAGCATGCGCCTGACATCTGGATGCTGAATGATCGGCGCAGGTGCATGCCCTGTCTTGCCCGGCGGCTTGCCCTGCAGGCGCGTGCGCGCATATTCGCTCGCCTGCTGCAGTGCGCGCTCGCCGACGGCATAGCCTTCGACGCCGACCGCGAGCCGGGCCGTGTTCATCATGACGAACATGTATTCCAGGCCGTGATTCGGCTCGCCCACCAGGTAGCCAATGGCGCCCTTGTCCTGGCCGAACTGCATGACGCAGGTGGGGCTGGCGTGGATGCCGAGCTTGTGCTCGACGGACATGCACTTCACTTCGTTGCGCTCGCCGAGCGAGCCGTCCGGGTTGACCAGCACTTTCGGCACGATGAACAGCGAGATGCCCTTGACGCCCGTTGGTGCTCCGTCGATTCGCGCGAGCACCATGTGGATCGTGTTCTCGGTGAAATCGTGATCGCCCCAGGTGATGAATATCTTCTGGCCGAACACGCGGTAATGATCACCCTCGGGCACCGCACGGGTGCGGATCAGTCCGAGGTCCGAGCCGGCCTGCGGCTCGGTGAGCACCATCGTGCCGGTCCACTCCCCGCGGACCATCCGCGGCAGGTACAGTTGCTGCTGGGCCGGAGAAGCCGACAGCGCGAGCGCATGCACCGCGCCATGCGTGAGCATCGGGCAGAGCTTGAAGGCGAGATTGGCCGAGGCCAGAATCTCTTGCACGGCACTGTCGAGCGCCTGCGGCACCCGCTGGCCGCCGAAACGAGGATCGGCGCCGAGCTGCGGCCAGCCGCCCGCCGTGAACTGCCGATAGGCATCCTTGAAGCCCTCGGGGGTACGCACGCCCTGTGCGCTCCAGTGCGCGCCCTCGCGGTCACCCGGGCGGTTCAGCGGGTCGAGCACCGATTCGGCGAAGCGTCCGGCCTCCTCGAGGATCGAGGCGCCCAGTTCGTCGGAATACTCTGCATAGGCGGGGCAGGCGGCCAGGGCGTCTGCACCCAGCAACTCCTCGAGCACGAAACGCAGCTCTCTCAGCGGCGCACGATACATGGTCGATCTCCGCGGGCAGGGATGAATGGCTCTAGTTTAACCGTTTTTTTACTTTATCCTACCGTCGAGTAACATTCCTTCCCGTCGGTAGGTTGAGGCTGGACGGAGGGGCGGCACGGCGTCATGCCCCGGCGGTGCCGCGGTCACTGCGGTACCCGGTCACTGCGGTGCCCGGTCTGGTGCTGGCGCTCTCGATTGCCCATATGTAAAAACACACGCATCCGCATCCGCGAGCAGTGTGAATATGACAAGCTGTTATGACAAAGATCGGGCCGGCGGAATTCGCGAAACCGAAGCGAGCTGACGGAACGGGAGAGAGTTCACGGCGGCGCTCGGGTCAGGCTGTCACTCTTTGACTACAGCGACTACCTCCAGCCTTCATTCCGACTTGCCATGGGAAATGTCATGCACTCGGCGGCCGTGCACACCGCCCACTCCACAGAGATCGATGCCGCCACCGAGAGCGCGCCGCCCAGTGTTGAATCGATCGGTCGGCGTCTGTGCGAGGCGCTGCCGCCGCTGCGCCTGCACTCGGTGTCGATCTACGACACGCAATGCAACGTATTGTGGTTGAGCGAGGGAGCGCTCGGTCCGGACGAGCATCAGTTGGTGATCGATGCTCTGGACCGCCTCGCCGCCAGCGAAAGTGACGAAGGCTTCGAGCAGCGAGTGGAAGACGGTCGCGTTGCGGTGTTCCTCGCAGTGCGCGCCCAGCAGACCGCGTTGAGCGGTCTCATCATGGTGCTCGCGGACACGAAGTCGACGGGCGAAAGTCTGCTGGTGAGGATCTCCACAGCGCCGGTGCTCGCGCAGGTGCATGAGCTCACCGCGGCGATTCGGCCGGCGGCAGCACGGCGGGTCGATCACGATCCAACCGGACTGGTGCTGTCACTGGCCGATGGGTCGCCGAGCGACACGGCCAGCGGCCCGCACGCTTCGATCGCGCGGGACCTGACGCCCGCGGCGGTCGACGCGTTTCTGGAACAGAGCGAACTATCACTCGTAGCCGAATCACAAGCCCCAGCGGTGGAAGCGGCGGCGGTGCCGCCAGCGGTCGCGATTTCACCCCCGCCCCAGCCGCCACGAGCTTGGCAGCCGCCGCCTCCCGTTTCATCCCCGCCCGCCGCCCAGCATGCCGCCAGCGAGGCGGTGACGCTCGAGGTGTTGCCGTTCGTCAAGCTGCGCAGTGGTGGGCGCATGCGTCGTTTCGAGGTGCTGCCCCGCGGAACTCCCAGACAGAATCGCGATCCGGCCACACTCGACGCACTGGCCGTCGACGGCCTGCTCGCCTGGATGGGCGCGCACCGGCAGGATTGGACCCAGGAGCCCACCTGCTTCACCCTCAACCTCTCGATTGCGACCCTTGAGGATGAGCAGTTCTTGCGCCGCCTGAGCGCCGGCTTTACTCGCAGCGGGATTTCCCCCGACAGCGTCGGATTCGAGATTGCCGAGCCGCTGTGCACGCAGCGGCGGGCGCAGGTGGAGCGGTTCATCGGCGGCTGCGAACGGCTCGGCTGTTTCGTGGTGATCGATGGTTTTTCCTTCGATTCGGCCGTGGTGCCGCTGCTGCGCTCCAAAGCGGTGCGGCTGGTGAAGATTGATGCCCGCCTGAGTGCGGCCGCACTGAAGGACAAGCTCGCGCAGGCTCTGGTGGTGGCAATCGTCCAGGCGGTCAAGGTGCTGGGGATTCACTGTGCGGCGCAACAAATCGAGTCCCAGCAGACGTTGCGCTGGCTGACGGCCGTCGGCTGCGACTTCGGACAGGGTCCGATTCTGGCGCGGCCGTTGCCGATTGCGCGGCTGCAGGGGCCGGCGCCGGCGGCCGGCTGAGGCTGCGCGCATCAGAGTGCCAAGATAAGGTAAGCTCGCGGCTCACCGCCGTCCGAAGCAGCGCGCGGTTCGAGAAGCATGAAGATCAAGACCGTCATCGTCGACGACGAGGCGCTCTCCAGGCGCGGCCTCGAGCGCTTGCTGCGCAAGACACCGGATTTTGAAGTCATCGCGGAGTGCGGTAATGGACGCGACGCGGTTGGCTTGATTCAGCGCGAGCGACCAGACGTGGTGTTTCTGGACATTCAGATGCCGATGCTGTCGGGATTTGAAGTGCTCGCGCGCCTGCCACAAGAGAGCGTGCCGCTCATCGTGTTCGTCACCGCCTTTGATCAATACGCGCTGCGCGCATTCGAGGCGCACGCGGTGGACTATCTGCTGAAACCGCTGGATGAGCGTCGTGTCGAAATGACCCTCGAGCGGATCCGCCAGAACCTGCAGGCACGTCACGCAGTCGATCAGCGGGATAAGCTGATGGAAGTGGTGGCCGAGATCACCGGCTCGGGCGAACTCGAACTCGAGACCCTCCTCGAGCACGGCAGTAACGCGATCGAATCAAGCCATCCGCACATCCTGCCGATCCGTCAGGGACGGCATACCGCGCGCGTGCCGGTCGCCTCGATTCAGTGGATCGACGCGGCCGGGGACTACATGTGCGTGCATGCGGAGGGCACGACCCACATTCTGCGTGGAACCATGAAGGAGCTCGAGGGTGTGCTCGATCCGCGCATGTTCCAGCGAGTGCACCGCTCCACGATCGTCAATCTGCGCTTCGTGAAGAGCCTGCGCGCCCATATGAACGGGGAGTACTTTCTCACTCTTGAGGGCGGGCAAGAACTGAAGCTCTCACGCACCTATCGGGACAAGATTGAGATCTTTTTGGGCAGCAGCCCGCTGCAGCGCGGCGCGGTCGACTGAGCAGACCAGCGGACCCGCCTCAACGCGGGCGGCGTGACCGCCATGATCCGCCGAGCGCGGCCTGCAGCCGGCGGCCGAGCGGGTGGCTCACCGGCTGCAGGCGTAGGCTCACGATGCGCACATAATCGGGCACCGTCCAGCGGAAGCGCGAGCCGCCCGGAAACACATGGGTATCGCCGATCTGCAGGCGGCAGCTCACGCCGGCAATTTCAACCCGTGCACAGCCCTGTAGAACATGCACGATTTCCTCGGCCACGTATTCCCAATGGAAGCGCCCGCTCGTGCAGTCCCACATAAATGCCAAGGCCGCGCCATCGGTACTGCGCGCCAGCACTTTCTCTCGGGCACTCGGCGCACCATCCAGAATCCACCCCTCCGGGATGGGAGTCGGGTCTAGACCATAGGACTTGCCAAGACCCGGCCAGGGCCCTTCGATCGAGGCGGTCTGCTCGAGGACATCGCTCTCGATCGGCTCGCTGACGGATCGGCCCGAAGTGGTGAACTGTCGCGATTTACCCAAGAAACGCTCTCCACGGGACAGACGGCGCGGCTCGGTCGAGTACCGGGGCGCATGCGTCTGAGCGGCGCTTGTGCGGCCCGAAGTATGACTGCGGGGAGGATAATCATCGGCGGGGCGGGTTTCCGTGAGTTGCCGCACAGCGACTGCGCGGTTCAGCGCCGATTCCGCGCATCTGTGCGGCACGCTACACTGGTCCGCTCGCAAGCGCGCAACTGCCACGTGAAGGTGGACGCGTTGCAGGTGACAGATCAGAAGGGGCGTCGCGATGAACCGAGTCTGGCTGCAGTCCTATCCTCCCGGGATACCGGCCGAAATCGATGCGAAGCGCCTGAGTACGCTCGCGGAACTGGTCGATCACGCCTGTACCGCATACCGCGAACTACCGGCGTACGAGCAATTTCGTACGACGCTGACCTACGGGGATATCGATGAGCAGACGCGCGCGTTCGCAGCGTGGCTGCAGTCCGTGGGGCTCGCCAAGGGCGATCGGATCGCCATCATGCTGCCCAATTGTCTGCAGTATCCGATCGCGCTGTTCGGTGCACTGCGTGCCGGTCTCGTAGTGGTCAACACCAATCCGCTGTACACCGCGCGGGAGCTTGCGCATCAGCTGGAGGATTCCGGCGCTCTGGCGATCGTCGTCTTAGAGAATTTTGCGCACGTCGTGCAGGAAGTGGCACCGCATAGCCGGTTGAAGCACATCCTGGTGACCGGCGTCGGTGATTTTCTGCCGGCTCCGAAGGGCTGGATCATAAATTTTGCCGTCCGACACGTCCGCAAGCAGGTTCGACCCTGGCGCATTCCCGGTGCGACGACTCTGAGCGCAGCGCTTCGTGCCGGTCGACATCTGCATTGGCGGCCGCAACCGCTGGGCGGAGACGATCTGGCCTTTCTGCAATACACCGGTGGTACGACGGGTGTTGCCAAAGGCGCCATGCTCACGCACGGCAATGTCTGCGCGAATATTCTGCAGGCGCTCGAGTGGATCGATGGTTACTTCTCGGGCGAGCCCGGCATTCTGGTCACGGCGATCCCCCTGTACCATATATTTGCGCTGTCGGCGAATTGCCTGTTGTTCGCCTATCTGGGCTGGAAGAACGTTCTCATCATCAATGCTCGCGATTTTCCGGCCCTCGTTGCCGAAATGAAACGACACCGATTCGAGTTCTTCAGCGGCGTAAACACCCTGTTCAACGCGCTGCTGCATACGCCCGGTTTTGCAGAAGTCGACTTCAGTCAGCTGAAGATCACTCTGGGCGGGGGCATGGCCGTGCAGGCTGCAGTGGCCCAGCGCTGGAAGGAGGTCACCGGCAAGGTCCTCACTCAGGCATGGGGTCTGACCGAGACTTCACCGGCCGTAGCTATCAATCCGATCGGCGATGACTTCAACGGTTCGGTTGGACTGCCGGTTCCATCAACAGAAGTCACCGTAAAGGATGACGCTGGCAACGACCTGCCTATCGGGGAACCGGGCGAGGTCTGCGTGCGCGGCCCGCAAGTCATGCGCGGTTACTGGAACCGACCCGACGAGACCGCTAAGGTACTATTGCCTGACGGTTGGCTGCGCACGGGAGATATCGGCTATATCGATCAGAAGGGCTACGTGTACCTGCAGGATCGCAAGAAGGACATGATCCTCGTGTCAGGCTTCAACGTTTATCCAAACGAGGTGGAAGAGATCGCTGTCACACACCCCGGAGTCTTGGAAGCTGCAGCCATTGCGCAGCCCGACGAGCATTCCGGCGAAGTGGTTGCACTATTTGTGGTGTTGAAGGACACCTCGGTGAC
>DAHVTM010000105.1:0-19042 GCA_027324195.1 Gammaproteobacteria bacterium | reverse complement strand
CAACCGACTGCGGCGTCTGCTCGAACTCAATGCGCCCGACATCATCGTGCGCAACGAGAAGCGCATGCTGCAGGAAGCGGTGGATGCGCTGCTCGACAATGGCCGGCGTGGCCGGGCGATCACCGGTACCAACAAACGGCCACTGAAGTCGCTCGCTGACATGATCAAGGGCAAGCAGGGCCGGTTCCGTCAGAATCTGCTCGGCAAGCGCGTCGATTATTCGGGCCGTTCGGTGATCGTCGTCGGTCCGCAGTTGCGTCTGCATCAGTGCGGCCTGCCGAAGAAGATGGCGCTCGAGCTGTTCAAGCCGTTCATCTTCCAGAAGCTGCAGCTGCGCGGCGAAGCCTCGACTATCAAAGCGGCGAAGCGTCTGGTCGAGCGTGAAGGCCCCGAGGTGTGGGATATCCTCGAAGAGGTGATCCGCGAGCACCCGGTGCTGCTCAATCGCGCACCGACCCTGCACCGTCTCGGCATTCAGGCCTTCGAACCGCAACTGGTCGAAGGCAAGGCAATCCAGCTGCATCCGCTGGTTTGCACCGCGTTCAACGCCGACTTCGATGGTGACCAAATGGCCGTGCACGTGCCGCTGTCGCTCGAAGCGCAGCTCGAGGCGCGGGCATTGATGATGGCCTCGAACAACATCCTCTCGCCGGCCAACGGTGATCCGATCATCGTGCCGTCCCAGGACGTCGTGCTGGGCCTGTACTACATGACGCGCGAGCGCGTCGGGGCGCGCGGCGACGGCATGCTGTTCTCCGATGTGCACGAGGTGCATCGCGCCTACGAAAGCCGTTCGATCGACCTGCAGGCCAAGGTGCGGGTGCGAATCAAGGAGCATGTGCTCGGCCAGGATCCGCCCGAGCGCATCCGCGTGGTCGAGACGACGGTCGGACGTGCGTTGCTCCTCGAGATTCTGCCGAGGGGCTTGTCGTTTGACCTGGTCAACCAGGACATGACCAAGAAAGCGATCTCCGCCACCATCAACGCCTGCTACCGCACGTTGGGGTTGAAGGAGACCGTGATCTTCGCCGACAAGCTGATGTACACGGGCTTTCATTACGCGACCCGAGCCGGCGTGTCGTTCGGCATCGACGACATCGTTATTCCGGATCAGAAGCCGCGCATCATCAACGGCGCCGACCGCGAGGTGAAGGAAATCCAGGATCAGTATGCCTCGGGTCTCGTCACCAACGGTGAGCGCTACAACAAGGTGGTCGACATCTGGTCGCGCGCCAACGATCAGGTGGCCAAGGCCATGATGGACAAGCTTGGCACTGAGGAGGTTCACAACCCCAAGGGCGAGACGGTCCGGCAGAAGTCGTTCAACTCGATCTTCATGATGGCCGACTCGGGCGCGCGCGGTTCGGCGGCGCAGATCCGTCAGCTCGCCGGCATGCGTGGCCTGATGGCCAAGCCTGACGGCTCGATCATCGAGACGCCGATCACGGCGAACTTCCGTGAAGGCCTGAACGTTCTGCAGTACTTCATCTCGACGCACGGCGCCCGCAAGGGACTGGCCGACACGGCGCTGAAGACTGCGAATTCGGGCTATCTGACTCGCCGTCTGGTGGACGTGGCGCAGGATCTGGTGGTCACCGAGATCGATTGCGGCACGACCAATGGTCTGACGATGACCCCGCTCGTTGAAGGCGGTGACGTTGTCGAGGCCCTCGGGGAGCGCGTGCTCGGACGCGTCCTCGCTGACGACGTGTTGAAGCCCGGCACCGAGGATGTGCTCATCGAGCGCGGGACGCTGCTCGATGAGAAGCTCGTTCGCCACCTCGAGCAGGAAGGCGTCGACCAGATCAAGGTCCGCTCGCCGATCACTTGTCGGACCCGCTACGGGGTGTGTTCGCAATGCTACGGGCGCGATCTGGCCCGCGGCCGTTTGATCAGCATCGGCGAAGCAGTCGGTGTCATCGCGGCGCAGTCGATCGGCGAGCCGGGCACGCAGCTGACGATGCGTACGTTCCACATCGGTGGTGCGGCATCGCGAGCGGCTGCCGCGAGCAGCGTGGAGGTGCGCAACAAAGGCACCATCCGCTTCCATCGCATCAAGACCGTGCAGCACGAGAAGGGTCACCTGGTGGCCGTGTCACGCTCGGGCGAGATCGGCGTGGTCGATGATTTCGGCCGCGAGCGTGAGCGCTACAAGATTCCGTACGGCGCGATGATCAGCGTGAAGGAGGGCGATCAGGTTGGCGCGGGGCAGGTGGTGGCCACCTGGGATCCGCATACCCACCCGGTCGTGACGGAAGTGGCCGGCTTCGTGAAGTTCCAGGACTTCGTCGATGGCCTGACCGTGACGACGCAGGTCGATGAGGTCACCGGTCTGTCGAGCACCGTGGTGCTCGACACCAAACAGCGCGGCGGTAAGGATCTGCGCGCGACGGTCAAGCTGGTCAACGCCAAGGGCAAGGAAGTCACGTTCGCGAATACGGAGATTCCGGCGGTGTACTCGCTGCCGGCCGGCGCGTTCGTCGCGCTTGAGGACGGTGCTCGAGTGTCGGTCGGTGATGTCATCGCCCGCATTCCGCAGGAGTCTTCGAAGACACGCGACATCACGGGCGGTCTGCCGCGCGTGGCCGACCTGTTCGAGGCGCGCAAGCCGAAGGATCCGGCGATTCTCGCTGAGAAGTCCGGTACCGTGAGCTTCGGCAAGGAGACCAAGGGCAAGCGCCGTCTGATCATCACCAGCGACGATGGCGACAAGTACGAGGAGCTCATTCCGAAGTGGCGCCAGCTCAACGTGTTCGAAGGCGAGACCGTCGAGCGCGGCGAGGTGATTGCCGATGGCGAGCCGAATCCGCACGACATTCTGCGCCTGCAGGGCGTAGAGGCGCTGGCGAATTACCTGGTGCGGGAGATTCAGGACGTCTATCGCCTCCAGGGTGTGAAGATCAACGACAAGCACATCGAGGTGATCATCCGCCAGATGTTGCGCAAGACCGAGGTGCAGTCCGCGGGTGATACGTCGTTGCTGCGCGGCGAGCAGCTCGATCGGGCTCGTGCGCTCGACATCAATGACCGGGCTGAGCAGGACGGCAAGCAGTTGGCGGCTTTGCAGCCGGTGCTGCTGGGTATCACCAAGGCCTCGCTCGCCACTGAGTCGTTCATCTCCGCCGCGTCGTTCCAGGAGACCACTCGCGTGCTCACCGAGGCGGCGGTGCGCGGGCTGGAGGACGATCTGCGCGGCCTGAAGGAGAACGTCATCGTCGGCCGGTTGATTCCGGCGGGCACCGGGTTTGCCACCCATGCTTCGCGCCGTCGCAAGAGCGAGGGCACGGAGCGCCGCAGCTTCATGGAGGTCGGCGGCGGCATCCCGGAGACCGACGACACGAGCGTCAGTGAGGAGTCCGAGAGTTCGGCGAGCTGAGACGCACAAGGGACTGTCAAGACAGCGGGCCGGCGCGGGTGATGAGCCTGCGCTGGCCCGCTCTCGTTTGGAATCGGGACTTTGAGCGCCCCCGGGCTCAAGTTCGTTGCTGAACCCGAACCCGGGGAGCGATTCCCATCACGACCCAGAGCAGCGCCGATCCGTCACGCGGCCGCGAAACGCAGCAGGCCGGTCAGGTGAGCGAGCCATATTTTCTGCGACGCGTGAGGGCGAGCAGGACGAGCGGGAGTGCAAAGAGGGCGAGCGTCGGAGGTTCCGGCACGGAGCTGGACGGATTCGAGATCGTCAGAACGCCGCCGGAGAACAGCGGGTCGTTGTTGACGTAGGCGCTGGTGTGTGTGAGGTGGTAGGTTCCCGGCGTGAGCGTATAGGTGACACCGTTAGCTGACGAGCTTGCGGTAAACAGATCGGTGGCCGCAGTTCCGGAAAATGTCACGGAAGTCGGGTAGCTGCCGATGAATCCTCCGATCTGGAACATGGTTGGATCGGTCCCAATGACCACGAGCCCGTCGTTGCTGAAGGGCAACGACTGCCCCCCCGCGGTGTAGGTTCCGGCTGGTCCGCCGATCGGACTACTAATCATGTAGACGTCGCTGAGCTGAAAGCCTTGCGCAAAGCTGGTGAGCGGTGCGACAAAGTCCAGCGTAAATGGGCCGGGGGTGAATGGACCAGAGTTTGGTGGACCGCCAGGAAGCGGGCCGTTGCCGGAGCCGAATGTTCCGGACAAAGTGATGTTTTCGGTTTGAGTCGCGACCGTTGCGTGCGCCGCGGTGCTCGCTAATGAGACGGTTGCGGCCAGGAAGGTGGCTAGGACACTCACGCGTTTGAACGACATACAGCCTCCAGATGAGCATACATTGTCTTTTCGGGGCGTCACGCTCGGGTCGGGTGCGGGGGGCGTCGGCTGACAGGCGGCACATCGTTCCCACAACGAGGGCACAGATACTGCAAGCTGAGCGACCGGACCGCGCTGCTCGAGCGCAAAGCAACACCAAAAGATAGTGAGTCCGGGGTGAGAAACATCACGGGTTCGCCGGGGCGTGCGGCGCTCGGTCAGCACTCGGATCCGGCGCGGTCTTGCCAGGCGCCGGCCCGGCCGCGTAGCGCTGAGCCACTGGCGTGGCGCGCTGCAATGCGGCGGATACGAACACACCGTGTACGGGCGGAGTCTTCAGTGGTTCGGCCGATGGTCGGCCACTGCAGTCAGACCCGTGTACCCCATGACCAAGCAATTTTCGCGCCCGCGCGATGTGGGCGGTATCTAACTCTCGGATTTCTTGAGGGAAAAGGTTCGCGCGTCTGTTGTGGAGGCGAACTCGCAGCGATTGGTTTGTAAAGTTGCTCGACACCGCGCCGGGCGGATCGGGGCCGAGTTGTGAGGGTATGTCCCGCCAGCGCGCCGAGGTCGGTGGCCATGCCGCAGCGGAGGGGTCCAGTTGCTGCGGCACGCGAGCTTGCTGCCGTGAGCGGTCGGTGCGCCCGCGGGGAGGGTTGCTGTGACATCGCGATTCAATGGCCCGCTCGGACCCGGCAAGGGCTGCAAGCAGCATGCGTGTCCAGAAAGTGTGCGCTTTCCCGCCGCCAGGTCTGTGTAATTTTCGTCCGGCGTTGACACCCAAAGCCTCTCGCGCGGGTTCTCACCCTGATTGACGCGCCGCACAAAGCCCCAGGATCGGGTGGAGAAAGGCGTCAATGGGGCAGACCCATGTGCTGTGCAGATGGAGGTCCCGTCGCGACGCTATTGCGGATTCCCGTTATTGCCTTGGTTCAGGCGCCTTGATATTCTGTATGCAAATGCGAATCAGTCTTATTTGTAGCGTCGAGACCCAACCTTAAGCGGCGGCCGTACAGACCGAGGCAGCGGGTTCGGCGTCGGCCGGGCCGCGATGCGTCAGCGGCCCCAGGTGAAGCGCCATGGATTCCTCTGCTCCCGAACTCGCCCTGGCCCCCCGCGCCGCTGCTGCGCTGCCCGGCTGGAAGCTGTTTCTCGCCGTGATGGGGCCCGGGCTGGTGGTGATGCTCGCGGACACCGACGTGGGCAGCATCATCACCGCTGCCCAGAGCGGCGTGCAGTGGGGCTACCGGCTGCTGCTGCTGCAGATTCTGCTGATTCCGGTGCTGTACATCGTGCAGGAACTCACCGTGCGGCTCGGGATCTTCACCGGCCAAGGCCATGGTGAACTCATCCGCAAGACCTTTGGGACCGGCTGGGCGTGGTTGTCTGCCGGCGGCCTCGGCTTCGCCACGCTTGGGGCGCTGGTGACGGAGTTCTCCGGCATTGCCGCGGTGGGGGACTTGTTCGGCATTCCTCGCTTGGTGAGTCTCGGGGTGACGGTGACGGCATTGCTCACCATTGTGCTCACCGGCAGTTATCGGCGAGTCGAACGGGTGGCGATTGCGCTCGGATTGTTCGAGTTTGCGTTCTTCTTCGTCGCCTGGCGCGCGCATCCGCACGCGGCCGCGCTGGCCGGCGGCCTGATGCACATGCCGCTCGGCAATAGTGCGTACCTGTATCTGGTTGCCGCGAACATCGGCGCGGTCATCATGCCCTGGATGATTTTCTATCAACAGTCCGCCGTCGCGGACAAGAAGCTCCAGGCACACCATTATCGGCACGCACGCTGGGATACGGCCATCGGCTCGGTTCTCACGCAAGCGGTGATGGGCGCCATCCTCGTTGCGGCCGCAGCCACCATCGGAACGCACGCGCTCCACTCTAGCCTCGGCTCGATCGGTGACATCACCAAGATGCTGGTGCCAGCGCTCGGAGCGGATGTGGGGCGCGTCGTGTTCAGCCTTGGCACCATCGGCGCCGCACTGGTTGCGGCCATCGTTGCCTCGCTCGCCAGTGCGTGGGGGTTCGGCGAGGTCACCGGCTACCGGCACTCTCTCGAGCATCGACCGCTCGAGGCCCCGTGGTTCTATGGGATTTATTCGCTGGCAGTGATCGGCGGTGCGGTGCTGGTTGATGTGGTGCCGAACCTGGTGGAGCTGAATATCGGCGTAGAGGTGATGAATGCCCTCATGTTGCCGCTGGTGCTCGGCTTTCTGGTGGCGCTCGCGTTTCGCGCGCTACCGCCCGAACACCGCCTGAAGGGCCCGTACGCGTGGCTGGTGGTGGCCACAGCACTGCTCACCGCCGGACTTGGTGTCTACGGCGGGATCAGCGGCGCGGGTTTTCTCTGAGCGGCTTGCTGCGGGGCTGTCACCGCGCCAGGTCTGAGGTTGGCCAATACCGGTACAACCCGCCACACTCAGCGCCGCGGCACTGAATCACGGAGTTCAACCATGGAACTGCAGTCTCTCGGGCAGAACGGTCCCCAAGTGTCCCGGCTCGCCCTGGGCTGCATGGGCATGTCGGGCATGTATGGTCCGGCCGACCGCCGCGAATCCATCGCAACCATCCATGCGGCCCTTGATGCGGGCGTCACGCTGCTCGACACCGGCGATTTCTACGGCATGGGGCACAACGAGCTGTTGCTGGCCGAAGCCTTGGCGCAGGTGCCGCGCGAGCGCTATCAGCTCAGCGTGAAATTCGGTGCGCTGCGTGACCCGGCCGGCCAATGGCTCGGCTTCGACGCTCGTCCGGCGGCCGTGAAGAGCGCGTTGGCCTACTCCCTGCAGCGTCTGGGCGTGGAGTATCTCGATATCTATCGCCCCGCGCGACTCGACCCGCAGGTGCCGATCGAGGAGACGGTCGGCGCCATCGCCGATCTGGTCAAGGCAGGCTACGTGCGCCACATCGGCCTGTCCGAAGTGGGCGCCGCGACGGTGCGCCGCGCGGTCGCGGTTCACCCGATCTGCGATCTGCAGATCGAATATTCGCTCATCTCCCGTGGCATCGAGACGGCCATCCTGCCGGCGGTGCGTGAACTCGGGATTGGCATCACCGCCTACGGCGTACTCTCACGCGGACTGATCAGCGGAAACTGGCGCGCCGGACATGTGGATCCGGCCGATTGGCGCGCCCACGGCCCGCGGTTCAGCGGCGCAAATCTTGAGCACAATCTGGCGCTGGTCGAGGCGCTGCGCGCCTTGTCACGTGCACGTGGGGTGAGCGTGGCGCAGCTTGCGATTGCCTGGGTGTGTGCGCAGGGCGTGGACATCGTTCCACTGGTCGGCGCGCGCCGGCGCGAGCAGCTGGCCGAGGCCCTCGGGGCGCTGCCGGTGCGCTTCAGTTCGGCAGAACTCACCGCGATCGAGCGGGCGGTGCCGAAAGGGGCTGCGGCGGGCGAGCGCTACGCACCGGCGCAGATGGCGAACCTCGACAGCGAACGCAGCTGACGGCGGTCGGTAGGGGCACTTCTCATACCTTGTTGCGCGAGGTATAGTCACGAGGTGACCGAGCGTGACCCCACACTGATGAGCGGCATTCCGGAGCTGGTGGTGCTGCGCCTGCTCGCGCAGCGCGAGATGTACGGCTACGAAATCGCCCGCACGCTGAGGGTCCTCAGTGCCGATGCGCTGAGCTTGGGCGAGGGGGTGCTGTACCCGGCGCTGCACGCGCTCGAAGCTCGCGGTCTGCTCTGCTCGCGGCCGCGACAGGTCGCGGGGCGCACGCGCATCTATTACCAGTTGACCTCGCGAGGGCGGCGGCGCCTGGAGCGCCTGGCGGCAAACTGGCGACGCATGAGCGAGGGTGTGGAACGGATCCTGGGAGCCGGTGCTCATGAGTGAAACCCGCTTCAAACAGCTTGAGCGGACGCTGATCCGTCATGGCGTGGCGGCACGCCACGCGCATCGCGCGGCGCTTGAAATGGCGGCCCATTACGAGCACTTGCGGTGCGAAGCGCTCGAGCGTGGCGAAGCGCCCGAGGCGGCTGCACAGGCCGCCCATGCGGCGATGGGCGCTGATGCCATATTGATCGAGCGTTACGCCAGCCGAGCGGAGCTGCGCGGCTGGCTGTACCGCTGGCCGGCCTCTTACGTGATCGCGCCTCTGGTGTCCTTTGCCGGGCTGTGCGTGCTCATCATGCTGATGCAGTTGTTCGCGGTGACCGGACTGCTGCGAGTCCTGCACCACAGCACGGTGCCCGCCCTGGTGGCCGGTGCGGTCAACTCTGCCGTGGTGATGATCCTGCTGTGGGTGCTGCCGTTGGTGATCGCTGCCGCGTTTGCCGGGCTCGCCGGGTGCCGTCCCGTGACTCGGCGCCAGCTTATCGGTGGGGTGTTCCTGCTCTGCCTGACCGCCCGGCTGATGAACGTGGCCTTGATGCTCCCGATCCCCGGACATCATGCGAGCGCCTCGATGGGCATCGCGCTGTCCTGGTCCGCGTTACCGGGTCAGCTCACCTGTGCCCTCATCACGGCTGCACTCGCGCTGGTCCCGTACTTCCTCATGACGTGCCGCTCAGACCCGCTCCAGTCGTTCCGCGGCTGAGCGCCACTGTGCCCGGCGCAGAGCCGATGCGCCCCGGGGGTGCGGCCGTTGCCTCCCCTGCGCGGGATCTGCTCCAGCGTGTCATATCCGCCGCACAGACCGGGGATCTCGCGCAGCCCGTTAGGACTTCATCAGCCAGAAAAGGCCGGTCTGCAGCGTGAACGAGCCGTCCGTGCCGGTCTCGAGCGCCGCGTGCACCTCGCGCGGCGCCCCGGCCTGCAGGGAGCGGATGGCCGCCACGTGCAGCTCGGGCGTGCCCATACGGGCAACCCACGACGCGAATTCAATCCGCACGGGCCATTGGCGGTACTGCAGCTCTGCAAGGCCGACGGCGCTCAGCAACGCCCGCCATTCGTGCACCGACCGGTCGCGCACATGGGAGGCGTCGCGCAACAGCTCCAGGGCTTGGAAGTGCGTGTCGACGAGCGGGTCTTCCGCGGCCAGCGCATCGATCACGAGCGCGTGTCCGCCCGGAACGAGCACGCGACTGATTTCTCGCACCGCCGCTTCGAGGTGCGTCCAATGATGTGCGCTGTAGCGAGTGCACACCAGTTCGAAGCTGCGATCCGGAAACGGAAGCGATTCGGCACTGGCGGGGCGCGTCTCGAGGTTCGCCAAGCCGCGCTCGGCTGCCCCGTGCGTCACGGCCTCGAGCATGCCCGGGGAGGGGTCGAGCGCAATGAGGTGCCCGACGTACGGGGCGAGCGCGAAGCACAGGTGTCCGGCCCCGCAGCCCAGATCCAGTGCCCTGGCGAGCGGCACACCGCCTTGCGCGAGGAGGTCGCGGGCGTACTCCAGATCGGGCCCGGCGGCATGCACCGCGCTGCGGCGATAGGCATCGGCGCGCGGGTCGAATTGTGTCTGAACCGTCTGTTCGTGGGAGCGCATCGACCGATCTCCAGGTTGCTGTGGCGGCAGTATGCCCCGCTCTCATCCTGGTACAAGACTGTTACTGATACTATTACAACGACTACCCCATACACGGTGATCCGCATGGCCGGCGCGCGGCATGCAGAGCAGCAAATCGGTTCGGCGTTGCGACCCTCGCTGGGCGCCTTTCTGCGGGCGCGGCGTGAGCGGCTGCGGCCGGAGGACTTTCAGTTTCAGCGTGGCCGGCGGCGTGCCGCAGGTCTGCGCCGTGAAGAAGCGGCCCAGCTGTGCGGTATCAGCGTGACCTGGTACACGTGGATCGAGCAAGGACGCACCACAGCCATTTCGCGCGAAACACTGCACGCAATCGCAGATGGATTGCGGCTCTCGCGCGCCGAACGGCGGTATCTGTTCGAGCTCAGCGGACGGGCTGACCCGAGTTCGACCCATGAGCCGACCGACCCTCGGCCGCTGCTCGCACTGGTCCGCGCCATCCGCGCGCCCGCCTACGTGATCGATCGGCATTGGGATGCCCTCGTGTGGAATCGTGCCGCCGCGAAACTGTTCGCCGATTGGCTCGGCGGGCAACGGGAACGCAATCTGTTGCGCTACGTCTTCCTCGATCCGCGCGCGCCGCGCTTCATCGTCGATTGGGTCGAACGCTCGCAGCGTCTGGTTGCCGAGTACCGCGCCGATACGGCCGGCAACGAGAGTGATCCGGTGCGGCGTGAACTGCTGCAGACGCTGATGGCGGCCAGCCCAGCATTCGCGGCGGCATGGCGCTCGCAGCAGGTTCTCGCCCGCGAAGGCGGTGAGCGGATCTTCGCGCCTGCTGGCGGGGGACACAGCCGCTACGAGCAGTACACGCTGCGACCGGCGTTGGATGCCAGCCTCAAACTCACCGTGCTCGTGCCCCAGTCCTGATCGGCGCGCACCGGCTTGGCGGGGGCGGTTGCTCGCGCTCGAGGAGCGTGCCAGCCTTGTGTCCCTGGGCGTGACCCGAAGGAGGAGTGCGATGCCGAACCATACTGCGGGAGTGGACCGCGGGCCGCTGCCCACCGGCCCGTTGGGTACCACGGGGATGCAGATCACCCGTGTTGGGTTCGGTGCGTGGGCGAGCGGTGGCTCGGAGTGGGGCGCTGTCGATGACTCGGAGTCGATCCGCGCCATTCGTCATGCACTCGAGCGGGGTGTGAACTGGATCGACACCGCGCCCATCTACGGCTTCGGCCACTCCGAGCAGATCGTGCGGCAGGCGCTGCGGGACATACCGGCGGCCGAGCGGCCGTTCATATTTACCAAATGCGGACTGATCTGGGACGAAGGTAACCGCCAGGCCGCGCCGCGCCGCGTCGGCGCGGCTGAGAGTCTCGCCCGGGAACTGGACGATTCGCTGCGGCGGCTCGGCGTCGAGCGCATCGATCTGTATCAGGTGCACCGCCCAGCGGACGACACGCCGCTCGAGGTCTACTGGGAGACGCTGCTCGGGTTCCAGCGGGCCGGCAAGATCCGTGCTGCGGCGCTGTCGAATCATTCCGTGGCGCAGCTCGAGCGGGCCGAACGGCTCGGGCACGTCGGGTCTCTGCAGCCGCCGTTCTCCGCGATCCGGCGTGCGTCGGCCCCGGAAATCGAGTGGTGCCGCGCGCATCACACCGGAGTGCTCGTCTACAGCCCGATGCAGGCCGGGCTGTTGACCGGCGCGTTCACGGCCGAGCGTGCCAGGGCGCTGCCGGCCGACGACTGGCGTAGCCGCGACGACCAATTCAGCGGGCTTGCGCTCGAGCGCAACCTGGCGCTCGCCGAGGCCCTCAAGCCGCTGGCGGCGCGGCACGGCGTCACTCTGGCGTCGCTTGCGGTTGCCTGGGCACTGGCATGGCCCGGTGTGACCGGCGCCATCGTCGGGGCGCGCAGTCCGACGCAGGTCGAGGGCTGGATCGGCGGTGCCACGCTGAGACTGAGCGAAGCCGATTTGTCCGAGATTGCCGGGCTCATCGAGCGTACGGGGGCCGGCAGTGGACCGGCGCGGCCGGCCGCTGAGCCGGCCCGCGCAGCGGGGGCATCTCAAGATTGAACCGAGGCGGCTGAACCGCGGGAGTAAAGGCCATGAAATGCATCCGATTCTACGAACACGGCGGACCGCAGGTGCTGCGCGAGGAGCAGATCGAGATCGGCAAGCCCGGCCCGACTGAAGTGCAGGTCCGGCACACGGCGATCGGATTGAATTACATCGATGTGTACGATCGCACCGGGCTGTACGCAGGCGAGCTGCCGAGCGGGCTGGGGCGCGAGGCCGCCGGGCTGATCACGGCCCTCGGCCGCAATGTCCGCGGCTTTCGCGTGGGCGAGCGGGTGGCGTATGTCCATTCCGCCCCGGGGGCGTATTGCGAGGTGCGCAACCTCCCCGCTGCGCGCCTGGTGAAAGTGCCCAAGGGCATCGCAGACGAACAGGCCGCGGCGCTCATGTTGAAGGGGCTCACCGCGCAGTTCCTGCTGCGCCGCACGCATCGCGTACAGCGTGGTGAGACCATCCTGGTGCACGCCGCGGCCGGCGGCGTCGGGACGCTTCTGACGCAGTGGGCGAAAGCGCTCGGCGCCCGGGTCATCGGTGTCGTCGGCAGCGAAGCGAAGGCTGAGCTGGCCCGCAAACAGGGCTGCAAGCATGTATTGCTGTCGGGCCGCGGACCGCTTGCGCCGCAGGTGCGCCGCCTGACGCGGGGCGAGGGGGTGGCCGTGGTTTATGACTCGGTCGGCCGGGACACGTTCATGGATTCGCTCGATTGTCTGCGCCCGCTCGGTCTGATGGTCTCCTACGGCAATGCCTCCGGACCGCCTCCGGCGCTCAATCCGCTCGAGCTCAGTCGGCGTGGCTCGCTGTTTCTGACCCGTCCCACTCTGTTCCACTACATTGCAGAGCGGCAGGAGCTGGATGCCGCGGCGCGAGAATTATTTGCCGCCGTCAGGAAAGGTGTCGTGCGGGTGCGGATCGGCCAGCGCTACCGGCTGAGCGAGGCTGCCGCCGCGCACCGCGATCTGGAGGCGCGCAAGACCATCGGCGCGACGGTGCTGATCCCCTGAGCCACCTTGCGCCGACCGGCAATGACTCCGGTGGGCCGCACAGGCATCATGGTGGACCGAGAGGTTTCCAGCCCGAGGTCTGCGTGGACGGACGACCTGGATCTTCGCCGTTTGCGAACCGTTCCTTCCGGCTGCTCTTTACCGGCAGCTCGATCTCGGCCATCGGCGATCAGTTCACCCTGGTGGCGCTGCCCTGGCTGGTGCTGCAGCTGACGGGCGATCCGGCGCAGCTGGGGCTGGTGCTCGCCGTGATGGCACTGCCGCGCGCCGTGTTCATGCTCATCGGCGGAGCGGTCGTCGATCGGATGTCGCCGCGTCGCGTGCTGCTCAGTGCGCGGGCAGTCAACGCCGTCCTGGTCGGTCTGCTGGCCATCCTGGTGCTGCAGGGTGTGCTGCACATGTGGATGCTGTATGCGTTGGCGGCAGGTATCGGCTTGTCTACTGCCTTCGCCTATCCGGCCGGCGGCTCACTGCTGCCGCAGCTGCTCGGCTCCGATCAACTGCATGCGGCCAACTCGCTGATGATGGGCGCGCGCCAGCTGAGCCTGATCATCGGACCGGCGCTGGCCGGATTCGTGATCAGGGTCGCCTCGGGTGCCGGGGCGCCGCACGGCGTGCGCGGCACCGGCATCGCGTTCGCCGTCGATGCGCTGAGTTTCCTGATCTCGGTCGGCTCACTGCTGCTGATCCGGGTCGCGAGCGATCGGCAGCCGCCGGTGCTCAGCGGGGGGATTTTCGCCAACCTTCTCGAGGGCTTTCGCTCCCTGTGGCGCGATCCGCCGCTGCGGGCGCTGATCGGCTACTTCGCCGCCGGCTCGGTGCTGGTCGGTGGTCCGCTGCAGGTTGCCCTGCCAGTGCTCGCCCGAACCCGGATGCACCAGGGCGCTGCCGCGTTCGGCATCCTGATGACGGCCAATGGCGCCGGGATGCTCCTGGGCAGCTTCGTCTCGGGTCGGTTGACCCGCCTGACCGGCGGGCGGCTCGGCCTGATGCTGCTCGGCGGCGATGCGCTCAGCGGGCTGGCCGTGGCCGCGTTGAGCAGTGTGCATGGGCTGGGGAGCGGCGTGAGTCTGCTGGCGGTGACCGGATTGCTGCAAGGCACCATTCAGATCGCGATGCTGACCTGGCTGCAGCGCCGGGTGCCCCAGGCATTGATGGGGCGCACCATGAGCCTGGTGATGTTCACGTTCCTCGGTCTTGCGCCGCTCTCGGCGGCGCTTGCCGGTGGACTGCTCAAGGTGCTGGCGTTGCCCACGTTGCTGCTGGGTATGGGGCTGTCACTGTCCGTGATTGCAGCTTTCTGTCTGACGCGGCCGCGCCTCCGCGCCATCCGCTTCGCCTCCGCGCCACTCGCCGAATGAAGCGCGCCACCCGCGCGCGTCCGGCCCGGCCGCGCCGGCTCACATTCGGGCCGCGACCGTCGGCCAGTGATGGCGCAACAGATGCACCTGCAGCCACTGCTTGACGCGCATGGCATCGGCCGTGCGAGTGTATTTGCCCCACGAGTGCATCAGCACCATGACGATGTTGTGGTGGTCGATGTACGTATCGAGCACGAGGCACTGACCGGCCGGATTCGTGAAGCCGGTCTTCTGCACCACGATGTGCCACCAGCGGTTGCGGACCAACGGGTCGGTCGGGTAGTACGGCAGCCGCCAGCGCCCGTCATGGACGGTGTAGCCCGGACTGGTCGAATAGCGGCGAATGATCGGGTTGTGCGCAGCGGCCATGACGAGCTTGGCCAGGTCCGCGGGTGTTGAGACATTGCTCGGCGACAGGCCGGTCGGCTCGACGAAATGTGTGTGCATCATGCCGAGCGCGCGGGCTTTGGCGTTCATGGCCCGCACGCAGGCGTGTAGTCCCCCAGGGTAATCGTTGCACAGTGTGCGTGCCGCCCGATTCTCCGAGGACATCAGCGCCAGGTGAAACAGCTGCGCCCGCGTCAACCAGATACCGATAGGCAGGTGTGAATACGGCGTCCAGTCCGCGCGAGTGACCTGCAAGCGCTGATTGAGCGGCTGGTGCGCCTCCGCCACCACCAATGTCGTCATCAGCTTGCTGATCGAGGCGATGGGCGTGATACCGGTCGAGCGCTTCGCATACAGCACCCTCGCCCGGGTGGCGTCATAGACGAAGGCTTCCCGCGAGCGCACGTAAGGATGACTCACTCGCTGCGCGTGGTGTCGAATGTACCGGTGGCGTACGTAGTGATGACGCACATAGCGATGGGGCACGTAGTGCCGGGTGGCGGCCTGGACTGCCGTGCCCCAGCCGAAGCCGGCGCTGAGAACGCTGATCAGGGTCAGGGCGAGCAGTCCGCAGCCGCGTGTGCGCATCACGGTTGATCTCGGTTGTATTGTTGATATTAAACGCAGTTCACCGTGACTCCGAGTGCTCGCTGCAGTACGGCATGGGCGCGGCGTGATACCCGGGAGTCCTGTTGCGCGCCGAATCATGCCACGACAGCCATCGTCATGGCAGAGGCTTGCACACAAAAAGTGCGTTGGCGCGATTCGCTACGAGGGATCGCCGGCGTGCGCTGTTACGCCCCGGACTGGCCGTTTGGCGCCTGCGGGTCAGTGCCTGAGGAGTCGCGAGAGCGCCACGGCTGCGCCGAGCAGGACTGCGAGCAAGACCCAGGCCCAGGGGTTGGCGAAATTGAACGTGTAGCCGAATCCGCTGCGCTTGGGCAGGAACAGTGCCCGATTGCGCCGGTTGAAGTAGAACGGCCCATACCAGCGGCCTTCATCGGCTTGGAGTGCGCCGGTGCTGTCGCTCGAGGCAGTGTGCTCGCCGCGTTGCATGTGAATGCCCGCGCGCACGAGCGCGACGGCTCCCGTGAGCAATGTCGCGGCGAACAGCGCCATCCAGGCCCGGAACGACCTCAATGGCAAGGGCAGCAAGCTGAAGGCGGGCGTGAAGGCGACGAACCATGCGGATGCAACGATCAGCAGCGCGGTTTGTCGGCGGAATGCGCGCTCAGCGTTGAGTGAGGCGCGCGAGGTTTGCGGTGGCTGCTGCAGCATCAGCCAGGCGAGCGCGATGAACGCAAGGCAGATTCCACCCATGGTGCCGATCACGGACCACACCACAGACGGTGAGCGGCGTACCCAGAAGTCCGGCATGCCGGTGAGGTCCCAGTGAATCGGGATCATCGGCGGCAGGTGTGACCAGCGCAACGAGACCCACGCGCCCAATCCGGCCAGCCAGATCAGAGGAATCAAGGCGGTCAGCCAGCCCCCGGGCAAGCGCAGCGCCGGGAGGCGTTTCGGGGGAGCGTCGAGTCCGGACATCGGCGGGTTTTCGGCGTCAAGGCGTTATGAGCGCGAATCATAACCCATCATCTGGCGCGCACGCAGAGGCGCTGCACGCCGTGCGCGCGGGCTACCGTGCATCCGTGAGCGGGAGAATTGAAAGCGCCCGAGCGGCTCAGGGGGCAATCGGAGCGGACCGTCGCGGGGGTCTAGAGGGAGTCCGACCAGCGCCGCAGCAGTGCCTGCAGCGGCTGGGCAAAGGTGATTCCCAATCCGACCGCGACGCCGCCCCAGCTGATCGCCAGCGGTGCGAAGACTCCCAGATGCGCCCGCAGCCAGGGCAGGGCGAGTACCACGGCGGCACCGGCAGCAAATGCGGCGCCGAGCAGCGTGAGCAGCGTGCTGCGCCGGACCCGAACGTACTCCGCCTCTAGCCTCTCGAGCCGCTCACGTCGCTCGCGTTCCATCCGCTTGCGTGCCGCGCCGAGGTCGACCTCGCCTGCGCGGGTGAGGGCCGAGTGCAACCGGGTGCGGAAATCGTGTGGGAGCTCAGGCGAGCGCAGCACATGCCTCAGGGCCTGGTCGAGGGTGATTGCGAGTTCCGCGGGTCTGCCGTCACTCATGAGGCATCCTCCTGCCAGTAAGCCGGATCATCGAGGCCGCTGCGCTTGAGCATCTCCCCGAGCGTGGCGCGGGCGCGATGCAGCTGGGTCTTCGCCGTGCCTTGCGGACAGCCGAGCATGCGTGCCACTTCGCTCACCGAGCGCTCCTCGTAGTAATACAGCAGCAGCACCCGGCGCGAGCGTTCGGGCAGCCGCTCTATCAGCGCACGCAGCTGCGCCGCACGTCCATCCCAGGGTTCTGCTGCGTCTGCCTGCGTCTCTGCCGCGGGAACCTCGTTGCACGCAGCGAGCGATTCGAGCGCCCGCCGCCGCTCCAGGGCCGTGAGGCAGCGGTTGCGGGTGATCGCATAGATCCAGCTGGACAGTGCCGCCCGCCCATCGTAGCGCGGCAGCGCCTTCCATACCCGGACCAGGCTCTCCTGGGCGGCATCCTCGGCCTGCGTCCGCTCGCGCAGCAGCGCACAGCACAAACGGTACACCTTGCCTTCGTAACGCTTGAGCAGAGTCTCGAACGCGAGATCCCGCGCGCCTGCCTTTACGAGCGCCACGATGTCCTGATCCCGGCTGGAGTCCTCGCTCACCGTTCCGTGCACGCATCCCCCCTGAGTGCCTCGGAGCGGCCCACCGGGGCATTCCAAGACTGTACGTTGATACCCTCACCGGGCGGCACTGGTTTCATGTGCGACATGTTTTTGAAACCGGCGATGCGCAAGCCGGGTATCAAACGGGTAGCGAAGCCTTTTGCAGGAGAACCCATCGATGGACATTCCAGTTCTGGGGCATGTGAGTCAGGGGGCACTCGCCCTGCTCATTCCGATCATCGCCGTCATCGGCGCTTTTGCTTCGCAGATGTTCAGCGTGTATCACAGGGCCCACCGCCAGCGCGAGCTGCTCCAGCTCTATCACGCCGAGCGCATGGCGGCGATCGAGAAGGGCATCGAGCTGCCGCCACTGCCGGTCGAAATGATTCGCGAGCGCTCCTGGCCGGCCGCCAGCACTCACCAGTGGGGAAGCGGGAACTATCGAGGGATCAAAATGCTGCTGGTGGGAGCCGCCATCACCGTGGCGCTCTGGAAAACCAGTGGTGGGGAGAGCTTCTGGTGGGGCCTGATCATCGTCGCCTGGGGATTGGCGCAGCTCGTGATTGATTTTCTGGAGCGTCGCGAGCGGGCGCTCAATCCGTCGGCGGGCATCGCCACTCGCGCTGATGGCGGGGATGGCAGGTCCGGCGGGCTCTGAGTCTTCGGGTCGCTGGCATGCGCCCGAGGGCGAGCCGAGTTCTGTGCGGCTCTAGGTGTTGGTGTATGGCGAGACTCGCCCGGTGAGGCTGCGTGCCAGCACCAGCAAGATCACGATGACGCATAGCCCGATCAGTTTCTCGGTCCCGAACGAGTTGGCATACAACTTGACCAGCAGCTCGCGCAACGCGAACACCACGGTCACGTCGAGCAGCTGGGTAAGACGCACGTGCCGTGTCCGGACGTAGCTGGTGAACGTGCCGAACAATTCGATCAGCACGAACACATCGAGTACCGTGACGATCAGGTCGCGAAAATCATCGGCGTTGACCGTGTTGGATTTTACGTCCGGGATCAGATGCCAGACGCTGACCAGGACGTCGAAGAATGCAAACCCCATCACCACGATCATCACCAGCACCAGGCCGATGACGATGACGTCGATGGCGCGGTCGTAGATACGCAAGATTAGATCTCTCATCGGGCGTGACCAGCTTGCAGGGGTGGTGGTGGCTGTCTCAGCGGGTGCCCGTAATTTATCATCCGCGTCGTGGTTGCCGGGGCCGCGCGGGTGGTTTATGCCGGGATCGGCTCCGCCGGCGCCCGCCGCGCTGAGGCAACGAAACGGGAGGCGAACGTCGGAGAATCAGTGCCGATTGTCGGGAAAAATGCGCCTATCACCTGATTTTGTCCCATTTCGCTCCGACCTCGTCTCGCGCTCGGCGGATGTGCCGGGTCGTGGTCTTCGCCGAGCCTTGGATGGATTGGGTAGCCAGCGCGGGCCGCGGCTCAAGAGCCGTCGGCAAAGGTGCCGGCTGCGCTGTCCGCTGGCGCTTCGCTGCACTGCCAGAGTGGCCTCGCCGGCTATGCCGGTTGACACCCAGTCCCCCCCTCCCTAGAATCGCCGGCCTTTCTCGGGTCGGCCCGACTGCACACCGACCCCTGAAATTGCGACACCCAGACACCGGGCCAGACCCTCACGAGCGCGCTTATGGCAGTGCGCAGTGCGCAGGCGGCCCGGTTTTCGTCCGGCCGCTCACCGCACGGGCGCACCCTTTGAATACTCCAGGGGCGCCGTCCGCGCTCGAACGCAGGATCTTGGAGACAGTATGGCGACCACGGGTCAGCTCATCCGGCAACCGCGCCGAACGAGAACAGAGAAAACCAAGGTGCCCGCGCTTGGGGCTTCGCCCCAAAAGCGCGGC
>DAHVTM010000078.1:0-5423 GCA_027324195.1 Gammaproteobacteria bacterium | reverse complement strand
GAGCGGCGTTGCGCTCGGCAGCAGAGAGTCGATGCCGGTCGCGTAGGTCGCGCTGTACAGGTCGGAGGTCTGCTGATAGACGTTGGCGTAGGCTTTCTGATAGCTCGTCGTCACCAGGGGCGCGAACACCGTCGAGCCGATATCCACCTGACCGAAGAAGATCGAGTCCCCGAACGCCTCGAGCGCATAGGGCCCGGAGGCCGGCGCCGAGGCGGTCACGGTATCTCCCGCGGCCTGCATGGCCTTGACGGTCGCCATCGCCACGTAGCCGCCCTCGGAGTAGCCGGTCACGTAGAGCTCGCCGCCGTCGGTGGTGTTCGGCGTGAAAGAGCGCGGCAGCGCCGCGCGCGCCGCACTCAGCGCATCGATCATGTCATCGGCGTTCACCGCCCCGTTGACGTAGGGGTGATAGCCGAGATTGGAGATATCGTAGCCCTCGAAATTCGGCGCCACCACGATGTCGCCCTGGGCCGCGAACACCGCGGCGATCATCGCCGACTCGGCGTTGGCGGGGTTGGTCGTGTCGCTGATGTCGGCGATGTTGTAGTTGGCGGCCGTCGTGGTGCCGTGCGCATAGAGCACGATCGGTCGCGGGCCGGAGCATTGCGCGGCGCTGCCGGTCGGCACCATCAGCGCGCCGGACACTTCAGTCGGCTTACCGGACGGATCGGTGGTCCAGTACTTGAGGTAGTAAAAATCCACCCCGCAGGCCGGGGTGCCAGCGAGCTGCAGCAACTGCTGTCCGGAGGGGCTGGTACCGAGCTCGGTGGCAAACGCCGAGGCGCTGAGTGAGGCGACCCGCAGCGGCGGATCGACCGCCAGCGTGCCCGGCTGGGTACTGGTGGCGACGGTGGACGTCTGGCTGTTACCGCCACATCCCGCAAGCGAGAGTGTGGCCAGTACGGCGCAGGTGAAACCCCCAATCTGCTTCAGCATGCCCCCTCCCGATCGGCGCCTGGAAATTAAAACAAGCGTTCGTTTGCACCAGAATGTGTCACGGAGGATACATCCACCGGATGGCGCTGAACAGCCTATCTCTCGGCGCTGGGCCGAATTTGACCGATATCAAAGCAGCATGAACGACACGGCGGCCCATCCCGCCGTTGCGGAACTGCAACACTCGGATCGTCGCCTGCGCGGCCACGCCGCCGCGCAGGCGAGGCGTCGTGATCAGTGCGGCGCCGGGACGGACAGTCCGTGGTAGCGCAGTAGCGGCCCGATGCGCGGATTGCGGCCGTAGAAGCTGCGGAACATCCGCCAGTAACCTTCCGTGTGCCCGCGTGAGAGGATCCGCTCGCGGAAGCGCTGCCCGTTGGCCCGGGTCGGCCCCCCATGCTGCAGGAACCAGTCATAGGCGTCATCGGCCAGCATCTCGGTCCAGAAATACGAGTAATAGCCGGCCGCGTAGCCCCCACCCCAGATGTGCGGGAAATAGCTCGAGCGGTACCGCGGCGGCACGTCCGCCAGCGCAAGCCCCGTGCGCTCAAGCGCTGCCTGCTCGAAGGCATCGGCGTGCTCAAGCGGCGCGTTCCACGGCAGGGTGTGCCACTGCATGTCGAGTTCGGCCGCCTCCAGCTCCTCCCCCACGCTGTAGCCGGCATTGAAGTTGCGCGCGCGCAGGATCTTCTCGAGCAGCGCCCGCGGCATGGGCTTGCCGGTGCGGTAGTTGAGCGCGTAATGGCGCAGCACCGCCGGATACAACGCCCAGCGTTCATCGAACTGCGAGGGAAACTCGACGAAATCCCGCGCCGTATTGGTGCCGGAGAGGCTCGGATACACCTCGTCGGCGAACAGGCTGTTCAGGCCGTGGCCGAATTCGTGAAACATGGTGATCGCATCGTCGATGCTGATCAGCGCCGGGTGCCCCGGAGCCGGCTGGGTGAAATTCGCCACGTTGTAGACCACCGGCAGATGGCCGAGCAGCCTCGATTGCACCACGAAGTTGTCCATCCAGGCGCCGCCGGACTTGTTGGCCCGATGGAAGTAGTCGAAATAGATCAGCCCGAGCGGCTTGCCGGTGGTGTCATACACCTCGAACACCCGCACGTCCTTCTGGTACACGGGCAGGTCCTTGCGTTCCTTGAACGTGATGCCATAGAGCCGGTGGGCCAGATAGAACAGGCCCCGCTGCAGCACGTTGTCGAGCACCAGGTACGGTCGCACCTCGGCATCGGTCAGGTGGTAACGGGACGCCTTGGCCCGATTGACGTAGTACTCCCAGTCCCAGGGACGCAGTTGGAAGTGTCCCCCATCGCGCACGATCTGCCCCTGCAGGATGCGCGCCTCGCGGTGCACCGCCGCCACGGTGGGCGGCACCAACTGACTGAGGAAGTGTTCGACCACCGCCGGGGTGTGCGCCATCTGCGTCTGCAGCCGGTAGGCGGCGAAATTCGGATAACCGAGCAGGTGCGCCTTCACGGCGCGCAGGTGCGCGAGCGCCGCGATCGTGGCGCGGGTGTCATCGGCGCCGCCGTGCTCGGTCCGCGTCCAGGACTTCTCGAACAGCTCGCGACGTACCGCCCGATTGCTGAGGTAGGCGAGCGCCGGCTGCTGGGTCGTGCTCTGCAGCGTGATGACCCACTTGCCGCTGAGACCGCGTTCGCGGGCCGCCCGCGCCGCCGCCGCGATCATCCCCGGAGTGAGCCCCGCCAGATCGCGCTTGCGGCTGATCACGAGCGCGCCGGCATTGGTGGCGGCAAGCAGCTGTTGCTGGAATTTCGTGGTGAGCTCGGCGAGGCGCTCGTTGATCGCCGCCAGGCGGCGCTTGTCGGCCGGCGCGAGCAGCGCGCCGTTCATCACGAAGTGACGGTAATACAGGCGCACCAGCGCGTTCGCTTCGGGCACCGACTTCAACTTCGCACGCTGCGCGTAGACGGCCTTGACGCGCGCGAACAGCCGCCCGTTCAGATAGAGGTCATCGTCGAGCGCGGCGAGCGGACCGGCCTCCTCGGCCTGCACCTTCTGCAAGGTCGGATCGGTGTTGGCCGAGGTGAGCGCGTTGAACACACCGAGCACGCGGTTCAGCATCCGGCCCGAGCGCTCGAGCGCAACCAGTGTGTTCTGGAAGGTCGGCGGCGCCGGATCGTCGGCGATGCGCACGATCTCGGCGCGCTCACGCCGGATCCCCGCACGGATTGCCGGCTGAAAATCCGCATCGTGGATCCGGTTGAATTGCGGTGCATGAAACGGCAGCGGACTCGGCTGTGCGAACGGATTGCCGGCGGCGTACGCCGCTGCGGCGAGCGCCCAGCCGAGCATCGCGGCACTCATCGTCCGGGTCAGGAATCTTCCCCTCATACTCGCTCTCCTCGAAGTGGTTGGCGCCCACATCGCCCAGCGGTGTCGGTAGCGCTGCGGCCGCAAAGGCGCGAGTATACGCATGCACTTGGCACAGCCGTGCAACGGCCGGACGTGCAGCGCACTCACAGTAGCGCGCTCAGTGCTCGGCATCCCCGCTACGGGCACCGCCAGCCATCGCGATCCATCTATACGCGAGCACGAGGCAAGTCGCACGGCCCACCGCCGAGCCGGACATCACAGCGATGATCCGCGTCCCATTGCCCGCTGAAGATGCTGCCGATGCGTTTGCGACCCAACACAGCGCCGCCCTTCGCCGCAGGCGCCAACCCGGGACCGACGCCACGGCGCCTCGGTGTGCCCCCCGCGTCGCCGGATTTCCCTCGCGTGCGGCGCGAGTTGTGCCCGCGAGGAAGTCCCTCGGCGGTTCGCGCAGGGGCTACAACGACGACGGCTCGGGCGGCAAGCCCCCTCGCGCACCGAGGTGGGCCGTCCGGCCCGTCCGGCGGCGCAATGCATCGGCACCTCACCGGCTCGCAGCGCCTTGCGCGGCCGCTTCGGCTGCGCAAGGCGGAACGGCCGTTGCGCTAGGACCGCTCGCCCGGCTGCAGCGCGGCGCCGGAGGACAGCAGCCAGCGCACCAGCTCGCTCTGACGTCGCAAGCCGGTCTTCTGGAACGCGCTCTTCAGCTGACTTGCCGCCGTGTTTCGTGAGATGCGTCGGCGCTCGGCATAACGCTTGAGTGTCTCGCCTTCTGCCATCGCGAGCGCGACCTGCACCTCCGCCGGGGTCAGACCGTAGACGTGCCGCAACAGCTGCCTGCCGACCGCCGGAATGCGCGTCTGCCCGCCATGAATCACCAGCGCACAGGCCGCCAGCGTGTGGTCGATCTGGCAGGCGCGGCCGGTGCGGTCCCTGTGCGGCAGCGCCAGCGCTTGCACACAGAGCGTCTCGCCATTGCGTCGGGACAGTTGAGCCACCGTGGCACACCGTTCACTGTGCGCGCGCACCGGATCGAGCGCCGCGGCGATGGCGGTGCGGATGGCCGCCTGTCCGTGCGATGCCCCTCGAACGATCAACTCCCCGGAGCGACTGAGCAGCAACGGATCGGCGCGCCGCAGTTCCGCCTGGGCGGCGGCATTGCTGTGCAGTGCGCGTGAGCAGGCATCGAGCAGCAGGACGGCGGCCGGCACCGTATCGAGCAGTGCCAGCGAGGCGTTCGAGAGACCCTGCAGGAACGCGAAGCGGCGTTGGATCCTCGCCGCACGGGCGAGGTGCGGCAGCAGCGCCTGATAGAGGCGGATCTCCTCGGCCGTGAAGTCCCCGCAGCGACGGCTGCGCAGGGAGCTGAACTTCATCGCGTAGGCACCCTCGCGCATGACGATGCCGCCGATGGCGTGGAAATAATCCTGCGGCCGCAGCCAATCCTGGTAGAACTCGGTCTTTGGCAGCTTGCTTTCCGGGTACAACATCGCCCCGGTAACCGGTCGACCCGCTTCGAGCATCGTTTCGTTTTGCGCCCAGACGTTGACGTGGTTGTAGTATTCCAGGACGCTCAGGAAGTGCTCATCGAAGTCGATGACGGCATTAGGGAAGCTCTCCCCGGCGGCGAGGCTCGCATCCATGGTTTCGAAGTTGTGGGTGTAGATCAATGTCCCGCGAGCTTCGACTGCCCGGGCGAAGGCCCGCAGGAACACCGGCCACTGCGAAGGGTCAACGGCCGCTTCGTAAATGAGGTTGATCAGGGCCTGAACGGTTTCGTTGGTGATTCGTGCAGGCATGGTCGGCACCTCGCTGCGTTCAGCGTTACCTCAAACCGAGCAGTGCCAGCCGGTCAGCGAACCGGACTCCCCGTGCGCAACCCCGACGGCTGCGCGCGAACCGGCCGCGACAAGCGCCCCCCTGCAGGACGCCACGCGGCGACGGCAACCGCGACAGCTGACCCTGAGACCTGACCATGAGACCTGACCTGAGCGGTTGACAGCGGCTCTGGCGTATGTTGTGTCGTTTGCGAAAAGCCTAACAAATCGGACGATTCCCGCGCAACTGCGCATCGCCCGCCAAGACCGGCCGCAGCACCCAGCGTGGCGATCCGCCTGCACCACAGCCTTGGTCTTAACCAATTC
>DAHVTM010000076.1:0-2639 GCA_027324195.1 Gammaproteobacteria bacterium | reverse complement strand
GGCATCGAGGCGATTGGTCTGAGGGGCAACGGTCCAATCGCCGTCGACAGCCGCCTGCGAACTGCGCTGCCCCACGTCTACGCCCCGGGAGATGTGAATGGTCGCAGCATGCTGTTTCACTCCGCGCTCTGCCAGAGCTGGGTTGCTGCCGGGGATATCCTCGGCGCCGCCCGGCCCACCGAACAGATGAACTTCGCAGCCGTGCCGTTCACTGTCTTCACCGATCCGGAGGTCGCCTGGGTCGGGCTCAGTGAAGCGCAGGCGACCCGTGACGGCATCGGCGCGGCGGCAGTCCTTTATGACTACCGCAATGATGCTCGCGCCCAGATCTTTGCCGAAACCCACGGCTTCATCAAACTGGTGTTCGCGACCGCGACCGGGCAGTTGATCGGCGCGCAGGTCGCGGGGCTCGATGCAGCCCAGCTGATCGCGCCCTTGGCGCTCGCCGTGCATGCGCGGACAACGGCCGCACAGTTGCGCACCATGGCGTTCCCGCATCCGATGCTCTCCGAGGGCATCAACAAGGCAGCCCGTGCTTTCAAGGCTTGAGGAGGAGCTCGGCTGCGCGCGTCGAATTGATTTTTGTCGGTTGTGCTGCGCGCTCGCGTTGACACCCGCGATGGTGCGGCATAAGAAACTCGAGACCGTGCGCGGAAAATGAGCACACAGGAGGCGAGTCGTTTTATGCCGCAGTACCAGTTCCAGGTCGTCTACTTCGAGGCGACGCGTCGCTGCAATTTGCGCTGTCCGGCCTGCATGACCGGCAGTAACGAGGCGAAGAAGGTGCGCCGCAGCGTCCTGCGAGAGCTCACGCTGGAGGAGATTCGCGACCGGATGCTGGTGCCGGCCAAGCGTCTCGGGGTGCACACCATCGGCTGGAGCGGCGGGGAGTTTCTGCTGCGCAAGGACGCGCTCGAGCTGCTGCGTCTGACGGTTGAGATGGGTTACAAGTGCTCGGTATTGAGCAACTGCAAGAAGCTCACCCGTCAGCGGCTGGAGAAAATCCGTGAGGTCACGGCCGGCAAGGCGCGAATCGTCGTGGGCCTCAATGCGATCGATGAGGAGAACCGGGCAAGTCGGGATGCCGAGTCTGAGCGGACGCTTGCGGTGCTCAAGGACTGCGTCGATCTGGGGCTCGGTCAGCACGTCGTGATTACGATTGGCAAATACAACACCAGGAGCTTCGAGAAGACTATCGAATTCATCGTCAAAAGCAACATATCCTACAATCGCTCGCCTCTGGTGCCGCGCGGATCGGGGTCTGGCTGTTGGGGGGAGCTGGCGTTTGACAAGAACGATCTGCGCGAGCATTTCCATCCGGCGCTGCGGCGCAACCCGCACGGCTATGTCAGCTATACGCCGTTCTTTCTGTCGCCCGAGCTGCATGCGGAAGCCTCCGGAGGTGCCCGCAACAACACCGTGCCGCAGAATCCGGCAATCGGCTGCTGGATCGGCAGCTGGCTCACGATCAACGCCGAGGGCGAGGTGTCGGTCTGTCCGGTGCTGCTCGATGCGCTCAGCGCCGGCAGCGTGCGCGACAAGCCGCTCGATGAGCTCGTCGAGTCGAGCGCGCTGTTTGCCGAGATCACCGACCGCTCGCGCCTGAAGGGCCGGTGCGGGCGCTGTCGGTATCAATACACCTGCGGCGGCTGCCGGGCGATGGCGTACTTTCACAAGGGTGATTACATGCAGGAGGATCCGACGTGCTTTTTTGATCCGGTCGATCCTTCGACTGTCAGTGAGCACGAAGAGGAGACCAATCGCGTGTTCAAGAAGTACCTGCTGGTGGCCCGCGCGGCCGGCGTTTACCAACCGCCGGGAAACCGTCATGCCGAGGTGCCAGCCCATCGCGGGCCGTACGGCAAGCCCTGAGCCGGTGCACTGGAGCCCCGCCGCGTCGCGCCGCGCGAACGGCGCGGCTGGTGAACGAGGTTGCGCGTGCGCGGTTGATATCGGTCAACTCCCCCGAGCGTGGCGGCCGATAGACTGACATGCGGTGCGGCTCTGCTCTCGAGGTGTCCGTGCGCAGCGATCCGCAGCGCCGTTCGGGAAGATTTCCGCTCCAATCCACACGCCATTGGAGCGTTGCTGATGCTAAATGTTGCGACCTTGACCGAGCTGATCGAAGCGAATCGTGCTGTCGCCGGTGCACTGAGCTATCTCGAGGGCGAGCGCGAGTCGCGCAGCGTGAGCTTTAAGGAGCTTTACGAGCGCGCACTCGGCATCCTCTACCACCTGCAGCGCCGTGGTGCGCGACCCGGCGACAGGATGCTGCTGTTGCTCGGCAGTAACGAGCAGTTCATCGATGCATTCTGGGCTGCGATGCTCGGCGGCATCATTGCGGTGCCGGTCGCCGCCGGGATCAGCACCGAGCACCGGCAGAAATTCTTCAGAATCGCCGCGGAGCTCGGTGGGCCGCTCCTGTACACGGATCGGCGTACCGTCGAGCGCCTGGCGGCGTTTGCTGAGCAGAGCGGACAAACCGAACGTTTCGCAGAGCTGCGCCGGCGCGCTTTTCTCGTCGATGACCTGGATGACATTTCGCGTGCGGGCAAGGTGCATCGGGCCCGCCCCGAGGACGTGGCGTTCATTCAGTTCTCCTCCGGCTCGACCAGTCAGCCGAAGGGCGTGGTGCTCAC
>DAHVTM010000070.1:0-35952 GCA_027324195.1 Gammaproteobacteria bacterium | reverse complement strand
CTGAGTTACGCCACGATCGGCGGGTTGATCGCGGTGCTGGTGGCGATGGCGCTGAGTGCGGACCTGGCAAGTCAGCTCTACGCCAGCCTCGCTGCGCTGGTGCTCGCCGTGGCGGCGTACGCACTGCGTCGGCGGGCGGCGCCACGGACCCCCCGGGGCGTGGCCGAGGATCGGGCGTGAAGCCGCATGCGACCTCGTGTCGTCCGTGTGCGAATCCGGGCGCGAGCATGGTTCATGGGAGCAGGCGCATGGCTTGGAAAATCTCTTCGGCAATGGCGCGCGCCACGGCGATTGGCGCCCTGGCCTGCATGGCGCTCGGCTTGGCGCACCGGGCGCGGGCCGCTCAGGCCCCGACGGGACTGGCAGAGATCCGTGCCCACTGCGCCGAATGTCACCGCGAGGTCTCCCCGGGCCATTTCGACCGCATCAGTGAGGAGCGCAAGACCCCCGAAGGCTGGGCCATGACGATCTTCCGGATGCGTCAGCTGCACGGCGTGCAACTGACGCCGCGGGCCGAGGGGGCCATCATTCAGTACCTGAGCGACGTTCAGGGGCTGGCGCCCGCGGAGGTGCGGGCCGGCCGCTACGCGCTCGAGCGCCGCCCCAACGTGCCGGACCTTAAATTGCCGGACAACCTCAACGTAATGTGCGGTCGATGCCATAGCGTTGCGCGCATCGTGCTGCAGCGGCGCACGCCCGCGGAATGGCTGAAGTTGATCAATTTTCACGTCGGGGAATGGCCCTACCTGGAATATCAGGATGGCAGTCGCGACCTCCCCTGGTGGCAGATCGCCAGCACGCAACTGCCCGCCAAGCTGGGGCGGCTGTTTCCGCTGCACACTGCAGCGTGGCAGGCCTGGCAGCACCGCCGCCATGGCAGTCTTGCCGGCCAGTGGATCGTCCATGGCGAGATGCCTGGCCGCGGAGCCTATTACGGCATGGCGTTCCTACAACGGACGGCGGCGGATCGCTACGGCGCGCGCTATCAGTTGCGCTATGCCGATGGCGCCCGCTGGGAGGGCAAATCGGACGCCATCGTCTATACCGGCTTTCAATGGCGCGGCACGGGGACTTTGGGCGGCAAGCCAGTGCACGAGGTGTATTTTGCCTCCGCCAACGGCACACGCATCAGGGGCCGATGGTTTCTGGCCAAGCACGCGGAGATCGGCGGTAACTGGTCCGCGGCGCGGGCGGTGGGACGCGCCAAGATCATGGCGGTGATCCCGAGCGCGCTGAAGGCCGGTACCCGCCAGCGAGTCATCGTGGTCGGCCGAGCGCTCGCCGGCACGGTCGATCTCGGGCCCGGGACCCGCTCGACCGTGATTGCGCACAAGCCGTACGGCTTGATACTGACCGTAAGCGTCACTGCGCAGGCGGCTCCGGGTTACCGCACGGTGCGCATCGGCAGGGTGTCGGGCAGCGACCTACTGGCCATTTACCGCCGCGTCGATCGCTTGCAAGTCGAGCCGGCCTTCGCAATAGCCCGCCTCGGTGGCGGGACACTCGCCCCCGTCGATGCGCAATTTCAGGCGATCGGCTACACCGATGTCATCGGCGCTCGGGGGAAACTCACCGCGGTGCGGCTCGGGGCGATGCCGGTTACCTGGAGTGTTGCGCCGTTTGATGCCGCGGCCGCCAAGCGCGGTGACGTGCGCTTCGCCGGCACCGTGCGGCAGGACGGACTGTTCGTGCCGGCCGGAGGCGGGCCGGATCCCCGGCGCGAATTCTCCGATAACAACACCGGCGATCTGTTCGTGGTCGCCACCGACAAGTCGGGCGATGGCGATGTGGTGGGCAAGGCGCGGCTGGTCGTCACCGTGCAGCGTTGGATCAATCCTCCGATCTACTAACGGAGTCGCCGCCGTGATCTTCGATTCCGCCAACGCACACCTGGTCCCGCTCGCCGGCCGCACGATGTTGCTGCACGTTCCGAGCACGGCATTGTTCGAGCTCGATGCGCTTGGCGCCGCCGTGCTGCAGCTCGTTCGGACGGATGCCGCTCTCGATGCCGAGGGCGTTCGGGCGCGACTCTCGGGCCACTTCGAGTCCGCTGCGATCGCCGAGTGTGTCGATCGATTTCTGCGGCTACAGATCCTTCGTTCCGAGGGCGAGAGCCGACCGATCAATCCAGCGGGCATTCACGTCGAGTCGTATCCGCTCAGCACCATCGTGCTCAATGTCAATACCGGGTGCAATCTCGCCTGCCGATATTGCTACAAGGAGGATCTTGCGGTCCCGGCTCAGGGCAAGCGCATGAGCATGGAGGTCGCTGCGCGCAGCGTCGACCTGCTGTTGCGCCAGGCGGAGCAGCGCCCGAAAGTGAATATCGTGTTCTTCGGCGGGGAGCCGCTCACCAATATGCCGCTGATCCGCCAGGTGGTGGCTTACGCCGAGGAGCGGGCACACGAGCTCGGCAAGACGGTGGAGTTCGCCCTGACCACCAATGCCACCCTGCTCACTGAGGAGCTGATCGGCTACTTTGATGCGCACCGGTTTGGGCTGTCGATCAGCATGGATGGCCCTCGGGTCGTACACGACCGTAATCGGCGCACGGTGGGCGGACACGGCACATACGAGGTGGTGGCGCGCAAAGTGCGCATGCTGCTCGCCCGCTACCGCGCCAAGCCTGTGGGTGCGCGGGTGACCCTCACTGCGGGCACGACCGAGGTCGAGGCCATTCACGAGCACCTGCGCGGGCAGCTCGGATTTCACGAGGTCGGCTATGCGCCGGTCACCGGTGCCGAGCAAGCCGGGCCGACGCTGTCGGCCGAGGAACTGTCCGAGGTGTATGCGGGCTTCGAGCGCCTCGGCAACCAGTATCTCGCTGCGGCACTGGTGGGCAGAAACACCGGATTCTCCAACATGCATCAGCTGATGACCGACCTTCACGAGGGGCGGCGCAAGGCTCTGCCGTGCGGCGCCGGAGTCGGCTTGCTCGCCGTCGATCATCAGGGCGGACTGAATCTGTGCCACCGCTTCACCGGCTCGGAGCTGCCGACCTTCGGAGACACCGAGCACGGCATCGCCACGGAGCGGCTCGGGGCGTTTCTCGAGCGCGCGGCTGATCGCAGCGGCACGCACTGCGCGAGCTGCCACATCCGCAATCTGTGTGCGGGCGGGTGTTATCACGAATCCTGGGTGCGCTACGGTGATCCGCACCATCGCACCTATCATTACTGCAACCTGCTGCGGCGCTGGGTTGATTTCGGCATCCGCGTGTACGCCGAAATCAACGTCCGCAACCCGAGTTTTTTCCGTACGCACATTGAGCCGAGGAGGGCCGCATGAGCGGACTCAAATCCATGAATCAGAAGGCCGAGCTGCTGCTCGAGGCGGCCGAGGCGGGGCACGTCGAGGAAGTCACCGCAATGGAGACGGTGGCCGGTTGCGCCACGACGTTCGATCCGGGCTGGGAGGTTGATCCCTTCGGAGGGCTCGCCTCGCTGTGTCACCCCATGGAGGCCGACTTGTACGGGTGCTCCGATCCGTGCTGGTGGCCGGCGCAGGTGCCTGATGCGATGAACACTTATCCTTCCTGGCAGGAAGGCAAGCCCTCCGCGCAGCACGACTGGCGTGAGCTCGATCCGATCATGCCCAATACCAATGCCGTGTTTCCCAAGAAATGAGACGCCAGCGGGCTGCTGAGGACTGATATGAGCGCGAAACTCCTCGTGCCGGCCATGCTTGCCGGCCTGCTGGCGGGCTGCGGGACCTTCGGGACGCACCCTGCGGGCCATGATTTCATTGTGACCGCCGCGAAGCCCGGTCAACTGTTCGTCGTCGATCCGCGCAAGATGAAGGTGGTATCGGATTTCACGATTCCCGACGCGCATGACTCCGTCAGTACCATCGTGACCTCACCCGACGGCCGGATCGCGTACGTGCTGGTGAACAGAGCGCGCAGCATCGCGGGCATCGATCTGCGCACGGGTCAGCAGGTGTTTCGGGCCAATTTGAGCTCCCCTGGGCTGCGCGTGCAATGCATGGCCTTCGATGTCACGCCCGACGGCAAGACGCTCATCGTTTACGAGTATCGGACCCACCTCGGCATCGATGCCTACACCGTCAAGCCGCCGCGATTTGCGATCTACAGCACTGCCGCCGGCGCGTTCGCCATGCCGGTGCGCACGTTTCCCGCACCGAGACGCATTCAAGCGGTTTTGGCGAGCAAGAACGGTCGGAGCTTCTATGCGCTGTGGCCAAAGGCCTACCAATTCGACCTGCAAACCGGACGACTGCTCGGCGAGCGCGGCATTGAGCATTGGGGGCGCAAAGATCACTCCAGCGCGGATCTGAGCATCAACTCTCCGGCGAGCGAACCGACGGGCATTTATGTCGCGCCGGTCTATTCGACCGTGACTGGAGCGGGACTGCCGGCAGGCGGTGTGCCGGCGACCTCGCTGATGACACTCAATCTGCATACCGGAAAGCTCGCGTTTCACGACATCTCACGCACGGCACCGCCCATTTTCGCCACCATCCTCAGCCCCAATCATCACTGGGCATTCGGGGTATTCGATGCGCTGTTCAAGATCAATGCCCGACGCTGGAACATCGACAAACAAGTCCCGGTGCCACATTCGTTCTACATGGTGAACATCTCCTCGGACGGCAAGCAGATCTATTTGGGCGGGAACATGTGCGACATCGCCGTCTATGACGCCCGCACACTGCGTCAGCGCGGCGACATCAAACTGCCCGGGTGTGGCGATCAGGCGCTCGTGACACCGCGAATCATCGAACGTCCCTAGGCGGCGGGCAGGCCTCATGAGCTTCCGCTGGCTGCGACCGTACGTGCGGCGTCAGTGGGGCGCCATCCTCGCAGTCATGGCGCTCGCCGCGCTCACCTCGGCACTCGCCGCCGCACAGCCTTACCTGTCGAAGCTCATCATCGACGACGGACTCATCGGCCGGCACTTCAAGATACTGGTCGCGTTGTGCGCGGCCATCGTGGCGATTGCGGCCTGCGGCTTTGCGCTCGGGGCGCTGAACCGGCTCTGGTATGTGCGGCTTTCGGGCAAGATCCTGTTCGCGATTCGCGAGGATGTCTACGCACACCTGCTGACTCTGCCGCCGCGGTTCTTTCGACTCCGTCCGGTCGGGGACCTGGTCACGCGGCTCGATGGCGATGTCGCCGAGATCCAGCGCTTCAGCACCGACTCGGTGCTGGCGGTTGTCAACGGGGTGCTGCTGCTGTTGTTTTCGGCCGCGATCATGGTCGCGATGAGTCCGTTGCTGACGCTGGTGGCGCTCGGCTCCCTGCCGCTGCAGTTGCTCGTCAGGCACCGCGCGCGCCGCCCGGTCGCCGACAGCACGCTCCAGGTGCGCGAATCGCGGGCGGCCATCACGGACTTTCTGGTCGAGACCCTCGGGTCCGCCAAGGCGGTGCAGAGCTGTGGTAGCGAGCAGTTCGAGCGCGAGCGGCTGAGTCGGCTGAATCAGGGCCTTTTGCAGCGGGTGATCCGCCAGCAGCTCATCGGCTACGGAGTCGGTGCATTCACGAGCATGCTGTCCCATATGACGACCGCCGTCGTGTTCATCGTGGGCGGATGGGGGGTGATTCACGGTTCGCTCACGATCGGTACGCTGGTTGCCTTCACGGCATACCTTGCCCGGGGTACGGGCTCGGCGACCTCGCTGATGGGCCTATATACCGCCTATCAGCGCGCCGCAGTCAGTCTGAAGCGAGTGCAGGAACTGCGCGATGCCGAGCCGATGCGAACGCGCGGGCGCAGTGGGCGCGCTCTGCCGGCACACCCCGGCGCGATTGGCGTGCAGCAACTGAGTTTCCGCTATTCAGAGAGTGCGCACAGCGTGCTCGAGGAACTGAGCCTCGAGATCGCTGCCGGCACCAAGGTCGTGTTGTACGGCGAATCGGGCGCCGGCAAATCCACGTTGATCGATCTGTTGCGCGGCTTCGCCGAGCCCATGACCGGGCGCGTCGTGCTCGATGGGCATGGACTCGAGGAATACGACCTGCACTCTGTCCGACGGCGCATCCCGGTACTTGAGACCGATCCGGTGCTCTTTCGGGGCACTCTCCTTGAGAACCTCCGCTATGGCAACTTCGAGGTACCAGCCGAACAGGTCGTCTCCGCCGCGAAGCTCACCGGCGTGGATCAGTTCGCCGCGGCGCTGCCGAGCGGTTACGCCACCGTGCTCGGAGCGCGCGGCGCGGGTCTATCCACCGGTCAGCGCCAGCGTGTCGCGGTCACCCGCGCGTTACTCGGGACGCCCTTTGCGCTCGTGCTGGATGAGGCGACCAGCAACCTGGATGCGGCTGCGGTGCGCAGCATGCACGAGCTGATCGACCGGATCTTCGCGCCCCAGACACGCATCGTGATCACGCATAGTCCGCAGGCCGTACCGCGAGCGGACCGGGTCGTGGAGTTGCGTGAGGGCCGGATCATCGAGTGGCCGCGGGCGCGTGTGTATGCATGAGCACCCCTGGAGGATTGCGGTTCTTGACAGTGGGGTGGGTCCGGCGCTGATGCCCCGGGTCAGGCGGATGGCACGCTTCGTGGACGAGGGCAAACAGGTCCGCCAATGTGCCCCCGTGGAGGATCCCCTCGGTCACGGCTCGCTCGTTGCCGGTATCATTGCCAGTGCAGCCAGGCCGCTTGAGCTGCTGATCGCGCAGGTGTTGAACGAGCGCGGCCGCTGCACGGCCGCGACGCTTGCCGCAGCGGTCGATTGGGCGATGACGCACGGCGCCGAGCTGGTGCACGTGAGCCTGGGACTGCCGCAAGACCGCGCGGTGCTGGCCGCCGCGGTCGCAGCGAGCAGGACAAGCGGCGCGCTCCTGGTAGCGGCAGCGCCGGCGCGAGGTCTGACGACCTACCCGGCGTCCTATCCGGGGGTATTCCGTGCGACAGGTGACGCACGCTGTGGCGGTGAGCAGATCTCCTTTCTCAACAGCGCGAACGCAGACTTCGGCGCCTGCCCCGTCCATGAGGGTCCGGCGGGGAAGGTCTCCCGTGGCGCGAGCGTCGGGGCGGCACATCTATCCCGCTACATCGTGACTCACGTTGCCAATGGACTCTCGCCCTGGCACGTGTACCAGAACCTGATGCAGCAAGCGGTGTTTCAGGGGCCCGAACGACATTACCCGGCGGCGCGCGGATGATGGACGAGCACAGGTTCGAGCAAGGCGGGCCGAGGGGCCAAAGGCCTGGCACCCCAGCACCCGTGCCCACAGGCGCCGCGGCGGTGCATTGCGCGGTGTCCTTCAGCGAGGTGGAACCGCTGGTTCGTTTTGCGGCCTCGGTCGGCGCGGGCGCACCCGACGGGACGGCGGGACTCGCCGCCTCAGCCCCAGAATGGGCCGCGCTGCTGGCGGCACGGCCGCCGCTGCGCATCCAGTTCGGCAACGAGTTTTGCCAGCGACTGCTCCCCTCGATTGCGGCATTGGAGAGGGCCCTCGGCGCGGCGAGCGCCGCCGGGCTCGCCTTCGGGCTGGTCCTTCCGATGCTGACCGACGCCGGAATCGAGCGGGCCGAGCGGCTGCTCGGCAGGTTGCCGCCGGACACGGAGGTCACCGTGAATGACTGGGGAGTCTTGCGGCGCCTCACGCGGGGCTTCCCTGCATTGCGGGCCACGGCGGGCCGGCTCTTGTGCCGGATGCTGAAGGAGCCGCGCGCACCCTCGGCGGCCTACCTGCACCTCGGTGGTCATGGGTTTGCGACGCCCGGCCTGCAGACTCTGCTCGAGCGCTTCGGCATTGAGCGGGTGGAGGTCGATGTGCCGCCGTTCGTCCAAGCCGGTGACCTGCGGGGCTTTTCCGGACAACTCTCGGTGCATGCGCCCCTGGGGTTCGCGACTACGGGCCGCATCTGCCGCATCGGAAATCTGCGCTGCTCTGCAGCACGCCAATTTGCCACCGGCCACACCTGCGCACGCGAGTGCCTGAGCTACTGGAGTGAGCTGTCGATCGCGCGCCGAGCCGGCTCAGAGAGCCTGCGGCTATTGCAACGCGGCAACACGATCTTCTATCGGCACAGCGTGCCGATGGCACGGGCATTGGCCGCTGTGCTCGCCGCCGGTGCAGCGGACCGACTGGTGTTGCCGGGAGAGGGGTTGCCGTGCGGCTCGTAGTGCCGATCGCAGCGCCCGAGGAGGTTGCACCGCTGTCGCGGGCCGGTGCCGATGAGTTTTATTGTGGCCTGGTGCCGCCAGCCTGGGCACAGCGCTTTGGACGCTCGACCCTCAATCGCAGGATGGGCGGCAATCTGCCGAGCGTTGAGGACTTGGCGCGCACGGTCGAATCGGTTCACGCGCTCGGCAAGACCGTCTCGGTCGCGTTCAACGCCCAGAGCTATCCGGCCGACCGATGGGATGAGCTGCTGAAGGTGATCGAGCGGGTCGCTGCGCTCGGGGCCGATGCACTGATCGTGGGCGAGCTCGGAGTGCTCGCAGCACTCGCTGCACAGCGCCTGCCGCTGCGTCTGCATTTGAGTTCGGTCGCCTCGTGCCACAACAGCGAGATGGCGCAGCTCGCGGCAGAACTCGGTGCGGTGCGCGTGATCCTGCCGCGCCATGTGACGCTGCGTGAGATCCGAGGGATGTGCCGGGCGATACCCGGAACGCAGGTCGAAGTGTTTCTGCTCAATGACGGTTGTGTCTTCGAGGAAGGCTCGTGCCACACTTTGCATCTGCCGGGCGCGCTCGGCGGTCCGATCTGCCTCGAGCGCTTCCAATCGCAATACCATCGTCGCGATGGGCAGGCCTTGGCGGAGACGGATTGCGAGGCGCTGCGCGCCAACGAAGAGGCGTGGGACAGATGGCTGTGGCACGTCTTCGCATGCGGCTTCAGCGTCACGACCGAGGGATTGCCGCACGGCCCGTGTGGACTGTGTGCGATTTCGCAGCTCGGCCGCGCCGGTGTGGCCGCAGTGAAGATCGCCGGTCGCGATAGCCGTCTCGAGCGGCGGCTGAAAAGCGTCGAGATGGCCCGCGCGGTGCTCGATCGCGCCGCCACTGGCGATGAACGGCAAGTGCAAGAGTTCGCGCGCGCGCTGCGCGGCAAGCCGGACCGGTGCGCCTGCGGCTTCATGTGCTATTACCGGGAGGTCAGTCCGAGCCTGAACGGGTGAGTGATGCGGCGTGCGGGCCCCGGGGGTATCGCGCGACCGTCAAGTCAAGGCGATGGGATCGGCGTGCTGACCGGTGCGCCATGTCGGGAGAGGGGGATGCAATCAAGCGCGGACATCGCGATTCTGGGCGCCGGACCGGCGGCCATCGCGACGGGCTGCGCATTGCGGCGACTCGGGCACGAGGTCATGCTGATTGGCCGAAGCCGCACTCGAGCCGTGGAAGGGATGAGCGAGCGGACGCTGACGCTGCTGCGCCAGAACGGTCTCGAGAGCGCCGCGCAAGCCGTGCGCGGCCCGGCCGAGCGCACGGGCGCTTGGGCGGGCGAGGCGGTTCCAGGCGGTGCGGAATATATTGTGGACCGCGCCGAACTCGATGCGGCGCTGCTTGCCGACGCCGCGGCCCATTCCGTGCCGATTCGTGGCGAGCGGGTGCTCGGTTACGAGTGCCAGGAGACGCACTGGCAGGTGCGCACCGAGGGTGGGACGGTGCTCTGTCGGACCCTGGTCGATGCCCGGGGGCGGCGCGCGCAGCGGCCGGTGCGCCGCGGGCCTGAGCTGATCGCCGTCTGCCAAAGATTCCAGCTCCAGGATGTCGGCCAGCGGCTTACACGCCTCGAGGCGACTGACCATGGCTGGTGTTGGTTGGCCATCGATGGTGGTCTGGGCTGGCTGCAGGTGACTTCCTCGCGGCAGGCGCCCTCGCTGCGCCTCGGACTGAGGCAGCATCTGGCGCACTTCCTCGCGGCGGCGCCGCAGATGGCGGCGATCCTGTCCGGGGCGCTGGCGCTTGGTGCGCCCGTGGCGCGTGCGGCGACCGCGACTCTGTCGGCCGAGCCGCAAGGGCCCGGCGCGCAGCGGGTTGGCGATGCGGCGGCCACACTCGATCCGTTGTCCGGTCAGGGGGTTTACGAGGCGTTACGGGCCGCGCACATCGCGACCGCTGCGGCACACACGTACCTGCTCAGCGGGCAATGGCAGCCGATTCGGCAATTCCTGCGTGAACGGACGTGCGAGCTCTGGGAGCGAAGGAATGCGACGGCCGCTCTGCATTACCAGCGCCAGGCGCAGAGCACGCCGAGCGCCTTCTGGAGCGGTGCCGCCGCACCATATTCTTCCGCCGGTTCGCCGCATGCCGGTGAATTCCAAGCGCCGCATCTGGAGTGGCGGCCGGTGCTCAACGGCGTGCGCATCGAGCCACGGCGCGTGCTGGTGTCGCCACGATTTCCGCGCGGGATCTGGCAACTCGAATCGATCGATTTGCCCGAGCTGATCGACATCCTGCACAAATTCGGCGGGGACATCGAGTGTGCCTCGCAGCAGCTGTCACGGCCGGCACCATCGGTCGCGCGAGCAGTCAAGTGGCTGCGCGCACAGGGGCTGCGCGTCGCAGCCGATGCGGCGCAGCCCTCGAGGGGGATCTGAACGCCGGGGCCCGAGCGCAATGCGGCTCGATCAGCCTGCCCCATGGTGCGTTCGAGTCATGCCGTGCGCAGCTCGTTGACGGCACGCCAGGCTTCATCGATGGCCTCGTGCAGGTACGCATTCCAGCCCGCATCGCTGTTCGCGATGGTCACGTTGCCGAAGCGCCGCCGTGCGATCACGTAGGGCATCGGATCCGTGCGCCGGTCGAACAGCGAATCGAACGTGTATGCATATCCGTGGGGCCAGCGATTGACCGTGATGGCGGCGATGTCTCGCGCCGCATCGAATCCGCCAGCCCCGAGCATCCGGGTGAGCTGCCCGACGATCTCGGTTTCGTATTCGGCGAATGTCGTTTTGAGCAGTTTGTAGCGTCCGACCTTGTACTGCTCGACGTCGGACAGACCCTGATTCGGCGTGAGCGGCGCGTGGATCATGTGGATGAGGATGGGCTCCGCCGGCGTGCGTGAATTGCGATAGCCGCCCATCGCGACCGGATAATCGAGTTTGACGTCGCTGAAATAGGCATATGGACTGTTGATCCGCTCCACGCCGAGTCGCGCGAACGGGAGCCAGTTGCGCAGCGCCACATTGACGTAGACCAGCGGCTGCTTGACGGACAGCTCGAGCTCCTGGCGCTGCACTGCGGGCAACTGCGGCATGATGTGCGGAATCATCCGGTTCCAGCAGGCGAGCACGCAGTGCCGTGCGCGAATCCGCCGCAATTGACCGGCGCGCACGTAGCCCACGTCGACCCCATCAATCAGATTCACGGTTTTGACGACCGTGGCGTTCAGACGCAGTCGCACCGGACTGGCCGGATCGTCGAGTCGCGCGTAGTCGAATTTCGCGAGCACCACATCCTCCATAGTGTGCCCCGCGGCGACAGCAGGAATCAGACTGCGAACCAGAAGCCGAGCGATGGACGCATTGCCGTCGGGAAAGTGATAGATGTACGGCTCGCTGTAGGCCGGATCGATCAAATCACCGAGGCCCAGACCGGCGAAGCCCGGATACAGGCTGGTCAGGGCGCCGTAGGCAGGCACGATGTCCGGACCCATACCCCAGAAGTCCTTGGTGGAGCCGTCGAAGAATTTCACCGCTTCGGCACCGAGCCCGGCGTCGCGGATCAGATAGTCGCGGTAGCTCACCCGGCGCAGGTAGGCGATCTTCTCGGCCTTCGTTTTGCCGGCCAGGTGATCGCGCGGGTGGCGGTAGAGCGCGATGAGTCGGGCCCGGGCGGATGCGGACATCGGAAACTCGGCTGCGACCGCTTCGATGGGGCGCGCCGGTCGCAGCTCGCTCGCCCAGGAGTCGGCGCCGGTGACCGTGGGAGTGCCGACGACCAGCCGGTCCACCCCGAAGGTTTCGCGATCAAAAAACGTCGCGTTGGTCAGTCCCAGCGAGCCGTACAGCCTGCGGTCAAAGTAATGTTCCCACTGCGCCTCGCTGAGGCTCACACCGAGTTTGCCGAGCAGCCCGTCCACGGCGGGACTGAACAGGTGATGGGGCGACTGCAACGATTCGCTGCCGCCGTAGCCGATCAGGTGATGGCCGTCGACGAAGAACTCATTGCGCTTCGCGTGGCCGCCGAAATCGTCGTGATTCTCCAGGATCAGAATGCGCGAGGAGGGGCCGTGCTGCTCACGATAGAACCACGCGGCGGCAAGACCGCTCGCTCCGCCCCCGACGACGGCGAGGTCGTAGTGCTCATCAATGGGCAATCCGCCGAGCTCGAACGAGCGTCCTTCGCGGGCGACCCGGTGCGCGATCTCGAAGCAGCCCGGTTCGTCACCGCGCAGTCCATCGAGCAGCGGCGGATACTCGCCTGCCGAGGCATCCCGCGCCCGGGCAAGCGGTGCGAGTGAGTCCAGCGGTGCGAGACCGCCCGCAACGAGCAGCGCGACCCCATTCAGCAGGTCGCGTCGGCTGATCGTGTTGCTCATTGGTTCCCCGGTGCTCGCAGGTCCGCCCACGGGTGCTGAACGACAGCGGTGGTCGAAATTGTCGTTGCGCTGACTCGAGTGCCTCCGGGCTCGGGCGTGAGGCCGGTCAGCAGCGCTGCGTCCTGCGTGTGTAGACATCGACCGCTCGTGCGGCACGGAAGGCGAATCACCATGCTGATGCTCCCCGCAGGCCGCAAGGCGCACGCAGCGCTTCCGCGGCTCGATCCCGTTGGGTCCGCGACGATTATGGAATTGGGCCGCGACTGACACAATATTCCGATCGGCGGGCCTCGAGGTCATCGTCGGGACTATGGGCACGATTCTTGCCGCGCACCGACGGCACAGCAGCGCTGCTCGGCCGAGCGGCGGTGGCGCCACGCCCCCCGAGGAACACGGCTGAGGTTTTGCCCCATCTCCCGTGTCTATACCCATAGCCAGGGAATTCTTTGCGGCGGGGGTCGCGACGGAGCGCCAAACGAGGGGGGATACCATGCGCCGCAAAACCGGCACGCTGCTGATGCTGATCGCCTGCTTGTCCGTGGGTGGGGTTGCGCTCGCCGACACCTCTGCTGCATTTCACTTCGCGCTTCCAGCGCAACCCCTGGGCGATGCACTGCGCGCCATCGGCAGCCAGGCGAAGATCAATATCGTCTTCAATCCCGGGCTCGTGCGTGGACGGACGGCTCCGGCGCTCAAAGCGGACCTGACCACCGCGCAGGCGCTGTCTCGGCTCTTGGCGGGCACCGGATTCGTGTACGAGTTCGTCAACGACAGTACCATTGTGGTCTCCGCGGCGCGCGGCAGCCCGAGTATGGATCCGCCGACTTCCTCAGCGGCGGCGCCGGCAATGCAGCCGAGCGCCGATGCCCAGGGTCCGAGGCAGACCTCGCTGCAGCAGGTGCTCGTCACCGGCACACTGATTCCGACCGACCCCAATGCCGTGGCGGTCCCGGTCACCACACTCGAGGCCGCTGCATTGACCGCCACCGGCGAGTCCAGCAACATGCTTGCGACGCTCGAGAAGACAGTGCCCGCCTTCGCCGGACGAAGCAACGCTGGCACCAGCAATGCCCAGAACCATAATCAGTTCACCGCCGGCGGCTCGCAGATTGAATTGCGCAACCTTCCGACTCTGGTGCTCGTGAACGGTCAGCGTCTGGCGATCGATGCGGTCGCGGGTCTGACGGGCAGTAAGGACTTCGTCGATGTCAGTCAAATTCCAGCCGCCGCACTGGAGCGAGTCGACGTGCTCACCGACGGCGCCTCCTCGCTCTACGGTTCCGATGCCGTCGGCGGTGTCGTAAATTTCATCCTCAAGCACAACTACCACGGCGTCACCATTGGTACCCATTACGGTGCCGCCGACGGCGGTTACCGCGACCGCTCGGCATTCATTACGATGGGCGGGGATGTCGGACCGGTCAACATCACCGCCACGTTGAGTTACGCGAAGACCTCGCCCCTGTGGGCCGACACCCGGGCATTCAGCAGTCCGAAGTACGGGGTGACGCCCGGGACCGCGCTGCCGGGCGTCGTGGCCGGCGGCAGTTTCGTGCTCGCCCCAGGATTGCGCTACCCACCGGTGCCCACCGGCGCGGCCGCTACGGCGAGCAGTTACTCGCAGCTACCGGGCGTTTACGACGCCACCAGCGCCTCGCAGCTGTCTAATCAATTCGATTACTCCCGATACGTGATGCTGCTGCAGCAAGAGGAGCACCGGAATTTCGTGGCCGATATCACCTCGAAGCCACTGTTCGGCGGCAGCACGGAGGCGTTTGGTGAGATTCTCATCTCGCAGAACAAGGTTCAATCGACTGCATGGCAGACCGCCGGTCAGCCGTTCTCGAATGCGGTGGTGAGCGTGCCGGCCGGCTCGCCATACGATCCGCTCACCACCGCGACCAGCGCGACGTTCGCCGACCTCAATCGGCCCAAGGGGGTGTATGACACCACGGACGGATATCAATTCTCGCTGGGCCTGAAGGGGCACATCACCCATTCGTGGACTTGGCAGACTTCCGTGGATTACAGCGAGAGCAAACTGACCGAAAGAGATACCAATCTCATCTACAAGCCCAATTTGGCGCTGGCGGTCAACGGCGGCTACAACGCCAGCGGCGTGGCGACGCCGGGTGGTGCGTACAGCATGGTGTACGGGGGTCTGTCGGAAAACAATCCCATGACGCTGGCCCCGGCGCTAGATCCGTTTGCAGTGACGGGTAATCAGGCCGCAACGCTCGCCGCCATCTACGGTACCGAAATGCTGCATGGGGACAGCAAATTGTATTCGTGGGACGCGCACGCCGTGGGCAACGTGCTGAAGCTCCCCGCGGGCCCGCTCAGTCTCGCGGTCGGCGTCAACTGGCGCCGCGAGGAAATATCTGGTCAGGCGGACCCGAATGGCCGCAACACCGACCCGACCACCGGTCTGACTACCGGTAACGCTCAGAACTGGATCGGCGGGGTTTACACCGACCCGTTCAGTCATGGACGCACCGACAGTGCGGTGTACGCCGAGACCCGCATCCCGATCTTCTCGAGCCGCATGGACATTCCGGGCTTGGATCAGCTCGAACTCACCGCGGCCGGGCGATTCGAGCATTACAGTGATTCGGGCAGCTCGACAACGCCGAAATTCGGCTTCCGCTGGGCACCTTTCAGCAATCAGTTCGCGATCAATGGGACCTATACCAAATCGTTCGTCGCACCGCCGATGTTTCAGGCATACGGGCCGTACGATACTCGCCAGGTCACCGGAGTCATCCCGGGCAACGTGTTCGGCATCTCCGCTTTGCAGCACGGCAGTCTCACCTTCAACGGCGAGGACGGAAACAATCCAGGGCTGAAGCCGGCCGTGGCGGTCGCGCGCTCCATCGGCTTCGTATTCCGGCCGAAGTACGTGAACGGCCTGTCGGTGACCGCGGATTTTTCCTCGATCAACCTGTACGGCTTTGCCGGTGGCATCGGCTTCAACAACATCTTTAATTCCGTCAACCGACTGGGATCGGCGTCACCATTCTTTGGCAACCTCGGCGAAGGTAATTTCGTCAACTTCGGGGGCACAGACCCGTTCGCCACGCCGGGGGCGCTGCAGGCTTACCTCGCAGCAAATCCCGCCAATATTCAAAATATCTACGTCGAGGACCGCTTCACGAACCTCGCGGTCCTGAGGGAGCGCTCCTGGACCCTGGGCGCACTCTACATCCTGCCCTGGAGCCGATACGGCACCTGGACGCTGTCCTCGAATGCCATGGTGTTCGATTCGTATAAGTTTGCCGATGGCCTCGGCGATCCTTCCATTCAGTACGCCGGCAATGCGAGCAATCTCGGCGTCTTCGCCGGAACGCTGCCGAAGTACCGGCTGTACACGACGCTCGACTGGTCGTATCGGCGGTTCGATATCAGCCTGGCGAACACCTACATCTCCTCGGTTACTGACGCGGGACCGGGCGGTACCGGGCCGCATTTCGTCGCAGTTCCGCATTACAGCTCGTTTGATGTGCGGGGTGCTTACACCTGGCCGTTCGGCGCGGCGCGCAGCGGACGCAAGTTGGTACTGGCGATCGGCGTAGACGATCTGAATAACGCCACCCCACCGTACTTTCCGAGCGCGTTCTCAAATGCGTTCCTGACGACGGACATTGGAACGTATTCGCCGATCGAGCGTCTCGTGTACGGTGACCTCACGGTCTCGTTCTGAGCGGCGACGGGGTGCGGCTGGGACTGGGTGCGGAGGATGACGGAGTTGCTGGGTCTGGCTTGCGTTGAGGACTCAGCTCGCGTGCAGCGGCATGACGAATCTGACGTGCCGCTGCACGTTCGGCTCGAGTTCACGTTCCGCAACGTTGTTGCGATGACGGTCGGTGAAGGCGGAAGTCTTGCTGCGGGTCCCCCGCACTATGCCGGGGCTGCCTGAAGCCGGTGCCGTTCGTCCGGGGCACCCGGGCGCCTCTCGCTCGGCGTGGTACGCTCGCTTTGCAGTTGGCTTCTGGGGGGATGCCACGATGTCATTTGATCCAAACCCTGTAGCGGTGGCGGGCGGCAGGATGGCGGGCGGGCCGCTTCGCCAGGGTCGGCCAGCGCCCGAGCGGCGCGGCTAGGCCGCCGGCGGCGCTGTCCGATGACGCGCTCGGCATTTCTTGAGGCGATGCGGGCCACGGGCCGCGCGGGCAGGGTTGGCGAGGGGCGTGCACGGCCCGAGCCGGCGGCCGCGGCGGAGCGAGGCGGCGACCTTGGCGCTGCCGAGCGCATCAAGTCCTGCTTTCAGCTGCTGCGGCGTGTACTGATGCGCCGCGGCAATTCGCAGGCCGAGACGGAGGATCTGATCCAGGAGGCGTTCCTCAGGATGCAGGAGTACTGCGAGAAGGGCGGTGAGGTGCATCGTCCGGAAGGCTTCCTGATGCGTACCGCGCTGCGGCTTGCGGCTAACGCGCGGCGAGATGCACACCGGGAGCTCTACCGCGACGGGCCGGTTGAGGATCTGACCCAGTTGATCGATTGTGCCCCGACCCCCGATGAGGTTCTGGCAGGACAGCAGTGTCTAATGAGAATGAGAGCGGCGCTTGATGCGGCAAATCCGCGTACCCGTGAGGTGCTGTTCATGCAGAGACTCGACGGGATGAGCTACGGGGAGATTGCCGGGCGCCTGGGGATCAGCGTGAGCGCCGTCGAGAAGCATGTGGCGAAGGCGCTGGTCATTCTGGCGGAGCTGAGCGAGCGCGAATGAGAGCAAGCCATGCCGGCAAGGGCCGCACTTCGGCGACGGCGCGGGCCGAGGCGGCCGCGTGGATCGCGCGACTTCACAGTCCTAATCGCACGCGCGACGTGGAGGACGGTCTGCGCCGCTGGCTCGAGGCCGACCCTGAGCATGCGGTCGCGTTCGAACTGCTGACCGAGATCTGGGAAACGACCGCGCGGCTGAGCCGTGCGCGCAGCGTAGCCCCGCGCCCTGTCCGGGCGCGACTGCACCTGGTGCGCGCGGCGCTCGCCACGCTGTTGATCGCGCTCATTCCAGGCGGTGTGCTGCACCATGCGCGCACCGATGAGGTGGCGACCGGCATCGATCAGTTTCGCAGCATCACGCTCGCCGATGGGACTCACATCCGCTTGGATGCAAACACCAGATTGCTGATTCGCTATGGCAGACGGACCCGTCAGGTCCTGCTGGTGAAGGGTCAGGCGTACTTCCAGGTGGTACACCGGGCAGATTGGCCGTTTACGGTGAGTGCGGCGGGTCACCTGATTCGCGATCTCGGTACGCAATTCGATGTCCGGCGCGACGGTGATGTGCTGGCGGTCACTTTGGTCGAGGGCAAGGTGACCGTATCAGCGGCGCCCGCCTGGCTTGGCGCCACGCCATCCGCGCCGGGTGTGCAGTACAGCACCTCGGTGGGCACCGCGATGGCAGCCGCTGGCGCGCAGACATTCAGCCTCGCACCGGGAGAGCGGGTGACGTTCGAGGGGCACCGTTCGGCGCGGATCGATTGGCCGCAGATCGCACAGATCACCGCCTGGGAGCATGGTGAGGTGGTGCTCGACAATACCTCGCTTGGTGAGGCGGCCGCGGAGCTCAATCGCTACAGCCGGCAACGCCTGCTGATCAAGGATCCGGCGGTCGCTGCGATCCGAGTGAGTGGGGTGGTGCAGGCCGGCGCCACGCTCAGTTTTGCCGCGGCAGTGGCCAGAGCCTATCGGTTGCAGGCGCTGCATCCGGCACCCGATGTCGTCCTGCTGGCGCCGTCCCGATGAGGTATCAGGACCTCTCGGGTGTCTCCCTTTCAGGCAGGAAGGTCTCCGGGTGCGCAGGCACCGCGGCGCAGCGATGAGCTGATGCGCTTCGGGCGAGTGCTTCGTGTCTTTGCTCAGTGAGGCCCACACCTCGGGACCGCAGACCGTGAAAATCCTGATCGTGGAAGACCAGCCGCGTCTGGCGCAGCTGCTGAAGCAGGGGCTGGCGGAGCGTGCCTATACCGTGGTCTGCGCAGGCGGCTGCCAGGCGGCCCGCGACGCGCTCTGCGATGCCGCCTACGATCTGATCATTCTCGATCTGGGATTGCCCGACGGGGACGGGTTGGATCTGCTTTGCGAATGGCGGCGGAGCCGATTCATCGAGCCGGTGTTGATTCTGAGCGCGCGGGACTCGGTGCAGGACCGAGTGAGGGGGCTCGATCTGGGTGCTGATGATTATCTGTCCAAGCCGTTCAGTCTCGAGGAACTGCTTGCTCGGGTACGCTCGCAGCTGCGTCGCCGCTCCGAGGTGAAGCAAACGGTCATCGAATATCGCGGCATCCGGCTCGATCTGCTCAGTCAGAGCGCACACCTCGACGGTCAACCGGTCGAACTCACGCGGCGGGAGTTCGCACTGCTCGAGATTTTCATGCAGAACCCGGGACGGATTTTGGCCCGGACCCTGATCGCGGAGAAAATCTGGTCCTCCCACTACGATTTGGATACCAACCTGCTCGATGTCTACATGAGCCGACTGCGCGCGAAGCTCGATCGGAGCCAGCCCAGAGCCTTCTTCAAGACCGTGCGCGGCGTCGGCTACCAGCTGCTCTGATGCTGCGTTCGATCAGCCTGCGACTGGCAGTCTGGTACGCCTTCGCGGCGACGATCACCCTGGCGGTGCTGTTTGTGGTCGGCTACCAATTGCTCGAGAGCTATCTCGTGCACGGTCTCGATCAGCTCATCGCGGCCGAGTACCGCCAGATCCGTGCCCGCCTGGGTCCGCATTACCGGCAACTCACCGCGCAGGACATCAACAGCAGGATCCGCGCCACGACCCGCTACGCCTCGGTGCTGTTCTACATCGATGTCCATGCACCGCGCCAGGGCACGATCTTTTACTCCGAAAACCTCGCGGGCCGGTCGCTGCCCGAGCGGGCCGGCCGGCATCGGTACGCGGCCACGATGCCGGGCATCGGCCGGCTGCGCATCGAAGAGTTCGCGCTCCCGCCCTTTGCGGTGACCATCGGCACTTCCTCGCAGCAGGTGTATCAGGACATGGATGGCTATGTCGAGGTCTGTCTCGGTCTGCTGGCCGCAATGCTTGCGGTGAGCACGCTGATCGGTTTCGCACTGAGTCGCATGGCGTTGCGTCCCGTGCGTCTCATTCGGGAAACCGCCCTGCGGATTGGTTCAGATAACCTGCGTGAGCGCATTCCGGTCGCCGGGGTGCGGGACGAGATTTCCGAGCTCGGCCGGCTTCTGAACCAGATGTTCGACCGACTCGAGCACGCGTTCAATGCGATCCGCCGCTTCACTGCGGAGGCCTCGCACGAGCTGAAGACCCCGCTGTCGCTGATTCGGTTACAGGCAGAGAAGCTCCTGATGAAGGGGGGATTGTCGGGCGAGGACGAAGAGGCCGTGCAGATGCAGCTCGAGGAGTTGAGTCGCCTCAGCCGGATCATCGAGGAGCTGCTGTTCCTCTCGCGCGCCGAGGCCCGGGTCATTACGCTGCGCTTGAGCGCGGAGCGCCCTGGCATCTTCCTCAGTGTCTTTGCGCAGGATGCGCGCGTTCTGGCCGAGCATCGCGGCCAAGCTTTCGAGCTGCACTGCGATGGGGAAGGACCCGCGCTGTTTGAGCCGCAGCGCATTCGCCAGGTGCTGCTCAATCTGCTGGTCAATGCGTTGAACGCCTCGCCCCCCTGTGGGCGAGTCCGTGTGTGCTCGACCATCTCCAGTGGCCGCTGGCGCGTGAGTGTCGAGGATCAGGGGCCGGGCATCGCGGCCGCGGATCGGGAGCGAATCTTCGAGCGCTTCGTGCGGCTGGGCCCGCGCGGCCTCGACGAGCAGGGCAGTGGGCTCGGGCTTGCCATCTGCCGCAGCATCATTGAACTGCACCATGGACGGATCTGGTGCGAACCGGCAGGCGCAGGCGGCGGACTGAGGGTAACGTTCGAAATCCCGACCGGCGAGCATTCGTTGCCGGCGGGACCCAACCCGGTCTCGCCGTGGTCGACGGACCCTCCAGTTCCGGGACGGCCGGCTCCGGGGAGCGCGGCCGCCGTCCCGGCATCGGCTGTCGGGGTCAGTGCGCCCTGAAGCGCATGATCCCGGCGACCTCAGGCTTGCTGTACTGCGGCGAGATGCCGAGAATCAGCTCGCTCAGTTGCGGCACATACGTCGAGGACTTGGCGCCCGCGGTACTCGCGATACGGGCGATCTCGCGGTAATGATTCGGGTTGAGCTCCTGGACCACGCCGACCTCGCCAACCGCCCCGGGGACGTACAGACGCTGGCGCGCAACATCGAAGTCCGTTCCGTCATTGATGGCCGGCACGTTTACGGTGGCGACTGTCCTGCCGTTGCGCGTGTCGAGAACGAACAGCCGCGTCGGATTGCGGGTCACGACAAAGAGTCGATGGTGCGCGTCATCGAGTGACATCGCGAGATTGGTTTTCGCCCCGCGTATGGGCCAACGCGCAATGACGTTCAGCGTCTTCTTGCTCAGCACATCGACTTCGTTACGGTCGGCGACGTTGATGAACATTCGTCCCCCGCGCTGTTCGGCTCGCAGCGCCTCGACGTGCGCGGAATCGAATTCGTGCTGGCGCAGCACCTGACCCGTCCAGGGGTTGATCTCGCTCAGCCAGCAGTGCCGCATATGCACATCGGAACCCCCTGACACGATGAACAGGTGACGAGTCGAAGGGTCGTAGTACTCGCTGTCCGCGCCCGCGCTCGGGTGCAGCCGCAGGTAGCCGAGTACCTTATAGGTTCTGTCATCGATGATGCGCGGCCCGGCATCGTCGGTCACGATGATGCGGTGTGTTCCAGGAACGAGAAAGAACGCGTGTGGCGTCTTGAAAGTCCGCAGAGTCTTCAGCAGCCGACCGCTTCTGAGGTCAAAGACCTCGACTGTGCCGTGATCTTCAGCGGCAACAAACAGTTTGTTCTCCTGCAGATCGGCGAACAGATGATCGACATCACCGTCATATCCGGGAAAGTTCGTACGGCCGAGGAGTACGAGGGGCTTGCTCGTGCTGGCGCTGGCGCCGAGTGCCACGGTGGACATGAGCCCGAGGCACCCAAGTATCGCGATCTGACCGAAATGTCTCAATCTCATGGTGTCATGCTCCCGGGGCTCATCGTGCGACATCGACCAATGCGGCGGCCGAGGGGATCTGGCGGGCGAGCTCATTACGGATGCGGATTGCTTCCTCGTGCAGCGCCTTTTCATCCGTCCCCTTGGTCAGCGGAAATACGACGCCAAGGGCGCCGATACGCTTGCCGGCGGCATCGTTGAGCGGCAATTCCACTTCGAAGCGCTGCAGATCGGTGTTGTTCTCCAGATTGGTCTTGCCCTGATTCACCACCCGTGCATCGTCGCTGTCGTCCTTCTTGCCGATCCGTCCGATGTTCGAGCCGAGAATTTCCGGAGTGGAGTTCTTGGGAGTGGCGGCATGAATGGCCATGATCAGCACGTTCGGGTGCCGCGCCAGCGCCGCATCGACCAGCTTCTGTGCATAGGAGTTGAGCGGTAGATTCGGGTCCCACAGTGCCTTCTGCACGAGATTGGTCGCAAATGACGTGTTGCGCTTCAGATAGTGGCGAATCGCGATGGCTTCGAGCTCGAGCCCCTTGCGGCTGTGACCACGGAGGCGGACCGTCATCACCCCGGCGATATGTCCTGATACATCGAACATGGGCAGAGCGGCATCGAGCTCTGCGGAGTGATAGCGGAATTGTCCTCGACGGAGCCTTAATGCGCGCACAGCAGGGGCGGGCGCAGGCAGGCCGGTTCTGCCGTTGGTGGAGGCGATCGACTGAGGTGCCGTGGTGCCCGGCAAGGTGATGTACAGCGTCAGCTCGGAAACGTTGTGGTGTGCGGCAACCACCCGGTTGACCAGGTCCTGTCCGTAGCTCTGCGCGCCAACGACGGGCGTGCCGATGGGCGGCATGTAAGCGGCGAGAGCCGTCCCCCCCGCTAGCGCGACCATGGCCGCGCTAGCGAACGTTGCGATCATCTTCTTCATCAGTCAAAGCCCTCGGAATGGGTTTTCGGTTTGATGCCGGCACAAGGGCGTTGGTGTGTGCGCCCGCCCGCGTCGGTGACAAGAAGACTAACCGGGAAACCTGACGGATTCCTGTCATCCACCTGAACGGAAATTCAGGTAATCGGTCGCAGGACGGTAGGCGGTCTGCCGCGCCGCCCGAACCTGGCGGCCCGGCAGACCGCCAGGTTCGGGCGGCGCGCCCGCAATGCCCGACTCGGTGAATGTGCCCGCTCAGGGACTCAGCTTCTGCGGCGAGCGGCACGGTGCGCCGTGTCGCTCGCTTAACGATATCGTGGCCGGCGCTGGGTCAAAGATCGCTCGGCCATGGGAGGGCGCGCGGAGTCCGTCCGCGCAGTGCTGAGGGCGCGAGTTTCGCTATCGGCTCGCGGGTTTGCCCCGATGTTTTGTCGGGTGAGCTTGTCGCGGGGGCTTTCCTTTACGCTTGGGTGCATGCCGGGCACCGTGCGGTCGGGCCTGTCGCTCAGAGTCCCCGGACTTCGAGGCGACCCGACTGATGCGCAGCTCGGCGCCGCGCACTCGCACGGCTTGCAGATCGTTGAACGTCTCCTCCGGCATGCCCGCCGGAAGATCGACAAAGCTGTGATCGTCGCGGATATCGATGTGCCCGATGTTGCGCCCGTCGAGGCCCGCCTCGTTCGCGATGGCACCGACGATGTTCCCGGGCTGGACGCCGTGGTTATGCCCAACTTCGATGCGGAAGGTCTCGAACCGCAGGCCCTTCTTGGTGCCGTGGTGGGTTCGCGCCTGTGCTGTCGGTTCTCGATCCCGTGCAGCACCGCCGCGGTCGCGCCCCGCTTCGGCGGCTGAGGAGTGCGGGGAATGTGTCGGGTGCGGCTCTTGCGCCTTGGCCGAAAGCAGGAATGGCGTGGAGCCCTGCAGCAGGCTGGCCAATGCTGCGGCAATTTCGGCAGCCGGGACGTTCTGCTCGCGCTCAATCTCCTCGATGATCGGCTGGAAGATCTTGTCCTCGCTGCCGCGCAGTGCGTTCACGAGAGTCTCTTTGAACTTGAGGATGCGCCGCTCGTTGACTTCCGAGACCGTCGGCAGCGGCATCTGCTCGATGGGCTGCTTCGTCGCACGCTCGATGATGCGCAACATGTTCCGCTCGCGCGGCGCGACGAACAGGATCGCCTCGCCATTGCGCCCCGCCCGGCCGGTGCGGCCGATCCGGTGAATGTACGTCTGCGAATCGTACGGAATGTCGTAGTTCACGACGTGGGAAATGCGCTCGACGTCAAGTCCCCGAGCCGCGACATCCGTTGCCACGACGATGTCGACTTGGCCTGCCTTCAGTCGGGCAATCGTGCGTTCACGCTGCTGCTGAGGGATGTCCCCGTGCAGCGCTGCGACGTTGAAGCCGCGTGCCTCGAGTCGCTCGGCGAGCTCAGTCGTTTCGAGCTTGGTACGCACGAACACGATCATGGCATCGAAGCTCTCCGCCTCGAGAACCCGGGTGAGCGCATCGAGCTTGTGCAGGCCGCTCACCAGCCAGTAACGCTGGCGAATCTTCGGTGCGGTGCTGGCACGATTCTGGATCGTGATCTGAGCCGGATCGCGCATGTGGGTGTGTGCGATGCGGCGGATCGCCGGCGGCAGCGTGGCCGAGAACAGCGCAGTCTGCCGCTGTGCCGGGGCCTGCTGCAGGATCCACTCGATCGCGTCGACGAAACCCATTTGCAGCATTTCGTCGCCCTCATCGAGGACGACGAACCGGAGCGTGTCGAGCTTCAACGTGCCCTGGGTAATATGGTCCATGACCCGCCCGGGGGTGCCCACGACCACGTGCGCGCCGCGCTTGAGGCCCTTCAGCTGCGGCACGTAGCTCTGGCCGCCGTAGAGCGGCAGTACGTGGAAGCCCTGCAGATGCGCCGCGTAGCGCTGGAAGGCCTCTGCGACCTGAATGGCGAGCTCGCGAGTCGGCACGAGCACGAGCGCCTGCGGGGCGGCCTGCGACAGATCGATCTGGGCGAGGATCGGCAGTGCGAAGGCGGCGGTCTTGCCGGTACCGGTCTGCGCCTGTCCGAGCAGGTCCGAGCCCGAGAGCAGCAGCGGGATGGTCTGCGCCTGGATCGGGGAGGGCGTTTCGTAGCCGACCGCAGCCAGCGCCGCGAGGATCGGCGCGCTCAGGCCGAGCTCGCTGAAGCTGGGCAGTTTCTGTTCGTCGTTCATGGGATTAATTGACTCGTTCTTCCCGGCTGATGCGCCGGCGGATTGCTTCGTCACGTGCGTCCTCGATCACCTGGATTACGCTGTCCGGATCGGGGGCAAGCTCCTCCGCAACGACCAAGCCCGTGAGGCGAGTGTCGGCGTGCAGCTCGCCCGTTTCGTACAGTGCCCACATTTCCCGGGCAAACTCGGTTTGCAGCAACTCCGGGGCGAACTGGCCGAGTGTGGATCTGATGTTGTTGACGTCGCGCTCGAGCATGGCAAACGCCGCATTGTTCCCCGAGGCGTTGACGACCTGCGGCAGGTCGATGATGACCGGTCCTTCCGGGGCGAGCAGAATGTTGAATTCCGAAAGATCGCCGTGGATGAGGCCCAGGCTCAGCATGCGCACGATCTGCTGCATCAGGAAGGCGTGATACGTCTGTGCCACATCGGCCGGGAGGTGCACTTCTGCGAGCCGCGGCGCTGGATCTCCCGCGGCGTCCGTGACGAGTTCCATGATTAGCACGTCGTTGAAGTAGCCAAAGGGCTGTGGGACTCGCACGCCGCCAGCGACCAGTCGATACAAGGCGTCGACTTCGGCGTTCTTCCACTCGTGCTCTTGCTCCCGACGGCCGAAACGCGTGCCGCGGCTCATGGCGCGTGTTTCTCGGCTGCCGCGGACTTTGCGGCCTTCCTGGTACTGCGCACGCCGCTGGAAGCTGCGCTGAGACATGTCCCGATACACCTTCGCGCAGCGCAGCTGCGTCCCGCAGCGCACGAGATACACAGTCGCTTCCTTGCCGCTTTTCAGCGAACGGACCACTTCATCGATGACACCGTCATCGAGCAACGGCTGCAGGTCTTTGGGAACTTTCATAGTCTCCGTGGGCGCGGTCTGGAGGCCCGCGAAGCTCATTGGATTGAGGGGTGCGCGAGACGCGCGTGGAGAAGGCAGAGCAGTGCAGCATATCACGCTGTGGCGCCGCGCTGTAGCGTGTCGGCGTTGCCTGGAGCTTGAGCGCTGCGCTGGGCTTCGCAAACAGGTGCCACGGGAGTCGAGTGGTATGCCGCGTCGCACGGGCGCAGTCGGCTCGGCGCGCCGTCGTTGCCCTCAGGTCACGGCCGCCCGAGTCTATCTCTCCTGCACCGCTTCAGTTCCTGCTTCGCCGTCTGAACATCACCCCACGAGCGCTCTTCATCCCAATCCAGGACAAAATTGCGACCATGTAGTCGCACATCGCGGCGAGGCCAGGGGTCTGGCGATCGATCGACCTGTCCTCTGCAGGAGAGCAAACGCACGACCATCCGCCCTCACAGCCTCGGCCCGAGAGTACCGGTGGTTGCGGCCCGGCATCACTGTGTGGCGGCTCATTGCGCACGAAAGGTGCTCGCTGTCAGGCCGGACGCGCGCCGGAACCGGCGGTTGAAGGTCGAGAAATCCTCAAAGCCACCCTCGAGCGTCACCGTGGCGATGGCTCTGCTGGGCTCGTGCAGCCGCGTGGGGTGCAAGCGTCTGCGCAAAAGGTATTGGTCCGGGGTGACTCTGAAGACCTAGTCGATGTGCGTAAGACGTGCGCGGCGCTGAGCAAAACCCTCGGCCGCAAGCGTAGCGATCGAGTACATCCCGCGGCTTCGCCGAGCGCGGCGGGTGTGGCTGCCGTCGGATTGGGCGCTGTCCTAGAGCTTCGCTGAAGAACGGCTGACGGGGTTGGCGTCGAGCCGTTCGGCCTGCTGCTCGAGAAATTCTACCGACGCCATTTTGACCGGTGCGGCCGCCTCGCGGACCGGGCTTTCCATCAGCCTTTAAGAAGCGGTTCTGCTCCCGGCGCGCGGTAAAAGCGTTGCAAGGATGCCCGCCGCGGTCCTGGCGGGGGGAATTTCCTTTGCGTCCTGGCCTACTCTAAACCCCGCCAAACCCGCCCGAACGAGACAAATGACCGGCACGGACAAGACCACGAAAAGCCATCGTCATTGCGGCTGATTAGGCACGTCCGCGCTTTTTTCGCATAACGGCCCCCAGGCCAATTAGGCCGGTGCCGAGCAACAGGAGAGGACCCGGTTCAGGTACGGAGGTCGCAGGCGATGACAGAAACGTGAACGTTACAAAACCATTCCCATCGGAGCCTGGATATAAAGCGGGCATTCCGGCCGCCACCACGGGGTTGGTGGCATCGCTGGCCAGAAATGAACCGCCTCCGCCTCCGCCTGCCCCGGCGTCGGAAATATAACCATTCCCACCCGCGCCGCCGCCGCTGTAACCGCCCCCGCCGCCGCCGGTGGTCCCAAACAGGCCCGCACCTTCCCCGCCGCCCCCAAATCCGCCGCCATAGCTGCTGGTTTGACCCGCAAGATAAGCTGTGAAGCTCAAGCCACCCAAGGCCCCGCTGCCATTGGGATCGTTTTGACCAGTGCCCGAAAAGCCGCCGCCGCCGCCGCCGCCTGCCAGCACTTCATCCGCACTGCCACCACTGCCATTGGTCCCGCCCACGTTACCCGCGGACCCGCCACCAGGGCTCGTACCGTTGGGTAAGTAGTTCGCAGTACCGCCGCTGCCAGCGGCAAAACTCGCATCGAACGCACCGCCGCCGCCGCCGGCTGCGGCCAACAGCGTCGGTGTCGCCGTGCCGTTCGCTTCGGCGACGAAACTGCCACCGCCGCCACCGCCACCGAATTCGTTGACGACCCCGGCCGCGCCTTGACCACCCACCAGAATGTCTAGAACGCTTCCGGCGGTGAGCATGAAGTCAGCGCTGACCTTGGCATTAAGGCCGCCGGCGTAGGCACCGATACTCCCGCCCTGCGCGCCGAACGCGGTAATGCTATAGGCTCCCGTGTTGAGCACAGTGTAATCCACGATACTGCCGCTATAGCTGATACTGGTGGTGCCGGTTCCAATGGTATTGATGGGTCCAGCATGAGCCCGCGGGGTGAGGGCAAGTGTCATGAGCCCGAGCACGCCCACGACGGTGGCGGAATGCAGATTTCGCAACGAGCGGCTGCGGACGGTCATGGGTAAGAATCCTTTCGGAAAGTTTTGCGAATGTGCTGTTAGTGTTAAAAAATCCGATATCGCAAATGGAAGCTTAGGATAAAGTTGACTGATTTACAAGTATTGGGGCGGGCAGGGAAATGCGTGATTCGGATTGGCTGGCGACGCCTATCAGGTGGCCGACATCGGGCCCGGGCGCCGCTGGCTGCTGCGTGATGGACGATAGCGTTTCCCGCGGCGAGCCAAATGAGCGGATTGCACGAACCGATCGATTCCCAATTCTTTACCAGTTTGTCGGAAATTTTTCCGCAACTGGCGTTGTCGCATGACTTGGGACTTGCCTGACAGACGGTTCGTCTGGCCGCGTTACTGCGGCGCATTCTCGCGAGGCGCGTGGATATTAAGTGCCGCATTCAAAGCGGCTCGCCGGCGCCTGCCGAATGACATGCCGCGTGCTTCATGCATGAAAATGTTTTCACCGAGCCGTGCTGCCGCCATTCTGGTTTCTGGGCTCGCTCTTCCATCGTCCTGAATGTCACGAAGATAGATGTCGATGACTTGGTCCGGCGCATAACCGCCGTAACCGGGAGATTTTCTCTGTGTCGGAAAGTGATTCTCCCTGAACAGCCAAAGTGCACCATCGATCTCGATCGACTTTCCGACGAGTCGCCAACGCAGCTCTTCGGCGAGGAATGAAACAGTCCAGATCGTAAGCGCGCCTGCCGCGACGGCCACGATTGCGGCTCCATAAGATAGGTGCTGAAGCCATATCCTCAGAGCCCATGCGAGGGATGCCCACGTACCAAAGGCAATCATCAAAGTTAGCGTTACTGCCACGAATTTATTAGGCACCCGTGGCTTTGCGGTCATGCTCTGCCTAGGCATGGAATCACCCCGTACGTTACGTGAGGCAATGAAATCTCTTTTGGAGTTACCGCGATGACGCGCCGACGCTCGGAGTCTTCACAGGGCAACACTCCAGGAGAATTACCGCTACATCATCTTGCAACCCGCCGCTCCTTAGGCGCACGCTGTCGATAAGCGCTTCGACGCCGTTGGCCGCGCAGGCACGAATGTCTGCGGCACTCGTATACCTGAGCAGCCCGTCAGTGGCCAGAAGCAGCTTGCCTGTCAGCTGCGCCCTGAACATCGCGGGGTGGGCTCGGCCGGAGCCCAGCCGCGAGCGCTCCTGGTGTGCCGTCAAGTCCCGCACCGGAGTGCTGCGGGAGATCATCCGGGCTCCTGAATCACCGGCGCTGGCCCCTCGGCACAGGCCATCGTCTGATACCTCAACGGCAACACACGTTGTCTCGCCGCCCTGCGCCTGGCTCTTAAGCAACTGATCGACCGCGAGTAGCGCGCGCACCCAGTCTACAAATCCCGACTGCCAGATCCGCCTGAGTTCGCCGATCGCGAGATCGGCGGCAAGCCCTCCGCGGCCGCCGTTGCCTGCGCCATCACAGACGATTGCAAGGGTCCGCTTGTCACGCTGTTCGATGAGTATGCGATCCTCGTTGAGGCCGCCGTTTTCGACTTTGTACTTCACAGTGATCATTCCATGACGCCTACATCTGTTGCTGTCATCATGCCGCCACCCGGAGCGTTCGCGGCGATTCGTGATGCCCGAAGTTCTGGTGCCCGTGCGGCACCGTGTGTTGCCGAGGGATGGATCCTGACCGGTGGTCCTCTTGATTGCCGCACGGCGGTGTCGCCGCAGATCACCAGCTTGGTATCAACCTTACGGCAGGCACCGCATGGCCCGCATTGCGTACGCTCCTTTGCTTGACGAGCATCTCAAAAAAGACGGCGGGGTGGATCCGGAAATTCGAGTACGGCGGTGGCCCGGAGTCAGTGGCGCTGTGGTGGAGCGCGGCGGCGCTTGTGATGGCACATCGTCGGACTGCCGAACGCCGGCACTGCGCACGTTCGCAGGCCGTCACCGCGCCGAAATCTCGCCCCTGCGTCCACCGACCGGGCCGGCGACGGAGGGCGCGGCGTTGTGGAAATTCAGCTGGTGCAGGGCGTGGAGTGGAATTGCACGGAACACACCGCAGGCCAGTGGGTTGGTGAGCTGGCCGTAACGCATGGATTACTCTGGTCGGGTTCAGGCGATTTGGGCCCTTCCTGCACGCCCTATGCGCGCTCCGCGTGCGAGCCGCGCAGCATGGTCGGAGTACGGAGGCAGAGATCCGAGTAATCCTGGAGGAGGCGGTGCGGCCCGAGGGGCGAGTCAAGATCGGCTCAGCACTCGCCGCTTTCGGGTAGCGCTTTGGTGGACTCGACCTTCACATCACCCGTGATGAGATCTCTCCGCGGGCGGCTTCTTGCGAGTGATAATTCCCGATACCAACGTCGTCTCTGAGCCCATGAAGCCTGATGGTCATCATGGCGTGCAGGCGTGGTTACATGACCAGATCGTCGAGACGTTGTATCTCACGTCGATCAGCCTCTCAGAACTGCTTCTTGGGGTGGAAGTTCTGCGCGACCGAAAGCCCAAGGCGGGACTCGCCAGCGCACTCAGCGATCATTTGTCGACACTCTTTGGAGCGCGCGTTCTGTCATTCGATCAGCAGGCGGCGACGATATACGCGGGAGGTGTCCACCGAGCCCGAGCAGCCGGACGGGCGATCTTCATGGCTGACGACCAGATCGCCGCCATCGCCGCGATGCATGGATTTACGGTGGCCACCCGCGATACGGCGCCGTTTGCTGCGGCTGGCGTGCCGGTGGCGAATCCATGGGAGATGGGTGGCCAGGGCGCAAGACCCTGATGCGGGCAGCGAGCGCATGAGGGCTCGAGCTGTACTATCTGGCTCTCGGGAGGCAATGGTTATCGAAGAGCTGCGCCGGGTAAGGGTATGCTCGCGCCGGTCCAGGCGGAGAGGATGTGTCCAAATGAATGTCACGTGGAGACACAGAACATCTCGCTGCGGATGTCGCTGTCCGAGGAACATGACTTAGCGATCAGCAGCCCTCTTTGCTGGAAGACCCTGATGTCATTGCCCGCGTACGCGCCAATCCTCGCGGCTTTCTCAAGGAACTGACGACGCCCGGCATACTGGAACAGATCCAGAATACCCCCTGACTTCTCAATTACGTACGCTCTCGGATCGACAACGCCGCGAGCCGTCGCGGCCAATGGCTGCTGGTCGGTTCCCAGGAAGTGCCCTTCATGCAAGGCGTGGCCGAGTCGATGGCAGGTCGTGCGGCCGTATTGCAGCGGTTGCCTTTGTCGACCACGGAGTCTGCCAAAGTGAGCGTACGACGGGGCGGATATTCAGGAATCGTGACGCGGCCCCCCGCCGCGCAATTGTGGTTTCGTTCCTTCGTATAAACATATCTCGAGCGAGATATCCGCGCAATCACCGTCGTGCGGCTTCTTGCGACCTATCGCCGTTTCCGCGCGGAGCTCGCGTCATGCTGCGGCACATTGCTCAATAAGACGGAGCTGGCCTGACCCCTCGGTGTTTCGGTACCGACGATTGCCGAGTGGCTGAATGCGCTCGAAATCACCGGTCAGATCCTGCTCATGCCACCGGTCTACGAGAATTTCGGCAAGTGTTTTGCAAGCAGGTTGAACTCTGCTGTACGCGTCACGTATTTACGTGGGATTCAATAGCGTTGCGTGCCGGCTCGCAGGCGGGATGCGAGTTCGGCCAGTCGGAGCACGGCGCCATCGATAACCTCAGGAACTATTCCCCCGAGCCCGAATGCGATGCCGGCGGGCCTGTGGCCCAGACCGTAAGGACCGAGCGGCTGCACCGCAATTCCGCATTCCGCGGCGCGCAGCGCCAGTTGCTCCGCCGGCACTCGTCTGGGCAACCCCACGGCGATATGAATGCCGGTTTCCGACGGATAGATTTTGAAGTCGGATGCGCGGTATCGCGCCAGAGCCCCCAACAGCAGCCTGCGGCGCTCCCCGTAGACTCTGCGCATCCGTCTTAGGTGGCGAGCAAGGTGGCCGCCCGAGATGAAATTGGCCAGCACCTCCTGCGCCAGCGTGGGGCAATTCCAGTCGCTGGCACGCTTGGCTCTCGCGATTGCATCACGGGCCCATTCCGGGGCGACCACGAATCCGAGACGCAGGTCCGGGGAAAGACTCTTGGAGAACGTTCCGACGTAAAACACTGATTGCGACCGGTCCAGCGTCTGCAGGGAGTCGAGCGGTCTGCCAAGATACCTGAACTCCCCGTCGTAATCGTCTTCGACGATCACGGCACCCGTGTCGCGCGCAAACTCCAGGAGCGCGAGGCGGCGTTCCAGTGATAGCGCCATGCCGAGAGGAAACTGGTGTGAGGGCGTAGTGACAATGACTCGGGCTCGTGCGGGAAGCTCGTCGACGACGAGCCCTTCGCCGTCCACGGGCACCCCGACCACATGCGCTCCGGCGGCCTCGAATGGCTTCCGCGCCGGCGGATAGCCGGGGTCCTCCACCGCCACGACGGTCTGCTTCGGCGAGACCAGCACTTTTGCGATCAAATCGAACGCCTGCTGTGCGCCAGAGGTGACGATGATGCTCTCGGGACTACAACTGACGGCGCGCGCGAAGGAAACGTGCGCCGCGATCGCTTGGCGCAGCGCGGGCGAGCCTTCCGGCTCCCCGTAGCATGCGCTGGCGCGCGACAGCTTGCGCAGCTCCCGAACCCACAGCCTGCGCCACACCTCGGCGGGGAACTGACGCACGTCGGGTATGCCAACACGAAAATCGCAGCGAAGGTTGGGCGCCCCGCCAACGCTCGCCTTTGCCGCATGCCATGCCGGCACTATCCGCGGATCCCCTCCGCGCGATCGCGCGCCCCGATGCTTGGGCAAGGAGCGCAACGAGGTCGCGACATATGTTCCGGCGCCACCCTTGGCCGTGAGGTAGCCCTGGGCGAGGAGCATGTCGTACACCGCCAGCACGGCATTGCGGGAAACACCGAGCTGGCTGGCGAGCCCGCGAGTAGACGGGAGGCGCAAGCCGGGATGCAGCCGGCCCTCCAGGATCGCGCGCTGGAACTGCTGGTGCAGTGCCCGAATGATCTGACGCGAGCCCCGCTGCGGAACCTCGATGGCAAAAGGGACAAGTGGTTCCATGAAAATAGCCGTAACTGGTGCCTCCATGGTACCGCGGATTCGGCGAACCTTCCGCCCGCGAAGCGAGATTGCCGTCAGGAGGAGTCATGCCCCCCAGTGAACCCTTTGAGTCGAGTGCGTCGTGGAAATGCGCGGTGCCAACGCGCACCAGAGCGGAATTTCCCGTGTGCGCCCAGCAAATGCCATGGCTTGCCTTGCGTGACGGCATCGAGTGGCGTCCATTGCGCTTCGGCGGAAATGGCTGGGCGCTGCAGCTTCGGCTTCAGCCGGGCGCGGTAGTGGCCCGGCACCGCCACACCGGAGAGGTCCATTCGCTGACTCTCAGCGGCCGGCGTGAGCTCATCGATACCCACGAAGAGATCGGCCCGGGGACGTACGTCTATGAGCCCCCCGGCAACATCGACAGCTGGAGCTGTGTCGGCCACGAGCCATGCGTCGTTCACATCAATCTCACCGGAAGGGTGGAATACCTGGATCACGACGATTCCGTCATCGGTTACTCCGATGTCCATGTCCAGCGCCAGACATACCTCGACTGGTGCGCAGCCAACGGTCGCGAGATCGAAGTGCCGATGGTCCATCATGAGATTCGATGACATTCGGCATCGCGCCCGCGGCAAGACTCTGCGCGGGCTGCTGCTGCTCATGCTCGGACTCGCGCTCTGCGCCTCCGCGTGGGCGGAAGCCCAGGGCGCTGGAGCCTTGACCTCGAGCTCCGACGCATTCGCGCAAGCCGTCGTGCAGCACTCGACTCGCCACGAAGTGCGGGAGACACTCCGCACGAGAACCCTCTCGCGGCGCGCCTTTGACGGCAGCGAAATGCTCTGCGATGCGGAGATCATGCCCGGCGCCGATGTCGACAGACTCATCGGGCGTCTTCTGGCGAGACCGGAGACGGCGTACATACACGCTCACTACGCAAGGCCGGGCTGTTTCACGGCCCGCCTCGATCGGCCGTAGAGCAGACTCCGCGCAGGCGGCAATTGGCCGGCGCCGTGTCCGGACCGAGTCGTCAGGCACAGGCCGTACCCGCTGCGGCCTGTGCCTGCGTCCTAATCCTGGAGTTCCGCGGTGCGCCCGCGGTCATCGCGAGGCAGATTGCGAAGAAATTCCCGCACGGCGTCCGCGAAGCTGTCTGGGCAGTCTTGGTGCACAACGTGGCCACCGGGAACGATCTTCAGTTCAGTATTCCGGCGGCGTCGTGCCAGGCTCTCGAGATGGGTCCGTGCCGTGACCCGGCTTTCCCGCCCCCCGATCACGAGCGCGGGGCAATCGCTTGCCAGCCAGTCGCGCCAGTGGTCGCCGTTCAATTGTCGCTGGGATTCCTGCAACTCGTAAGGGTCGAAGGCCAAGCGCCACCCCTCGGATGTCTCCCGAAAGGATTCGCGGAGGTACGGTAACAACCGCGCGCCGATCTTCTCCTCCAGCTCGTCGCTAGTTCGACAAGTTCCCCCCCAATTCAGTATGAACTCGACGTCAACGGAGATTTCCGTCCCGATATCTTCAATGATCAACCCGCGCACCATGCTCGGATACCGCGCCGCGAACTGGTAGGCATTGACGCCGCCAAGGGAATTTCCCAGAAGCACGGCCCGGTTCAGTCCAAGGTGGCGAAAAAGGGCAGACAGGTCTTCAATATAGTCGTTCCTCGTGTACGACGCGGCATGGTTGCTGTAGCCATGGCCACGCTGATCCAGGGCAACGAGCCTCCACTCGGGCGCCAGCGCAACTGCGAGCGGAGAATAGGTCGCTGCCTCCATCCAATGCGCATGCAACGCCAGTAATGCGTCACCGCAACCTCCGCTATCGAGATACGAAAATTCCAATCCTGCATGATTGAATGTGCACCGCTTCATGGCCGAGAGCATTTCCGATTTCACGACGCTCGTATAGAGCCAGTGATGTCGAGAAGTGGGGAGCCACCGAGGCCAATGAGGCGGGGTGTGTGTTGCAAGCATTTTTGGGATCAGATGTGCACGCCTGGGATTGGTATTGCCGCGATGTCCAGCCGCCGCGTTCGAGCGGACTGTGATGGCACAAATGGGCGTATTCGGATGCAGTTGAAATTCGTTCCTCATATGAAGACGAACCAGAGGTCGGGTCGGGTTGCTGTTACCGCCGACTGTAAAGTGACCCACGGGGGATGCGGATATTTTCTCGGACCGTTGCCGCTTCGAGCCTGATCATCCGTTCCGGTCAACCTCCAAGCGAGCCTGTCGTGATTGGACGCTTACGCACAATTACGGCACACCCAATCCGAACTCGACACATTCCTGGCACACTGCCCAATTGGGCCCGGATGGGGTCAAATTTGGTCGGGCATGAACATCCCCAAATCGGCCATTCGTAGCACTCTGTTTCTATTTATATTTTCGTAGACCCACCGCAGGGCGTCCGTTGCACTTGTCACGACAAAGCACGACCGCGCACCAGTGATTCCCGAAAAATTCCCACAGACCAACGGTGCTTTCTTGCGGCAATCTGCCCGTGTAAAACTAGGCAACTTGCCGACCTTGAGAAGGTACCAGACTGATGCGAAGCAGAGAGCCGGTGGTGACGGCCGTCTACGAAAAGCTTGGCGGCAAGAGCACGCTGGGCGCCGAGATCGCTTCCGCTGCGGACCTGGCACGGGCGGTATCGCACCGCATCCCCCTGCGAGCGCTTGCGCATGTTCAGCGTCAGGGTCTGTTTTCGGAGGGGGAGATTCAGCAGTTCATCATACCCGCTCGCACCCGACGGCACCGTGAGGCTAAGAAGGAGCGCCTCACCGTGGAGGAGTCGGACCGTCTCGTGCGAATGGCGCGTGTGCAGGCCTTGGCGGAAGACGTCTTCGCCGATACAGATCGGGCCAACCGGTGGCTCCGCGAGCCCCTGGGCGAGCTGAGCAGCACTGCCCCATTGGACTGGGCTCGAACCGAGGCGGGTGCGCGCTTGGTCGAGGAAATCCTTGCGAAGATCGACTGGGGCGCGGCGGCCTGAATGCGCTTGTGGCGCCTCTTAAGTGCCCGGCGCTCGCGCGATTTCACTGGGGGCTATGGGTTGCTCCATTCCGGGCGTTGGAACACGGCCGGCCGGCCGGTCTCCTATTGCGCCACTGCGCCCTCATTGGCGGCGCTCGAGAAGCGCATGCACGTCACCGATCCTACCTTGCTCCCGCCGCAGTCGATGATTGAATACGAAGCGCCCCACGATCTCTCGCAGCGCACAGTCGACCTGAAAGACTTGGCGTCAGACTGGGTTCATCGCAAGGTCGATACACAGAA